>CP108997.1:608486-1216972 GCA_036226585.1 Streptomyces sp. NBC_00708
CGGGCCGCTCTCGGCCTCGTCCGCCGCGAAGCCGAGAGCGGTGGCCAGTTCCCGGGCGCGGGCCGGGGTGCACAGGAGGGTGAGGTCGCCGGACGGCGTCGCGACCCGGATCCCGACCTCCGCCCCGGCGGGGGCGATGTCCAGGATTCCGGTGTCCTCATGCTCGTTCGTCATCTCTTCCGCGCCTTCCCGTGTTCCGGACCCCGGGCTCAGTCCAGCCGGAGGCTCTCCGGCGGACCCAGGTAGCTGGGTTCGAGGCCGCCGGTGTCGATCACCAGGTTCTGGAGCACCACCGTCGGATCGACCATCCAGAATTTCAGCACATGCGTGCCGGGGGCGGCGATCCGGTGGACGGTGCTGGTGACGTTGACGTTGTCGGAGGTGTTGCGGGCCCACTGCGCGTTCATGGTCCCGTCGTCGGCCCCCGTCGCCTTCGTGACGTTCACCCGCTGCGGCACGGCGTCGTCGAAGGAGACGGCGTAGGTGAGCCCGTCGGTCGGCAGCGGGTTGTTGCGGGGCGAGAGGTACGTGTGAAGGGTGACCGGGCCGGTGGTGAAGAGGCTGACCCGGTATTCCAGGCGCGGGCTCCGGCCGCCGGGGGTCTGCCGGGCGGCGGTGACCGGGAAGGGCTCCATCCCGGCGCCGGTGCGTCCGATGTCCGGGATGCGCTGCCACTCGATCCCCCCGCCGCCGACGGCCCGGTGGTAGTGGTCGGCCTCGATGGACACATAGCCCCCGGCCTCGACGAAGCCGCCGAGCCGGGCGCGGGAGAGCGCGGGGCGGTCGATCACCGCCGTGATCACGACCTCCGTTCCGTCCGGCCCGCCGACCGTGACCGGGACACGGGTCACCCCCTTCGGCGCCCGGTCCCAGTCGACGCGCAGGGTGATCCGGTCCTGCGTGTCCACCCGGCCGCGCACCCGGTCGGCGGTCAGCCAGGGGGCGCCGGTCCGCACCCGGTAGTCGAACGGCGCGCGGCCCCGGTTGAACACCTCGATGTACTGGGCGGGCCGGGTCTGGTACGGGCTGAACACCGGCAGCACGGCGGGTGCGGTCTCGTGCGGCCACCAGGCGGTGGAGCCGTCCACGGCGACGCCCATCCCCGCCCGCGCGGGCAGGTCGATACGTGTGACGGCCGGGAAGAGCACGTCCTTCAGAGCCACGTTGTCGATCTCGGGCTGCTGCCAGGGGGCGTTGGGCCCGTAGCGGTCGATGTCGCCGTAGTCGATGTGCGGCTGGGTCTGGAAGCCCTGCCACTTGCCGCCGGCGATCTCGGCGTTGAAGCGGTCGGCCAGCGCGAAGTCGTCGGCGAGCCGTGCCTCGGCGGTGGCCGCCAGGGTGTTGGTGAGGGCCCGGCCCTGGGCCGCGTAGTGGAGGTTGGTGAACCCCGCCTCGCGCAGCGCGTACAGGTTGGCCGTGGCCGCCACCTCGTAGCCGACCAGTTCGTACCAGGCGTCCTGGGCGGACGCGGGCAGCCGGCGCCCGATCCGTTCGGCCTGCTCCCCGAGGAGCCGCCATTCCTCGGTGACGCGTTCCAGCTCGCGGTAGTGGACGAGGCCGAACGGCGACGCCCGGTCGTCGTACACGACGGCCGAGCTGTCGGTGGCGGGGTCCTTGGCCGGGTCGAGGCTGATCCGGCGGTTGAGGAGTTCGGGCTTGCGGCGCGCCTGGAGCCGGGCGTAGGTGCGCAGGACGGAGGCGATCTCGTCGGCCTGCTTCTCGCCGAAGTTCTGCCGGGCGTAGGTCTCCTCCCACTCGGGCAGCCGGTCCAGGGTCCAGCGCTCCGGGTTCCAGGCGTACTCCAGGAAGAACTGGGTCGGCAGCTCGTTGCCCTTGAGGTCGCCGGCGTTGGTGACCCACAGACCGTGGTTGCCGTAGGCCGCGCACTGGTGGAGCTGGTCCCACATGTTGGGCAGGGATGTGGTGTCCACCCACTTGTAGTTGCGGCCGACGCCGACGTAGTCGAAGTGGTAGTACAGCCCGTAACCGCCCTGCCTCGGCTTCTCGGCGGGGTCGGGGAGTTTGCGGATATTGGCCCAGTTGTCGTCGGTGAGGACCACGGTGACGTCGTCGGGGACGCGCAGGCCCCGGTCCCAGTAGCGCTGGACCTCCTTGTAGAGCGTCCAGACCTGCGGGATCGTGGTGACGTCCCGGCCGGAGACCTCGGCCAGGATCTGGCGCTGGGTGGCGATGATCTCGGTCATCAGCTCGATGCCGTCGCCGTCGGGGAGGCTGACGTCGCCGTTGCCGCGCATGCCGAGGGTGACGACGCCCTCGAAGTCCTCGTCCTTCATCCGGCGGATGCCCTCCGCCCAGTACGCCTTCAGCGCCGCGGCGTTGCGGCGGAAGGACCACTCGCCGGTGCCGCCGTAGGGGTCGTGGCCGGGGGTGGTGATGTTCCCGTCGCTGTCGCGTACGGCGGCGACGGCGTGCCGGTTCCACTCCTCGATGCCGCGCATCATGGGCGCTTCGTGCGAGGTGCCCATGACCACGCCGTACGCCTTGGCGGTGGCGTGGTTGAGCGGGTCGTCCTCGGCGAAGGCGCGGCCCCAGACGGCAGGCCACAGGTAGTTGGCCTTGAGCCGGAGCATGACCTCGAAGACCCGGGCGTAGAAGCCGGCGTTGAAGCCGCCCTCGAAGCCGGGGGCCTTGCCGGGTCCGAAGTGGGCGGGCGCCCAGGTGCCGAGGGCCGGGTTCTCGTCGTTGATGAAGAAGCCGCGGTACTTCACGGCCGGGGTGCCCTGGGTGTGGAGTCCGGGCCGTACGTGGATCTCGTCGCGGTGTACGGGGGTGACGTCGTCCCACCAGTACCAGGGCGAGACGCCGATCCCCCGCGAGACGTCGTACGTGCCGAAGACGGTCCCGCGCTGGTCGCTGCCCGCGATGACGAAGGCGCGCTCCACTCCGGGGAACGGCTCGTCGACGACGGTCTGGAGACTGGTCTCCCACTTGCCCCGGATCGAGGAGACGTCGAGCCGGCCGTCGGCGACGAGCCGGTCGATGAGGGGGCTGCGGCCCACGGTCCCGATGAGCGTGATCTCGCGGGCCTTCGGGACCGCCCCGTGCGCGAGGGCGGGGCGGACACCGGTGACGCGTTCGATGTCGTCGCGGAGGTCGCCCGCGACCCGTACGACGCCCGGCCAGTCGCGGTCGCTGACCAGGACCGGCGTCGCCCGCCCGCGCCTGACCAGCGGGAAGCTGCCGCGCGAGGCGGTGAACGCGATGTACGCGCCGGGGTCGGTGGGCCGGGCGGCGGGGCCGTGCCCGGTGGCCGACGCCTCGCCGGTGAGCCCCACGAGGGAGCCGAGCGGTGTCGCGGTGAGTGCGGTGAGCCCGAGGCCGAGGCCGAGAACCGATCTGCGGCTGGCGGGCCGCGGGGTGTCGTTGTCCATCCTGCTCTCCCTGTCCCTCTCCGTGTTCAGTGCCGGCCCGCGACGAGCAGCAGGTCGTCGCGCAGGGCGCTGTAGGCGGGCTTGGCCTTGTAGTTCTCGTCGAAGAGGTTGGCCGCGCCCTCGCCCTCGAAGGTGGACGGCACCCAGGAGTACTTGTCGGTGAAGCCCCAGACGGTGAAGTCGGTGCACTTGCGGGTGAGCAGGCAGCCGCGCAGCAGTACGTCGTAGCCCTCGGCCTGCGCCTCCTGCTCGGTGCTGTCGGAGGGCATCGGGACGCGCACGTCGGCCTCGGTGATCGCGGTCTCCAGGCCGAGGTCGTCGAACCGCTTCATGTTCTCGGCGATGTCGTGGGGCGCGTTGTACTGGACGGAGAGGTGGCCCTGGATGCCGACGCCGTCGATCGGTATGTGCTGCTTGCGCAGCTTGACGACCAGGTCGTAGAGGGCGGTGCTTTTCGCGTTGACGCCCTCGATGTTGTAGTCGTTGATGAACAGCTTGGCCTTGGGGTCGGCCTCGTGGGCCCAGCGGAAGGCGTCCGCGATGTAGCCGGGGCCGAGCTTCCGGAGCCAGATGCTGTCGCGCAGGGTGCCGTCGTCGTTGAACGCCTCGTTGACGACGTCCCACTGCCAGATCCGGCCCTTGAAGTGGCGGGCCTCATCGGTGATGTGCTTGCGCAGGATCGCGCGCAGCTGGCCGGCGGTGAAGTCGCCGGTGGTGAGCCAGCTGGGCAGCTGGTTGTGCCAGAGCAGGGTGTGGCCGCGTACGAGCTGGCCGTTGGCGCGGGCGAAGTCGACGAGCTCGTCGGCCGCCGACCAGTCGTACGTACCCCGGCTCGGCTCGACGACCTCCCACTTCATGACGTTCTCGGGAGTGACGGAGCTGAACTCGCTCGCGGCCTTGGCCCGGTAGGGCGCGTCGTCGGCCAGGGCCGCCATGTCGACGGCGGTGCCGATGCGCAGGTCGGCGCGCTTGCCGAGGGAGCCGAGCGTGGTGGCCGGAGGCGCCTTGGGTCCGCCCTCGTGGCCGGAGCGGGCGAAGGCGTTGATGGTGCAGGGGGCGAGCAGGGCAGCGGCGGCGGTGCCGACCAGCACGGCCTTGATTGGCTTGCGCATGACAGATAACCCTTTCCGGGAAGCGCACGGCGCTGTACCCGGAGGTGGGCCGGGTCGCGTGCGCGGGTGTGGGTGTTTCGAAAGTTTCGCGAACCCTCCCGCACCTCCGGTGGGCCGGTGGTACGGACGAGGAGCGACCGGGCGGGACGCGCTGCGGTAGGGGCCGCGCGCCCCGCCCGGTGGTATGTGAGCCGGTCAGCCGCGTACGGGGGCGGCCGCCGTCACGGGTTCGACCAGGGCCTCGCACACCAGCCGGCGCCGGTGGTCGAGGGTGCGCTCGGGACCGGTGAGCCGCAGGTGCACGGTGTGCCGGATGTCCCCGGCGCCGCTGGAGGTGGCGAGCCGCAGCTCCAGCGCGCCCGGTTCCACGACCCGCAGGCCGCCGATGCCCGTGAAGGAGACCAGATCGGCGTGGAACCGGAAGCGCACCCGCGCCTCCTCGCCCGCGTCGAGCGGCACCCGGGCGTAGCCGATGAGCCGGGTGTCGGGCCGGGTCGTCTGCGCGACCGGGTCGTGCACGTACAGCTGGACCACCTCCGCGCCGGCCCGGTCGCCGGTGTTGCGGACGGTCAGCTCGATGCCGGCGGAGCCGTCGGTGGGGATCTCGGCGGGCGGCGGGGTGCCCGGCTCCCAGGCGAAGGAGGTGTACGTCAGCCCGTGGCCGAAGGGGTACAGGGGCGTCGGGTCCAGGTTGCTGACCCCGTTGGCGAGCCCGAGCGGCGGCTGGAGGTACGTCCACGGCTGGCCGCCCGGGTGGCGGGGGACGGAGACCGGGAGCCGGCCGGAGGGGCCGACCCGGCCGGAGAGCACCGAGGCGAGGGCGGGGCCGCCCTCCTCGCCGGGGAAGAACGCCTGCACCACGGCGGCGGTGCGCTCCGCCCAGCGGCCGAGCGCGTACGGGCGGCCCGTGACCAGGACCAGGACGACCGGGGTGCCGCTGTCCAGCAGCGCGTCGAGCAGTTCGCCCTGAACGCCCGGGAGTGACAGGTCGTCGGCGTCGCAGCCCTCGCCGGAGGTGCCGCGCCCGAACAGCCCGGCCCGGTCCCCGAGCACGGCGACGCACACGTCCGCGTCCCGGGCCGCTTCCACCGCGTCCGCGATGCCGGAGGTGTCCGTCCCGTCGACCTCGCAGCCGGGGGCGCCGGTGACCGTGGCGGCGGGGAACTCCCCGCGCACCGCGTCGAGCACGGTCGGGATGTCGATGCCCATGGCGACCCCGGGGTGCAGCACGCCGACGTGGCTGGGGAACGAGTAGCAGCCGAGCATCGCGAGCGCGTCGTCCGCGCGGGGGCCGACCACGGCGATCCGCCCGGTCCCGGCGAGCGGCAGGGCGCCGCGCGGGTTGGCGAGCAGGACCACGGCCTGTTCGGCGAGTTCGCGGGCGAGGGCGCGATTGCGCGGCGGGTCCAGGTCGATGGTCTCGCGGGCCTGCTCCGGGTCGGTGTCCCGCAGGAGCGCGGGCAGCGGGGTCCAGCCGGGGTCGAGCAGCCCGAGTGCGCACTTCTGGAGGAGGACCCGGCGCAGGGCGCGGTCGACGAGTTCCTCGGGGACCGTACCGGCGAGGACTGCGGCGGCGAGTTCGTCGCCGTAGCTGCGGACGGTGGGCAGTTCGACGTCGACCCCGGCGCGCAGCGCGAGGCGGGCCGCGTCGGCGCGGTCCTCGGCGATCTTGTGCAGGGTCTCCAGGAAGCCGATGGCGAAGTAGTCCGCGACCACGGTGCCCTCGAAGCCCCAGGTGTCGCGGAGCAGTCCGGTGAGCAGGGCGGGGTCGGCCGCCGAGGGCACCCCGTCGATCTCCGCGTAGGACTGCATGACCGAGCGCGCGCCGCCTTCGAGGAGGGCCATCTCGAAGGGCGGCAGGATGACGTCGGCGAGTTCCCTGGCCCCGGCCCGGACCGGCGAGAGGTTGCGGGCGCCGGCCGATGCCGCGTATCCGGCGAAGTGCTTGAGGGTGGCGACGACGCCGGCGGACTCCAGGCCCTTCACGTACGCGGTGCCGATGGTGGCGACGAGGTAGGGGTCCTCGCCGATGGTCTCCTCGACGCGGCCCCAGCGCAGGTCGCGCACCACGTCCAGGACCGGGGCGAGGCCCTGGTGGATGCCCACGGACCGCATGTCGCCGCCGATCCGGTGGGCCATCTCGGTGACCAGGTCCGGGTTCCAGGCCGCGCCCCAGGACAGCGGGACCGGGTAGGCGGTGGCACCCCAGGCGGTGAAACCGGCGAGGCATTCCTCGTGGGCGAGCGCCGGGATGCCGAAGCGGCCGGCGCCGGCGATGGCCTGCTGGGCGCGGGCCAGCGAGATCGCGCCGACGGCGGGGTCGACCGGGGCGGTGCCGAAGGGGCGGGTCAGCTGGCCGAGGCCGCGCGGGATCAGGGCGTCCCAGTCGATCGCGTCGACCATCTCGTTCTGGTGCGGGGCGACCCCGTCCCCGTCGGCGTCGGCGCCCACCCAGATGCCGTACAGCTGGGCGGTCTTCTCCTGGAGGGTCATCCGGGAGACGAGGTCGGCCACACGCTCCTCGGGGGCGAGCGCGGGGTCCTGCCAGGGGCCGTCGACGGCGGTGGCCGCTTCGGTCCTGCGGGCGTGCGGAACAGGGGGGTTTGCCATGGCGGCGGGGATTCCTCTCAAGAGTGCGGTGGTACGGGCGGCATGGACGCGCTACTTGCCGCCCACCCCCATCAGTCCGTTGACCAGCGCCTTCCGTGCCACGAGGTACACGGCGAAGATCGGTACGACGGAGAGCACGATCGCGGCGAGCACGGCCGGGATGTTCACCCCGAACTGGGACATGAAGTTGAAGAGACCGAGGGTCAGTACGCGGTTCTCCTCGGACTGGGTCAGGATCAGCGGGAACAGGAAGCCGTTCCACGCCTGGAGGGCCGTGTAGATCGCCACCGTGCTGATGCCGGCCTTGGACATCGGGATCGCCAGCTGCCACAGCATCCGCAGGGACGAGGCGCCGTCGAGCGCCATGGCCTCGTACATCTCCTCGGAGACATCGCGCATGGTGCCGCTGAGGATCAGCACCGCGACCGGCATGGCGAAGGCCGCGGTCGGCAGGATGATCGCCGGCAGGCTGTCGTACAGGCCCATCTTGGTGATGAGCAGGTAGAGCGGCACGATCACGGCCTGGGCGGGGATGGCGACGCCGAGCAGGAAGGTGCGGAAGGCGAGTCCGGAGAGCCGGCTGCGGGTGCGTACCGCGACGTACGCGACGGGGACCGAGAGGACCAGCACGATCGCCGTGGTCGCCACAGCGACGATCGCCGTGTTGGAGAGCATCGTGGAGAAGCCGCTGTCCAGCACCGTGCGGTAGTTGTCGAGCGTCGGGTCGGTCGGGACGGCCAGCGGGTCGCCGTTCAGCGCCTCGTCCTGGTGCATCAGCGAGGACGAGACCAGGGTGTAGAGCGGGACGATCACGAGCAGGAGCCAGACCACCGAGCCGAGGCCGGCCAGCGGGTTGCCCCACCTGCGGCGTCGCCGCGGGGTGGCGGGGCGGATGCGGGTCAGGGGCTGCGCGGGGCGCGCCGCGGGGCGGGTGTCGGTCGACATCGCGTCACATACCTTCCCGGGTGGAGCGCATGTTCCCGAAGCCGCTGAAGCGGACGAGGATCAGCGAGATCGCGGTGGCCACGACGACGAGGGCGGTCGCGATCGCGGCGGCGTACCCGAGGTCGTAGGTCTGGAAACCGGTGCGGTACATCAGGTACGGCAGGATGGTGGTGTCCGTTCCCGGACCGCCCTTGGTCATGATGAGCACGGTGTCGAAGTACGTCAGCGAGCCGACGATCATCAGGACCGAGGAGGTCGTGATGGTGTTGCGCAGCTGCGGCAGGGTGATGTGGAAGAACTGCCGGAACATGCCCGCGCCGTCGATCTCGGCGGCCTGGTAGAGGACCTGCGGGATCTGCCGGGTGCCGCCCTGGTAGATCAGGGTGTGGAAGGGCATGAACTGCCAGCCGCCGACGAACGCCACGGTGAGCAGGGCGCCGGTGGACGAGCCCATGATGTTCGGGTCGATCCCGAACCAGGGCCCGATCTCCTTGATGACCCCGAAGTTGGGGTCGAGCAGCGCGTGGAAGAGCATCGCGATGGCTGTGGTGGACAGCAGGAGCGGGACGAAGAAGATCGCGGAGAGCACGGCGCGGCTGCGCTGCCGGCCGGCCGCCCAGACGCCGAGGAGCAGAGCCACCGGGGTCTGGAAGACCCAGCTGATGGTGGTGAGCAGCAGGCTGAGCCAGGCGGCCTGGCGGAATTCGGGGTCCTTGAAGAGCCGGGTCCAGTTGGCTGTGCCGGCGGAGGTCGGGGAGTTCAGCCCGTCCCAGTGGCAGAAGGAGAGGTACACGGCGATCGCCAGCGGGACGATCGCGAAGAGGGCGAAGAAGAGGATGCCGGGCAGCGCCCAGGCGACCGGGGGGCGGCCGACGTTGCCGGCGGCCGCCTTCCGTCCTCCGCGCACCTTGGGTGACGAGGAGACGTGCGACATCGTTACTTGACGGCCTTCATTGCGGCGACGAACTGCTCGGGCGTGGACTTGCCGGCGAACAGCTTGCTGATCTCGGTGAGCAGCGGGGTGGCGATCTCGGACTCCAGCGCCTGGTCCCAGGACAGGGTGAAGTCGGGGGCCTTCTGGACCATCTCGTACTGGTCGGTGGCGAACTTCGGGTTCGGCGATCCGCTCAGCATGGAGGCGGCGTTGGAGGTGGTGGGCACGTCGCCGTTGTCCACGAGGGCCTGCGCGTAGGACTTGGAGGCCATGGTCTTGAGGAAGGCTATGGCCGCGTCCTTGTGCTTCGTGCGGGCGTTCACCGACCAGTAGTTGGTGGGGTTGCCGACCACGTCGGCCGGGTCACCGACGCCGCCGGCGACGGTCGGGAAGTTCGTCCAGCCGAGGTCCTTCTCGGCGAATTCGGGCGCCTTGCCGAGCTGGGTGGAGTACTCCCACGAGCCCATCAGGTGCATGGCCGCCTTGCCCTTGTTGAGCAGGGTGGGCGCACCGCCGTTGCCGTAGTCGACGGAGTTGAAGTTCTTGCCGAACGCGCCGTCGTCGACGAGCTGCTTGACGGTCTGGGCGGTCTTCAGGACGGCCGGGTCGCCCCAGGCGGAGCTGTCACCGCTCTGGATCTTGCGGAAGACGTCGGGGCCGCCGATCCGGTCGAGCAGGTACTCCAGCCACATCAGCTCGGGCCACTTGTCGGACCCGCCGAGGGCGAACGGCGTGATGCCCTTGCCCTTGAAGGTCTTGATGGCCTGCTGCAGCTCCTCCCACGTCTTGGGGACCGTGACGTCGTTCTCGGCGAAGAGGGTCTTGTTGAAGAAGAGCATCACGGGCTGCATACCGCGCATCGGGACGCCGTAGACCTTCCCGTCGAGGCTGCCGGCCGTGACGATCGACGGCAGGAAGCCGTCCTTCAGGGTGGCGTCGCTCTTGAACGTCGAGGTGAGGTCGACCAGCTGGTTCGCGTCGACGTACGGCTTGATGGAGCCGCCGCCCCAGTTGAAGAAGATGTCGGGGGCGCTCGGGGAGCCCATGGCGCTGCGGAGCTTGTTGACGTAGTCGGTGCCGGGTACGGAGACGAGCTTGACCTTCACGTCGGAGGTCTTGTTGAACTCCTTGACCGCGGCCTGCTGAACCTTCACGGCGTCGTCGCCGTAGACGTACGCGGTCAGCGTGGCGCCACCGCCGCCGCTGCCGCCGTCCGATCCGCAGCCCGCCAGGACTCCCGCCATGACCATGGCCGCACCGGCCGCGGTCCATCTCGCCGCACGCTTGCCCTGAGTGAAAATTCCCGACCGCATGACCGCACCTCTGTCGAATCTTTCGGAGTTGCTTGCGAATGTTGCCGGAACCGTACGGTTGGGTTTCGGGCCAGTCAAGAGGTCGCGGACCGCGAATTTTTCGCCGGGGCAGCCCGCTCGGTTCGGGCGCCGGGCGGTTACGATTCGCTGTATGAGCCCCGCAAACGTCCAGTCACATCAGGAGAATGCGCCTGCCGGAGCGTCGTCGGACGGCGCTGCCACGCTGGCGGAAATCGCCCGAGCGGCCGGAGTCTCGGCTCCGACAGTTTCGAAGGTGCTGAACGGGCGCGCCGATGTCGCGCCCGGTACGCGCACCAAGGTCGAGGAACTGCTGCTGCAGCACGGCTACCGCCGCAGACGCGGTTCCACCACGCAGTCGCAACTCATCGACCTGGTCTTCCACGAGCTGGACAGCGCGTGGGCGATGGAGGTCGTGCGCGGCGTGGAGAACGTCGCGCGCGAGGAGGGCCTGAGCCTGGTCCTCTCGGAGAGCGCCGGCCGCCTCAGCCCCGGGCAGACCTGGGTCGACGGCGTCCTGGCCCGCCGGCCGGTCGGGGTGATCCTGGTCCTCTCCGACCTCACCGCCGCCCAGCGCGCGCAGCTCACCAGCCGCAGCATCCCGTACGCGGTGGTGGACCCGGCCGGCGATCCGGGCGACGACATCCCGTCGGTCGGCACGACGAACTGGCAGGGCGGTCTGGCCGCCACCCGCCACCTCACCGGGCTCGGCCACCGCAGGATCGGCGTCGTCAGCGGACCGTCCCGGATGATGTGCAGCCGGGCCCGGGTGGACGGCTACCGCGCCGCCCTGGAGACGGCGGGCGTGCCGATCGACCGGTCACTGATCCGCGAGGCCGAGTTCTCGCACGAGGCCGGGTACGCGGCCGGTATGGAGCTGCTGCGCTCGGCGGAGCGGCCGACCGCCGTCTTCGCGGGCAACGACCTCCAGGCGCTCGGCGTGTACGAGGCGGCGCGCGAACTGGGTCTGCGCATCCCGGAGGACCTGAGCGTGGTCGGCTTCGACGACCTGCCGCTCACCCGGTGGATCGGGCCGCCGCTGACCACGGTGCGCCAGCCGCTCATCGAGATGGCCGAGACGGCGGCCCGGCTGGTCCTCGACCTCGGCCGGGGCAGGCAGCCCGCGACGACGCGCGTGGATCTGGCGACGAATCTGGTGGTCCGCAGCAGCACGGCCCCGCCCTGCCGCTGAGCCCCGGACCGCGCCGGGACCGGGACACCCGGGCCGTCGTCCACGCCGTTGTCAGTGCCGGGGTACAGACTGGCGCGTATCCGGCACAACGGCGTTTCGGGAGGTTCGGTCATGACCGGGGTACTGCTCACCGTGGGCACCCGCAAGGGGCTCTTCATCGGCCGCAGGCGCGGCAGTACGTGGGAGTTCGAGGGGCCGCATTTCAACGCGCAGGCGATCTACTCGGTCGCCATCGACACCCGGGGCGACCGGCCCAGGCTGCTCGTCGGCGGGGACAGCGCGCACTGGGGCCCGTCCGTCTTCCACTCCGACGACCTGGGCGCGAGCTGGGTCGAGCCGAAGACCCCGGCGGTGAAGTTCCCGGAGTTCACCGGGACCTCGCTGGAGCGGGTGTGGCAGCTGCAGCCGGCGGGGCCCGAAGCGCCGGACGTCGTCTACGCGGGCACGGAGCCGGCCGCGCTGTTCCGCTCGGCGGACGGGGGCGAGTCGTTCGAGCTGGTACGCCCGCTGTGGGAGCACCCGACGCGTTCGCGGTGGGTGCCCGGCGGGGGCGGCGAGGGGCTCCACACGATCCTGACCGACGAGCGGGACGCCCGCGCCGTGACGGTCGCGGTGTCCACCGCCGGGGTGTTCCGGACCACCGACGGCGGCGCGAGCTGGACCCCGGCCAACAAGGGGGTCTCGGCCGTCTTCCTGCCCGACCCGGACCCGGAGTTCGGCCAGTGCGTGCACAAGGTCAGCCGGGACGCGGCCGACCCGGACCGCCTCTACCTCCAGAACCACTGGGGTGTCTTCCGCAGCGACGACGCCGGGGGCAACTGGACGGACATCGGCGCGGGCCTGCCCTCGGACTTCGGCTTCGCCGTGGCCGCCCACCCGCACCGCGCGGACACGGCGTACGTCTTCCCGATCAACGCCGACGCCGACCGGGTGCCCGCCGAGCACCGCTGCCGGGTCTTCCGGACGACCGACGCGGGCGCCCACTGGGAGCCCCTGTCGGCGGGCCTGCCCGAGAGCGCCCACTACGGCACGGTGCTGCGCGACGCGCTCTGCACGGACGACGCGGACCCGGCCGGGGTCTACTTCGGCAACCGCAACGGCGAGTTGTACGCGAGCGCGGACGACGGAGACAGCTGGGAGCAGCTGGCCTCGCATCTTCCGGACGTGCTGTGCGTACGGGCGGCGGCGGTCGAGGTGTGAGCTGCTAGGGAAGCCGCCAGTCGACGGGCTGGGCGCCCTGCGCGGCGAGGAGTTCGTTGACCCGGCTGAACGGCCTGGACCCGAAGAAGCCGCGGTCGGCGGACATCGGGGAAGGGTGCGCGGACTCGATGGCCGGCAGGTCGCCGAGCAGCGGGCGCAGATTGCGGGCGTCGCGTCCCCAGAGCACGGACACCAGCGGCTTGCCCCGGGCGACCAGGGCGCGGATGGCCTGTTCGGTGACTTCCTCCCAGCCCTTGCCCCGGTGGGCGCCGGGCGAGCGGGGCGCGGTCGTCAGCGCCCTGTTCAGCAGCAGCACGCCCTGGCGGGTCCACGGGGTCAGGTCGCCGTTCGACGGGCGGGGCAGCCCGAGGTCGTCGTGGAGCTCGCGGTAGATGTTCTCCAGGCTGCCAGGGAGCCTGCGGACGTCCGGGGAGACCGCGAAGCTCAGCCCGATCGCCATCCCCGGTGTGGGATAGGGGTCCTGACCGACGATCAGGACGCGTACGTCGTCGAAGGGCTGCTGGAACGCGCGCAGCACGTTCGCCCCGGAGGGGAGGTAGGTGCGGCCGGCCGCGACCTCCGCACGCAGGAAATCGCCCATCTCGGCGATGCGGCCCGCCACGGGGGCCAGGGCGTCGGCCCAGCCGGGCTCGACTACTTCGTTCAACGGTCGCGCTGTCACGAAAGATCACCCTACCGGCGCAACGCGGTCCCCCGGGGATAGGGTGCTGCCCGTCCCTCACCCCTTCGTCCCCCGGGAGCCGGTCCATGACGTCACACGGACAACCGGGCACGTATGTCCTCGGGGTGGATTCGGGCGGTTCAGGACTCCGGGTGGCGCTGGGCACGGCGGAAGCGGACGCCCCGTCGGAGACCGCCGAGTGCGGCGGGCCGGTACGCACCGGCCCACGCGGCATCGACGCCGCCCATCTCCTGGAACAGGTGCTGCCCGCCGTACGCGGCCTGCTCGACGGGCTCGGCGACGGCGCCCGGATCACCGCCGCCGCGATCGGTGCCGCGGGCATGGCCACGCTGGGCGACGAGTTGCGCGCCGAGTTGCCGGGCGCCCTGGCCGACGCACTGGGCGTGCGCCGGATCGCGCTGGCGGCGGACGCGGTGACCGCGTACGCCGGGGCGGTCGGACAGCGGCCCGGAGCGGTGGTGGCCGCCGGTACCGGGCTGATCGCGCTGGGCACGGACCTGACGGCGTGGCGGCGGGCCGACGGCTGGGGGCATCTGCTGGGCGACAGCGGGGGCGGGGCCTGGATCGGGCGGGCCGGACTGGACGCGGCGATGCGCGCCCACGACGGGCGGCGCGGTGGTTCGCCGGAGCTGCTGACCAGGCTGGAGGCGGTGTTCGGGCCGGCGCAGGAGCTGCCCGGTCTGCTCTATCCGCGCGCGGACCGGCCGGCCCTGCTGGCCTCGTTCGCACCGGAGGTGGCCGCGTGCGCGGACCGCGACCCGGTGGCCGAGGGCATCCTGCGGGCCGCCGCCGCGCACATCGCGGAGGCCGCGGCGGCGGTGTGCCCGGAGGCGAAGGCGGACGAGGAGGCGTACGAAGTCGCGCTCACGGGCGGGCTGTTCCGGATGGGCGAGCCGTTGCTCGTGCCCCTGCGCGAGGAATTGGCGCGGCTGCTGCCACGGGCACGGGCGGTCCCCGGTTCGGGTGATCCCCTGATCGGCGCGCTGCGCATCGCCCGGGCCCTGGCCACCGGGGGTCTGCGGCTGCCGCACCACCCGACGCTGCTCTGCGTTCCGGCGCCCGCGCCGCAGGCGTAGGGTGACGGGCACCCGCACGCTGACGACACTTCAGGGCAGTTGCCCAGTAAGCCACTGATCGGATAAAAGCGGACAGAGGCCGCTCGACCGGACCCTCCCCGCGCAAGGGGCCGTCCGAAACCAGTAGCATGCGGCGCCATGAGCACCCCCACTGGGCCCGCTTCCGGCCTGCCTGTACGAATGCCGCGACCTCGCCAGTCCGGACGGCACCGCCGCCCGGAGCCCGTGGTCGCACCCGAGGGCGCTGCCGCGCTCGTTCTCGCCGTTCCCGGTACCCCCTCTTCGGAAAGCCGCGGTCTGGCCGAGGAAGTCATCAGCATCGCCCGTTCCGAGCTGCCCGGCCTGAACGCCCTGATCGGTTACGTCGACGGCGACGACGCGGAGTACCCGGCGCTGGCCTCCGTGATCGCGCATTCCGCCGCCGAGCGCACCGCGCGCTACGAGCAGGCGCTGGCCGTGGGCCGTGAGGTCGCCGAGCCCGAGGGCCCGGCCGCCGTGGTGGTCCCGCTGCTCGCGGGTCCGGACAGCGCGCTGGTCCAGCGGATACGTCAGGCGATCACCGACAGCGACGCCCCGGCGGAGCTGACCGATGTGCTCGGTCCGCACCCGCTGCTGGCCGAGGCGCTGCACGTCCGGCTGTCGGAGGCCGGGCTCGCCCGCGCGGACCGGGCGAGGCTCTTCACGGTGGCGACGGCCGCCGACGGGATCGTGCTCGCCACGGTGGGCGGCGAGGAGGCCGTGCAGGCCGCCGGGATCACCGGCATGCTGCTGGCGGCCCGGCTCGCGGTGCCGGTGATGGCCGCCGCGCTCGACGTGGAGGGTTCGGTCGCCTCGATCGCGGAGCAGCTGAAGGGCTCCGGCTCGCTGCAGCTGGCCGTGGCGCCGTATCTGGTGGGTCCGGAGCTGGCGGACGGTCTGCTGGACGCCGCGGCGAAGGAGGCCGGCTGCGCGACCGCCGAGCCGCTGGGCGCGTACCCGGCGATCGGCAAGCTGGTGCTGTCGATGTACACCTCGGCCCTCGGGATCGCTCCCCCGGTGGCCCAGGGGGCGCAGGCCCGCTGACCTTTTCGGCATGAGTGAGGCCCCGTACCGGACGGCAGTCCCGTACGGGGCCTCACGCGTGCCCCGGAGGGATCAGCCGAAGATCACGCAGGAGGCCGCGGGCGCCTCCAGGGAGCCGTCGTGGCGCGGGACACCGGTCTCCGGGTCTACCGTGAACCAGGCGACGTTCCCGCTGCGCTCGTTGGCCGTGTAGAGCCGGCGCCCGGCCGGGTCGAGCGCGAGGTCGCGGGGCCAGTGGCCGCCACAGCCCACGGTCGTGACCAGGGACGGCTGCTCGCCGGCCGCGTCGAGCGCGAGCACGGAGATGCTGTCGTGGCCCCGGTTGGCCGCCCACAGGAACCGGCCGTCGTGCGCGACGACGACCTCGGAGGCGTAGCTCGCGCCGGTCACGTCCTCGGGGAGCACCGGCGTCTCGCCGACCGGCTCCAGGACGCCCGCGGTGGCGTCCCAGCGGCACACGGTGACGGTGGGCTCCAGCTCGTTCAGCACGTAGGCGTGCCGGCCCGAGGGGTGGAAGGCCAGGTGGCGGGGGCCGGTGCCGGCGCGCAGCGCCGTCTCGCCGTGCGGGCGCAGTTCCCCGGTGGCCCGGTCGAGCGCGCAGATCCGCACCGAGTCGGTGCCGAGGTCGACGCTGAGCACCCACTCCCCGGAGGGGTCGGGCAGCACCTGGTGGGCGTGCGGGCCCTCCTGGCGGTCGGCGACCGGTCCGCCGCCCTCGTGCGCGAGGACCGCGGCGACGGGGCCGAGCGTCCCGTCCCCGGCGACGGGCAGCACGCTGACGCTGCCCGAGCCGTAGTTCGCGGTGACCAGGTGGTCCCCCGCGAGGGCGAGGTGGGTGGGGCCGTCCCCGTCCACCGCCCGGACCGCACCGAGCGGGCGGGGTTCGTCCGCGGTGACGTCGAGGGCCGCCGCGGCTCCCGGCTCGGTCTCGCTGACCGCGTAGAGGACCGTGCCGCCGGGACCGAGTGCCAGGTAGGAGGGGTCGGGTACGGCGTCGGTGGCGCCCAGGACCGTGAGCGCTCCGGTCTCCGGGTCCACGGCGGCGACGGTGACGCCGTGCCCGCCCGCCGAGGTGAACGACCCGATGAATGCCCGTCCCGCACCGTTGCTGCTGTCCACCGCTGCTCCTCTCCGCCGGCTGTGCGCGGCGGACGTGCCGTCGTGATCTTTGCGGCGACGGTAGCAGTGCGGCTGCGTGGTCTGGACCAAGGGTGCCGGATCGGGCCGCGCCGAAGGGTGTCAGGCGGTGACCAGGGGTGCGCTCGGCGGGCTGTGCAGCGGTGCGGCGAGCTCCGCGAGCGCGCGTTCCAGGCTGTGCAGGTGGGCGAGGGCGGGTTCGGAGGCGGCCGGGTGCGCGGGCAGGGCGGCCGTGGCGGCCGTACGGGCGGGCCGCTCGGGTGCCGTGAGGGCTTCGACCGCGTTCTCGACGCGCCAGCAGGCGGCGGCGAGCCGGGCGTCGTGGGACGCCTCCGGGTCGGCGGCCACCGAGGCGAGGCCGCGCACCTCGCGCGCGCACTCGTCGAGCAGGGCGAGGACGTGCCCGGCCCTGGCCCGGCGGGCGCGGAGCGGGCTCAGCGGGTGGACCAGCGGGGCGAGCGAGAGCCGGACGCGTCCGAGAAGGGCCTCCAGCTCGGCGACGCGCGGGGCCGGGTCGGCGGTGGCGGAGCCGGAGAGCCGGGCGGCGGCCTCCTCGGTGCAGGCGTGCACGCAGCGCAGGGCGCGCTGGATCCAGGCATCGGTCGTGGCGTGCGTGGTGACGGGCAGGACGAGCAGCACCGCGAGCATCGCACCGAGCGCGCCGACGGCCGTCTCGCCGAGCCGCAGGGCGAGCAGGGCGGGGTCGAGGACGCCGAGGGACCCGTAGAGCGCGCCGGCCATGACCGTCACGGAGAGCATCATCCAGGTGTAGGAGACCGCGGCCGTGTAGAAGATGCCGAAGATCCCGGCGGCGACGATCAGAGCGGTGGGCACGGGCGCGCCGTGCACCGGGATGACGACGGCGAGGCCGATCGGGATGCCGATGAGGGTGCCCAGGATCCGGCGGAAGCCGCGTACCAGGGTCTCGCCGCGCGAGGCGGTGTTCACGAAGACCCACCAGGTGGCGCCGACGGCCCAGTACCAGCGCTGGTCCGACATCAGCTGTCCGGCCAGCAGCGCGACGGCTCCGCCCGCGACCGCCTGGACGGCCTGGCGGGTGGTGACCCGGGCCAGACCGGTTCCGGCGGCCGGGGCGGGCACGGCGGGGGCGGGCAGCCGGCGCTCGTAGCACCAGAGGCCGAAGCGGACGGCCGCCGCGCAGAGCAGGGACAGGGCGACGGCGGAGTAGAGCTCGGGGAGCTGGCGGGGCAGGGTGTGGAGGAACTGCGTGCTGAAGAAGGCCATGAACGCGAAGACGCCGAGGGAGTGTCCACGCGGCCCCCACCGCCTCGCGTAGACCCCCGCACCCATGACCGCGAGGAACGCGGCGTCGCGGGCGACGGGGTGGTCGTGGAGGACCGCGGCGAGGGCGAGCACCGGGAAGCCGACGGCGGGCAACAGCGCGGTGGTGACCGCCTGGCCGCGGACGGTGGGGTCGGTCACGGTGAACAGGGCGAGCAGCGCGGCGAGGCCGCCGGTGATGGCCGCCACGAGCGAGTGGCCGACGAGCCCGCACACCACCACGGCGAGCCCGATGCCGAGCACCGCCCGGCACGCGAACCGCAGCCGGATCCGGCCCGGATCCGGTGCGACGAACGCCCTCTTCAGCAAGTTGCCCCGCCCCTTCTTCGTATCTGGACCATGCCCGGACATGAGAAAGGCGCCGCATGGGTCCCCGAGGGACCCGCAGCGCCATTGATTGACCCATCTCAGCATCCGACGGGCTAATGGTTCAAATCGAGCCTGATTAATTGAGCCAATGGCCCAGAATTCCGCCACTCATCTCGGCCACGGCAGAGCCAACGGACCAGCTTCGCGGGCCACCGGCGTGAACGGCCGCCACCGCACCCGCGTGGAGACCGGGCCCGGCCGTGCTCAGGTCCAGGGCGTGAAGGGCGGGCGGGCGGGAGCGGGGCCGAGCGTGGTGGTCCCCGGCTCGGCGCGGTGTCCGAGCCCGGTCCGGTACGCGTTCAGCGCCTCCTCCGTACGGCCCTCGCGGCGCATCAGATCGCCGAGGAGGCGGCAGATGTCGGCGAGGTCTCCGGCGGCTCCGGTCTGTTCGAGCAGGGAGAGCGCGGTCGCGTAGTGCAGCTCGGCGGACTCGGTGTCCCCGGCCTCCTCCGCGATCAGCCCGAGCAACCGGTGGGCCCCACCGGCGTGCAGCGCGCCGCGGTCGTGCTGGAGACCGGCCAGCAGGGTCCCCAGCAGCTCCGCGGCCTGGGCCGACTTCCCGCTCCTGCGCAGGACGTCGGCGAGCTCGACCTCCACCTGGGAGACGTACAGGGCCGCGCGCTTGGAGACCAGCATCGAGCGAGCGGTCCGCAGCGCCGCCTCCGCCTGGACGAGGTCGCCGTCCTGGGCGCAGACGTAACCCCGCATCCAGTGGCAGTGCGCGAGTTCGGTACGGATCTGCAGCTGCTCATAGAGCTCGGTGGCGCGCGCCAGCGAGGTCCGGGCGGCCTCGGCCCTGCCTTCGGCGATCAGGGTGCGGGCCACGGTGCGGTGCATGCCGGCCACGAGAGCGGGGTCGGAGACCTGGGGCACCAGGGCGAGCGCGAGTTCGGCGGCCTGCGCGGCGCGGGCGTGGGCACCCATGTCCATGTACGGAGCGATCGAGGCCGTGTACAGCTGGAGCAGCGCCCCGGGATCGTGCAGCCCCGACGTGTTCAGCTCGTCGATCGCGCTTTCCAGCAGGTAGCAGCAGTAACGGAGTTCGCCCGCGAGATAGTGCGCGATCGATCTGCCCCGGACGGCCCGCGCACGGGCGGGGAGGGGTTCGCGGGCCAGCGCGACTTCCGCCGCCTCGAAGCGGCCGACGGCCTCGGCGAGTTCGCCCGTCTCCAGCGCGCACTCCCCCAGGCCGGTGAGGGCGGCTCCCCGTTCCTGGGCGAGCTGGTACTCGTCGGCCCTGCGCAGGATCCGCTCGTAGGCGGCGCGCGCGTCCGCCGCGTCCCCCACGGCCAGCACCCGCTGCGCGTCGGTCAGCCCGACCCGCAGCTCCGCGACGAGATGGGTGGGCCGGCCCGTGGCCAGTTCGTCCTCGGCGACCCCGAGCCGCTCGGCGATGTGCCGCAGGGCGGCCCCGGAGGGCCGCACCTTGCCGGCCTCCAGGGTCGAGACGTACGCGGCGGTGTACTCGGGCTCGGCGAGCTGCCGCTGGGTCAGCCCGCGCTCCTTGCGCAGACTCCTCACGCGCCGGCCGATCGCCGCGGGATCCCCCGGCCCCTCCGGCCGCCCGGCCCCGGAGCGGATCGTTCCCTCACCGTTGACCGGCACCCCGTCGGCCTGCGCCATGACAGCCCCTCGTTTCTCGTCCGCGTGTGGTCCCGGCGGCTGCGTGCGCCGGCCGGACTCGTCACCCGTGGGGACTCGCATATTCCCACACGTACCGGCCGTTGTCGGGTCCGTGAAGCGATACCCCCTCGATACGCCGCGGCGCGGCCGGCCCGGCGCACCCTCCCGGCCACCCCCTTGTGCGCCCCCGTCGCACAACCTAGGTTAAGCGCCAACTCAAGCCCATTGAACCACCTACTTAATCCGCGCGGGCATGAGGAAAGGATTGACATGCACACAAAAAAGGCGGCCGCCCTGTCCACGGGCGTCGCGCTCATGACCCTCCTCGGGGCGGCCCTCGCCGCTCCCGCGTCGGCCTCGGACCCGGAGCCCACGCGGGAACCGCACGTCGGCGTCGAGTACTTCCCGGAGCCGGGCGGTCCGGGACACCGGACCGAGGTCCCGCTCCGCACGGAGACGAAGCACACCGCGGCCCGGAGCTCGGCGTCCGCCGCGTCGACGACGGACGGGGCGGTCGGCCGGCTGTCGGTGACCGGCTCCTCGGACGACCGGCTCGACGTGGTGCTCATCGGCGACGGCTACACGGCCGGTGAGCAGGAGGCCTTCCACTCCGCGGCCGCCGCCAAGTGGGCGGACATCACCACCATCGAGCCCTACGCCAGCTATCAGGGCCTGATGAACGTGTGGACGGTCGACGCCGTCTCCGCCGAGTCCGGCATCACCGGGGACCCCACCGCGGACGTCGCCAAGGACACGGCCCTCGGCAGCTACTTCTGGTGCTCGCAGACCGAGCGGCTGATCTGCGCCGACATCGACAAGGTCGCCTCGTACGCGGCGAAGGCGCCGGACGCGGACCTGGTCGTCGTCGTCTCCCACTCCACCAAATACGGCGGCGCCGGCTACTCGGGCCTGGAGGCCGAGGGCTACCCGTTCGACGGCGTCTCGACCCTCTCGTCCGACAATGAGCAGTCGAGCATGATCGCCGCCCACGAGATAGCCCACTCGGTGGGCCTGCTGGCGGACGAGTACACGTACGACAGCTACGGCACCTGGACGGGCGGCGAGCTTCCGGACATCAACTCCAGCATCTTCACCGCGGAGCAGATGGCCTCCCACAGGAGCAAGTGGTACCGCTGGCTCGGTGAGACCGACCCCACGGGCGGCACCGTCGGCACGTACGAGGGCAGCAGTTACTACCCGTACGGGATCTACCGCCCGACCGCCAACTCGATCATGCGGGCCCTGAATGTCAGGGACTTCAACCTCCCCGGGCGCGAGGCCATGATCGCGGGCTTCTACCGCGAGGCCAACGCGCTGAGCAGCAGCACCCCTTCGGGCGCCACGATCCGCAGGACCGACCGGATCGAGGTGACGCGGGCCGCCCTGACCGGACTGGCGGCTCCCGAGCTGCGCTGGTACGTCGACGGGGTCCGGGTGAAGCGGGCCACGGGGCTCACCGCCGCCGCCCCCTCCTCGCTGGGCGTACCCAGGGACGGCAGGACGCACACGGTCACGGTCGAGTCGGCGGACCGCACGAAGTCGGTCCGCGACCCGAAGGTCCGCGCCGAGACCACCGAACGGCTGACCTGGAAGGTCAAGCCCTCCCGCCGGTAGCACTCCGTCGCCCCGGAGACCTGCGCGGCGGACGGCCGCCGCGCAGGCCCTCCCGAGGAGGGCGTTTCCTTGGTCTAGACATGTCAACTTGACATCGCTACGCTCACCCTTGGTCTAGACCGCAGAATTCTCCGGACATCACCCCACATCTCCAGGAGCGACGGATGCGCAGAAAGATCACTTCCTTACTGACCGGGCTCGGGCTCGCCGGGGCGGCCCTGCTGGCCACCTCCGCCCCCGCCCAGAGCCACGGCTACACCGACTCCCCCATCAGCCGCCAGCAGCTCTGCGGCATCGGCACCGTCAAGCACTGCGGGCAGATCCAGTGGGAGCCGCCGAGCGTCGAGGGCCCCAAGGGCTTCCCCACCCGTGGCCCGGCCGACGGGCACATCTGCTCGGGCGGCATCGGCCGCTTCTCCGAGCTCGACGACCCGCGCGGCGGCGCCTGGCCCGCCACCCAGGTCACCGCCAACCAGAACTACACCTTCAACTGGCGGATCGAGGCGCGTCACGCCACGACCGACTTCCGCTACTACATCACCAAGGACGGCTACGACCCCACCAAGCCGCTCACCCGGGCCGACCTGGACCCGCAGCCGTTCCTCACCGTGCCCTTCGGCGGCAGGCTGCCGGGCTCGACCGTGACCCACTCGGGCGTCCTGCCGCAGAAGTCCGGCAAGCACCTGATCCTCGGCGTGTGGACGATCGCCGACACCGGCAACGCCTTCTACGCCTGCTCCGACGTGCAGTTCTGACCGTCCCGGCCGTGCCCCGCGCCACCCGCCCGTGCGCGGGGCACATCCGGCCGCGACGGCGGCCGGGCGACCGGGCTCGTCCCGATGCCGTTGATACAGTCGCTGGCCCCCGAAGGACGCACGAAAGAGGCCGGCGAAGCATGGCGGTGGACGCACTCGACACCCGTATCCTGCGGCTGCTCATCGAACAGCCGCAGACGAGCGTGCGCGAGTACGCACGCATCCTGTCCATCGCCCGGGGCACCCTCCAGGCACGGATCGACCGGCTTGAACGGGACGGCGTGATCACCGGGAGCGGCCCCTTCCTCTCGCCCGCCGCACTCGGCCACCCCGTCCTCGCGTTCGTGCACCTGGAGGTCACCCAGGGCCATCTCGACGAGGTCGGTGACGCGCTCGCAGCCGTGCCGGAGATCGTCGAGGCCTTCTCGACCACGGGCGGCGGCGACCTGCTGACCCGGGTGGTCGCCCGGGACAACGGGCACCTGGAGGACGTCATCCAGCGGCTCATCCGGCTGCCCGGCGTGGTCAGGACCCGGACCGAGGTGGCGCTGCGCGAACGCGTACCGCACCGGCTGCTGCCCCTGGTCGAATCGCTGGGCCGGCCGGCCGCGGGCAGCCGTTGACGGCCGACGGTCGTACGGGGTCCGCGCGCCGGATATCCTGATCTTGCCGCGCACCCCCACCCCGCCCTCGCCCCGGCGAGGCCGCCGCCGCGGCATTCGAAGCGGCCCTCGGTCCGGGCCGCGCGAGAGGTCCTGGGGGCGGGCCCGGCCATGATCGGCAGGACACCCCCCAGCTATCGAGATAGGTGTGCACAGGTGCTGGTTGCTGGTCGGTACCGGCTGATATCCGCGATCGGCCGGGGTGGGATGGGTGAGGTCTGGCGGGCCACCGACGAAGTCCTCGGCCGCGCCGTCGCGGTCAAGCTGCTGCTGGGGGAACACGCCGACGAGTCGGCCACCGCCCGGTTCCGCCTGGAGGCCCAGACGGCGGCCCGGCTGAGCCACCCTCATCTGGTGGCCGTCTTCGACTTCGGGGCGTGGGAGGACCGGCTCTTCCTCGTGATGGAGCTCGTCGAGGGCCGCAGTCTGGCGGACCTGCTGCTGGCTCAGGAACGGCTGGGTCCCGAACAGGCCGCCCACATCGCCGGCCAGGCCGCCGCCGGTCTCGCCGCGGCGCACCGGCAGGGCATCGTCCACCGCGACATCAAGCCCGGAAACCTGATGCTGGACGGCGAAGGCACCGTCAAGATCGGCGACTTCGGCATCGCGCAGTTCGTCGACGACCCGTCCGCCGCGCTGACGACGACGGGTCATATCGTCGGTACGAGCCTCTACCTCGCCCCGGAACGGGCACTCGGCCGCACGGCCGACGCCGCGTCCGACATGTACTCACTGGGCTGTGTCATCTACCAACTGCTGCTCGGCCAGCCGCCGTTCCGCTCGGACACCGCCACGGCCACCCTCTATCAGCACGTGGACACACCGCCGGTGCCGCTGCGTCAGCGCGGCGTGGACGTCTCCGCCGCCTTCGACACGTATCTCCTCGGCCTGCTGGCCAAGCAGCCGGAGGACCGGCCCACCGCCCAGCAGGTCGCCGACTGGTTCCACAGCGACGCCTGGCGCGGCCGGGCCGAGCCGCTGCCGCTGCACCGTCCGGCGCCCGCGCAGACACCGCAGCCCGCACCCTTCGCCGCCGCGCCCGCCCCGCGTCCCGGGACGGACCCCGCCGCGCCGACCACGTACCGGCTGCCCCAGGCCCCCGCCGCGCACGGCCACGGGCAGGGGCACGGACGGCGCGCGGCGGCCCGGACCGCGAAACCCAAGCGGCGCACCGCGGGCGAGGCGATCCGGCGCCGGCCCCGGGTGGCCAGCGCCATCGCGGGCGCCATCGCCTTCCTGGCGGCCGTGTTCCTGGGGATGAGCCTGTTCTCCCCCGACACCGGCTCAGCCGGCACGCCGGACGGCACGGCGACGACCGCGCCCTCGGCCCCCGGGGCCGGCCGGTAACTACCAGCGGTCGTGAACCGCCGCGCGGAACCGGCGGTCGTACAGGTCGCGCACCGCGTCCAGCGTGCTCCGCGGCAGCGGGTCGAGCGCGGCGGCCGCCGCGTTGGCCCGCGCCTGCT
This sequence comes from Streptomyces sp. NBC_00708, assembly GCA_036226585.1. GTDB lineage: Bacteria > Actinomycetota > Actinomycetes > Streptomycetales > Streptomycetaceae > Streptomyces. The sequence goes on from CP108997.1 coordinate 632,972, forward strand.
CCGTCGAGCGCGCGCCCGGGATGACGCTGGTGACGCCGGGCTGCTGGGTGATCCAGCGCAGCGCCGTCTGCGCCGGGGTCGCGCCCTCGGGGGCGAGGCCGGCGAACTCGGCGGCGGCCGCCACACCGGTCCCGTAGTCCACACCGGAGAAGGTCTCGCCCTGGTCGAACGCCTCGCCGTGCCGGTTGTACGTGCGGTGGTCCCCGGGCGCGAAGACGGTGTCGGCGGTGTACTTGCCCGACAGCAGCCCGGAGGCCAGCGGCACCCGGGCGATGATGCCGACCCCGGCCTCCCGCGCCGCCGGCAGGACCTCGTCCAGCGGCTTGAGGCGGAACGGGTTCAGGATGATCTGGACGCTCGCGACGCCCGGCCGGGCGATGGCCGTCAGCGCCTCGGCGCACGTCTCGACACTGACCGCGTAGGCCGCGATCCGCCGCTCGGCGACGAGCGTGTCCAGCGCGTCGTACACCTCGTCGGAGGAGTAGACGGGTGTGGGCGGGCAGTGCAGCTGGACGAGGTCGAGCGTGTCGACGCCGAGGTTGGCGCGGGAACGGTCGTTCCAGGCACGGAAGTTGTCCAGGGTGTAGTTCTCCGGCACCTGGTCGGCGCGGCGCCCCATCTTCGTCGCGACGAAGATCCCGGCGTCGGGCCGTTCCTTGAGGTAGCGGCCGATGAGCTGTTCGCTCCGGCCGTCCCCGTACACGTCCGCCGTGTCGAAGAAGGTGACCCCCGATTCGACGGCCGCGTCGAGCACCCCGAGGGCGTCCGCCTCGCGGACGTCGCCCCAGTCCCCGCCGAGTTGCCAGGTGCCCTGTCCGACGACCGATACGTTCCGTCCGGTCCTGCCCAGTTCGCGCTGCTCCATGGGGATCATGCTACGTCCGCCCCGGCGGGCTGCCCGAGAGCGGTGAGCCGCGCCATCTCCTCGTCGGTGAGCCGCAGGGCGCCCGCCGCCACGTTGGCCTCCAGGTGGGCCGGGTTGCCGGTGCCGGGGATCGCCAGGACGTGCGGGCCCTGCCGGAGTGTCCATGCCAGCCGGACCTGGGCGGGTGAGGCGTCGTGGGCGCGGGCGATGCCGAGCAGCGTCTCGTGCTCGGCGGCGCCGGTCCCGGACTCGCGGCCGGCGCCCGCGATGGCGTAGAAGGGGACGAAGGCGATGCCCAGTTCACCGCACATGCGCATGACCTCCTGGGAGTCGGCGCGCCGCTCGCCTATGCCGTAGGGGTTCTGCACGCAGACGACCGGTGCGATGGCCAGGGCCTCGGTGATCTGCTCCGGCCACACGTTGGAGAGGCCGAGGTGGCGGATGAGCCCTTCCTCGCGGAGTTCGGCCAGGGCGCCGAAGAGGTCGGCGACGGATCGGTTCCCGTTCATCCGGAGGTTCACCACGTCGAGGTGGTCGCGGCCGAGCTGACGGATGTTCTCCTGGACCTGGCCGCGCAGCTGCTCGGGGCGGGCCCAGTCGGTCCAGTCGCCACAGGGGCCTCGGCCGGGGCCGACCTTGGTGGTGATGACGAGATCGTCCGGGTAGGGGCCGAGGGCCCGGTTGATCAGCTCGTTGGCGGAGCGCAGGGGTGAGAAGTAGAAGGCCGCCGTGTCGATGTGGTTCACGCCCAGCTCCACCGCGCGGCGCAGCACCGCGACGGCCCGGTCCCGGTCGTGCGGGGTGCGCTCGTTACTGAACGCCGCGCCGTTCTGGGTCAGCCGCATGGCACCGAAGCCGATCCGGTTGACGGTCAGATCACCGAGCCGCCAGGTTCCGGCGGCCGCTGCGGTGAGGGAGTACGAGGTCAAGGCTGGTGCCTTCCTTGTGTGTTGGAGACGAGGAGAGGAATGCCGTATGAGGGTGAGCCAGCAGTACTTGTGCGCAGACCTGTTGAGTGATATGCTCGCCTCGACAGTTGCGTGTGGATCACCAGCTTGGTGAGAGTGCAGGATAACGTCCGCCTCCCCGCCTGTCCATCCCCCTCTTCGCATGCGCGCGGACTCCCGTGCGCCCCGCGCCGCCTCCGGACGACTTGACGAGACTTGCCAACTCCCCGGCGGGCCACCGCAGTTCGTTGACGAGGCCATGACCACGTGTGAGTGTTCGGTCGCTCGATCACGGACACCACCCGTCGGACGGCCGCGCCGGCCGCACGGGCGGGCGCGTCTCCCCACGCCGCTGCCCGTGACCGGGCTCCCCACGAAACGAGGAGCCTCGATGAAACGCAGACCGTTGACGGCCGGGACAACCCTGGCCGTCCTCGCCGGAATGCTGGTCGCCGTCAGCGGCCAGCCGGCCTCCGCGGAACCCACACCGCCGCCGGCCCCCAAGGCACTCACCGCCGCCGTCTCGGCCGCCGACAAGGCGGCCGCCAGCGGGCTCGACACCCTGGCCAAGGGGCCGGAGGAGCGCTACGAGCGCCGGATGGTCACCCCGTGGGTCAACGGCCTCTACTCCGTCGCGTACGAGCGCACCTACCGCGGCCTGCCCGTGGTGGGCGGGGACGCCGTCGTGGTGGCCGACTCCAAGGGGCGGGTGCGCGGCTCGCAGTCGGCGCTCTCGCGGCGCATCAACGTGCCCACCACCGCGACGGTCTCCGCGAAGAAGGCCGAGGCCACCTCGCGCAAGCAGCTGCGTACGGTGAACGAGGTCGAGAGCCACCGGCTCGTCGTACGGGCCACCGGCACCCGCTCCCGGCTCGCCTGGGAGACCGTGCTCACCGGCCGGACCGCGAAGGCGCCGAGCCGGATGCACGTCTTCGTCGACGCGGGCACCGGCGCGGTCATCGACAGCTACGACGACGTCAAGGCCGGCACCGGCAACAGCCAGTGGAACGGGCCCTCCCCGCTCTCCATCGACACCACCTCCTCCGGCGGCAGTTACTCACTCCGCGACCCGAACCGCCCCGGGCTGAGCTGCGCCGACTACAGCACCGGAAGCGTCTTCACCAAGTCCACCGACTCCTGGGGCACCGGCAGCGCGTCCAGCAAGGAGACCGGCTGCGTCGACGTCATGTGGGCCGCCCAGCACGAGTGGAACATGCTGCGCGACTGGCTCGGGCGCAACGGCCACGACGGCAACGGCCGCAGCTGGCCGGTCAAGGTGGGCCTCAACGACGTCAACGCGTACTGGGACGGCTCCACGGTCTCGATCGGGCACAACCAGGCCAACCAGTGGATCGGCGCGATGGACGTCGTGGGCCACGAGTTCGGCCACGGCATCGACCAGTACACCCCGGGCGGCGCCAACAACGAGTCCGGCCTCGGCGAGGCCACCGGCGACATCATGGGCGCGCTGACCGAGGCGTACACCAACGAGCCCTCCCCGTACGACGACCCGGACTACACCGTCGGCGAGAAGATCAACCTCGTCGGCAACGGGCCGATCCGGATCATGTACAACCCCGGTCAGATCGGCGACCCCAACTGCTACAGCTCCTCCATACCCAACACCGAGGAGCACGCGGCGGCCGGGCCCCTCAACCACTGGTTCTACCTGCTCGCCGAGGGCTCGAACCCCGGCGGCGGCAAGCCCACCAGCCCCACCTGCAACAGCTCCACGGTCACCGGTGTCGGCATCCAGAGCGCCGGCAAGGTGTTCTACGGCGGCATGCTCCTCAAGACCAGCGGGATGACGTACAAGCGCTACCGCACGGCCACCCTCACCGCGGCCAAGAACCTCGACGCCACCTGCGTGCTGTACAACCGCGCGAAGGCGGCGTGGGACGCGGTCAGCGTGCCCGCGCAGAGCGGTGACCCGACCTGCTCGCCCAGCGGCAACAACGACTTCTCGATGTCCCTCGACCCGGCGTCCGGCTCGGTGAAGCCCGGCAGCTCGGTGACGTCCACCGTCCGTACGACGGTCTCCTCCGGCAGCGCCCAGACGGTGAACCTGTCCGCGAGCGGCCTGCCCGCCGGTGTGAGCGTCTCCTTCAGCCCCTCCTCGGTGCAGTCCGGCGCCACGTCCACGATGACCGTGTCGACGACGTCGGCCGCCACCCCCGGCTCGTACACCTTCACGGTGAAGGGCGCGGGCACCCAGGAGCACACCGCCCAGTACACGCTGACCGTCAATGACGGCGGCGGCAACCCCGGCGGCACCGCACCCGACATCAGCGTCGCCAACGTGCAGGCACACCTCGCCCAGTTCAACACCCTCGCCTCGCAGAACGGCGGCAACCGGCGGGCCGGCAGCAGCGGGTACACCGCCTCGCTCAACTACGTGAAGGGCAAGCTCCAGGCGGCCGGCTACACCGTCAGCGAGCAGACCTGCACCACGTGCACCTACTCCGGCAAGAACCTCATCGCGGACTGGCCCGGCGGCCCCGCCGACAGCACCGTGATGTTCGGCGCCCACCTGGACAGCGTCTCCGCCGGGCCCGGGATCAACGACAACGGCTCCGGCTCGGCGACCCTGCTGGAGAACGCGCTCGCCCTGGCCCAGCAGAACCCGACCATGACCAAGCACGTCCGGTTCGCCTGGTGGAACGGCGAGGAGCAGGGCCTCCAGGGCTCCAAGTACTACGTCAGCCAGCTGAGTTCGGCCCAGCGCAGCGCCATCACCGCCTACTACAACTTCGACATGGTCGCCTCGGTCAACGGCGGCTACTTCATCAACAACCTCAACTCGGCCGCCTCCGCGCCGATGAAGGAGTACTGGACCTCCCTCGGGCTCGCCCCGGAGGAGAACGTGGAGGGCCAGGGACGCTCCGACGACTACTCGTTCCAGCAGGGCGGGATCGCCACCTCGGGCTACGCCACCGGCGCCAGTGACACCAAGACCTCGGCCCAGGCGACCAAGTGGGGCGGCACCGCGGGCCGTTCGTACGACCCCTGCTACCACCAGTCCTGCGACACCACCTCCAACATCAACGCCACCGCGCTCGACCGCAGCGCCGACGGGGTCGCCTACACGCTGTGGAAGACGGCGGTCGGCTCCACCGCTCCCGCCGACGACTTCTCCGTCTCGGTGAACCCGGTCTCGGGCAGCGTCCAGCCGGGCGGCTCGGTCACCGCGACCGTGTCCACGGCCACCACCAGCGGCTCCGCGCAGAGCGTGCGGCTGACGGCGTCCGGTGCGCCGAGCGGTGTCACCGTCTCGTTCTCGCCCGCCTCCGTGCAGTCCGGATCCTCGGCCACGATGACCGTCGCCGCCGGCGCCCAGGCCGCGGCGGGTACGTACACGCTCACCGTGACCGGCAGCGGCACCGCCACCCACACCACCACGTATTCGCTCGTGGTCGGTGGCGGCGGCACCTGCCAGGCGCGCCAGGTCGTGGCCAACGGCGGGTTCGAGAACGGGACCGCGCCCTGGACCCAGACCGACGGCGTCATCAACAACCGGACCTCCGAGAAGCCCGCGCACAGCGGCTCCTACCAGGCCTGGTTCGGCGGCTGGGGCAGCACCCACAGCGACACCGCCACCCAGTCGCTGACGGTTCCCTCGGGCTGTGCGACGTACCGGCTGTCGTTCTATCTGCGCACCGACACCGCCGAGACGCCCGACGGGAACGCGTACGACACGTTCACCGTCAAGCTCGGGTCGCGGACGCTGGCCACGTACTCGAACCTCGACGCCACCAACAGCTATGTGCTGAAGACCTTCGACGTCTCGTCGGCCGCCGGGCAGACGGTGACGCTGGGCTTCACCAGCAAGGAGGACGCCTATCTGCAGACCAGCTTCGTCCTGGACGATGTCGCCCTCGATGTGAGCTGACCCGGTCGCACGGGTGAGAGGGGGCGGGGCGTGTCCGACACGTCCCGCCCCCGCCGTTCGCCGCGTCCTCAGCGGACGGCGGCGGCCAGCCTGCGGACGAAGTCGTCGATCTCGGCCCGGTCGCCGGTGCGGCCGGCCAGTCTGTTGTGCAGCCCGCGCAGTTCCTGGCCGAGCAGGGTCCGGGGGTGTACCTCGGTACTGTCCAGGAGGTGCCCGGCGACGGCCGACGCCGCGACCGGCTCCCCCGCGCAGACGTACGCGTCGGCCGTCCGGGCCAGGAACAGCATGCGGGCCGAGCGCATGCCGGGCGGCAGCAGCCTGGTCGCGGTGCCGATCGCGTCGAGGGCGCGGAACGCGAGGCGGCGCTCCCCCGTCGCGGCGGCGAGATCGCGCAGCGCGCCGGCGACGCCCGACTCGGTCCGCAGCCGCAGGGAAGCCACGGACAGCCAGGGCGCCTCCGCCTCGTCCCGCTCACCGGCCAGATCGGCCTGCGACCGGGCCCGGCCGATGTGGTGGAGCGTGCGTTCGGTGTCGCCGCGGACGGCATGGCCGCGGGCCTGGTAGAGATCGCCCAGGGCACCGGCCCAGAGCCGGCCGGCCGCGGCCCCGTGTATGGCCTCGCCGTACGCGAGCGCCGAGGCCCCGTCGCCCTCCTGCCGGGCCAGGGTGCTCATGTCGCCGAGCGCCGCCACCCGGGCACCGGTGTGCCCGGCCATGGACGCCCACAGCAGTGACCGGTCGAGCCAGGCCATCGCCGTGCCGTTGCGCCCCCACAGCAGCCGGAGGCTTCCCGCCGACTGGGCGTACTCGGCGGCCAGCGGCGCGAGTTGTTCCTGATAGGGGGCGGCCGGCAGGTCCATCCAGCGGAGCATGGCGTGCAGGGTGCGCTCGACCACGGCGGTCGCCCCCGGCCAGGCCTGCTCGTCGTCGGCGCGCAGGCAGACCGCGAGCAGCGCCGTGAGCGCGTGCAGGGTGTCGGTGTCCAGGGCCGGACGGTACGCGGTGTCGGGGCCCAGGGAGCAGAACCGCGTGTGCAGGGCGGCCACATCGGCGAGCGCGGGGACCGCGCAGCCGTCCCCGCCGTGCAGCGGGCAGACCACGCCGTACGCGGGCAGCCGCCGGGGCAGGACGGCTCCGGGCGGGAGCATCGCCGTGAGCGCTCCGCCGACGGGTTCGCCGGGCAGCGGGCCCTGCCGGACCGGGGCCGGCGGCGGTATCGGAGCGACGGGGGCCGGAGCCGTCCGCTCCCCCGTCTCGGCCCGCTCCCCCGCCTCGGCCCGCTCGGCCTCCTCGGCCCGCTCGGCCTCTTCGCAGGCGGCCACGAGGTCGCCTTCGGCCCCCAGCAGGTGGTCCAGGCGGCGGGCCAGCGGCAGCGGGGTCCTGCGGCTGCCGTGTTCGAGTTTGCTGATGGCGGTGTGGTCGTAGCCGACCCGGGCGCCCACCTGGGCCTGGGTGAGACCGGCCCGCCTGCGCCAGTGCCGCAGCCGGGCGCCGAAGACGCGCCAGGCCCCGACGCTCCGGGCGCCCGCCGGTGCGGGGCCCGTCACCTCGGTCACCCGGGGCCTCGTCGTGCCTGGTCAGCGCCGCGTCGGGCGCCACGCTCACGGCTCATGCACCGGAGGATAGCGAGGGCCCCGGGCCGCTGTCCCCGGGGCGGGAACAACATGTCCGGTAACAGGCGCGGCCGTGCGCGCCGGACGGATCCGCGTGTCCTCCGTACGCGCGCGGTGATTGCGGTGGCAACGACCCGTACCGCCTCGCCCACCCCCCGTACGCACCCCGTCATCACCTGAACCGACGTTGCGTCAGTTCATCGGTGCCGACGCCGCCAAGACAGCATCAACGCGGACACTCGTGAGCTTTCCGTCGTCAAGTGTTGTTCACACGGCCACTTCAACAAGCAGACGGTGCACACCTATTGACGTGTCGGGAGCAAGGGGAGAAGTATCCCCTCAGCCGGAGAGAGCGCTCTCCGGCTTCGTGTCGTGCACCCGTTCCGCGACTCAGGAGACAAGCCCCCATGTATGGACCCCCCTCGCTCCGCAGACCCGCACCTTCGTCCGGAAGAAGACGTACCGGCGTACTGGCCGCCGTCGCCGGCCTCGTCGTCTCGCTCCTCGCCTTCGTACCCTCCACCTCGGCCGTCGCCGCGCCCTCCCTGCTCTCGCAGGGCAAGACCGTGACGACGTCCAGCCAGGAGGGGGCCGGTACCCCCGCCACGGCCGCCGTCGACGGCGACAACGGCACCCGCTGGTCGAGCGCGTTCTCCGACCCGCAGTGGATCAAGGTCGACCTGGGCACCTCCGCCTCGGTCAGCCAGATCGCGCTCAAGTGGGAGGCCGCGTACGCCAAGAGCTACAAGATCGAGTTCTCGACGGACAACAACACCTGGAGCACCGCCTACTCGACCACCACGGGCCCCGGCGGCAACGAGACGCTGAACGTCTCCGGCACCGCCCGGTACGTCCGGCTCACCGGCACCGCCCGCGCCACCCAGTACGGCTACTCGCTCTGGGAGTTCCAGGTGTTCGGCACCACCGGCGGCGACGGCGGCCCGCAGCTTCCGGGCGGCGGCGACCTCGGCCCCAACGTCCTGGTCTTCGACCCGTCGACGCCCAACATCCAGGGCAAGGTCGACGAGATCTTCCATCAGCAGGAGTCGGCGCAGTTCGGCACCGGCCGCTACGCGCTGATGTTCAAGCCGGGCACGTACAACAACATCAACGCGCAGATCGGCTTCTACACCTCGATCGCAGGCCTCGGACTGAAGCCCGACGACACCACGTTCAACGGCGATGTCACCGTCGACGCGGGCTGGTTCAACGGCAACGCCACGCAGAACTTCTGGCGGTCGGCCGAGAACCTGGCGCTCAACCCGGTCAACGGCACCGACCGCTGGGCGGTCTCGCAGGCCGCGCCCTTCCGCCGGATGCACGTCAAGGGCGGGCTCAACCTGGCACCGAACGGCTACGGCTGGGCCAGTGGCGGGTACATCGCCGACAGCAAGATCGACGGCCAGGTCGGCCCGTACTCCCAGCAGCAGTGGTACACCCGCGACAGCTCCATCGGCAGCTGGGGCAACGGCGTCTGGAACATGACCTTCTCCGGCGTCGAAGGCGCACCCGCGCAGAGCTTCCCCAACCCGCCGTACACCACGCTCGACAACACCCCGGTCTCCCGCGAGAAGCCGTTCCTCTACCTGGACGGCAACGACTACAAGGTGTTCGTGCCCGCCAAGCGCACCAACGCGCGCGGCGTCTCCTGGAACGGGACCCCGCAGGGTCAGTCCATCCCGCTCAGCCAGTTCTACGTCGTGAAGCCCGGCGCCTCCGCCGCCACCATCAACGCGGCCGTCCAGCAGGGCCTGCACCTGCTGTTCACTCCGGGCATCTACCACGTGGACCAGACGATCAACATCAACCGCGCGGACACGGTCGTGCTCGGGCTCGGCCTGGCCACGATCATCCCCGACAACGGGGTCACCGCCCTCAAGGTCGGCGACGTGGACGGCGTCAAGCTCGCGGGGCTGCTCATCGACGCGGGCCCGCAGAACTCCCAGGTGCTCGTCCAGGTCGGCCCGGACGGCGCCTCCGCGAGCCACGCGGCCAACCCGACGAGCGTCCAGGACGTGTTCGTCCGGGTCGGCGGCGCCGGTGCCGGCAAGGCGACCACGGGCATGGTGATCAACAGCAACGACACGATCGTCGACCACACCTGGCTCTGGCGCGCCGACCACGGCGAAGGCATCGGCTGGGAGACCAACCGGGCCGACTACGGCCTCCAGGTCAACGGCGACAACGTCCTGGCCACCGGACTCTTCGTCGAACACTTCAACAAGTACGACGTCCGCTGGTCCGGCGAGAACGGCAAGACCATCTTCTTCCAGAACGAGAAGGCCTACGACGCCCCCAACCAGGCGGCCGTCCAGAACGGTGACATCAAGGGATACGCCGCCTACAAGGTGGACGACTCCGTCACCACCCACGAGGGCTGGGGGCTGGGGAGCTACTGCTACTTCAACGTCGACCCCAGCATCCGCCAGGACCACGGCTTCGAAGCCCCGGTCAAGGCCGGCGTGAAGTTCCACGACCTGCTCGTCGTATCCCTCGGCGGCCAAGGCCAGTACAACCACGTCATCAACAACACCGGCTCGCCCACGTCCGGGACCTCCACCGTTCCGTCGAACGTGGTGTCGTTCCCGTAAGGGGCTGCCGGTGACAGCCGGCGTCCGGGATGAGTGAGCGGCGTGGGGCCCGGCGGTGTGCCGGGCCCCACGTCGTCGTGGTCACAGCGGCCAGTCGTTGTCACAGCGGCCATTCGGCCGAGGGGGGCGGACCTCCGAGCGTCTGCTCGGACCAGATGACCTTGCCCCGGTCGGTGTATCTGGCCCCCCAGCGCTGGGCGAACTGGGCGACCAGGAAGAGGCCCCGGCCGCCCTCGTCCGTCGTGGCGGCGTAGCGCAGGTGCGGGGAGGTGCTGCTGCAGTCGGACACCTCGCAGATCAGGGACCGGTCGTGCAGCAGCCGGACCTTGATGGGCTCGGAGCCGTAGCGGATGGCGTTGGTGACGAGTTCGCTCAGGATGAGCTCGGTGACGAACCCCTCCTCGTCCAGCCCCTGGTCGGACAGCCAGCGGATGGCCTGTTTGCGGACACCGGCGACGGCCGCGGGGTCCGGGGGGACGTCCCACTGGACGCGCCGGGCCGGGTCCAGGGTGCGGGTCCGGGCGACCAGCAGGGCCACATCGTCGCCGGGGCGGCTGGGCAGCAGGGCATCCAGCACGTCGTCGCAGGTCTCCTCCGGCGTGCGGTCGCGGTCGGCGAGCGAGCGGCGCAGCAGCTCCATGCCGTCGTCGATGTCCCGGTCACGGCGCTCCACCAGACCGTCCGTGTACAGGACCAGACGGCTGCCCTCGGGCACCTCCAGCTCGGTCATCTCGAAGGGCATCCCGCCGATGCCGAGGGGCAGCCCTGCCGGGATGTCCGGGAAGCTCACCGTGCCGTCGGGCAGGACGAGCGCGGGCCCGGGGTGGCCGGCGCGGGCGACCGTGCAGCGGCCGGACACCGCGTCGTAGATCGCGTACAGGCAGGTGGCGCCCGTGATCGCGGCGCCGCCCGAGCCCTCGTCCTGGTCCATTCTGACGACCAGTTCGTCGAGGTGGCCGAGGAGTTCGTCGGGCGCCAGGTCGAGGGTGGAGAAGTTGAGGACGGTGGTGCGCAGCCGGCCCATGGTGGCCGCGGCGTGCAGTCCGTGCCCGACGACGTCGCCCACGACGAGGGCGACCCGGGCGCCGGACAGCGGGATCACGTCGAACCAGTCGCCGCCCACGCCCGCCTGCGCCGGCAGGTAGCGGTAGGCGACATCCAGGGCGTTCTGCTCGGGCAGGCCGCGCGGGAGGAGGCTGCGTTGCAGGGTGACGGCCATCTCGTGCTCGCGGGTGTAGCGGCGGGCGTTGTCGACGCTGACCGCCGCGCGGGCCACCAGTTCCTCGGCGAAGGACAGGTCGTCGAGGTCGAAGGACTCCTCGTTCTCCGCGCGCCAGAAGTTGGCGATGCCGAGAATGACACCGCGGGCCCGCAGCGGGACCGAGAGCAGCGAGTGGTAGCCGGCCTCGATGATGCGGGAGGCCTGTTCGGAATCGAACGCACGCCACTGCCGGGAGGCGGCCAGATCGGAGACGATCCAGGTGTGCCCGACGCCGGTGCCGAGGCTCTCGGAGCTGGTCGGCAGGTAGCCGATGACGCGGCCGGCCGAGTGGAAGGGGTGCCCGTCGGCGGTACGGCTGACGGCGGTGCGGCGAAGGTCCAGGGTGTCGCCCGTGGGCGGCCTCGGCTCCCCGCCGCGCAGGACGGAGTCGGCCAGGTCGACCGTCACGCAGTCGGCGAATCCCGGGGCGGCGACGTCCGCGAGTTCCTGGGCGGTGGTGGTGACGTCGAGGGTGGTGCCGATCAGGGCGCCCGCCCGGTAGAGCAGCGTCAGCCGCTCGCGCACGGTCTCCGCCCGTCCGGTGAGGGCCCGCAGTTCGGTGGTGTCGCGGAGGGTCGCGACCATGCCGGGTTGGCCACCGCGCTCCTCGGTGGGGCGGAGGTTGACCGCGAGCAGCCGGTCCCCGGCGGGCCTCAGCTCGTCCGTGGCGACCTGTCCGGAGGCGAGCAGCTCCGCGGTGCCGGGCGCGAGCCCGAGGTCGGTCACCGCGCGGCCCTCGGCGTCGGGCGGGAGGTCGAGCAGCCGCCGGGCCTCGTCGTTGGCCAGCAGCAGCCGGTGGTCGGCGCCGATGATGAGGACGCCCTCGCGCACGGCGTGGAGCACGGCGTCGTGGTGTTCGTACATCCGGGTCATCTCGGCCGGGCCGAGGCCGCGCGTCTGGCGGCTGAGGCGGCGGCCGACCAGGGCGGCGCCGGCCGCGGTGAGGGCGAGGGCTGCGACCCCGGCGCCGATGGTCAGCGGGATGCTCGGGTACGCCAGCCGGTTGACGGCCTCGACCTTGATGCCGACCGCCACCAGTCCGGCCACGGAGCCGTCCCGGCGCTCGACGGGAACCAGCGAGGTGACCGCTCTGCCCCGGCTCCCCGTTACCGTGCGGGTGACCGCTTCCCCTGCGAGCGCGTCCTTGTAGGGGCCGCTGATCCTCTTGCCGATGAGGGCGATGTCGCGGTGGGTGTAGCGGATGCCGTCGGGGCCGGCCACGACCACGTTCTCGACGCCGGTGCTCTGCCGGATCTCCTCGGCGCGCGGCTGGAGGACGGCCGTGGGGTCCTTGCTGTCGAGGGCCGCCGCCACGCCCGGGGCGTGGGCGAAGGTCTGCGCGACGCTCAGCGACTGGGTGCGCGCCGCGTTCATGCTGTCGCGGCGGCCCTGTACGACGAGGGCGACGACGGCGGCGGCGTCGAGCAGGATGACGATGCCGAGCATGAGCACGAAGAACTGGCCGGCGACGGTGCGGACGTTGAACATCGAGATCAGTCCGCGTCCCCGGGAGGTCCGCCGGTGGGGCGGCTTCGAGCGCGCGGGCGCGTCGCCGACCGGGCGGCCGCCCTCCTGTCGCTGCGGACGCCGGGCGGAGCGGTGAAATATCGCCCGGAATCGACCTTTGCCACCCACGTATCCAGGTTTAACACGGATCGCCGCGGGGCGATCGGCGTGCGGGACCGGTCCGCGTTCCGGGCAGGCGGGTCCGGGCGCGATCGGGTGACGCGCGGGCGGCGGGCGCGTGGCCGGGGCGCCGGGAGCGGTGCGGTCGTCCGATGATCCGGAAATGGTGCCTGTATTCCTGACCAAGGCGGTCGAGCTGCTGCTCGGCCGGGAGAACCGCTCACTGCATCTGAAGGCCGTGGGCTGGGCGACGGTGCTGCTCGCCGTGACGATGCTGGCCGGTTCCTGGCTGGTGGTCCTGGCCGAGCGGCACGCGCCGGACGCCACGATCACCTCGTATCCGCGGGGGCTGTGGTGGTCGGCGGAGACCGCGACGACCGTCGGTTACGGGGATCTCTTCCCGGTGACGCTGTGGGGGCGGATCGTGGCCGCCGTCGTGATGGGCGTCGGCATCACGACGTACGGGATGGTCACGGCGGCCCTCGCGACCTGGTTCGTGGGGCACGAGCAGCGGCGCCGGCACCGGCTGGCCGCCGAGGCCGAGCACGCCGCGCGTCGGATGCGGAACGACACGGAGCGGCTGCTGCACGAGCGCTTCGACCGTATCGAGCGGCTGCTCGCCGACGCGGGCCACAGGCCGCCGGGCTGAGCGGCCGCACGAGGCGCCGACGGGCCCGCGGGGGCAGCGCGGGGGCGCCGAGGGGCCTGCGGGGGGTCTGCGGGGGGCCTGCGGGGGCAATGATCGCCCCGCTCGCGTGTGAACGGCCCGGTGCCGGGCATAGAACGGGATATCGACACGAGGGGGTGGCCATGGGCCGCATCAGAGTCGTCCGGCGTCCCCAGCTTCCGTCCCGGCCGCCACCGCTCGACCTGCGCACACCGTCGGGGCGCCCGCTTCCCTACTGACCGTCTCCTTACCTTCACGGTCCTTTTTCGATCACCCTCCCCCGGTGGCCCGGTAACCCGGCAGGATGTCGGTGTACAGGGCCGTCGTCCCCGGGCGGCGGCGCCCGACCGAGGAAGGGAGCCCCATGCGGGAGACGCGTGCAGAGCGGTCGCCGTCGGACGAGGAGACCGCGCACGGCGGGGCCGAGGAGGCCCAGGTGATCGTGGTGGGCGCGGGCCCGGCCGGTTCGTCCGCCGCCTACCACCTCGCCAGGGCCGGTGTGGACGTGCTGCTCCTGGAGAAGTCCCGCTTCCCCCGCGAGAAGGTGTGCGGGGACGGGCTGACGCCGCGCGCGGTGCACCAGCTGATCCGCATGGGCGTCGACATCCAGGCTCCCGGCTGGACCCGGTCGCGGGGCATGCGCTGGGTGGCCGGTCCCCGGCAGGTGGAGATCGACTGGCCCGCGCTGGGCGGCTTCCCGGACTTCGGGCTCACCCGCAGCCGGCACGACTTCGACGACATCCTGGCCCGGCACGCCGTCGCGGCCGGTGCCCGGCTGCGTACGGGTGTGAAGGTGAAGGAGCCGGTGACCGACCGGGCGGGGCGGATCACCGGGGTGACGGCGGTGTCCGACGCGGGCACGGCGGTGCACCGGGCGCCCGTCGTGATCGCCGCCGACGGCGCCTCGGCCCGGATCGCGCTGGCCATGGGTCTGGAGCGGGACCCCGAGCGGCAGATCGCCACGGCCGCCCGGCGCTACTACCGCAGCCCCGAGCGCTCCCGGGAGGAGTTCCTGGAGCTGTGGGCCGACCTCCGTTTCCCGAAGAGCGACGCCTATCTGCCGGGGTACGGCTGGATCTTCCCGATGGGGGACGGCCGGGTCAACGTGGGTCTCGGCGCGCTTCCCCACCGCCGCCTCGGCAGCGCCGACCTGCGGGCGACGCTGGACCGGTGGCTGGCCCGGACCCCGGCCGAGTGGGGGCTGCGCGAGGAGAACGCGGAGGGGCCCGTGCGCAGCGCCGCCCTCCCGCTGGGCTTCAACCGCCATCCGCTGTACACCCGGGGGCTCCTCCTGGTCGGTGACTCCGGGGGCATGGTCAGCCCGTGGAACGGCGAGGGCATCGGCCAGGCCCTGGAGGCGGGCGAGGTCGCCGCGGAGACGACGGCGCTCGCGCTGGCACTGCCGGCCGGCCCGCGGCGGGAGCGGGCGCTGCGCCACTACCCGGCCGAGATGAACCGCCGCTGGGGCCGCTACTACCGGCTGGGCAACACGGCCGCCGACCTGATCTTCAGCCGGTCGGGCTTCCAGCCGGTGCTCAACCGCTACGTGATGGGTTCCCCGGCCCTGCTCAACACTCTGGCCCGGCTCCTCACCAACCTCACGGAGCACCCCTCGCGCGACGCGATCGACCATGTCCTGAACACGGCGGTCCGGCTCGTGCCCACGCCCCGCGCCCGGCGCCGCTGACCGGCTAGGGCTCGGCCCCGGGCATCCCGAGCAGTTGCCGTCCCCAGGCCCGTTCGGCCGCGCTGAGCGGGATCTCGGGGCACAGCCGCTCGGGGTGGCCCGGGGGCGGCCCCTCGGCGGGCTCGCTCACCTGCTCGTCGGTGGGCGGGATGTAGACCCAGATCCGACCGAAGGCGATCAATGAAGAGGCGAAGGACCGCAGATACCGGGCGAGGACGAGGCGCATGTCCCCAGCTTTCCCGCGTAGGCCAAAGCCGCACCAAAGCCGGGCGCCCCCAACGCGTTTCGGCCAATCGGCATACGTACGCAGTTTCCCCGATGTGCGGACAGGCGCACTCCCTCGAAAGTGACTGGAGCCGGATACACGAAAATCCGTTCCCCCTATCGCACGAGGTATCGATGCGCTACGAACTGCTCGGCCCCCTCCGCGTCTCCCACGACGGCCGGGGCTGCACCCTCAGCGCCCCCAAGATGGAAATGACCCTGGCCACCCTGCTCGTCGGGGCCGGACGCGTGACCACCAAGGATCAGATCATCGAGGAGCTGTGGGGGTCGGGGCCGCCCCGGCGCGCCTCGGCCGCCGTCCATGTCTATCTCTCGCAGCTGCGCAAGTTCCTCACGGCCACCGGCGGCGACGGCGGCAGCGCCATCGTCACCAAGCCGTCGGGCTATCTGATGCGGCTCGACGGAGCGGGCTACGACGTCGACGACTTCCGGACAGCCGTGCGGGAGGGCCGTGGCCTCCAGCAGGCCGGACGGTACGAGGCCGCGCTCGACGCCTTCGGGCGGGCGCTGTCCCTGGTGCGCGGCCCGGTGCTCGACGGCACGCCCGAGGGCCCGGTGCTGACCCGCTTCGCCACCTGGGTCGAGGAGGAACGGCTCGCCTGCCTGGAGCTGTCCGTCGAGGCCAGTACGGCGCTCGGCCGGCACCGGGAGGTCATCGGTCTGCTGAACACCCTCACCGCCGAATATCCGCTGCGGGAGTCCTTCTACCGCCAGCTGATGCTGGTCCTGTACCGCTCGGAGCGGCAGGCGGAGGCGTTGCAGGTCTACCGCTCGGCGCAGCGCGTCCTGAGGTCCGAACTGGGTCTGGAGCCCTGCCGGTCGCTGCGCCGGCTGCACCAGGCGATCCTCACGTCGGACCGGCTCCTCGACCTGCCGATGGCGAGCTGACGTGGCCACCGGACACCGGGACGCCTGGCTGCGCCGCTATCACCCCACGGACGCCCGCGCCGAGCTGGTCTGCTTCCCGCACGCGGGCGGCGCGGCGGGGTTCTGGCGTCCGCTGTCCGCCGCCGTACATCCCTCGCTGGACGTGCGGGCCGTGCAGTACCCGGGCCGGCAGGACCGGTACCGCGAACCGCCCGTCGCCGATCTGCACCGGCTCGCCGACCTGATCGCCGAGGCGCTGGAGACCGGGCCGCCGCCGGCCGGACCGCGCGTCTTCCTCGGGCACAGCATGGGCGCCTCGCTCGCGCACGAGGTGGCACTGAGGCTGTCCGGGACGGGCGGCCACGCCCCGGTGGCGCTGATCGTGTCCGGCCGGCGGGCGCCCTCGCGCCTCGGGGCCGGTGAACGGCTGGACACCGACGAGGCGTTGATCGCGCGGGTCCGGTCGCTCGGCGGCACGGACCCCGCCGTGCTGGCCGATCCCGATCTGCTCGACCTGGTCCTGCCGGCGCTGCGCGGCGACTACGCCGCCCTCGCCGGGTACGAGCCCAGCGGCGGACTGCTGGCGTGCCCGGTCGTCGCCCTCACCGGCGACGACGACCCGGAGGCGCCGCCGGAGGACGTACGGGCGTGGTCCGAGCACACCGCGGGCCCGTTCGAGCTGCGGGTCCTGACGGGCGGCCACTTCTGCCTGAACGAACACCTGCCGGCCGTCGCGGAACTCGCCGTCGCGCTGTCCGCCGCCGTCCCCGCGCACGGGCGGGCGGTGGGGCCGTCGTGAGCGGGGCCGGGAGCCTGCTGGCCATCAGCGATCTGCATGTGGCCTTCGACGACAACCGGACGGTGCTGGAGGGACTGCGCCCGGACCATCCGGACGACTGGCTGCTGGTGGCCGGGGACGTCGGTGAGATCGCCGGCGATGTCGCCCGCGCGCTGGAGCTGCTGAGCCGGCGCTTCGCCAAGGTGGTGTGGGTGCCGGGCAACCACGAGCTGTGGACGCACCGCCAGGACCCGCTGCCGCTGCGCGGCCGGAGCAGGTACGAACACCTCGTGCGGATCTGCCGCGACCTGGGGGTGGTGACGCCCGAGGACCCGTACCCGGTGTGGCGGGGCCCGGGAGGCCCGGTGACGGTGGCGCCGCTGTTCGTCCTGTACGACTACACCTTCCGGCCGCCGGGGACCCGGAGCCGCGACGAGGCGCTGGAACGGGCCCGCGCGAGCGGCGTCGTCGGGACCGACGAGGCACTGCTGCACCCCGATCCGTACCCCTCGATCGACGCCTGGTGCCGGGCACGCCTGGCGCTGACGGAACGCCGGCTCGCGGCGCTGGCGCCCGGGACCGAAACGGTGCTGGTCAACCACTTCCCGCTGGTCCGCGAGCCCACCCGGATCCTGCGCCACCCGGAGTTCGCCCTGTGGTGCGGCACCGAGGCCACGGCGGACTGGCACCAGCGGTTCCACGCCCGCGCCGTGGTGTACGGGCATCTGCACATCCCGCGCACCACCTGGCACGACGGGGTCCGCTTCGAGGAGGTGTCGGTGGGCTACCCACGGGAGTGGCGCCGCCGGGACGGAGGGCCGGGCCGGCCCCGCGTCGTCCTGCCCGGCGCGGCACCGGACGGACCGGAGGTCCGGCGGTGATCGGCGCGCTGCTGCCCGTGGGGGCGGTGGGGGCGGAGGTGTACGGCGATCCGGCCGGGGCGCGGCTGCATCCGGCGGAGGAGGCCGCGATGGCGCACGCGGTGGCCTCGCGCCGCCGGGAGTTCACCTCCGTACGTCATTGCGCGCGCCTCGCACTCGCGCAACTCGGCATCGGATACGCGCCGTTGGTACCGGGGCGGCTGGGTGCTCCGCGCTGGCCGGACGGGGTGGCCGGGAGCATGACGCACTGCACGGGCTACCGGGCAGCCGCCGTGGCGCGGACCGGGGTGCTGGCCTCCGTCGGCATCGACGCCGAACCGGACCGCCCGCTGAAGCCGGGCATGCTGGAGGCCGTCGCCCTCCCGGCCGAGCGGGCGCGGCTGGCGGAACTGGCGTCCGGCCGGCCCGGGGTGGCGTGGGACCGGCTGCTGTTCAGCGCCAAGGAAGCGGTGTACAAGGCGTGGTTCCCGCTGACCGGGCGGCTGCTCGACTTCCCGGAGGCGGAGATCCGCATCGACGCCGGGGGCACCTTCCGGGCGGTGCTGCTGGTGCCCGGCCCCGTGGTCGGGGGCCGGGCGGTCCGGGTCCTGCACGGCCGGTGGGCGGCCGGCCGGGGGCTGCTGGTCACCGCGGCCGGGGTGCCTCAGCCGGCCAGGGCCATCAGCCGGACGAGTGCGGCGCGCGAGTTCACGCCCAGTTTGCTGTAGATGTGCGTCAGGTGGACGTCCACGGTGCGCGGGCTGACCCGGAGCCGGCCGGCGATGTCCTTCGTCTTCAGCCCCTCACCGGCGAGTTCGGCGACCTCCCGCTCGCGCAGGGTCAGCTCGCCGAGCCCGCTGTCCTCCCGCCGGTCCGTCATCTGCCCTGCGGCGCGGGCCAGTTCGCGGGCACGGGCGCCCGCGGGGCTGGCATCGCCGAACAGCAGCCGCGCCTCCTCGTAGCAGGCGGCGGCCTCCGCCGGGAGCTCCCGGCCCATCAGGGCGTGGCCCCGGGCCAGCAGCGCGTGCCCGCTCTGTTCGACCAGGCCGACGGCGGACGCGGCCTCGGTGGCGCGCTCGGCCCAGACGTCCAGGCTGTCCGCACCGGCCCCGGTCTGGACGGCCGCGGCGGCGAGCAGTTCGTAGTTGCGGGCCGCGAACACGGCGACGGGCTCGGCCACCCGCCACGCCTCCCGCTCGGGCAGCAGCAGGGCCAGTGCGGCACCGGGCTCGCCCGAGGCGAGCGCGGCCTCGGCGAGCAGCAGCGCGTTGAGCGGCGTCCGTGGCTCCGGGGCGGTCCGTTCGGCGGGCGCCGGGGCGGGGCGCGGTGAGGTGCGGCCGAGCTGGGCCCAGGCGGCGGCGCTCACCGCGTCGGACAGCGCGGCATGGTCGCCGCGGCCCATGACACGGGCGACGGCGGTGCCCTCCCGCACCGCGCCGAGCGCGTCGGCGAGCCGGCCGCTCTGGTAGTGGACGTACCCGAGCGTGTCGAGCAGCGGCGGCAGCAGGTGCGCGTCGCCCCGGTCACGCGCGGCGGTCAGGGCGCGTTCGGCGTGGCCGTAGGCGGGCCCGTACCAGCCCATGAGCGCCTCGGCCCAGCTGAGGACCAGCAGGTGGCCCGCCTCCGCGTCGCCCGCGGGCCGGCCGGTGTCCAGCTCGTCCAGGGCGTGGGCGGCGGCGTCGAGCGACATCTCGGCCGCGCACATGTCGGCGTCGAGCACCGCGCACAGCCCGGCGAGGCTGAGGGCGCCGCCCAGGGTGACGGGGTCGGCGCCGTCCGTGCGGTGCGCGAGGACCTCGACGTCGGTGCGGGCGGGGACCTGGCCCGCCAGCACCTTGGCCAGCTGCTGGTGGACCCGCAGCAGCAGGCCCGCACCGGCCGAAGCGGCCTGTGCGGCGGGGAGTTCGGCGGCCAGCAGCGCCTGCGCCCCCTCGTCGTGCCCGGTCCCGGCGAGCACGGCGGCGAGGAAGGCGGCGGTACGGGCGCGGACGTCCGGGGTGCGGCCGTCGGGCCCGGCGAGGATGTCCGCGCGCAGCGCCATGACGCCTTCGGCGTCGCCCTCCCCGGCCAGGGCCCGCACCACCTGCTTCCACAGCTCGGTGCGGGGGCCTCCGGCGTCGCCGCCGTCGCCGGTCCTGCGCCACAGCCGGAGCGCGGCCGTCAGCCAGTGGGCCGCGTCCGCCGCCCGGCCGGCCTGGACACAGGTGCGGGCCGCGGCGGCCAGGACCTCGCCGTCCGCCGGGCGGACACCCGATCCCGCGCGTTCGATGTGCGGGGCGATGTCGAGGGCGGGCAGGCCGAGCCGGGTGAGCCGGTCCCTGGCCCTGCGGTGCGCGGCCGAGCGCCAGCAGGGGTCGGCGTCGGCGTACAGGCAGCCCCTGAGCAGCGGATGGCGGAAGGCCAGGACGCCGGGGCGGTCCGTGGCGCGGACCAGATCGCGGCGGCGCAGGCCGGAGAGCTCCCGGCAGGCCTCGTCGCGGGTCGTCCCGGCCACCTCGGCGACGGCGTCGATGTCGAAGACACTGCCGAGCACCGCCGCCGCGTGCACCACGGTGCGGGCGGCGTCGCCGAGGAGTGCGGTCTCCGCGAGCAGCCGGGCGCCGAGCGCGCTGGAGGTCCAGAGGTCGAGGGCGTCCCCGGTCTGGGCGCCGGCCTCGGCGAGGGCCTTGAGGTAGAGGGGATTGCCCCCGCTGCGGGCGTACAGGCTCTTCAGTTCCGGGTGGCCGGGGCCGGGGCCGAGGAGTGCGCCGCACTGCTCCTCGGTCAGGGCCCCGAGGCCGATGGTCTCGACCGCCCCGAGTTCACCGCCCTGCTGGAGGAGGGCGCGCAGCGGCACGGTGGCCTGTCGGGGCCGGTGGGCGACGACGACCATCAGACCCCGGTCGAGCGGCCAGCGGATCAGGGTCTCCAGGAGCCCGGCCGAGCCGGGGTCGGCCCAGTGGAAGTCGTCCAGGACGAGCAGGGTGCCGGCCGGTGCGGCGGCGGGCCCGGCCGCGAGCAGGCGGCGGACCTGGGCGAGGAACGGGGAACGCCAGGTGCCCTGTTCGGCTCCGGGCGGGAGGTCGGTGAGCGCGTCGACGAGCGCGGCGGTGGCCGAGGTCTCCGCTCCCGGCCGGGCCGCGGTGCTCTGCCAGATGGTGAGGGCCTGTACGAGGGGGTGGAACGGCACCCGGGTCTCGGCCTCGGTGCAGCGGCCGTGGAGCACGGTCACTCCGTGGGCGCGGGCCTCCTGGGCGAGGGCGGTGAGAAGTCTGGTCTTGCCGGCTCCGGGGTCGCCCGTCAGTTCCACGATCGCCGGGCGTCCGTCGCGGGCCGCCCGCACGAGGCCGGTGAGCCGCGCCCACTCGGCGGTGCGGACGACGGCTGCGGTGCCGGTGCCCGGTCCGGTGATGGTGGTGATGCCCATGTCGGCAGGTCCCTTCCCCCGGTCTGCATGGCCGCTCTCCCGGCGCACAGAGACACCCAACTGCTTCGGCCCCCGTCAGAGTAGGCGCGGGTGACGGCGTGAATCGCTCTGTAACAGAACTTTCATGGACCGTTCCGGGTGGGCGCGGCCCGTGGCCTTAGCAGTGCTTTAGACCTCCCCGGCAGCCTGACGGACATCGCAACCCCCGCTGATTCACCGCCCAGCCGGTCCAGTTGAGGAGCCGCCCGTGCCCACGCCCCGGGACCTTCCCGCCCATCGCGCCGTGCGGCGCCTGCCCATCGGAGATCTCTGCGAGCTGCTGGTCGGCCTGCACGAGGGCGAACTGATGGTGCGTCAGCTGGACCTGGTGGTCGCCGGGGGCTCCCGCCCGCTGCGCCTGGTGCGCGAGTACCGCAGCCATTCCCGGGTGGAGCTGGGGTTCGGTCCCGGCTGGTCGTACACGGCGGGTCCCGGCTTCGAGCCGGACACCGGGGGCGAGCCGGTGACGGTCACCGACGCCCGGGGCCGGGTGGTGTCGCTGCACCGTGACGCCGAGGGCCTGGTGTCGAAGATCGTCGACCCGCTGGGGGCCGAGGCCGCGTCGTTCGCGTACGACCGTGCCGGCCGGCTGGAGCGGCACACCGGAGCGGACGGGGCGACCACCGCCTTCCTGTGGGACGCGGACGGCCGGCTGGTGCGCGTGACCGATCCGCTCGGCGACGCCGTGGAGATCTCCTACGACGGCATGTTCGCGGTCTCGGAGCTCGCGTGGACCGGCCCCGGCGGCCGGGCCCGTACGGCCTTCGACTACGGGACGGACCGCACGGTGGTGACCGGGCCCACGGGCCTGCGCACGGGCTATGTCTTCGACGGGCTGGGCCGTCCGACGGCCGTGGAGTACCCGTCGGGCCAGGTGCTCGCCCGTACCCGGGACGCCGGTGGCCGCCGGGTCTCCGTCACCGACACCACCGGCGCGACGCTCACCCGGACCTATGACGAGCAGGGGCGGCC
This sequence comes from Streptomyces sp. NBC_00708, assembly GCA_036226585.1. Classification (GTDB taxonomy): domain Bacteria; phylum Actinomycetota; class Actinomycetes; order Streptomycetales; family Streptomycetaceae; genus Streptomyces. Next base: position 655,325 of record CP108997.1, read on the forward strand.
GGTGTCGCTGCGGCTGCCGACGGGGGCGCTGTCCCGGGTCACGTACACCCCGCTGGAGGGCGGCGGGACGCTCACCGCGCTGCGCGGTCCGCTGGGCAACGAACTGCTGCTGGAGCAGGACGCGGCGGGCCGCCCGGTCCGCAGCCGCGCGGCCGGCCGGGGCGCGGACGTGGACCGGCGGAGCTACGACCCGGTCCACGGCGGGCTCACGGAGCTCACCGACGGCAACGGTGCCCGGACCCGTTTCGGCTACGACGAGGCGGGCGACCTCACCTCCGTCACCCCGCCCGCCCCGCTCGGCCGCACGGTCTTCGGCTACGACGGGCTGTCCCGGATCACGTCGGTGACCAGCGGGGCCGGTGACCGCATCGGCCACCGCTACGACCCGGCGGGCCGGCTGACGGAGGTCACCGACGAGAACGCGGGGCGGACGCTGCTCGTGCTGGCGCGCGACGCGCTCGGCCGGGTGGTCCGCAAGTCCGGACCCGGCTGGTCCTACGCGTTCGACTGGGTCAGGACGGCGCGCGGCGACCGTCCGGCGGCCTCGGTCCGCACCGGCGAGGCGGGCTCCGCGCCGGAGCGGACCGAGGCGGCGTACGACTCCGAGGGCGCGCTGACCTCGTTCACCACCCCGGGCGGCACCACCCGCTACGGCCTGGACGGCGCGGGCCGCACCGAGTCCGTCACCACCCCGGCCGGCCGTACCGCGCGCTTCGTCCGCGATGCCGCGGGCCGCCCGGTACGGGTCGAACTGGGCGCGGCCGTACAGGAGATCCGGTACGACGCGTCCGGCCGCAGGACCGCCCTGACGGTGCGCGGGCCGGGCGGCGAGGAACTGCTGTCGGCGGAGTACGGGTACAGCTCGGGCGGCGGAGCGGACAGCGATCTGCTGCGGTGGGCGGTGACCGACGGGGAGTTCACCGGCTACGCGTACGACGGGCTCGGGCGCCTCGTGCGGGCGGGCGACACCACGTTCGCGTACGACGGCGCCCACCATCTGCGCCGGCTGGGGACCACGGAGTTCACGCTCAACGAGGCGGGCCAGGTCGCGCGGTTCGGCGACACCCTGTTCGCGTACGACGGGGCGGGCAACTTCACCGAGGAGACGAATCCGACCGGCTCGTTCCGCTACAGCGCCACCCACCAGACGCTGACCGGGGTCTTCGGTGGCGTCCAGGTCGTGGACGTGAGCTACGACGGCCTCGGCCAGGAGACGCCGCGCCGCATCACCGAGACCACCGTGGACGGGCGCACCGTCACCCATGTGCTGACCCACTCCGCGCTCGGCATCGTGCGCACCGACGACGACGGGGTGGTGACCGACTATGTGCGCACCCCCGACGGCACCCTGCTCGCCGTGCTCACCGCCGCCGGCCGCCACTACTGGGCCGTGACCGACCAGCAGGGTTCCGTCCTCGCGCTGATCGACGAGGAGGGCGCGCTCGCCGCCCGCTACCGCTACACCGCGCACGGCGCGGTCACGGCGTCGGGCGACGCGGCGGCGGCGAACCCCTTCCGCTACCGGGGCGCGTACCAGCTGCTGCGCAGCGCGCACCTCCTGGACCACCACCTCTACAACGGGTTCTGGGGGCGTTTCACGCAGCCGGACCCGACGGGCGCCCAGTACGCCCCGTACACCTTCTCCGACAACGACCCGGTGAACAGCGGGACATGGACGCGGCACGGCTTCTGGTCGGTGCTCGCCCGCCCGCAGGAGCCCGCCGCGGAGGTCTTCTTCCCGTCGGCGCACTCCCCGGACGCGGCCGCCGCCGCGACGGCCGCGCTCACCGGTCCCGGCGCGCATCTCGCGGCGCCTCCCCTGATCGCCCGGACGTCACCGTCCCGGGCCGTAACCCCTTCCTATCGAGAGGAATCGTCAGATGGCTGACCAGATCGTGCTGCGCGTCCCCAGGGAAGTCGTGGTCAAGGTGGTCGACGACGTCGAGGTGGCCGATCCGAGCGTGGGCCAGACCGGCACGTTCGACGACGAACTGTTCGACGAGGACGGCAAGTTGATCGGCACCTCGCACGGTTCGTTCCGCATCGAGTACGTGCGGCCGGGCGACGGCGGGCTGCTGACCTACTACACCGAGGACATCACGCTCGACGACGGCACCATCCACGCCGAGGGGTGGGCGGACTTCAACGACGTGCGCACCAGCGAGTGGGTGCACTATCCGGCGACCGGCACCGGTGGCCGTTACGAGGGGCTGCGCGGCTTCCGCACCTGGCGGATGACCGGGGTCCGGGCCTCCGCCGAGGCGCGCATCCTGCTGTCCGACTGAGGCCGGTTCCGTACGAGCGAGGAAGGGCCCTCATGACGGGTCGGGACGTGTACATACGGTCGGCGGCCTCCGCGCTTCCCGGCCCGCCGCTGGACAACGCCACGCTGGCACAGCGGTTCGGCATGGACGCGCTGTGGCAGCAGTGGGTGGATGTCTTCATCGGCACCGCCTCGCGCCACCTGGCGCTGGACCTGGACTCCGGGAAGCTCACCGTCTCGCTGGCGGACCTGGCCGAGGAGGCCGGGCGCGCGGCACTGGAGCGGGCGGGCCTGGGCCCGGACGGGGTGGACGCGGTGGTGCTGGGCACGGCGACACCGGACCGCCTGATGCCGGCGACGGTCAACATCGTCGCGGACCGGCTGGGCATCGACGGCGTACGGAGCTTCCAGCTCCAGTCGGGGTGCTCCGGCGCGGTCCAGGCGCTCGACCTCGCCCAGCAGCTGCTGCGCGCCGGGAGCGCCCGTACGGTGCTGGTGCTCGGCGGTGATGTGATCGCCAGGTTCTACGACCTGGACGCCGATCTGCGCGCCACCGCCCCGGCCGAGCTGGTGAACTACGTCCTGTTCGGGGACGCGGCGGGCGCCGCCGTGCTGTCCACCGAGCCGGGCCCCGGGTCCGCCTCGGTGCGGGCGCTGTTCAGCCGGCTGGTGGGGCTCGGCCGGGAGCCGGGCGCGGTCCTGGAATGGTTCGGCCCCGCCGACCGGGACAGCGACCGGCCGGCCGCGACCGAGGACTACAAGGCGATCGAGCAGCACGTCCCGGTGATGGCCGGCGAGGTGCTGGACGAGCTGCTGGAGGGCCTGGGCTGGGCGCGCGAGGACGTGGACCTGCTGCTGCCCCCGCAGCTGTCGGGCCGGATGACCCGGCTGATCACCGAGGGGCTGGGGCTGCCGGACGCCGAGGCGGTCTCCTGCGTGGACGACGCCGGCAACTGCGGCAACGCCATCGTCTTCCTCCAGCTGGAGCGGGCGCTCGCGCGGCTGGCGGGCGGGCGGCGCGCGGTGGGCATCTCCATCGAGTCCAGCAAGTGGCTCAAGGCGGGCTTCGCCCTGGAAGGGAACTGACACCGTGACCGATGCGACCGCCGAGAGGCTGCGGGAGATCACGGCCGAGGACTACCCGGCCGTACGGGGGCTGGTGGCCGGTCTGTCCGGGGACGCGCTCGTCCGGGCGGGACGGCTGCTGGCCCGGCTCGACCCGGACCGGGTGCTCGCCGCGCACCCCGCCACACCCGCCCCGCTGATCGCGGTGACCGGCCACGGCACGCTCTCCGCGCTGGTGCCCGCGCTCACCGGCGAGCTGGCCCGGCACGGGCTGCTGGCGCGGGTGCGGCTCTCCGACTTCGACAGCTGGGTCTTCGACCTCGCGGACCCCGGCAGCGCGCTGTACGCCGCCGCGCCCTCCCTCGTCCTGTGTGTGCTGGACGCGGATCTGGTGGCCGGCGAACTGCCGCTGCCCTGGCGGGTGGAGGACGTGGAACGCGTCCTGGCCGAGAAGACGGCCCTGGTCGAGCGGGCCGCCGAGGTCTTCGCGACGGCCGCCCGGGGCGCCACGCTCGTCCTCAACACCCTGCCGCTCCCCCGCTCGCTGACCGCCCAGCTCGTGGACCTGGGCGCCCGTGCCCGGCTCGGCGCGGTGTGGCGGGAGGCCAACGCACGGCTGCTGCGGCTGACGGAGGCCCGGCCCGAGGTGGTCACCGTCGATCTGGACCCGCTGCTCGCCGAGGGGACCGCCGCCCGGGACGTACGGCAGAGTGTCTACGCCAAGGCGCACCTGTCCGACGCGCTGCTGGCCGGGTACGCCCGCGAGGTCGGCCATCTGGCGCGCCAGGCGGCGGGCGGCGCGAAGAAGGTGCTCGCCCTGGACCTGGACGACACGGTGTGGGGCGGGGTGCTCGGGGAGGCCGGCCCCGAGGGGATCGAGGTGGCGGGGAGCTATCGCGGGGAGGCGTTCCGGCGCTTCCAGGCGGTGGCGAAGCAGCTGGGCTCGCAGGGGGTGCTGCTGGCGGCCGTCAGCAAGAACGACCGGGAGCCGGTGGTGAAGACCCTGCGCGAGCACCCCGAACTGACCCTGCGCGAGGACGACTTCGTGCAGGTGCGGGCCAACTGGCGGCCGAAGCACGAGAACCTGGCCGAGCTGGCCGCCGATCTCAACCTCTCCACGGACAGCTTCGTGTTCGTCGACGACAGCGCCTTCGAGTGCGGTCTCGTGCGCCGCGAGCTGCCCGGTGTCGCGGTCCTCCAGGTGGGCGGGGAGCCCGCGCTGCACGTCGGACGTCTCCTTGCCGACGGCTGGTTCGACGTACGGGCGCTGACCGCCGAGGACCGGGCCCGCCCCGCCCGCTACCGCGAGGAGCAGGCCCGGCAGGACTTCCTGCACACCTTCGACTCGCTCGACGGCTATCTGCGCGAGCTGGACATCTCCGTGACCCTCGCGCCCGTGGACGCGTCCCGGACCGACCGGATCTCGCAACTGACGCTGCGCACCAACCAGTTCAACCTCACCACCCGGCGTCTCCAGCCGGCCGAGGTACGGGCGCTGCGCGAGGACCCGGCGGCGCGGGTGCTGGCGATCGAGTCGGCGGACCGGTTCGGGGACAACGGCCTGGTCGGGGCGGTGCTGCTGCGGCGCGATGCCGGGGTGCTGCACATCGAGAACTTCCTGCTGAGCTGCCGGGTCTTCTCACGCTCCATCGAGCAGGCGGTGCTCGGCGCCGTGCTGGAGCACGCCTTCGACGAGGGCGCGGAGGAGGTGCGGGCCGGGTATGTGCGGACCGCCCGCAACGGCAAGGTGGCGGACTTCTATCCGCGGGCCGGCTTCGAGACCGTGCGCGCCGACGACGCCTCGGCCGACTTCCGGCTCACGTCCCGGCCGGCCGCCAGCCCCGTGGACCACATCCGACTGACCGCGCGTTTCGAAAGGGACCTCCCGTGAAGACCGTCGATGACTTCGTCACGCTGCTGCGCGACGAACTCGCCCTGCCCGTCACCGCCGAGGACCTGGGGCGCGGGCTGGACACCGTGGAGTCCTGGGACTCGGTGCATCTGCTGGCGCTGTGCACGGCGCTGGAGCGGGAGACCGGCCGTTCGCTGCCGCTGGCGGACGTCCTGGAGGCGACGAGCCTGCGGGACGTGTACCTGCTGGCGGTGGCACCGTGAGCGACGCCCCGGAGGCCGGTGAGCCGCTGCCCCGCCAGCGCCGGCACACGCTGTTCTTCCTGGAGGTCATCCGGGACTTCTCGCCGGTGTTCCTCGACACCGAGGTGGATATGACCCGGGTGCTCGCCCACCGGGCGGCCGCGCTGGAGAGCGAGGGCGTGCGGTATGCGACCACCTCGTACGTGCTGCGCGCGGCCGGCCGGGTCCTCGCGAAGCACCCGGACGCCAACGCGGCGGTGAGCGGAGGACCGCTCCGGCCCAGGATCGCCCACTATCCGTTCGTCAACGGGAAGGTCGCCCTGGACCGCACCCTGGACGGCCGCCGGGTGGTCCTCGGCACCATCGTGCCCGGTGTCCATGAGGCGGAACTCCCCGCCATCCAGGACCATCTGGCGCGGATCAGGGACGGCGACCCGGAGAAGCTGCCCGAGTTCGAAGGGGTGCGGAAGCTGCACCGGGCGGGCTGGACCGAGGGCCGCAGGGCGTTCCGCAAGGCGGCGCACTCGCTCGCCCTGCGCCCTCATCTCAACGGCACGTTCGCGGTCACCTCGCTGGGCCACCGCGCGGTGGACTCCTTCCACTCGGTGGGCGGCACCACGACCACGTTCGGGGTGGGCAGGGTCCTGGACCGGCCCGTCGTGCGGGACGGGCGGATCGTGGTGGCACCGGTGCTGCGGCTCAGTCTCGCCTTCGATCACCGGGTCATCGACGGGGCCGAGGCGGCGGACGTACTGACCGAGGTCAAGGAGGCGCTGGAGAGCGTATGAACGACATCGCGGAACTGAAGAACTTCGTGGTCGCCCACACCCGTTCGCAGGGGCTGCCACCCGAGCACTACGACCCGCTGCTCGCCCGGATCACCGACGACGGGGACGGCACTCCGGGCTCCTGGGTGCACGAGTGGAGCGCCGAGGGCGCACGGCTGGAGGCCGACGGCAGACCTCTGGACGCGTGCGTGCACTACAACATGGCCCGCTTCCCTTTCGTGGACGGGGCCGCGCGGCAGGAGGCGCTGGAGCGGTGCACGGCGGCCTTCGACACCTGGCGGTCGGACTTCCCGGCGGTGCAGCGGCTGGACGTCGGCCTCGCCGGAGGCCGTATCCGCTGCTGGACGGCGGGTCTCGACGCCTCGGACCCGAAGCCGCTCCTGGTGATGACCGGCGGGATCGTGTCCATCAAGGAGCAGTGGGCGCCGGTGCTGCTCCAGCTGGCGGCGCTGGGCTTCGCCGGGGTGGTCACCGAGATGCCGGGAGTGGGCGAGAACACCCTGTTGTACGGGGCGGACAGCTGGCAGATGTTCCCGGCCGTGCTCGACGCGGTCGGCGACCGGGCCGACACCTCCCGTACGTACGCGCTGGCGCTGAGCTTCAGCGGTCATCTGGCGCTGCGGGCGGCCCTGCACGACGCGCGGATCAGCGGGGTCGTCGGGGCGGGGGCTCCGCTGCACGACTTCTTCACCGACACGGCGTGGCAGCGGACGGTGCCCCGGGTCACCACGGACACGCTCGCGCATCTGACCCGGACGAAGCCGGACGAGGTGTACGGGTTCATCCGGGACTGGGCGCTGACGCCCGATGAGCTGGCGGCGCTGCGGATTCCGGTCGCGCATGTGACGAGCCTGCGCGACGAGATCATCCCGCCGGGCGACGCCCGGCTGCTGCGGGAGCGGGTGCGCGGGGTGCGGCTGCTGGCCCACGACGATGTGCACGGCTCCCCGTCGCACTTCGCACAGACACGGCTGTGGACGCTGCTGTCGGTACTGCGGATGCGCGGCGGTTACGGAGAGCAACGGACCGCGCTCACACGCGAGTTCGCACGGCTGCGGTACGGCGGGGGGAAGCGGGGATGACCGGCACGAGAGCCCTTGAGGGCGGCGCCCGATGTCTGCGCAATGTGCTCGGGCGGTTCGCGACGGGTGTGGTGGCCGTCGCCTCGCAGGACCCGGTGACCGGTGTGCGGTCGGGGCTGGCGGCGAACTCCTTCTGTTCGGTGTCCCTCGATCCGCCACTGGTCTCGTTCTGTGTGGCGGACACCAGCACCAGCTGGCCGCGCATCCGGGCCGGCGGGCTGCTGGGCATCAGCATCCTGGGCGTCGGGCAGCGCGAGGCCGCGTCCCGGCTCGCGGTGACCGGCGGGGACAAGTTCCACGGCATGCCGTGGGGCCGGTCGCCGGACGGGGCGCCGGTGCTGGAGGGCGCGCTGGCGTGGCTGGAGTGCTCCATCGAGGCGGAGCACCCGGCGGGCGACCATGTGATCGTGGTCGCCCGGGTGCACCGGCTGGACGCGGTCGAGGACGGCGACCCGCTGCTGTTCTTCCGCGGGTCGTACGGACGGCTCAGCCGCTGATCCCGCCGGGGGCCCCCGGTGCCGCGGCGCCGGGGGCCTTGCTGTCGGTGCCGAAGGCGCGCAGGAAGGTGTCGACGCCCGCCGTGACGACCTTGGCGACGTCCTCCGGGTCGAGCGGCCGGGTGCCCAGCGCGCTCATCCCCGGCAGCTCGTCGTAGACCAGCGCGATGAACTGATTGGCCGCCCTGACCGGGTCCTCGACCCGCAGGTGTCCGGCGTTGGCCAGCCGGGCGAGGCGGCCCGCGAGCGCCTCGGTGAACTGGTTGGGCCCGCTGGCCCGTACCGCGTCGAAGAGGTCCGGGAAGCGCACGGCCTCCGCGTACAGCAGCCGGCGCACGGCCTCGGACTGCTCGTCGCAGTAGCAGTCGACGAGCTTGGTGGCCAGGTCCTCCAGGCCGGGGCGGAGCCGGCCCGGGTCGGCGGGGAAGGCGGTGAGGACGTCGAGGGTCTTGGCGTTGGACCGGGCGGCCGTCTCCGTCATGACGTACCGGAAGAGCTTCTCCTTCGAGCCCAGGTGGTTGTAGATCGTCGGCTTGGAGACCCCGGCCTCGGCGGCGATCACGTCCAGACTCGCCTGGGCGTAGCCGACCTGCGCGAAGACCCGCAGGGCCGCCTCCACGATCGCCCGTCGCTTGTCGAGGCGCCCCCGGTCCGCGGGGCGCCCGGCCGTCTCTTCGTTCTCGCCAACGCTCATGCGCCCATGCTACCGTGCCAGCCACCTGTTTTAACTACCCAGTAAAATTTTCTGGGTAGAGTGGTTCAAAGGAGTTGCCGTGTCTGAAACAAAGCCGGCGGAGAGCGGGCCTGCCCGGCTCGATGCCGCTCTGCTCACGCTCGTCGGCGTCATGGTGCTCGGCGGGATGATGTCGTACCTGGACGCGACGATCGTCAACGTCGGGATCAGCACGCTGGGCGGGGAGTTCCACGCGACGCTGGCCACCATCGAGTGGGTCACCACCGGCTATCTGCTCGCGGTCGCCCTGGCGATCCCGCTGGCCGGCTGGGCCGTGGTCCGCTACGGCGCCAAGCGCATGTGGCTGCTCGGTCTGTCGGTGTTCCTCATCGGCTCGACGCTCTGCGCCTTCGCCTGGAACGCCGAGAGCCTGATCGCCTTCCGCATCGTCCAGGGCTTCGGCGGGGGCATGGTCGACCCGATCATGATGACCGTCGTCGCGGGCGCCGCCGGACCCGCCAGGATCGGCCGGGTCATGGGCCTGGTCTCCGTCCCGATCACGCTCGGCCCGGTGGTCGGCCCCATCATCGGCGGACTGCTGCTGGACAACTTCTCCTGGGAGTGGATGTTCCTGGTCAACATCCCGTTCGCGCTGGCCGCGATCGTGCTGGCGGTCCGGGTGCTGCCGGCCGACCCGCCGCCGAGCGGTGACCCCGTCCCGTTCGACGCGCTGGGCGTGGCGCTGCTCTCCCCCGGTTTCGCCGCGATCGTGTTCGCGCTGTCCCAGGCGGGCGGCGACGGCTTCGGCAGCACGAAGGTGATCATCGGGCTCGCGGTGGGCGTCGCCCTGTTCGCCGCGTACACCGTGCACGCGCTGCGCACCTCGGTCACACCGCTGCTGGACCTCCGGCTGTTCGGCAGCAAGGGCTTCAGCGCGAGCGTGACCACCATGTTCCTGCTCGGCGGCGGACTGTTCTCGCTGCTCTTCCTGCTGCCGCTGTACTACCAGCAGGTCCACGGGCACTCGGTGCTGGAGTCCGGTCTGCTGCTCGCTCCGCTGGGCCTCGGCACCCTGATCGGGATGCCGATCGCGGGCAACCTCGCGGACAAGGTGGGCGCCCGGAGGCTGGTTCCGACCGGCGCGCTGCTGATCGGCCTCGGCGCCCTGGTCTTCACCGGCTCGGGCTCCGGCACCTCCCAGGTCGCGCTGACCGCCGCGCAGTTCGCCGCCGGCTTCGGCATGGGCCTGGTCGGGGCACCCACCATGGGCTCCGTCTACAAGACGGTCCCGGGCGAGTCGGTCGCCGGTGCCACCGGCGCCGTCTTCATCCTCAACCAGATCGGCGCCTCGCTCGGTATCGCCGTCGTCGCCCTGATCCTCCAGGGCGGCGGCTCACACGCGGCCCCCACCGCCGACTCCTTCTCCAACGCCTTCTGGTGGCCGGTCGCCGCGGCCGTCGTGGTCTTCGCCGCCGGGCTCCTGCTGCCCGGGAAGCCCAAGCCCGAACCGGCCGCCGCCGAGGCGCCGGAGGAGACGCCCGCCGAGGCGGAACCGGTCACCGACCACGCCTGAGACCGGCCCCACCCCGCACCCGCACATCCGTCCCGCCCCGCGCCGCCGGGCCACCCGCCCGGCGGCGCGCCCCTTCCGGAGGTCTCCATGAGCCGTCCCACCGGCATTCCCCTGTCCGTGCTCGACGTGGTGCCCGTCTTCGAGGGCGGCTCCGCGACCCAGGCCCTGCGCGACACCGTCGCCCTGGCCCCGCGCGTCGAGGAGCTCGGCTATCTGCGCTACTGGGTGGCCGAGCACCACAGCACCCCCAGCCTCGCCACCTCCGCGCCCGGCATCCTCGCCGGACGCCTGGCCGCCGCCACGACCACGCTGCGCGTCGGCTCCGGCGGTGTCCTGCTGCCCAACCACGCGCCCCTGGTGGTCGCCGAGCAGTTCGGCACCCTGGAGGCGCTGCACCCGGGCCGCGTGGACCTCGGGCTCGGGCGGGCGCCCGGCACCGACCCGCACACCGCGCGCGCCCTGCGCCGCGCCCCGGAGCGCGGCGCCGACGACTTCGCCGAGCAAGTGGCCGAGCTGAACGGCTACTTCGCGCCCGGCGACCCCGCCTCGCCCATCACGGCCGTGCCCGCCGCCGACGGCCGGCCGGACCTGTGGCTGCTCGGGTCCAGCCCGGCCAGCGCCGAACTCGCCGCCTCGCTGGGGCTTCCGTACGCCTTCGCCCACCAGATCAACCCGCACGCCACGGCCTACGCGCTGGACCGCTACCGGCAGGCCTTCCGGCCGTCGCCGTACCTGGACCGGCCGCGCACCCTGATCTCCGCGCTGGTCACCGTCGCCGACACCGACCGGACCGCGCGCGAGGTCGCGGCGCCCTATCTGCTCGGCAAGATACAGATGCGTACGGTGCGCCGCTTCGACGCGTTCCCCTCGGCGCGGAGCGCGGCCGGATACACCTACGCCGAGCCGGAGCTGCAGTTCCTGGAGGAGCTGGCCGAGCGTCAGCTCATCGGCGCTCCGGACACCGTGCGCGACAAGCTGGCGGAGCTGGTGGAGCGCACCGGGGCCGATGAGCTGATGGCGCTGACCGTGGTGCCGGACCAGGCGGACCGGCTGCGCTCGTTCGAGCTGCTGGCGCACGCGGCGCAGGAGGTGCGGCCCGGCTCCGCCGAGGGCGTTTCAGCCCGGCTTTAGACGCTCTGGCGACAGTACGTCCGGCCCCCCTCACCCCGTTTCACGTCCCGGAGTCCCCTATGCACCCGCCCCACCCGCGCCGTACCGCCCGCAGAGCCGCTCTGCTGTCCGCCCTGCTCCTCGCCGCCGTCACCGCGTGCAGCTCCGACGACGGGGCATCGCCCGCCGGGCAGGCGAAACCCCGCAGCGGCGGCAGCCTCACCTACGCGGCGCAGCAGGAGCCGGACTGCTGGGACCCGCACACCAGCGCGCAGGACGTGACCGCCTTCGTCCAGCGCCCGGTCTTCGACTCGCTCGTCTACCAGACCCCGGACGGGGAGCTGGAACCGTGGCTGGCGAAGTCCTGGAAGACCTCCGAGGGAGGCCGGACGTACACCTTCGAACTGCGCGACGACGTCACCTTCCACGACGGGAAGCACCTGGACGCGGCGGCGGTGAAGGCCAACTTCGACCACATCACCGCCAAGGCGACCCAGTCGCAGTACGCGGCGGGGCTGCTCGGCCCGTACCAGGGCACCACCGTGAAGGGGACGTACGAGGTCGAGGTCCGCTTCAGCCGTCCGTACGCGCCCTTCCTCCAGGCGGCCAGCACCACCTATCTGGGCATAGCCTCGCCCGCCTCGCTGAAGGCGGGCGCCGACAAGCTCTGCGCGGGCACCGATTCCGTCGGCTCCGGGCCTTTCCGGGCCGGTGCCTACACCCGGGGCCAGAAGCGCGGTTACACCAGGAACGCCGCCTACGCGTGGGCTCCGAAGGACGCCGGTCACAGCGGGCCCGCCCGGCTGGACGCGTTCACCATCCGCTTCCTCACCGAGGACGCGACCCGGGTGGGCGCGCTGACGTCCGGTCAGGTCGACGCGGCGGCCGCACTGCCGGCGAACCAGGTCGCGACCGTACGCCGCAACACGCGGCTGGACGTCGTCAGCAAGAACGTGCCGGGCGCGGTCGACACGTTCTACCTGAACACCAAGAGCCCGCTCTTCTCCGACGAGCGGGTACGCAAGGCGTTCCAGCGGTCCATCGATCTGGACGCCCTGGTGAAGTCGGTGTTCCAGGGCACCGGCACCCGCGCCTGGAGCACCCTGTCCCCCGCCACCCCGCACAGCTACGACTCCGCGCTGGAGAAGAGCTGGCCCTACGACCGGGCGCTCGCCGGCCGGCTCCTGGACCAGGCCGGCTGGAAGGGCCGCGACGCGGAGGGCTACCGCACGAAGAACGGCAAACGGCTGACCGTGGTCGCCCCGGTCTACGGCAAGGCGTCGGTTTTCTCGCAGGCCGTGCAGGGCGACCTGAAGAAGGCGGGCATCTACTTGAAGCTCGCCGCCTCGACCGACGCGACGGCGGTCTCCGCCCAGCTGGACGAGGGGCGCTACGACGTCGTCGAGACGTCCTGGGCGCGCGGTGACGGCGACATCCTCAGCAGCTTCTTCCTCTCCACCGAGTCGTCCGAGGGCGGCGGGCACAACTTCGCGAAGGTCACCGACCCGCAGGTCGACGCCTGGCTGAAGAAGGCACAGGCCGCGACCTCGCCGGACAAGCGCGCCGCGTACTACGCGCAGGTGCAGAAGTGGACGATCGACCACGCCGCGGTGGTCCCCGCCTACGTCCAGAAGGCGTCCGTCGGGGTGAACAAGAAGGTGCACGGGCTGCGGCTGTCCCTGTCGGCGTGGCCGGAGTTCTACGCCGCCTGGGTCGAGGCCGGCCGATGACACCACCGCACATATCCGCCGCGGTCCGGGCCGTCACGGTCCGGGCCGGGGCGGCCGTCCTCGTTGTCTGGGGGGCGGCCACCTGCGCCTTCCTGGCACTGCACCTGATCCCCGGCGATCCGGTCAGCGCGATCGTCGGGTCCAACGCCCTGGTCGGCGCGGAGCAGCGCGAGGGGATCCGCCACCACTACGGCCTCGACCGCTCCCCGCTCGTCCAGTACGGCGCGTACCTCAAGCAGCTGGCCACCGGGGAGCTGGGCGACTCCTACCAGTTGCAGCAGCCGGTCTCCTCGCTGCTGGCGGACCAGATCGGGCCGACCGCGCAGCTCGCGCTCTGGTCCTCGCTGGTCGCGGTGGTGCTGGCCGCGACCGTGACCGTGCTGACGTCGGGGCGTTCCCGGTGGCCGCGCCGGGTGTCGTCGGCGGTGGAGCTGCTGGTGGTGTCCACGCCCTCGTTCTGGCTCGGGATCATGCTGCTGACGGTGTTCTCGTTCCGGCTGGGCTGGCTGCCGGTCTCCGACAGCGGCGACGCCCGTTCGCTGGTCCTGCCGGTGATCACACTGGCGCTGCCGATCGCGGCGGTGCTCACCCAGGTGATGCGGGAGGGGCTGCTCGGGGCGCTGGAGCAGCCGTTCAGCCTGACCGCGCGCTCGCGCGGGCTCGCCGAGCACACCGTGCGCTCGCGCCACGCGCTGCGCCATGCCGCACTGCCGGCGCTCACCCTCACCGGCTGGTTCACCGGGACGCTGCTGGGCGGCGCGGTGGTGGTGGAGAACGTCTTCGCCCGTTCGGGCATCGGCCGGATCACCCTCCAGGCGGTCAGCGACCGCGACCTGCCGGTGGTGCAGGGCGTGGTGGCGCTGTCGGCCGTGGTGTTCGTGCTGGTCGGCGCGGTGGTGGAGCTGCTGTACGTGGTTGTGGATCCCCGGCTGCGCAAGGGTACGGGGGTGGCCGCCGCATGAGCGTCGAACAGGCCGTACGGGCCGGGGCACCGGTCGCGGCGGTCCGCAGAGTCCGCCGGGGCCGGGTGCGGCCGGGGGTACTGGCCGCCGCCGTGCTGCTGGGACTGATCCTGCTGGCCGCGCTGGCACCCTCGGTCCTCGCCCACGGCAGCCCGACCGACACGGACCCGGTGCACGCGCTCCGGGCGCCGGGCGGGGCGCACTGGTTCGGTACGGATCAGCTGGGACGGGACGTCTTCGCCCGGGTGGTCCACGGCACCCGCTACTCGCTGGCCATCGGGGCGGCGGCGACGGGCGCCGGGGTCGGGCTCGCCGTGGTGTGGGGGCTGGCCGCCGCGCTGTCCGGCCGGTTCGGGGACGCGGTGCTGATGCGCGCCGCCGACGCACTGCTGGCGCTGCCGGGGCTGCTGCTGGCCCTGATGGTGGTGCTCATCGCCGGCAAGGGGGTGCTGGGCACCACGATCGCCGTCGCGGTGGGGACGGCGCCCGGGTTCGCCCGGGTGGTGCGGGCGCAGGCGCTGGTGGTGCGGCGTTCCGGGTACGTCGAGTCGGCGGTGGCGCTGGGCGTGCCGCGTCCGCTGATCGTGCTGCGCCATGTGCTGCCGAACACGCTGGGGCCGCTGCTGGTGCTGGCGACGGTCACGCTCGGGGCGTCCATCTCGACGGGCGCGGCGCTGAGTTATCTGGGTCTGGGCGCGCAGCCGCCGACGCCGGAGTGGGGGGCGATGCTCACGGAGGGCCAGGGATTCCTGGACCAGGCGTGGTGGATCGCGCTCTTCCCGGGGCTGCTGCTGGTCTCCACGGTCCTCGCGGTCACCGTCGTGGGCCGCCACGCACAGGCACGAGCCGAAGGACGGGCCGCCTCATGACGACCGCATCGACCACGACGCCCCTGTTCGAGGTCGCCGGCCTGAACGTGCGCTTCGGCACCGGACCCGGCGAGGTGCACGCGGTGCGCGACGCGGCGTTCTCGCTCGACGCCGGCCGGTGCCTGGCGATCGTCGGCGAGTCGGGCTCCGGGAAGAGCGCGCTGGCCCGCTCCCTGCTCGGCCTCGCGGGCCCGACCGCCCGTGTCACGGCGGACCGGCTGCGCGTCTCGGGCCGCGAGGCCCGGGAGTTCGGCCCCCGCGAGTGGCGTACGGTACGGGGCCGGCGCGTCGGCCTCGTCGCCCAGGACGCGCTGGTGGCCCTGGACCCGTTGCGGCCCGTCGGCAAGGAGATCGCGGAGCCGCTGCTGGCCCACCGCGTCGTCCCGCGCAAGGAGGCCGGGGCGCGCGTCCTCGCCCTGCTGGAGCGGGTCGGGGTGCCGGAACCGGCGGAACGCGCGCGGGCGTACGTCCACCAGCTGTCCGGCGGGCTGCGGCAGCGGGCGCTCATCGCCTCCGCGATCGCCGCCGAGCCCGGTGTCCTGATCGCGGACGAGCCGACGACCGCCCTCGACGCCTCCGTCCAGTCGCGCGTCCTGGCGCTCCTGGGCGAGCTGAAGGAGGGCGGCACCGGGCTGCTCCTCATCAGCCACGACCTGGCGGTCGTCGAGGCGCTGGCGGACGAGGTCGCCGTGATGAAGGACGGCCGGATCGTGGAGTCCGGACCGGTCGGCCGGGTGCTGGAGGCGCCGGAACACCCTTACACCAAGGGCTTGTTGGCGGCCATCCCGGGCAGCGGCCCGCGCCGTGCCCGGAGCCTGGCGGAACCGGACGACGGCACCGGCCCGCTGCTCGACGTGTCCGGGGTCACCAAGGTGTTCAAGGGGGCGCGGGGCAGCCGCAGGACGGCGGTCGACGAGGTGTCGTTCGCGCTGCGGCCGGGCGAGGCGCTGGGCCTGGTCGGTGAGTCCGGTTCGGGCAAGTCGACGCTGGCCCGCATGGTGCTGGGGCTGGCCGCGCCGGACGGCGGCACGGTGGAGCTGGGCGGGGAGCCGTGGAGCACCTTGCGCGAGCGGGACCGCCGGGAGCGGCGGCACACCGTGCAGCTCGTGCCGCAGGACCCGCTCAGCGCCTTCGACCCGCGCTGGAGCGTGGCCCGGATCGTGGGCGAGGCCCTGGCCACGGCCGGGGTGGCGCGCGCGGAGCGCCGGGAGCGCACCGTACGGCTGCTGGAGCACGTGGGCTTGTCCGCCGGGCACTTGGAGCGCCGGCCGCTCGCGCTGTCCGGCGGGCAGCGTCAGCGGGTCGCCATCGCGCGGGCCCTCGCGCCCTCGCCGCGGCTGCTGGTGTGCGACGAGCCGGTGTCGGCCCTCGACGTGTCCGTCCAGGCCCAAGTGCTGGACCTGTTGCGGTCGTTGCAGGACGAACTCGGGCTGGCGACGCTCTTCATCTCGCATGATCTCGCGGTCGTACGGGAGGTGTGCGCGCGGGTGCTGGTGATGAAGGACGGCCGGATCGTGGAGTCCGGTCCTGTCGAGCGGGTCTTCGCCGAGCCGGCGCATCCGTACACGCGGGCCCTGCTGGAGGCGGTGCCGCGACGGGCGCGTACCGCCGTAGAGCGGCTTTAGAACCGGCCAACACGTGACTGCGAGCCTCGACGGGCCAGTTTCGGACAAGCCGGAGGTCATCAGCCATGCCAGGCTCACCCGTCCCATCCACCGCTTCCCCGTCCGCCCCGGACCGGCCGCGGGCCGCCCGGCTGCCGTCCCTCACCGGGATGCGCTTCCTGGCGGCCCTGCTGGTCTTCGCCTTCCACACCACGTTCCAGACCCGGTTCATCGGCGGCGGCTTCGGCGACACACTGAGCGACTGTTTCGCCAACGCCGGGTTCTACGGGGTGACGTTCTTCTTCGTGCTCAGCGGCTTCGTCCTGACCTGGTCGGCGCGGCCCGCGGAGGGCGCGCCCCGGGTCTGGCGGCGCAGACTGGTGAAGATCTTCCCCAACCACCTGGTCACGTTCGCCGTCGCCGCCGTCCTGATGGCGGCGACGTCCGAGGTGTTCACCACGAAGGGCGTCCTGGCCAACCTCTTCCTGGTCCAGGCGTGGATACCGGAGATCCAGGTCCCCAACACGATGAACGCGGTCAGCTGGTCGCTGTCGTGCGAGCTGTTCTTCTACCTCGCCTTCCCGTTCCTGCTGCCGGTCCTGGAGCGGCTGACGGCCCGCCGGCTGTGGACGCTCGCCGGGGCGCTCGCCGCCCTCACCGTCCTGGTGCCGGCCGTCAGCAGCTGGACGGTGGCCGGAACCCCGCTGCCGTTCATCGCCGACGGCTCGCTGTCCTTCGAGCAGATCTGGTCCGTCTACTTCTTCCCGCCGGTGCGGGCGATCGAGTTCGTGCTCGGCATGATCGCCGCGCGGCTGGTGCTGACCGGCGCCCTGCCCCGTATCGGACTGCTGCCCGCCGCCGCGATCGCCGTCGGCGGGTACGTGCTCAACTCCTCGGTGCCGTACCTGTACGGGGTGGCCGGCACCGGCGCCCTGTGGCTGGCCCCGCTGGTCGTCGCCGCCGCGCAGGCCGACGTCCGGGAGACCGCCTCGCCGTTCCGGGGGCGGGTGCTGGTGCGGCTCGGGGAGCTGTCGTTCGCGTTCTACATGGTGCACGGGCTGGTGGTGACGTACGGCCACAAGTGGCTCGTGGCCGACGCGAACCCGTCCGGCGCCGCGGCGGCCGCGCTGCTGCTCGCCGCCCTGCTGACCGCCCTGGCCCTGGCCCTGGCTCTGTACAGCTGGGTCGAGGCGCCCGCCGTACGGCGGTTCAGTGCTCCTCGCGCGAAGAAGCCGGCGGGCCCCGCGCCCGCCGTCGTCCCACTCACTGTCCTGGAGGCCGGGGAATGACCGAGACCAGCACCGCAGCACCCGCCGACGCACGCGAACTGCCCGCCTACCCGCAGGCACGCGGCTGCCCCTACCAGCCGCCCGCCGGCTACGACACGTACCGGGAGCAGGGCCCCGTCTCCCTGGTGGAGCTGTACAACGGCCGCCGGGTGTGGGCGGTGAGCGGGCACGCGGAGGCGCGGCAGGTCCTGCTCGACGCGGCCACGTACTCCTCCGACCGGGTCCATCCGCACTACCCGGCCACCGCCCCGCGTTTCGAGTCGGCGCGCAAGGTGCGCAACTTCATCGGCATGGACCCGCCGGAGCACACCGTGCAGCGGCGCATGCTGCTCACCAACTTCACCGTCCGCAAGGTGCAGGCGCTGCGGCCCGGCATCCAGCGGCTGGTCGACGAGCTGATCGACGCGATCGAGGCGAAGGGCCCGGTCGCCGACCTCGTCCCGGACTTCGCCCTGCCGGTCCCGTCCGTCGTCATCTGCGAACTGCTCGGCGTGCCGTACACCGATCACGCCTTCTTCGAGCAGCAGTCGCGGCGGGTGGTGACCGGGACGACGAGCCTGGAGGACAGCGCCGACGCGTTCGCCCAGCTCGCCTCGTATCTCGACGGGCTGATCCGGCGCAAGGAGCAGGAGCCCGGCGACGGGCTGCTGGACACCCTGATCGCGGAACAGCTGTCCACGGGCGCGCTGACCCGCCGCGACCTGGTCGACATCGCGCTGCTGCTCCTGGTGGCCGGGCACGAGACCACCGCGAGCGCCATCGCGCTCGGTGTGCTGACCCTGCTGGAGAACCCGGAGCAGCTGGCGGCCCTGCGCGCCGACGAGACGCTGCTGCCGGGCGCGGTCGAGGAGCTGCTGCGGTACATGGCGATCGCCGACGGGGTCGCCCGGTTCGCGACGGTCGACACGGAACTGGGCGGGCACCAGGTGAAGGCGGGTGACGGGGTGATCGTCGTCATCTCCTCGGCCAACCGGGACGACGAGGCGTTCCCGGCCGCCGACGCCTTCGACGTCGGGCGCGGCGCACGCCACCACATCTCCTTCGGGCACGGCGTCCATCAGTGCATCGGCCAGAACCTGGCCAGGGCCGAGATGGAGATCGCGCTGTCCACACTCTTCCGCCGGCTGCCGGGGCTGCGCCTCGCCGAACCCTCGGGGCAGCTGCCGGTCAAGGAACCGGGCGGGGTCCAGGGCATCTGGCGCCTGCCCGTCACCTGGTGAGCACTCCTGCCGCCACGTGGTGATCAGAAGGGAACCGGAAGCCATGCACATCAAGGCCGATACACAGCGGTGTCTGGGCGCGGGTCAGTGCGTCCTGTCCGCGCCCGACCGCTTCGACCAGTCCGACGAGGGCACGGTCCTGGTCCTGGAGGACCGGGTGGACGGTCCGGCCGAGGAGGCGAGGCTGCGGGACACCGTGGCGCTCTGCCCCTCGCAGGCCATCGCTCTGGAGGCCTGACCATGCCGGTGACGGGACGGCTGGCCGACGCGGTCGCGGACCACCGGGCGGGCCCCCGGCCGCTGGGTGAACTCCCGGCGGTGCCGGGGGCCGAGGTGTCGGAGCGGTGGATTCCGGGCGCACCCGGGGCGCCCCGGGTGCGGGTACGGATCTACCGCCCGGCCGGGGCGGGGGCGACGCTGCCCGCCGTGGTGTGGATCCACGGCGGGGGCTTCGTCCTCGGCAATGTGGACTCCGTCCACCACTCGGCCGCCCAGGCGGCGGTGTTCGCCTCGGCGGTGGTCGTGGCGGTGTCCTACCGGCTGGCGCCGGAAGACCCGTTCCCGGCGGGGCTCGACGACTGCTGGGCCGCGCTGGAGTGGACCGCCGGGAACGCGGCGGAGATCGGCGCGGACCCCGGCCGGCTGGCGGTCGCGGGGGCCAGTTCCGGGGGCTGCCTGGCCGCCGGTCTGGCCCTGCTCGCCCGGGACCGGGGCGGCCCGGCCCTCGTCTTCCAGCACCTGAGCACCCCGGTGCTCGACGACCGGCTGGAGACGGACTCGATGACGGCGTTCACGGACACCCCCATCTGGAACCGCCGTCTGGCACAGGAGAGCTGGGAGCTGTACCTGGGCGGCCGGGCCGAACTCCCCGCGCACGCCGCACCGGCGCGCGCCGCGGACCTGGGCGGGCTGCCCCCGGCGTACCTCTCGACGGCGGGGCTCGATCCGCTGCGCGACGAGGGCCTGCTGTACGGGCTCCGCCTGGCGCGGGCCGGGGTGCCGGTGGAGGTGCACAACTACCCCGGCGCGTACCACGCGTTCGGCGGCTGGGCGGACAGCCCGGACGGGCCGGACGCCGACGAGCCGCACCGCGTCGCGCTGGAGCACCTGACCGCGCTGCGGCGCGGGCTGCACGCGGGCGGGCCGGGGGCGATTTAGAACGCGCAAAGGCCGCCGTTAGCGCGGCCGGTGAAGGTGGTGGCTCCGCCGGGTCGTCCTCGACGAGGGAGTACGTCACAGATCATGCGTAGCGCCCACTCCGCACCTATCGCCGTCATCGGTCTCGCCTGCCGCCTCCCCGGGGCATCCGATCCCGCCGCGTTCTGGGACCTTCTCAGCCGGGGCGGGGACGCCGTCGGGGAGGCACCGGCGGACCGCCGTCCGGCCGGTGTGCCCGACCGTGGCGGCTTCCTCGACGAGGTGGACCGGTTCGACGCCCCCTTCTTCTCGGTCCCGCCCCGCGAGGCGGCCGCGATGGACCCCCAGCAGCGGCTGCTCCTCGAACTGGGCTGGGAAGCGCTGGAGGAGGCGGGCATCGTCCCCGGCACGCTGGCCGGCAGCCGGACCGCCGTCTACGCGGGCGCCATCTGGGACGACTACGCGGCGCTCCACCACCGCCGGGGCGAGGCGGGCGCCGACCGCTACTCCGTGACCGGGCTGCACCGGGGCATCCTCGCCAACCGGCTGTCGTACGTCCTCGGCCTGACCGGTCCGAGTCTGACCGTGGACTCGGCGCAGTCCTCGTCGCTGGTCGCGGTCCATCTGGCCTGCGAGAGCCTGCGCGCCGGGGAGTCCGATCTCGCGATCGTCGGCGGCGCCAACCTGATCCTCTCCCCCGGCAGCAGCGCGGACAGCGCGAAGTTCGGCGCCCTGTCGCCGGACGGGCGCTGCTTCACGTTCGACGCGCGGGCCAATGGCTATGTACGCGGCGAGGGCGGCGTCGCCGTCGTCCTGAAGCCCCTGGACCGGGCCCGCGCGGACGGCGACCGGGTGCACTGCGTGATCCTGGGCAGCGCGGTCAACAACGACGGTGCGTCCGAGGGCCTGACGGTCCCGGACCGGCACGCGCAGGAAGCGGTGCTGCGCGAGGCGTACGCACGGGCGGGCGTCACCGCCGACCGGGTCCAGTACGTCGAACTGCACGGCACCGGCACGCCCGTGGGCGACCCGGTGGAGGCCGCCGCGCTCGGCGCCGCCCTCGGCACGGACCGGCCCGCCGGCGCCCCGCTCCAGGTCGGCTCGGCCAAGACGAATGTCGGCCATCTGGAGGGCGCGGCGGGCCTGGTGGGGTTGCTGAAGACCGCCCTGTCGGTGTCCCGGCGCCGGCTCCCGGCGAGCCTCAATTTCGAGCGCGCGAACCCGGCGATTCCCCTGACGGAGCTGGGCCTGCGGGTCCGGACGGAGGCGGGCCCGTGGCCGCGCGAGGAGCTGCCGCTGATCGCGGGGGTCAGCTCGTTCGGCATGGGCGGCACGAACTGCCATGTGGTGGTGGGCGAGGCGGGGGCCGGCGGCGAGGCGGTGGCGGGGAACGACGCGGAGGCCGCGTCCGACCTCCGCCCGCTGCCCTGGCTGCTCAGTGCCCGTGACGGCCGTGCCCTGCGCGGGCAGGCCGCCCGGCTGCGGGATCACCTCGCGGGCGCCTCGACCGCCCCGCTCGACATCGCCTACTCCCTCGCCGCCACCCGTACGCTCTTCGACGAGCGCGCCGTCGCGGTCGCGGCGGACCGGGAGGGGCTGCTGCGCGCCCTCGACGCGCTCGCCGAGGGCCGGGACGAGCCGGCTCTCGTACGCGGCAGGGCGCGGGCGCAGACCCCGCTCACCGCGTTCCTGTTCACCGGTCAGGGCAGTCAGCGGGCCGGCATGGGGCGCGAGCTGTACGCCGCGTACCCCCCGTACGCGGCGGCGTTCGACGAGGTCTGCGCGGCCTTCGCGCCGTACTTGGACCTGCCTCTCGCGGAACTCGTCCACGCGCCGCGGGAGGCGGCCCTGCTGGACGAGACGCGGTACACCCAGCCCGCCCTGTTCGCCGTGGAGACCGCGCTGTTCCGGCTGGTGGAGCACCTGGGGCTGCGCCCGGACCGGCTCGCCGGGCACTCGATCGGGGAGCTGACGGCGGCCCATGTCTCCGGGGTCCTCTCGCTCGACGACGCCGCGCGCCTGGTCGCGGCCCGGGGCCGGCTGATGCAGGAGCTTCCGGCGGGCGGTGCGATGGCGGCGCTGGAGGCGGCCGAGGAGGAGGTGGTCCCGCTCCTGAACGACCGGGTCTCGCTCGCGGCCGTGAACGGGCCCCGCTCCGTGGTCGTCTCGGGCGACGAGTCCGACGTCCTGCGCATCAAGGACGCGTTCGCCGCGCAGGGCCGCCGCACCCGGCGCCTCACGGTGAGCCACGCGTTCCACTCGCCGCTGATGGACCCGGCGCTCGACGCCTTCCGCCGGATCGCCGCCGAGGTCACGTACGGGACGCCGCGCATTCCGGTCGTCTCCAACGTCACGGGCCGCGTCGCGACACCGGAGGAACTCGCCTCACCGGACTACTGGACCCGCCACATCCGCGACGCGGTCCGCTTCCACGACGGCCTGCGCACCCTGCGGGACGAGGGCGTACGCGTCTTCGTCGAGCTGGGCCCGGACGCCGTGCTCACCGCGATGGCCCGCGAGACCTTGGCCGAGGGCGATCCCGCACCGCTCTCCGTGCTGCGGCGCGGCCGGCCCGAACCGGAGACCCTGGTCGCCGCCCTGGCCGGGGCGCAGACCCGGGGCGCCCGGGTGGACTGGGCGGGCGCGCTCGCGGACCGGGGCGGCAGGCCCGTACCGCTGCCGACCTACGCGTTCCAGCGCGAGCGCCACTGGCTGGACGGACCGGCACAGGCACCGGAGGCACCCGTACCGGCAGCCCCGCGCGAGGCCGCGCCCGCCGCGAAGCCCGACGCGGACCTGCTGGACCTGGTGCGGACGCAGGTCGCGATCGTGCTGGGTCATGTGACGGGCGAGGCGGTCGATCCGGGCCACGCGTTCAAGGACCTGGGCTTCGACTCACTGGCCGGGGTGGAGCTGCGCGACCGACTCCAGACTGCGACCGGGCTCTCCCTCCCGTCGGCGCTCGTCTACCACCACCCCACCCCCGAGGCCGTGGTCCGTCTGCTGCGCGACCGGCTCGACGGGTCCTCGGACAGCGCCGCACGCGCGCGGCCGGGCGCCTCCGCCGAACACGCGGACGAGCCGATCGCCATCGTGGGCATGGCCTGCCGCTATCCCGGCGGAGTGGCGTCGCCGGAGGACCTGTGGCGGGTGGTGTCGGAGGGCACGGACGCCATCGGCCCGTTCCCCACGGACCGGGGCTGGGACCTGGACGCGCTGTACGACCCCGACCCGGACCGGCCCGGCACCGCCTATGTGCGGGAGGGCGGATTCCTGTACGGGGCCGGGGAGTTCGACGCCGGGCTGTTCGGGATCAGCCCGCGCGAGGCGGCGGCCATGGACCCGCAGCAGCGGTTGCTGCTCACCACGGCCTGGGAGGCGTTCGAGCGGGCCGGGATCGCGCCCGACAGCCTGCGCGGGAGCGCGGCCGGGGTGTTCGTGGGTGCGACCGCCCAGGACTACGGGCCCCGCCTGGACGAACCGGCGGAGGGGCTGGACGGCTACCTCCTCACCGGTAGCACGGCGAGTGTCGCCTCGGGCCGGGTCGCGTACACCTTCGGTCTTGAGGGTCCGGCGGTGACGGTGGACACGGCCTGCTCGTCCTCCCTGGTGGCGCTGCATCTCGCGGCCCAGGCCCTGCGCCATGGCGAGTGCGATCTCGCGCTGGCGGGCGGGGTCACCGTGATGCCGACGCCGGGCATGTTCCTGGAGTTCAGCCGGCAGCGCGGGCTCGCGGCGGACGCCCGCTGCAAGGCGTTCGCCGCATCGGCCGACGGCACGGCATGGGCGGAGGGGGTGGGCCTGCTGCTGGTGGAGCGGCTGTCGGATGCCCGCCGCAACGGCCACCAGGTGCTCGCGGTCGTCCGGGGCTCGGCGGTCAACCAGGACGGCGCCAGCAACGGCCTCACCGCCCCCAACGGCCCCTCGCAGGAGCGCGTCATCCGCCAGGCCCTGGCCCAGGCCGGTCTGGGGACGGCGGACGTGGACGCGATGGAGGCGCACGGGACGGGCACGCGGCTCGGCGACCCCATCGAGGCCGATGCCCTGCTGGCGACGTACGGGCAGGACCGGCCGGCCGAACAGCCGCTGCTGCTCGGCTCGTTGAAGTCGAACATCGGGCACGCACAGGCAGCCGCCGGGGTGGGCGGCATCATCAAGATGGTCGAGGCGATGCGCCACGGCGTACTGCCCCGCACCCTGCACGTGGACGAGCCGTCCCCGCATGTGGACTGGGAGTCGGGGGCGGTGCGGCTGCTGATCGAGGACACGCCCTGGCCGGAACGTGACCGGCCGCGCCGTGCGGCGGTGTCGTCGTTCGGCATCAGCGGGACGAACGCCCATGTCGTCCTGGAGCAGGGCCCGGAGCCGGTCGAGGCCGAGTCGGTCGCGGCCGAGCCCGGGGCGGACGACGAGAGCCCGGTCGTGCTGTGGCCGCTGTCCGCGCAGAACCCCGACGCACTGCGGGAGCAGGGTGCGCGGCTGCGGACGTATGTCGATGAGCACCCCGGCGTCGAGCTCGGCGCGGTCGCTGCGTCGTTGAGCCGTGGCCGGGCCGCCCTGGAGCACCGGGGCGTGGTGCTGGCGGCGGACCGCGACCAGGCGCTCGACGCGTTGAGCGCGCTGGCGGCGGGTCTGGAACACCCAGCGCTGGTACGGGGCACGGCCGCGCCCACACCCCGTATCGCGTACCTGTTCACCGGGCAGGGAAGCCAACGCCCGCAGATGGGTCACACGCTGTACACCACGTACCCGGTGTTCGCCACCGCGCTCGACGAGGTCTTCGACGCACTCGACCCGCACCTCGAACGACCCCTCCGTGACGTCATGTTCGCCCCGGCCGGGACCGAGAACGCCGCACTCCTCGACGAGACCCGCTACACCCAACCCGCCCTGTTCGCCCTGGAGACCGCGCTCCACCGACTCCTCGCCCACCACGGCATCACCCCCGACTACGTCACCGGCCACTCCATCGGCGAACTCACCGCCGCCCACGTCGCCGGCATCCTCACCCTCCCCGACGCCGCACTCCTCATCACCACCCGCGCCCGCCTCATGCAATCCGCACCCACCGGCGGAGCCATGACCGCCATCGAGGCGACCGAAGAACAGATTCAGCCCTACCTCAACGCGCACGTGGCCCTGGCTGCCGTGAACAGCCCGACCTCCCTGGTGATCTCGGGTGATGCGGACGCCGTCCGGCGCACCGCGCAGGCGTTGAAGGACCGGGGTCACCGCGTCCACCCGCTCACCGTCAGCCACGCCTTCCACTCCCCCCACATGGACCCGATTCTCGACCAGTTCCGGGACGTGGCACAGACGGTCACCTACCACCAGCCGCGCATCCCCCTGATCACCACAGGCGACCCCACCAGCCCCGACCACTGGACCTCCCAGATACGCGGCACCGTCCGCCACCACGACCACATCACCGCCCTCACCGGCAAGAACGTGACGACCTATCTGGAACTGGGGCCCGACGCCTCCCTCACCGCCCACACACCCCACGCCGTCCCGCTCCTCCGCAAGAACCAGAGCGAACGCCACACCTTCGAGACCGCTCTCGCCACGGCGTACGCCCACGGCACCCCTCTCGACCTGGGCGGACGCGGGCACACCGACCTCCCCACCTACCCGTTCCGGCCGACCCGCTACTGGCGGGTGCCGAGCCGGGTCACCGCCGGTCCGGAGTCCCTGGGGCTCGTGGCCGCCGCACATCCCTTCCTCGGGGCATCCGGGGAACTGGCCGGGCAGGGCGGCTCGGTGTTCACCGGCCGGCTGTCGCGCTCCGCCCACCCCTGGCTCGCGGACCACGAGATCCTGGGCCACGCCCTGCTGCCGGGCACGGCCTTCGTGGATCTGGCGCTCGCGGCCGGTGAGGCCGTGGACGCGCCGAGGGTGGCCGAGCTGACGCTCGAAGCGCCGCTCGTGCTGCCCGCCGAGGGCTCGCTCCCGCTCCAGCTCGCCGTCGGCCCGGCCGGCACCGACGGCCACCGCAGCCTCAGCGTCCACACCCGGCCGGACCCGGCAGGCGACTGGACCCGCCACGCGACGGGCACGCTGGCCCCGTCGACCGCCGCGCCCGCCGCCCTCCCGGACACCACCTGGCCCCCGGCGCGCGCCGACGCGCTCGACGTGGAGGCGCTGTACGCACGGCTCGACCGGCTGGGGTACGCGTACGGGCCCGCGTTCCGTGCCGTACAAGCCGCGTGGAGCGACGGCGACGACCTCTTCGCGGACATCGCGCTTCCGGACGAACTGCGGGAGCAGGCTTCGGAGTTCCCGGTGCACCCGGCCCTTCTGGACGCGGCCCTGCATCCACTGGTCGGCCGGGAGGAGGCACGGGAGGACGGCCGTCTGCCCGTGCCGTTCGCCTGGTCGGGCGTCGAGCTCTTCGCGACCGGCGCCACCGCCCTGCGCGCCCACTGGTCGTCGGGCCGGCTCACGGTCACCGATCCGGCCGGCAGCCCCGTCCTGTCCGCCGAATCCCTCACCCTGCTTCCGGTCGACGCCGCCGCACTGGGCACACCGGCCGGCCGGGCGCCCACTCCCTACCGCGTCGACTGGACGCCCGTCCCGCACCACCCCTCCCCCCGCACACACACCGCGCACATCGACGCGCTCGCGGACCTCGCCGCCGACGCACCCGTCCCGGACGTCGTCGCCGTGTCCGTGCCACAGGGCCGCGAGGCCGCCGCGCACACGCTGGCGCTGGTACGGGAGTGGCTGGACGAGGACCGCTTCGGCAACGCCCGGCTGCTGCTCCTGACGCGTGGCGCACAGGCCGTGGCGGCCGGCGATTCCGTACCCGATCCCTGGTCGGCCTCCGCCTGGGGGCTCGTACGGTCGGCACAGTCGGAGCACCCGGGGCGGTTCGTGCTCGTGGATGTCGACGAGGGCACACCGGACCTGGACGTGCTGGCGGATGCGTCCCGCGACGAGCCTCAACTCGCCCTGCGCGGTGGCACTCTGTCCGCCCCCAGGGTCACCCGTGGCGGCGCCACCGACATCCCGGAGCCGCGCGACTACGGCCACCGCACCGTCCTGATCACCGGTGGGACCGGTGGGCTCGGCCGGCTGGTCGCCCGGCATCTCGTGGCACGACACGGGGCGCGGCATCTGCTGCTGGTGAGCCGCAGCGGCGAACAGGCCCGAGGTGCCGACGAGTTGGCCCGCGAGCTGGCCCGATCCGGGGCCGAGGTGCGGTTCGCGGCCGTGGACGCGTCCTCGCGCGAGGAGCTGGCGGGGGCGCTGGACGCGATCCCGGCCGACCACCCCCTGGGCGCCGTCTTCCACCTGGCCGGTGCACTCGACGACGTCACGGTCGAGGGGCTGACGCCGGACCGGCTGGAAGCCGTGCTCCGGACGAAGGCCGATTCGGCCGCCCATCTGCACGAGCTGACGGCCGGCGGCGAGCTGAGCGACTTCGTACTGTTCTCGTCGGTCGTCGGGGTCACCGGCAACGCCGGGCAGGCCAACTACGCCGCAGCCAATGCCTACCTCGACTCCCTCGCCCACCACCGCCACGCCCACGGTCTGCCCGCCACCTCGCTCGCCTGGGGACTCTGGGACCAGCCGGAGGGAATGAGCGCAACCCTGGGTGAGACCGAACTGGCCCGCTGGGCGCGTTCCGGGCTCGGCCCGCTGTCCGTCGCCGACGGGCTCGTCCTGCTCGACGCGGCCCTCACGGGCGAGGACCCGGCGCCGGTCCTCGTACGCTTCGACACACCCGCGCTGCGGGCGCGGGCGGAACACGGCGCGCTGCCCTCCGTGCTGCGCGGGCTGGTACGCGCTCCGCGTCCCCGCGCCTCGGCCGCGACGGCCGGGAACTCCGCGGCCGGAACATGGGCCCAGCACACCTCCGCCCTCCCGGAGGAGGAACGGCAGTCCGCCGTCACGGACCTGGTGCGGGCGACGGTGGCCACCGTGCTCGGCCACACCGGCCCGGCGGCGCTCGACGACTCGCGCGCCTTCCGGGACCTGGGCTTCGACTCCCTCGCCGGTGTCGACCTGCGCAACCGGCTGGCCACCGTCACCGGGCTGCGGATCTCCACGACGGCCGTCTTCGACCACCCCACACCCCGGTCGTTGGCAGCCCACCTGCTGACCCTCCTGCCGGGCGGCACCGCCCACTCCCCGCTCCCCGCCCCCGTCACCGGCGCGCGGCCCGTCGGCCAGGACGACCCGGTCGTCATCGTCGGCATGGCCTGCCGCTACCCGGGCGGCGTGGCGTCGCCCGACGACCTGTGGGACCTCGTCGCGTCGGGGCGGGACGCCATCGGCGGCTTCCCCACCGACCGGGGCTGGGACCTGGCGGGCCTCTACGATCCGGACCCGGACCACCTCGGCACCTCGTATGCCCGTGACGGCGGATTCCTTTACGGGGCAGGGGAGTTCGACGCCGAGTTCTTCGGGATGAGCCCCCGCGAGGCCCTTGCGGCCGACCCGCAGCAGCGGCTTCTCCTGGAGACGGCCTGGGAGACGTTCGAGCGCGCCGGCATCGACCCGGGCAGCGTGCGCGGGAGCCGGACGGGTGTCTTCGCCGGGGTCATGTACAACGACTACGGATCACGGCTCGTGAAGGCGCCCCGCGATCTGGAGGGCTATCTGCTCACCGGCAACACATCGAGCGTGATCTCGGGGCGGGTGGCGTACACCTTCGGTCTGGAAGGCCCGGCGGTGACCGTCGACACGGCCTGCTCGTCCTCCCTGGTCGCTCTGCACCTGGCGGCCCAGGCCCTCCGGCAGGGTGAGTGCGATCTCGCCCTGGCCGGCGGGGTGACCGTGATGGCGCGTCCCGACACATTCGTCGAGTTCAGCCGTCAGCGCGGGCTCTCCCCCGACGGGCGGTGCAAGTCGTTCTCCGCGTCGGCCGACGGAACGGGCTGGTCGGAAGGGGTGGGCCTGCTGCTGGTGGAGCGGCTGTCGGATGCCCGCCGCAACGGCCACCAGGTGCTCGCGGTCGTCCGGGGCTCGGCGGTCAACCAGGACGGCGCCAGCAACGGCCTCACCGCGCCGAACGGCCCCTCGCAGGAGCGCGTCATCCGTCAGGCCCTGGCGGGTGCGGGGCTGCGGGCCTCGGAGGTCGACGCCGTCGAAGCCCACGGGACCGGCACCAGGCTCGGCGACCCCATTGAGGCTCAGGCGCTCCTCGCCACCTACGGGCAGGACCGGCAGGCCGAACAACCGCTGCTGCTCGGCTCGTTGAAGTCGAACATCGGGCACGCACAGGCTGCCGCCGGCGTGGGCGGCATCATCAAGATGGTCGAGGCGATGCGCCACGGCGTACTGCCCCGCACCCTGCACGTGGACGAGCCGTCCCCGCACATCGACTGGGAGTCGGGCGCGGTCAGCCTCCTGACGGACGAGGCCGACTGGCCGGACCACGACCGGCCGCGCCGCGCGGCGGTGTCCTCGTTCGGCATCAGCGGGACGAACGCCCACGTGATCCTGGAGCAGGCTCCGGAGCCGGTGACGGCCGAGCCCGGGGCGGACGACGAGAGCCCGGTCGTGCTGTGGCCGCTGTCCGCGCACAGCCCGGCCGCGCTGCGGGAACAGGCTGCCCGCCTGGCCACCTTCGTACGGGAGCGCCCGGCGCCGGGCGAGGCGATCGGCCGCACGCTGGTGACGGGGCGGGCTGCCCTGGAGCACCGTGGGGTGGTGCTGGCGGGCGACGGGGATCGGGCGCTCGACGCGTTGGAAGCGCTCGCCTCCGGTGAGGAGCATCCGGCGCTCGTACGCGGTACTGCGGCGTCCACACCTCGTATCGCGTACCTGTTCACCGGGCAGGGCAGCCAGCGACCCCAGATGGGTCACACGCTGTACACCACCCACCCGGTGTTCGCCACCGCGCTCGACGAGGTCTTCGACGCACTGGACCCGCACCTCGAACAGCCCCTGCGCGATGTGATGTTCGCCCCGCCGGAGTCCGCGAACGCGGCGCTCCTCGACGAGACCCGCTACACACAACCCGCCTTGTTCGCCCTGGAGACCGCGCTCCACCGACTCCTCGCCCACCACGGCATCACCCCCGACTACGTCACCGGCCACTCCATCGGCGAACTCACCGCCGCCCACGTCGCCGGCATCCTCACCCTCCCCGACGCCGCACTCCTCATCACCACCCGCGCCCACCTCATGCAAACCGCACCCACCGGCGGAGCCATGACCGCCATCCAGGCAACCGAAGAACAGATCCATCCGTACCTCAACGCGCATGTGGCGCTCGCCGCCGTGAACAGCCCCACGTCCCTGGTGATTTCAGGAGACCGCGAGGCCGTGGAGGACGCCACCCGGGCGCTGAAGCGGCAGGGTCACCGCGTCCACCCGCTCACCGTCAGCCACGCCTTCCACTCCCCCCACATGGACCCGATCCTCGACCAGTTCCGGGACGTGGCACAGACGGTCACCTACCACCAGCCGCGCTTCCCCCTGATCACCACAGGCGACCCCACCAGCCCCGACCACTGGACCTCCCAGATACGCGGCACCGTCCGCCACCACGACCACATCACCACCCTGACCAGCAAGAACGTCACCACCTACCTCGAACTCGGACCCGACGCCTCCCTCACCACCCACACACCCCACGCCGTCCCGCTCCTCCGCAAGAACCAGAGCGAACGCCACACCTTCGAGACCGCTCTCGCCACGGCGTACGCCCAGGGAACCCCTCTGACGACGGACGGAGCCGGGCACACCGGCCTCCCCACCTATCCCTTCCAACCCACCCACTACTGGCTGGACACCCCCGCGACCGACGCGTTGCTCGCTCCGGCCGTCGAGCTGGCCGGGGGCGGGGGGCTGCTGTTCACGGGTGAGGTCGGCACGCGTTCGCTCCCCTGGCTCGCCGACCACGCGATGGGCGGGGTGGCACTCGTCCCGGCGGCGCTCTTCGTCGAACTGGCCCTGCGTGCGGGCGAGGAGGCGGACGCCCCGGTGGTGGACGAGCTGACGCTGGAGGCGCCGCTGCCCCTGCCGGACGACGGTTCGGTGGTGGCGCTCCAGTTGGCGGTCGGCGCCCCCGAGGACACGGGCCGGCGGTCGTTCGGCGTGCATGCCCGGTCCGGCGAGGGGCAGCCCTGGGTCCGGCACGCGTCCGGGTGGCTCGCTCCGGCGGACGCCGAGGTGCCGGATCCCGAACCCGCCTGGCCTCCGGCCGGTGCCGAGCGCACGGATGCCGCCGAGGTCTACGAGCGGCTGGCGGCGCTGGGCTACGGCTACGGGCCCGCCTTCCGCAATCTGCGGGACGCGTGGGCGGTCGGCGGCGCCCTCTTCGCCGAGGTCGCGTTGCCGGACGAACTGCGTTCCCAGGCCGGGGACTTCGCGCTGCACCCCGCGTTGCTCGATGCCGCCCTGCACCTGCTGCCGCTCCAAGGCGGCGGCGATGAGCTGAAGCTGCCCTTCTCCTGGTCCGGCATCCGTCTCCACGCCACCGGGGCCGACGCGCTGCGGGTCCGCCTGGAGCCGGACGACGGGCAGTCCGTGTCGCTCTCCTTGACCGATACCACCGGCGGGCCCGTCGCCTCCGTGGGCTCGGTGCGTCTGCTGCCCGCCCCCGCCGTGGCCGCGTCGCACACCGATCCGCTGTACGAGGTGGAGTGGACGGAGCCGGTGGCCCGCGCGGGCCGGGCCGGTGACGTGCTGCCCGGGGCCGAGATCGTGCGGATCGCCCCCGGCCGGTCCGCAGCCGAAGCCGCGCACCAGGCCCTGGCGCTCGTCCAGGAGTGGCTGGCGCGGGAGGAGACGGCGGGCTCCCGGCTGGCCGTCGTCACCTCGGGCGCCGTCGCGACACGGGACGGCGAGGAGGTGACCGACCTGCCGGCGGCGGCGGTATGGGGGCTGTTGCGGACGGCCCAGTCGGAGCATCCCGGCGTCTTCGTCGTCGTCGACACGGACGGCAGCGCGGCCAGTGAGCAGGCTCTCGACGAGGTGCTGGAGACGGACGAGCCCCAAGTCGCCTTGCGCGAGGGCAGCGTGCTGGTCCCCAGACTGAGCCGTATCCCTGACACAGCACCGGCCCGGGCGCCGGTCGCCGGGCCCGACGGACACGGCACCGTACTGCTGACGGGTGCCACAGGTGCCCTCGGCGCCACCATCGCCGAGCGGCTCATCACCCACCACGGCGTCCGGCACCTCCTGCTCGCCGGCCGGCGCGGCCCGGCGGCCCCCGGGGCGGCCGAGTTGCTGGCCCACCTCACGGGGCTCGGGGCGGACGTCGCCCTGGTCGCCTGCGACACCGCCGACCGGGATGCCGTGGCCACCCTGCTCGCGGACATTCCGGCCCCGCACCCCCTGAGCGCGATCGTGCACGCCGCCGGGGTGCTCGACGACGGGGTGCTGGAGGACCTGACCCCGGACCGGCTGGACACGGTCCTGCGTCCCAAGGCGGACGCCGCGCTGCTGCTCCACGAGCTCACGGTCGAACACGGGCTCGACCTCGCCGCGTTCGTCCTCTTCTCCTCGGTCACCGGGGTCACCGGCACGGCCGGGCAGGCCAACTACGCCGCTGCCAACGCCTGCCTCGACGCCCTCGCCCACCACCGCCACGCCCACGGCCTGCCCGCCACCTCGCTGGCGTGGGGCCTCTGGGACCAGAGCGACGGCATGGGATCCCGGCTGGCCGCGGCCGACCTCGCCCGCCTCGCCCGCACCGGCATCGCACCGCTTCCCGCCGAGAGCGCGCTACGGCTGTTCGACGACGCGCTCGGCTCGGACCGGCCCGTGGTCGTCGCCTCCCGATTCGCCACCGCCACCCTGGGCGACGGGGGTACGCCGGTCCCGGCTCCGCTGCGCTCGCTGGCGCCGAGGCGTCCCCGCAGGACGGTCAACTCCGCATCCGTGGCCTCCGGTTCGACGTTCGCCGAGCAGCTGGCCGGGCTGCCGGCCGAGGAGGTGGAGCGGAGGCTGCTGGAGCTGGTGCGGGCCACCACGGCCACCGTGCTCGGCCACACGGACGCGGGGGCGGTGCCGGAGGGGCGCGCCTTCACGGATCTCGGCTTCGACTCGCTCGCCGCCGTGGATCTGCGCAACCGGCTCGGGGCGGCCACGGGTCTGCGGCTGCCGACGACCCTGGTCTTCGACCACCCGACCCCGCAGGCGCTCGCCGCGCTGTTGCGGGACGAACTCGGCACGGACGGGACCGCGCCCGTCCCGGCCGCCGCTGCCGCCCGCACCGCCGTCTCCGGCGATCCGATCGCGATCGTCTCCATGGCCTGCCGGTTCCCGGGCGGGGTGACCACGCCCGAGGAGCTGTGGCGGCTGGTCAGCGAGGAGACGGACGCCGTCTCCGGCTTCCCGACGGACCGGGGCTGGGACCTGGACGGGCTCTACGATCCGGACGCCTCCCGGCCCGGCACTTCGTACGCGAGGGAGGGCGGGTTCCTGCACACGGCCGCCGACTTCGACCCGGAGTTCTTCGGGATGAGCCCGCGCGAGGCCCTGACCACGGACCCGCAGCAACGGCTGCTGCTGGAGACGGCCTGGGAGGCGTTCGAACGGGCCGGGATCGACCCGGCCGGGCTGCGCGGCTCCCGGACCGGGGTGTTCGCCGGGGTGATGTACAACGACTACGGGGCCCGGCTCCACCAGGCGCCCAACGCGCCCGGTGAGGTCGAGGGGTATCTCGTCAGCGGCAGCGCGGGCAGTGTCGCCTCCGGCCGGGTCGCGTACACCTTCGGTCTCGAAGGTCCCGCGGTCACCGTGGACACGGCCTGCTCCTCCTCCTTGGTCGCCCTGCATCTCGCGGCCCAGGCGCTGCGGCAGGGCGAGTGCGATCTCGCGCTCGCCGGCGGGGTGACGGTGATGGCCGGGCCCGCGACCTTCGTGGAGTTCAGCCGGCAGCGCGGGCTCTCCGCCGACGGGCGGTGCAAGCCGTTCGCGGAGGCCGCCGACGGCACGGGCTGGGGCGAGGGTGTCGGGCTGCTGCTGGTGGAGCGGCTGTCGGACGCCAGGCGCCGGGGCCATGAGGTGCTGGCCGTACTGCGCGGCTCCGCCGTCAACCAGGACGGAGCGAGCAACGGCCTCACCGCGCCCAACGGCCCCTCCCAGCAGCGGGTCATCCGCGAGGCGCTGGACCGGGCGGGCCTCGCCGCCCGGGACGTGGACGCCGTCGAGGCGCACGGGACGGGGACCAAGCTCGGCGATCCGATCGAGGCGCAGGCGCTCCTCGCGGTCTACGGGCAGGACCGGCCGGACGAACAGCCCCTGCTGCTGGGCTCGGTGAAGTCGAACATCGGGCACACGCAGGCCGCCGCCGGCGTCGCGGGCGTGATCAAGACCGTGCTGTCCATGCGGCACGGAACGCTGCCCAGGAGCCTGCACATCGACCGGCCCACCCCGCACGTCGACTGGGCGCAGGGCGGTGTCGCGCTGCTCACGGAGACGGTTCCCTGGCCGGAGCGTGAGCGGCCCCGGAGGGCCGCGGTGTCGTCGTTCGGGATCAGCGGGACCAACGCCCACGTGATCCTGGAGGCACCGGCCGACGCGGACGCGCCCCACACCGACGCCCAGGTGCGCCCGGAGGCACCGGCCGCCGGTGAGCACGCGTCCACCGCCGCCGCACACCCCGTCCCGTGGCTGGTGTCCGGCCACACGCCCGGCGCACTCCGCGCGCGGGCCGCGCAACTGGCCGGCGTACTCGACCGCAGCCCCTACCCGGACCCCGCCGACGTGTCGGCGGCCCTCGCCGCCGGCCCCGGTGCCTTCGAGCACCGCGTCTCCTTCGTCGCGGCCGGCCGCGACGAGGCGCTGCGTGCCCTCGCCGCTGTCGCAGCGGGCGAGACACCGCAGGTCGTGGCGCCCGAGCGGGTCCGGACCGCGTTCCTCTTCACCGGCCAGGGCAGTCAGCGCGCCGGGGCGGGCCGTGAGCTGTACGCGGCGCACGACGCGTTCGCCGCCGCCTTCGACGCGGCCTGCGCCGCGCTGGACCCGCATCTCGGCCGCTCGCTGCGCGAGATCGTGTTCGCCGCCCAGGGCACGCCGGAGGCGGCCCTGCTCGACGAGACCCGGTATACCCAACCGGCCCTGTTCGCGCTGGAGACGGCGCTCTTCCGGCTGCTTGAGCACGTCGGTGTGCGTCCGGACGCGCTGCTCGGGCACTCCATCGGTTCGGTGGCCGCCGCGCACGTGGCCGGGGTGCTGTCGCTCGCCGACGCGGCGACGCTGGTGGCGGCGCGGGGGCGGCTGATGCAGGGGCTGCCGGCCGGGGGCGCGATGCTCGCCGTGGAGCTCGACGAGGACGCGGTGACACGGCTGCTGGCCGGTCTCGAGGACCGGGCGGGCATCGCCGCGCTCAACGGGCCGCGCGCCACGGTGGTGTCGGGCGAGGCCGGAGCGGTGGACGAAGTCGCCGCCCGTGCGAAGGAGTCGGGCGCCCGGACGCGCAGGCTCACCGTGAGCCACGCCTTTCACTCGCCGCTGATGGAACCGGTACTCGCGGAGTTCCGGGAGGTGCTGTCCGGTCTCGACTTCCGGCCGCCGCGCCTCACGGTGATCTCCGATCTCACCGGGGCCGCCGTGGACCCCGACGACCTGGCGTCGCCCGGCTACTGGGTCCGGCACGCCCGTGAGGCGGTCCGTTTCGCGGAGGGCGTCGGCGCGCTCAAGGAGCTGGGCATCGGAGCGTTCGTGGAGCTGGGCCCCGACGCGGTGCTCGCGACCATGGCCGCCGATACGCATCCGGACGCCGTGTCGCTGCCGCTGCTGCGCCGCGACCGCTCCGAGCTGCGCTCGCTGCCGGAGGCGCTGGGCGCGCTGCATGCCGCCGGTGGCACGGTCGGCGGGGCGGTGTACGGAGTACGGGACGGTCGTCGGCCCGTCGAGCTGCCCACGTACCCCTTCCAGCGCGAGCGGTACTGGCTGGACCGCCCGGCGGCTCCGGCCGGGGCGGCCCGGGTCGAGCAGGCGGGGCTCGGCGCGACCGACCACCCGCTGCTCGGGGCCGCCGTCGAACTCGCCGGTGGAACCGGTACGGTCCACACCGGGCTGCTGTCGACCGCCACGCATCCATGGCTGGCCGACCACGCGGTGCTCGGTTCCGTCGTCCTGCCCGGGGCCGCGCTCCTCGAACTCGCCCTGTACGCGGGCCGGGAGGCCGGCACTCCCGTACTCGACGAACTGACGCTGAGCGACCCGCTGCTGCTGCCGGACACGGGCTCCGTGCGGGTGCAGGTGAGCGTCGGCGCGCCGGGCACGGACGGCAGGCGGCCGGTGACGGTCCACTCGCGGGCGGCGGAGGCCGAAGGGGAGCCGTGGACGGTGCACGCCTCCGGGGTCCTCTCGGCGGACACCGCCGAGCGGCCCGCGCCCCTGACGGGTTCCTGGCCGCCGGCCGGAGCCGAGCCCGTCGAGGTGGGCGACGCCTATGCGGAACTGGCCGCACTGGGCTATGCGTACGGCCCCGCCTTCCAGGGCCTGCGCGCCGCCTGGCGCGATCCGGCGGACGGAAGCCGGTACGCCGAGGTCGCGATCGACCTGGACGGTGCCGGCGGCCGGCTCGTGGCCCCCGCGCTCATCGACGCGGCCCTGCACCCACTCGCGCTCGCCGGTCCCGGCCCCTCGGGCGGGCTGCCGGTGCCGTTCTCCTGGAACGGGGTGCGGGTGCACGGTCCCGGGACCGGATCGGCGCGGGTGCGCCTGTCGCCGGCCGGGCCCGACACCCATGCGCTGCTGCTCACCGACGAGTCCGGTACGCCGGTGCTCTCCGTGGACGCGCTGGTCGTACGGGAGGCCGACCCGGCCCGGTTCGCGCAGGCGCGCCGGGGCGGGGGCGGGCTCTACCGGGTGGAGTGGGATGCTCGGGCCGTCCCGGCCGGCCGGGCGGTCGCGGTCGGGTACGACGAGGCGCTGCGGATCGCGGAGGCGGAGGGCCGGTTCGCGGGCGACGCCCTGCTGGACGAGGAGCCGCGTTCCCTGCCGGCCCTCGCTCGGGTGCTGCGCGACTGGGTGGCCGACGACCGCCTCGGCGGGGCCAGGCTCGTCGTGACGACGCGGCGGGCGGTGGCCGTCGAGGACGGCGACCCG
Source organism: Streptomyces sp. NBC_00708 (assembly GCA_036226585.1). Taxonomy (GTDB): domain Bacteria; phylum Actinomycetota; class Actinomycetes; order Streptomycetales; family Streptomycetaceae; genus Streptomyces. Next base: position 692,300 of record CP108997.1, read on the forward strand.
GTGTCCGGGCTCGACCGCTCGACATGGTGGGGCCTGGTGCGTACGGCCCAGACCGAGCACCCCGGACGGTTCGTCCTGGTCGACACGGACGGGGCGGACGCCTCGTCCGGTGTACGGGACGCCGCTCTGAGCACCGGCGAGCCGCAACTCGCCCTGCGCGACGGGGTGGTGCTCGTCCCGCGACTGGCCCGGGTCCCGCTTCCGGCGCAGAGCCGTATGAAACTGCCGGGCACGGTTCTCGTGACCGGTGCGACGGGGGCGCTGGGACGGCTGGTCGCCGAACGGCTCGTCACCGGGCACGGGGTGCGGCGGCTGCTGCTGACCGGGCGGCGCGGGCCCCAGGCCCCGGGCGCGCGGGAGCTGGTCGATCACCTCACCGGTCTGGGTGCCGACGTCACGCTCGCCGCCTGCGATCTCGCGGACCGGGCGGCCGTGTCGGCACTGCTCGGCTCCGTGCCGGACGCCCATCCGCTGAGCGCCGTCGTGCACGCGGCGGGCGTCACGGCGGATGCGACGCTGGAGGCGCTGACGGACGAGGCGTTCACGACCGTCCTGCGGCCCAAGGCCGACGCCGCCCTGCTGCTGCACGAGCTGACCCTTGAGCGGGGCATCGAGCTGGCCGCCTTCGTGCTGTTCTCCTCGGTGGCCGGGGTCATCGGCAACGCCGGCCAGGCCAACTACGCGGCGGCGAACACCTACCTGGACGCGCTGGCCCACCACCGCCACGCGCTCGGGCTGCCCGCCACCTCGCTGGCCTGGGGGCTCTGGGAGCAGTCCGGCGGTCTCGGTGACGCGCTCACCGCCGCGGACCTGGCCAGGATCGCGCGTACCGGGGTCGCACCCCTCACGGCGGAGGAGGGGCTTGAGCTGTTCGACGCGGCACTGGCCTTGGGGCTTCCGGGTCCGGTCCCGGCCCGGCTGGACACCTCGGCGCTGCGCCGGCTCGGTGACCCGGACCGGGTGCCGCCGCTGCTGCGGTCCCTGGTGGGTCTGCCGGAGCGGCGGCCGGTGCCGGTGCCGGGCGCGGACGGCGATGCGCCCTGGGTCCGGAAGCTGGCGGAAGCGGCCGAGGAGGAGCGCCCGCGCCTGGTGCTCGACCTGGTGCGGGCGGCGGTGGCGGAGACGCTGGGCCACCCGCCGAACCGGCCCGTTCCCGCCGACCGGGGCCTTCTCGACCTGGGCTTCGACTCCCTGACCGCCGTCGAGCTGCGCAACCGGCTCGGCGCCGAGACCGGGCTCCGGCTGCCCACCACGCTGCTGTTCGACCGGCCGACCGCGACCGCGCTCGCCGCCCACCTCCACGCGGAGCTGACCGGCCGGCTGCCCGGCGGCCCGGCCTCCGCCCTGGCCCGTATCGACGAGCTGGAGGCCGCCTTCGACGGGGCCGCGCTCGACGCGGAGGCCCGCGAGCGGATCGCCGCCCGGCTGGCCTCGTTGCAGGCCCGCCTCGCGGCGGCCGCAGACATCTCCGTACCCACCGACATCCCTGCCACCCCCCTGCTGGACCAGGCGTCCGACGACGAGCTCTTCGAGCTCATCGACGGACAGCTCGGCTCCGAATAGCCCGTACGACGAGGAGAGTTGACGTCGCATGACGAACGAGGCCAGGCTCCGCGACTACCTCAAGCGCGTGACCAGTGACCTGCTCCAGACCCGGCAGCGGCTGACCGAGGCCGAGGCCGAGCGGCACGAACCGATCGCGATCGTGGGCATGTCCTGCCGCTATCCGGGCGGGGTGCGCTCCCCCGAGGACCTGTGGGACGTCGTCGCCACGGGCACCGACGCGATCTCCGCGTTCCCGGAGAACCGGGGATGGGACACGGCCGCGCTCTACGACCCCGACCCGGAACGGACCGGCCGCAGCTACGCACGTGAGGGCGGGTTCCTGCACGAGGCGGACCGGTTCGACCCGGCGTTCTTCGGGATCAGCCCGCGCGAGGCGGTCGCCATCGATCCGCAGCAGCGGCTGCTCCTGGAGACCGCCTGGGAGGCGTTCGAACGGGCGGGCATCGATCCGGACACGCTGCGCGGCTCCCGGACCGGGGTGTTCGCCGGGGTGATGTACGGGGACTACGGCGGGCGCATCCGTCGCGCCCCGGACGGGCTTGAGGGGTACATCGGCACCGGCAGCGCCGGGTCCGTGGCCTCCGGGCGGCTGTCGTACACCTTCGGGCTCGAAGGCCCCGCGGTGACGATCGACACGGCGTGCTCGTCGTCGCTGGTGGCGCTGCATCTGGCGGTGCAGTCGCTGCGCCGGGGCGAGTGCGATCTCGCGCTGGCGGGCGGGGCGACGATCATCGCGACCCCGGGTCTCTTCGTCGAGTTCAGCCGGCAGCGGGGGCTGTCCCCGGACGGCCGGTGCAAGGCGTTCGCGGCGGCGGCTGACGGTACGGGCTGGGGCGAGGGTGTCGGGCTGCTGCTGGTGGAGCGGCTGTCGGACGCCCGCCGCAACGGCCACCGGGTCCTCGCCGTCGTACGGGGCTCCGCCGTCAACCAGGACGGTACGAGCGGGCAGCTGTCCGCGCCCAACGGCCCGTCGCAGCAGCGGGTGATCCGGCAGGCCCTGGAGGACGCCGGGCTGACCACCGGCGAGGTGGACGCGGTCGAGGCGCACGGCACGGGCACGAGGCTGGGCGACCCGATCGAGGCGCAGGCACTCCTCGCGACGTACGGGCAGGACCGGCCGGACGGACACCCCTTGTGGCTCGGCTCGTTGAAGTCGAACATCGGGCATACCCAGGCCGCTGCCGGCGTCGGCGGCATCATCAAGATGGTGCAGGCCATGCGCCACGGGGTGCTGCCCCGCACCCTGCATGTGGACGAGCCGTCCCCGCACGTCGACTGGGAGGCCGGAGCCGTACGGCTGCTGACCGAGTCCCGTGACTGGGAGCCGGACGACCGGCCGCGCCGGGCCGCCGTGTCGTCGTTCGGGATCAGCGGGACGAACGCGCACATCATCCTGGAGGCGCCCGCCGCCGAGGCACCGGTGGACGCCGCGCCGGAGCGCCCGGTGGTGCCGTGGCTGCTGTCCGCGCACGACCCGGAGGCGCTGCGGGAACAGGCCGCGCGGCTGCGTGCGTACGCCGAGGAGCGCCCGGAGCTCGACCCGGCGGCGGCCGGTGCGGTGCTGGCCCGGGGCCGGGCCGTGCTCGGCCACCGGGCGGTGGTCGTGCCGGGCAGCCGCGAGGAGCTGGTGCCCGCGCTGGACTCGCTGGCCAGAGGTGTGCCGTCGGCCGCTGTGGTGGAGGGGATCGCCACCGACCACGGGAAGACGGTCTTCGTGTTCCCGGGTCAGGGCTCGCAGTGGGAGGGCATGGCCCGCGAACTCCTGCTCACCTCACCGGTGTTCGCGGACCACCTCACCGCCGCTTCCGAGGCGCTGCAGCCCTACACCGGGTGGGACCTGCTCGACGTACTGACCGGCGAGCCCGAGGCCCCGCCCATCGACCGCGTCGATGTCATCCAGCCCGCGCTGTTCGCGGTGATGACCTCCCTCGCCAGACTCTGGCAGCACCACGGCATCCACCCCCACACCGTCATCGGCCACTCCCAGGGCGAGATAGCCGCCGCATACATCGCCGGCGCCCTCACCCTCGACGACGCCGCCAAGGTCGTCGCACTGCGCTCCCGCACCCTTCTCCAGCTCGCCGGCACCGGCGGCATGGCGTCCGTGCCTCTCGGTCACCAGGACACGTCCGTCCTCCTCGCCGACCGTCCCGACCTGTACATCGCCGCCCACAACGGCCCCTCCAGCACGGTCATCGCGGGCAACGCCGACGCCCTCGGCACCCTCGTCCAGGACCTCAACGACCAAGGCGTACGCGCCCGCACCATCCCCGTCGACTACGCGTCCCACACCCCCCACGTCGAACCCCTGCGACCGGCCCTTCACACCCTCCTCCACGACATCACCCCCCGCTCCACCACCACCGCCTTCTACTCCACCCTGCACGGCCGTGCCCTCGACACCACCGCGCTGGACGGCGACTACTGGTACGAGAACCTGAGCAACCCCGTCCTGCTGCACCCCACCGTCGAAAAGCTGCTGGAGGACGGCCACTCCGTGTTCGTGGAGGTCAGCCCGCACCCCGTCCTGACCACCGCACTCCAGGACACCGCCGACACCACGGACACCACCGCCCTCGTCACCGGCACACTCCGCCGAGACGAAGGCACCCTCACCCGCTTCCACCACTCCCTCGCCCACCTCCACACCCACGGCATCCCCGTCGACTGGACACCGGTCGTGCCGGATGTCGCGGACGCCCCGCACGATCTGCCCACATACCCGTTCCAGCACCGGAGTTACTGGCTGGAGGACGCCGCGGCCGACGGCGATCCGGAGAGTCTCGGGCTGCACACCACCCAGCACCCCCTGCTCACCGCCGCCACCACGCTCGCCCAGGGCGACGCCCTGTTGCTCACCGGGCGGATCTCGCTGCGCACCCACCCCTGGCTCGCCGACCACGCCATCGAGGGGGCGCCGGTCCTGCCGCCCGCCGCCTCTGTCGAACTGGCCCTGGAGGCAGGCAGGTTGCTGGGCGATCTGGTGGTGGAGGAGCTGACGGTCGACACACCGGTGGTGTTCCCCGCCCACGGTGGTGTGGACGTGCAGCTCACAGTGGGCGCGCCGCGCGGTGACGGCCGGCGCGAGCTGACCCTGCACACCCGCGCCTACGACGACGGGGACGACGACGGCTCACTGCACCGGGCCTGGACCAGCCACGTCACCGGACTGCTGGCCCCCGGACCGGGGTCCGTGCCCGAGCCGCTGACCTCCTGGCCGCCGGCCGGGGCGACCTCCGTGGACACCGACGAGGTGTACGCGCGGCTGGAGGCGCTGGGGTACGGGCTGGGCGCCGCGTTCCAGGGGCCGGTCCGGCTGTGGCGTCGGGGCGACGAGGTGTACGCCGAGGTCTTGGCGCCCGAGGTCGTCGCGGCCGATGCCGGGCGGTACGGGCTGCATCCGGCCCTCCTCACGGCGGCCGTGCAGGCGACGGATCTCGCCCGGGGCGACGAGTTGCTGGAGCCCGCCGTGTGGAGCGGGGTGAGTCTGTACGCGGTGGGCGCGGGCGGTCTGCGGGTGCGGGTCTCCCGGCGCGGCGAGGGGTTCGCCGTCCTGCTGGCCGATCCGACCGGCGCGCCGGTGGCCTCCGTGGACTCGGTGGTCCTGCGGCCGCCGGCCGCCGGGGCCCTGGGCCGGGCGGACCGGGCGCGCCACGACTGGCTGCTCCGCACCGAGTGGACGGTGGTGCCCGGCACCGGGGCCGCCCTTCCGTACACCGAGTGGACGTCGTCCGCCGAACCCGCCGCCGAACTGCGCGACGCCTTCGGTGCCACCGCCCACGTGCTCTACGAACCGACGCCGGAGGAGGGGGCGGCGCCCGGCCTGGTCCTGCTGCATGCCGCGTCCGCGAGCGAACTGCTGCCCGCGCTCCGGGCCTGGACCGGCGACGAGGCGAACGGCCACACCCATCTCGTGGTGCTCACCCACCATGCCGTCACCACGGGCCCGGACGACGTACAGGATCTGACCCCTTCGCCCGTCTGGGGACTGGTCCGCGCCGCCCAGGCGGAGAACCCCGGCCGGATCACCCTGGCCGACCTGGACGCCGAACCGGCGTCGCTGACCGCTTTGCCCGCCGCCCTTGCCGCCGGTGAACCCCAACTGGCTCTGCGGAACGGCGAGATACGCGTACCGAGGCTGGCCGTGTCCGACCCGCGGGACATGGGTGAGCCGCCCGTACTGCCCGAGGGCTCCACGGTCGTCGTGTCCGGGGGCGGGGACCTCGCCGAGGTCGCGGCCGTCCATGCCGTCACCGTCCTGGGCGCCCGCCGCGTGCTGCTCCTGTCCCCCGCCCGGGGACTGGCGGAGCGGCTGGAGGCGCTGGGCGCGGAGGTGGTGGTGGCCGAGGGCGACGCGGCCGACCGGGAGTTCCTGGCCGGCGCGCTGGCCGCACACCAGGTCGGTGCCGTCTTCCACGCACCGGCCGCGCCCGACCGTGCCCTGCTGCTCTCCACCTCGCCCGAGGAGTTCGCGGACCGGCTGCGGGCCTCCGGGGCGGCGGCCTGGAACCTGCACGAACTGACCCTCGGGCTCGACCTGGCCGCGTTCGTCCTCCTCTCCCCCGACGCCTCCTCGGCGCTCGGCGGTACGGGGCGCGCGGACACCGCCGCCGTCGGCACGTATCTCGACGCGCTCGCACAGCACCGGGTGGCGCTCGGGCTGCCGGGGGTGTCCGTCTCCTGGGGGCCCAGGGACACCGCGTTCCACGGGCTGGGCCGGTTCGACGAGGACCAGGTGGCCGCGGCTCTCGGGGCGGCGCTGCGCTCGTCGGCGCGGCCGGTGCTGCTCGCCGCGCGCCTGGACCGGGCCGCGCTCACCGCGCAGGCCGGGACGGGACTGCTGCCTCCGGTGCTGCGCTCCCTGGTCCGTACGGTGCGGACCGCCGCCGGTGCGGATGCCGCCGCGGCGGGCTCGCTCGTCTCGTCGCTGGTCGGTCAGGCGGAGCCCGAACAGCTGCGGGCGCTGGTCGAGTTGGTGGGCGAGCAGGTGGCCGGGGTGCTGCGGCACTCGGCCGGGGACACCGTGGACGCCTCGCGTGCCTTCAAGGATCTCGGCTTCGACTCCCTCACGGCCGTCGAGCTGCGCAACCGGCTCAACACGGTGACGGGGCTGCGGCTGCCCGCGACCCTCGTCTTCGACCACCCGTCCCCCGCCGCCCTCGCGGCCCATCTGCGCGACCAACTGCTGGGCGAGGGCGTCACGGTGGCGGCCGGCGGACGGGCCGCGATCCAGGACGGCGAGCCCATCGCGATCGTGTCGATGGCCTGCCGCTACCCGGGCGGGGTGCGCACCCCGGAGGACCTGTGGCGGGTGGTGGCCTCGGAGAGCGATGTCATCTCGCCGTTCCCGGACAACCGGGGCTGGGACCTCGACCGCCTCTTCGACCCGGACCCGGCGCACCCGGGGACCTCGTACGCACGCGAAGGAGGCTTCCTGCACGACGCGGACCGGTTCGACCCCGGGTTCTTCGGGATCAGCCCGCGTGAGGCGACGAGCATGGACCCGCAGCAGCGGCTGCTGCTGGAGAGCGCCTGGGAGGCGTTCGAGCGGGCGGGCATCGACCCGACGTCGTTGCAGGGCTCGCGGACCGGAGTGTTCGCGGGCGTGGTGTACACGGACTACGGCTCCCGGGTGAAGCTGCCCGCCGACATGGAGGGGTATCTCGGCATCGGCAGCGCGGGCAGCATCGCCTCGGGCCGGATCGCCTACACGCTCGGGCTCGAAGGGCCCGCGGTGACGGTGGACACGGCGTGCTCGTCGTCGCTGGTGGCGCTGCATCTGGCGGTGCAGTCGCTGCGCCGGGGCGAGTGCGATCTCGCGCTGGCGGGCGGGGCGACCGTGCTCGCCAACCCGGACATCTTCATCGGCTTCAGCAGGCAGCGCGGGCTCGCCCCGGACGGGCGGTGCAAGGTCTTCGCGGCCGGTGCGGACGGTACGGCCTTCGGCGAGGGCGTGGGTCTGCTCCTGGTGGAGCGGCTGTCGGACGCCCGCCGCAACGGCCACGAGGTGCTCGCCGTCGTACGCGGCACGGCCACCAACCAGGACGGGGCCAGCAACGGTCTCACCGCGCCCAACGGACCCTCCCAGCAGCGGGTGATCCGCCAGGCCCTCGCGGACGCAGGGCTGACGACCGCCGATGTGGACGCCATGGAGGCCCACGGCACCGGGACGACGCTCGGCGACCCGATCGAGGCCCAGGCGCTCATCGCCACGTACGGGCAGGACCGGCCGGACGGACAACCGCTGTGGCTGGGTTCGTTGAAGTCGAACATCGGGCACACCCAGGCGGCGGCCGGGGTCGGCGGGATCATCAAGATGGTGCAGGCCCTGCGCAACGGGCTGCTGCCGAAGACACTGCACGTGGACGAGCCGTCCCCGCACATCGACTGGGAGGCCGGAGCCGTACGCCTGCTCACCGAGGCCCGGGAGTGGGCGCCGGGCGACCGGCCGCGCCGGGCCGGGGTCTCCGGGTTCGGCATGAGCGGCACCAACGCGCATGTGGTGCTGGAGGAGGCACCGGAGCCGGTGCCCACCGGCGATCCTGCCCCGGACAGCGATGCTCCGCTGCCGTGGCTGTTGTACGGGCACACCGCCGAGGCCCTGGCCGAGCAGGCCGGACAATTGCGCCGCCACCTCCAGGAGCACCCGGAAACGGACCCCGCCCCGGTCGCGAAGGCACTGGCCACCGGCAGGGCCGGGCTCGCCCATCGCGCGGTGGTCGTGGCACGGGACCGGGACCGGCTGCTGGAGAACCTGGCCGGACTGGAGCGGGGCGCGGTCGGCGCGGACGCGGTGCGCGGGACGGTCACGGAGGCCGGCAGGACGGTGTTCGTGTTCCCGGGCCAGGGCTCGCAGTGGGAGGGCATGGCCCGGGAACTCCTCACCACCTCACCGGTGTTCGCGGACCACCTCACCGCCGCCTCCACCGCCCTCCAGCCGTACACCGGGTGGAACCTGCTCGACGTCCTCAACGGCCTTCCCGACGCACCGCCCATCGACCGCGTGGACGTCATCCAGCCCGCACTGTTCGCGGTGATGACCTCCCTCGCCAGACTCTGGCAGCACCACGGCATTGAGCCCCACACCGTCATCGGCCACTCCCAGGGCGAGATAGCCGCCGCGTACATCGCGGGCGCCCTCACCCTCGACGACGCCGCCAAGGTGGTGGCCCTGCGTTCCCACGCCATCCTTCAGCTCGCCGGCACCGGCGGCATGGCCTCTCTCCCTCTCAGTCACCACGACGCGCAGGCCCTCCTCTCCGGCCACTCCGACCTGTACATCGCCGCCCACAACGGACCCGCCACCACGGTCGTCGCAGGCAATGCCGAGGCGCTCGAAACCCTCGTCGAGAAGCTGAACAGCCGGGACGTCCGCGCCCGCACCATCCCCGTCGACTACGCCTCCCACACCCCCCACGTACACCCCCTCGAAGAGACCCTGCACGCCCTTCTCCACGACATCACCCCGCAGCCCACCACCACCGCCTTCTACTCGACGCTCACCAACTCCTTCCTGGACACGACCGAGCTGGACGGCGACTACTGGTACCGGAACCTGAGCAACCCGGTCCTCTTCGAACCGGCCGTGCGCGCCCTCCTCGACGCCGGCCACTCCGTGTTCGTCGAGGTCAGCCCGCACCCCGTCCTGACCACCGCACTCCAGGACACCGCCGAAACCACCGACACCACCGCCCTCGTCACCGGCACACTCCGCCGCGACGAAGGCACCCTCACCCGCTTCCACCACTCCCTCGCCCACCTCCACACCCACGGCATCCCCGTCGACTGGACACCGGCTCTCCCGGCAGGCGCCGGCCGCGCCACCGATCTGCCCACGTACCCGTTCCAGCGCAAGCGCTACTGGCTGGAGGGGCCCGCCGCGCACAGCGACGCCGGGAGCCTCGGTGTGGACGCGGCCGATCATCCCTTCCTGACGGCGTCGACCACGCTCGCCCAGGACGGGACGCTCCTGCTCACCGGCCGGATCTCGCTGCGCACCCACCCCTGGCTCGCCGACCACGCCGTGAACGGGACTCCCCTGCTCCCGGCCACCGCCCATCTCGAACTGGCGCTCCAGGCGGGCCGGGAGGCCGGGTCCGGAACGGTGGACGAACTGACGCTGGAGGCACCGCTGTTCGTGCCCGAGCGGGGCGGGGTGCGGGTCCAGGTATCCGTGGAGGCACCGGATGAGGAGGGCCGCCGGCGGCTCGCCGTGCACTCCCGGCCCGATGTCCCGGTGGACGACGTCCTGGGCGAGGGGCCGGGGTGGACCCGTCATGCCACGGGCGTCCTGGCGCCGGCGGACGCCGTGCCGCCGCGGGAGGGGGCGGACGACGGAGCCTGGCCGCCTGCGGGGGCCACCCCGCTGGACACCGGCGACCTGTACGGCGAACTCGCCGCACTGGGCTACGAGTACGGCCCCGCGTTCCAGAATCTGACCGCCGCCTGGCGTGCGGGGGACACCGTGCACGGCGAGGTGTCGCTCGCACCGGAACTGCACGCGGAGGCCGCCCGGTTCGTGCTGCATCCGGCGCTCCTCGACTCGGCGCTGCACACGCTGGGGCTCGGTGACTTCCTCGGCGACGGCATCCGGTTGCCGTTCTCCTGGTCGGGGGCGGTGCTGCGGGCCACCGGGGCCACGGCCCTGCGGGTCACCGTCTCGCCCGGCGACGGGGGCCGGGACACCGTCCGCGTCTCGGTCGCCGACCCCACGGGCGCGCCGGTGGTGAGCGTGGACGACCTCACCCTGCGCCCCCTCTCCCCCGGTCAGCTGCCCGCCGCGCCGGGGTCCTCGGCCACCGACTCGCTGTACGGCCCGGAGTGGACGGAGCTCGACGCGCCACCGGTGCCGGCGGACCGGGCGGCGTTCGACGTGCTGGACGCCACCGCGCCGTTCGAGGGTGCGGCGCCCGTCGCGGCGGGGGCGGCCGTGGAGTGGCTGCTCGGCCGGCTCCGGGACCATCTGGGCGACGAGGGCGGGGCGGACAGCCTTCTCGTCGTGCTCACCCGCCGTGCCGTGGCCGCGCTCCCGGGTGACCCGGTCGATCTCGCCGCCGCCCCGCTCTGGGGGCTGGTGCGGTCGGCCGCCACCGAGAACCCTGGCCGGGTGGTGCTGGTGGACCACGACGGGGAGCGGTCCTCGCTGGACGCGCTGGCCTCGGCCGTCGCGAGCGGTGAGCCGCAGTTCGCGCTGCGGGACGGCCGGGTGCTGGTGCCGAGGCTGCGCCGGGCGGAGACCGCTCCCGCGACGGTCGCGCCGCCCGAGGGGGTGGGCGCGTGGCGGCTGGAGACGCCCGGCGGGTCGCCGGACGACCTGCGTGCCGCCCCGCATCCGGCCGCCGAGGCACCGCTGTCCGAGGGCCAGGTACGGATCGAGGTACGGGCCGCCGGGCTCAACTTCCGCGATGTGCTGACCGCCCTGGGGATGGTCCCGGAGGCCACTCCACTCGGCACGGAGGCGGCCGGAGTCGTCGTGGAGACCGGCCCCGGCGTCACGGGCCTGGCGGCCGGGGACCGGGTGTTCGGGCTGGTGCCGGGGGCGGTGGGGCCGCTGGCCGTCGCCGACCGGCGGCTCGTCGCCCGTATCCCGGAGGGCTGGTCGTACGCACAAGCGGCAGGCGTGCCCGCGGTGTTCACGACGGCCTACTACGGGCTGGTCGAGCTGGCCGGGCTGCGCCGGGGCGAGCGGGTGCTGATCCACTCCGGGGCCGGCGGAGTCGGCATGGCGGCGCTCCAGGTGGCCCGGCACATCGGGGCCGAGGTGTTCGCCACGGCGAGCCCGGCGAAATGGGGTGCGCTGCGGGCCCTCGGGCTCGACGCGGACCACATCGCCTCGTCCCGTACGACCGGATTCGAGCAGCACATCCTGGATGTGACGGGACGTGCGGACGCCACGGCCGCGCCCGGGGTCGACGTGGTGCTGAACTCGCTGACCGGGGAGTTCATCGACGCCTCGCTGCGGCTGCTGTCCTCCGGCGGGCGGTTCGTCGAGATGGGCATCGCGGACCTGCGGGACCCGGCGGAGATCGCGGCACAGCGGCCGGGCGTCGCGTACCGGCCGTTCGAGCTGCTGGACATGGACCCGGACCGGGTCGCGGACACGCTGGCGCGGGTGCTCGGCCTCTTCGAGCGGGGTGAACTGGCGCCACTGCCGGTCACCAGCTGGGACGTGAGCCGCGCGCCCGACGCGTTCCGCCACTTCGGACAGACCCGCCAGACGGGCAAGGTCGTCCTGACCCTGCCGCCGCGCGAGGCACCGGACGGGACAGTCCTGATCACCGGCGGCACCGGGACCCTGGGCGCCGCGCTGGCCCGCCATCTGGTGACCGCGCACGGCGTGCACCACCTGCTGCTCACCGGCCGTCGCGGCCCCGACGCGCCGGGGGCGGCCGAGCTGGCCGACGAGCTGACCGGGCTGGGGGCACAGGTGCGGATCGCCGCGTGCGACGCCGCCGACCGGGACGCGCTCGCCGGGCTGCTGGGGTCCGTGCCGGCCGCGCATCCGCTCACGGGGGTGGTGCACGCGGCGGGGGTCCTGGACGACGGGGTGCTCGCCTCGCTGACCCCGGAGAAGGTGCGTGCCGTGCTGCGGCCCAAGGCGGACGCGGCCTGGAATCTGCACGAGCTGACCCAGGGGCTCGACCTGTCGTTCTTCGTACTGTTCTCCTCCGCGTCCGGTCTGCTCGGCGGGGCCGGTCAGGGCAACTACGCGGCCGCCAACGTGTTCCTGGACGCGCTGGCCGGTCACCGGCGGGAGCGCGGGCTGCCCGCGCTGTCCCTGGCCTGGGGCATGTGGGAGGCGGCCAGCGGGATGACCGGGCATCTGGGCGGCGCGGACCGGGCCAGGATCGCGCGGGGCGGGCTCGTCCCGATGTCGGTGCCCGAGGGCATGGCGTTGTTCGACGCCGCCCTGGCCGACGGCCGGCCGCTGCTCGTGCCGGCGCCCCTGGACGGTCCCGGGCTGCGATCGCTGGCCGAGGCCGGGCCCGGGACCGGCGGAGTGCCGGCCGTGCTGCGGTCGCTGGTGCGGGCACCGGCGGTGCGCCGGGCGGCGAGCGGGGTGCGGACGACGGCCGCGTCGGCGGCGGACCGGCTGGCCGCGCTGCGCGGGCCCGAGCGGACGCAGGCGCTGCTCGCGCTGGTACGGGAGCAGGTGGCGGCCGTGCTCGGTCATCTGACGGCCGACGAGATCACCGCCGACCGGGCGTTCAAGGAGATCGGGTTCGACTCCCTGACGGCGGTCGAGCTGCGCAACCGGATCTCGGCGGCGACCGGGCTGCGGCTGCCGACCACCACGGTGTTCGACTTCCCGACGCCCACCGCCCTGGCCGAACGGCTGGCCGTGCTCCTGGCCCCGGACGAGCGGACGGACGCCGAGGAGCTGGAACGGCTGCTGGAGTCCGTCACCGTCGGCGGCGAGGGCTTCGACGCGCTGCGGGAGCGGCTGCGGGCGGCGCTCTGGCTCTGGGACGAGCAGGCGGCGGAGCCGGAGGCCGGCGAGGCACCGGACGACGATCTGGAGACGGCCACCGACGAGGAGCTGTTCCGCGCGCTGGACGAGGAGCTCGGCGCGTCATGACCGGTCATTTCCGCGTACGAGAGGGCAAGGGCGATGAGTAACGAGGACAGGCTCCGCGACTATCTGAAGCGGACCACGGCCGACCTCCGGCAGGCCCGGCGCAGGATCAAGGAGCTGGAGGACAAGGAGCACGAGCCGATCGCGATCGTGTCGATGGGCTGCCGTTTCCCGGGCGGTGTCGATTCACCGGAGGCACTGTGGCGGCTGGTGACGGAGGAGACGGACGCGGTGTCCGACCTGCCGGAGGACCGGGGCTGGGATCCGGAGGGGCTGTACGACCCCGATCCGGACCGGCCCGGGAAGGCGTACACGCGTGAGGGCGGATTCCTGGAGGACGCGGGCGGGTTCGACGCGCCGTTCTTCGGGATGGGCCCTCGGGAGGCCGTCGCGACCGACCCGCAGCACCGCCAGCTCCTGGAGGTGGCCTGGGAGACGCTGGAGCGTGCCGGGATCGCCCCGGACTCCCTGCGCGGGAGCCGTACGGGCGTGTTCGCGGGGGTGGTGTCGCAGGCGTACGTGCCGCCGCCGGAGCGGGTGCCCGAGGGGTTCGAGGGGCATCTGATGACGGGCAACGCGACGAGTGTCGCGTCCGGGCGGATCGCCTATCACCTGGGGCTTGAGGGCCCTGCCGTCACCCTCGACACGGCGTGCTCGTCGTCGCTGGTGGCGATGCATCTGGCGGCTCAGTCGCTGCGGCGCGGCGAGAGCGATCTCGCGCTGGCCGGCGGGGTGACGGTGATGGCGACGCCGGTGCTGCTGGTCGAGTTCAGCCGGCAGCGGGGGCTCGCGCCCGACGCCCGCTGCAAGGCGTTCGACGCGGCGGCCGACGGCACCGGCTTCGCCGAGGGCGTGGGCCTGGTGCTGCTGGAGCGGCTGTCCGACGCGCGCCGCAACGGCCGCCGCGTCCTCGCCGTGCTGCGGGGCTCGGCGGTCAACCAGGACGGGGCGAGCAACGGCCTCACCGCGCCCAACGGCCCCACCCAGGTCCGGGTCATCCAGCAGGCCCTGGCCTCGGCCCGGCTGGCTCCGCAGCAGGTGGACGCGGTGGAGGCGCACGGCACCGGCACCCGGCTCGGTGACCCGATCGAGGCGCAGGCCCTGCTGGCGGCGTACGGGCAGGGGCGCCCCGAGGGGGAGCCGCTGCTCCTGGGCTCGCTCAAGTCGAACATCGGCCACACCCAGGCGGCGGCCGGGGTGGCCGGGGTCATCAAAATGGTGCAGGCGATGCGGTACGGAGTGCTGCCGCGCACCCTGCACGTGACGGAGCCGACCCCGCACGTCGACTGGGGTTCGGGTGCCGTGGAACTGCTCACCGAGTCCGTCGCCTGGCCCGACCGGGGCCGGCCGCGCCGGGCCGGGGTGTCGTCCTTCGGGATCAGCGGCACCAACGCGCACGTCGTCCTCGAACAGGCCGAGGAAGCGGCGAGCGACCCCGGACCGGCCGCGCTGCTGCCGGAGCCGCCCGCCCCGTGGCCGCTGTCGGCCCGTACGGAGTCCGCGCTGCGGGCCCAGGCCGCCCGGCTGCACGCGCACCTCGTCGCGGACCCCGAACTGCCGGGCCACGAGGTGGGCCGGACGCTGGCCCTGGGCCGTGCGGCGTTCCGGCACCGCGCGGTGGTGCTGCCGGGCGACCGCGCCGGGCAGGTGGCCGCGCTTGCCTCGCTGGCCTCGGGCGGCAGGCCGGCGGGGGTGGTGCGCGGGGACGCGGCCGGGCCGCCGTCCACCGCCTACCTGTTCACCGGCCAGGGCAGCCAGCGCCCGCGCATGGGCGCCGAGTTGTACGAGGGGCGGCCCGTCTTCGCCAAGGCGCTGGACGAGGTGTGCGAGGCGTTCGAGCCGCTGCTGGCGCGTCCGCTGAAGAGCCTGCTGTTCGCGGACGAGGGCACTGCGGAGGCGGCCCTGCTGGAGCGCACGGAGTACGCGCAGCCGGCGCTGTTCGCCGTGGAGACCGCCCTGTTCCGGCTCCTGGAGCAGTCGCTTCCGGCGCCGGGCCAGGTCGCCGGGCACTCGATCGGGGGGCTCGCCGCCGTGCACGCGGCGGGGGTGCTGTCACTGGAGGACGCCTCCGTCCTCGTCGCCGCGCGCGGACGGCTGATGCAGCGGATGCCGGACGGGGGCGCGATGGTGGCGTGCGAGGCGTCGGAGGACGAGGTGCGCGAGGCGCTGGCCGGGTACGCGGGCCGCGTCGCGGTGGCAGCGGTCAATGGGCCGCGCTCCACGGTGGTTTCGGGTGACGCGGACGCGGTGGCGGAGGTCGCCGGGGTCTTCCGGGCGCGGGGGCGCAGGACACGCGCGCTGCGGGTGAGCCACGCCTTCCACTCGCCCCATATGGACGGGGCGCTGGACGAGGTGCGCGCGGTGGCGGCGGGGCTGCGGTTCCACGAGCCGCTGATCCCGGTCGTCTCCGATCTCACCGGGCGCCGTGCGGGCCTCGATGAGCTGCGGGAGCCGGACTACTGGGCGCGTCAGCTGCGTGCGCCGGTGCGGTTCGGCGACGCGGTGGCCGCGCTCGCCGAGGCCGGTGCGGAGGCGTTCGTGGAGGTGGGGCCGGACGCCGTGCTCACTCCGCTGGTGGCGGCCTGCCTGCCGGGCTCCACCCCGTTGGCGGTGCCGTCGCAGGTGCGGGGGCGGGCCGGCGAGGAGACCTTCGCGGGGGCGCTCTCGGCGCTGCACGCGGCGGGGGCCGGGGTGCGGTGGGAGAGCTGGTACGCGGAGACCTCCGCGCCTCCGGTGGAGCTGCCGACCTACCCGTTCGAGCACACGCACCACTGGTGGCCGGTCCCGGCGGGCCGGACGCCCTCCGGGGCGCGGCCCGCGCCGGAGGCCGGACCGGTGCCGGTGGCGGAGGCGGGCGGTTCGCTGCTGGATCTCGTACGGCTGCACGCGGCGGATGTGCTCGGTCACACGTCACCGGAGTCGATCGCGGCCGAGGACAACTTCGTGGACATCGGGTTCTCGTCGTTCACCGCGCTGGAGGTCCGCAACCGGCTCTGCGAGGCGACCGGTCTGGTGCTGCCGCCGGTGCTGCTCTTCGACCACCCGACGCCGTCGGCGGTGGCCGGGTTCATCCGGGACGAGCTGGCCGCCGCGTAGCGGGGGTGCGAAGCGAGGAGCCGGGGCCCTGCGGACAGGGCCCCGGCTCCTCGTACGTGCGAGGTGTACGGGTGGGTCACCAGGTGACGGGGAGGCGGAACACCCCCTGGACGGAGCCGCCCGGCTTGACGCCCAGGGCTTCGAGGGGTTCGGTCAGCCGCAACGCCGGGATGCGGACGGCGAGTTCATGGAGGGCGATCTCCAGTTCGGCGCGGGCGAGGTTCTGGCCGATGCACTGGTGGACGCCGTAGCCGAAGGCGAGGTGGTGGCGGGTGCCGCGGCGGACGTCGAGGGTGTCGGGGTCGGTGAAGACCTGCGGGGAGCGGTTGGCCGCCGCGTTCGGGAGGTAGACGCCGTCGCCCTCCTTCACCAGGACCCCGCCGATCTCGATGTCGGCCGCCGCCACCCGCTGGAGCTCGTCGGCGACCGAGAGGAAGCGCAGCAGTTCCTCGACCGCGCCGGAGGCCACATCCGGGTCGTCGCGCACCTCCGCCAGCTGGTCGGGGTGTTCGAGCAGGGTGAGCACGCTCAGGCCGATCATGTTGGCGGTCGTCTCGTGGCCGGCGACCAGCAGGAACATCGCGATGGAGGCCAGTTCGAGGCGCCCCAGCTCTCCGGTGGCCAGCCGGTCGGTGATCAGCTCGTCGAGCAGCCCCTCCCCCGGCTTCGCCTCCTTGGCCGTGATGAGTTCATCGAAGTAGGCGACCAGGGCGGCGCTGGCGTCGGACGCCTCCTGCGCCGTGCTCGTCGCCTGCACCATCCGGCTCGTCTGCTGCTCGAAGAAGTCGTGGTCGGAGTACGGCACGCCCAGGAGTTCGCAGATCACGGTGGACGGGACCGGCAGCGCGAACTCCGGCACCAGGTCCGCGGTGGTCCTTCCGCCGGCGAGCAGGGCGTCGATCTTCTCGCCGACGATGCGGCGGATCGCGGGGCGCAGCGAGTTGACGCGTTTCACGGTGAAGCTGGGGATCAGCATGCGCCGCTGGATGTCGTGCTCCGGCGGGTCCATCCCCACCAGGGCGGTCAGCTTGGCGGCCGCCATGCGCGGGACGAGCACCGGGAAGTCGGGGCGGGTGCGGTCGGAGGAGAGCCGGGGGTCCACGAGCAGCCGGCGGGTCTCCTCGTAGCCGGTGACGACCCAGGCCACGCGGCCGTCGTACAGGCGGACCCGGGCGAGCGGTCCTTCCTCGCGCAGCTCCGCGTACCCGGCGGGCGGGTGGTAGGGGCAGCCGCGCGTCATGGGGAACTGCGGCAGTTCCCCGGTCTCGGTGGTCACGGTGTCGATGCTCATGCGGCCCCCAGGCGCTCGGTCCACAGCCGGCTCTCCGGTGTGAACCGGCATTGTCGGGAGCGCCGGTTAAGAGGTTCTAAAGCCGTCCGGGCGCGGCTTCGTCCTCCTCGGCCCAGCGGGCGGCGAGCAGCAGGGCGATGTCGTCGGGCCGGTCCGCGGCCTGCCGGGCGCGGCGGATGACGTGGTCCGCCGTCTCGGCCAGGGGGGCGGCGCCCCGTGCGGCGATCGTGCCGCGCAGCCGCTCGACCCCGACGTCGATGTCGATGCCCGCCTGTTCGACGAGCCCGTCGGTGTAGAGGGCGAGCGCCGCGCCGGGGTCCAGGTGCAGTTCGGTGACGGGGTAGACGGCCTCGGCGTCGATACCGAGGACGATGCCGCCCGGCAGCTCCATGACCTCGGCGGTGCCGTCGGGGCGGCGCAGGACGGGCTGGGGGTGTCCGGCGCGCACGGCGTGCGTCCGGCCGGTGGCGGGGTCGGTCACGATGTAGCAGCAGCTCGCGAACTGGCCGGTGTCGAGGTCGATGAGCAGGCGGTTGGTGCCGCTCATGACCTCCTGCGGGTCGTGCCCGCTGAGCGCGAAGGCCCGTACGGCGCTGCGGAGCTGGCCCATGGTCGCCGCGGCGGCGACGCCGTGGCCCTGGACGTCCCCGATGACGAGGGCGAGCCGGCCGCCGGTCTCGATCACGTCGTACCAGTCGCCCCCGACGTCCATGCCCTGGGTGCCGGCGAGGTAGCGGCCCTGGGTGTCGATGCCGAGCAGGGCGGGCAGCCGGTGCGGCAGCAGGGCGTCCTGGAGGCCGCGGGCCAGCGCGGCCTCGGTGTCGTAGCGCTGGGCGCGCTGGAGGGCCTGGGCGATGAGGCCGGCCAGGGCGGTGAGAACCGTGCGCTCCTCCGGGCTGAAGCCGCGCGGCTGGTCGAAGCCGAGGATGCAGGAGCCGACGAGCCGCCCGGAGGCGATCAGCGGCAGGAAGGCGCGGGCGCCGACGTCGGCGTCCATGGGGATGCCGGGGTAGGCGGCGGCCAGGCGCTGCATGGACTCGAAGAAGATGGGGCGCCCGCTGGTGAGCGTCTCCACGCCCGGGATGCGGGCGTCCAGGCCGACGGCGTCGAACCGGTCGAGGAAGCCCTGGGGGAAGCCGGTCTCCCACTCCAGGTACAGGTGGCCCTCCTTGAGCAGGTAGATCGCCAGCTGGCGGCCTCCGAACGCGGGCAGCAGCTCCTCGGTGACGACGCGGGAGACCTGCCGGGCGGTGACGGCCTCGGTGAGCGCGATGGCGAGGGCGACGGGGCGGTAGAGGGCGGCGGACCGGTCGGCCGGGGAGCCGAGGCCCAGACCGGGCGACATGACGGAGTCCGGGGTGTAGGCCGGCTCCTCGGCGGGAGTGAGGACGGCGGTCAGCCCGTCGTGGCCCGGGTACAGGGAGACGGAGAGCCAGGGGGGCGGGTCGCGCCGGGCCAGGAAGTGGACCGGCGCGTCGGAGATCATCGCGGCCCGGTAGTGGTCCTCGTACGCGGGGTTCCCGAACCAGGGCAGCACCTCCCAGAAGACGCGCCCGATCAGTTCGGCGCGGGCCCGGCCGAGCATCTCCTCGGCCAGCTGGTTGACGTAGGTGATCCGGCCGAAGCGGTCGAGCGAGAAGATGCCGCGCGGCAGCCGGTCGGCGGCCTCGGCGACGACCGGGCCGATGCCCAGGTCCACCAGGAAGCCGGACAGGTGCCCGCCGGGCCCGGCGGCGTCGTCCCTGCGCCCGGAGACCTCCAGCAGGTGCGAGCGCCCGTCCGGGCCGCGCAACCGCATGCGGCGTACGACGGGGCCGTCGGAGCCCGCCGCCTGCCGGGCCAGCGCCCACAGGCCGTACGCGTCCTCCGGGGCGAGCCTGGCCGCCAGAGCCTCGATGGTGCCGGGGAAGCGGCCCGGTTCCGGCCCGAGGATGGCGGCGAGCTCGTCGTCCGTCTCGACGGCGCCGGTGCCCAGGTTCCAGTCGAAGCGGCCGATGCGCACCGGCGGCGAGGTCTCGGCGGGCAGCTGGACGGGCAGCGGTTCCTCGTCCCACTCCGGCCGGGTGCCGGCGTCGGCCAGGGCGGCCAGATCGGCGCCCAGCTGCCGGGCGATCCGCTGGAGCCGGTCCCGGTCGGCGGCGGGGACCGGCTCGTCCCCGGCCGCGGCGCGCAGGACGACGAGGACGGCGACCGGTTCGCGGCGGCGCAGGACCGGTACGTACAGCGATCCGAAGGGGAACGGGAGCCCGGCCATCAGCTGCGGGAAGCGCCGCATGGCGTCCTCCGCGTCGGCCAGGTACACGGGGCTGCCGGTGCGGAAGGCCTCGGCGACCGGGAAGGGCCGGTTCACGTGCATCCGCCACCAGGGGCGGAACAGCGGTCCGGGGAGCCCGGCGAGGACGGCCAGCCGGAGCAGCCCGGGGGTGCTGGAGGGCAGGTACACCCCGCCGGCCCGGCCGCCGGCCGCCTCGACGGCGTTCACGACGGACTGCGCGAGCACCAGGGACAGGTCGTCCGGCGCCCGGCCGTCCTCCGTTATCCCGGGAGGGCCGTCGCTCGTACCGCGCGCCGACCGCCCGGCCGCGCCGTGCCAGGTCACACAGCCAGGATGCTCCCGGGCGGCGGGTGCGCGCACGTCGGAGCGGTGCGGGGCGCGCCCGGCGGGGGGGCTGCCGGACGCGCGGGAGCGGTGGGCGCCACGGCTGTGGCGTCCACCGCTCCCTCACGGTCCTTGCAGGCCCCTACCGGCCCTCTTCGGGCGGGCGGCGGTCACCGAGCTGGTCGTTGATCTTCTGCTGGGCCGAGTCGACCTGGCCTTCGTACTTGCCGCCGGTCTTCTTGTCGACGAGGTCGCCGCCCTTCTCGACTCCCTGCCGGGCCTGATCGGGATGCCCCTTGATCATGCCCTTGATCTTGTCGAGCATGCTCATGACTGACCTCCTAGAGACGCTGACCGTTCCAGCATCCATGCCCCGCCCGCGTGCCGCATTCCGGGACGGGCCGGCCTACTCGTCGATCGCCTCGCCGAGGCGGGCCTTCGTCCGGGGCGCGCCGAGGGATCCGCCGTCGAAGGTCCACGAGCCGGCCGCCGTCACCCCGTCCTTCGCGGCGGGCAGCACCCAGACGACCCCGTTGGACACGTCCTCGCCGGGGGCGGCCGCCAGGAGCCCGAACCGTCCGTCGCCGTCGGGGTCGATCAGGCGCACCTGGCCTCCCCAGTGGTCGTTCGCCTCGGGCGCTCCGGGGACGTTCGCGGAGTCCTGGTCCCAGGAGCGGGCCCCGGCCGCCGTCAGACCGCCGGCCGCGCCGCGCAGCACCCATACGGCTCCCGAGTCGCCGCGGGACATGTCCTCGCCGGGGGCTCCGACGTCCTCCAGCGGGGCGCCGACGGCCACGTCCGCGTAGCCGTCGCCGTCGGTGTCGGCCACGGAGAGGTCGGTGCCCCAGCTGTCGCCCTCCTCGGAGACGCCGGGGACGCCCGGGGAGTCCTGCGTCCACCACAGGGGCTCGGTGCCGGGCCCTGCCGCGCCGACGACCGGGCCGTCACCGGCACTGCCGTAGTAGACGCCGATCACACCGCCGTCCGGACCCTCGTCGGCGCGGTCCGGGCTCCCCGTGACGAGGTCGTCGTAACCGTCGTTGTTGATGTCACCGGAGGCGACGGCGGGCCCGCCGCGCAGGGAGCGCTCGAAGCGGAGCCCCTGCACCTGTCCGGAGAAGTAGGCGGACCAGCCCTCCCCGCGGCTCGCGCCCGCGCTCGTCCCGGAGACGACGAGGTCGGCGAGGCCGTTGCCGTCGTAGTCGCCGGTGGTGAGCGACTTCGGGTCGATCTCGTGTCCGGGTTCCGCGGGGATCACGTTCTCGCGCTGGGCGGGGGCCAGGGGCACGGCGCCCTTCTTCAGCAGGGCCGGTTCGTAGCGGAACAGCAGGAGGTCGTAGAGGTCGGTGACGGCCAGCTCGTCGCCGGGGATGTCGGGGCTGAAGTGGGCCGCCGCGAGAGCCGTGCCGAATCTCGCCCAGGCCCGCGCCTCGCCGGCCTGCAGCCAGTCGCTGTCCGTCCCGGTGAGGCCCTGTGGCGACCCCCACAGCACGACGGCTCCGCCCGCGTCGATCAGGGGTTCGATGTCCTCCCCCGGTACGCCGACGACGGCGTCGTCGTAGCCGTCGCCGTTCAGATCGCCGGTGGCCAGGGACTGGCCGAAGGCGTCACCGGCCTCGGCGGCGCCGCGCACCCCGGCGGTGTTCTGGCTGAAGACGGCGGACGGGCTGGTGCCCAGGCCGCTCGCGGAACCGTACTGGACGGTGACGAAGCCGGCCCCCGGCTTGCCGTCGATCGTGGCGCCCGGCGCGCCGATGAGCACGTCCTCGTGGCCGTCGCCGTTGAAATCGCTGTTGCGGTCGTTCGCGTGCACGGCGCCGGGCGCCGCGGGCGTGCCGGCGTAGGCGGAGGGCGCGGCGATGGACGCGCCCGTCAGCAGGAGGATCGAGGCCGCGAGAACGGCGGCCGAACGGTGGTGACGCACGAGTGGCTCCTTGGATCAAGGATGACCGGGCGAGTCCGGGGGGTGCCAGGAAGAGCCCGCTGTCTTCCTGGGCGCCCTGTTCGACGCCTCGTGCGGTGCGAGGGTTGTACCGGCACGCGAAAAGGGGTGGAAAGGAGCGATTCCGCTTCTTTCCACCCCTGCTCACGGCTCCGCCCCGAGCACGGGGCCGATGAGATCAGTAGGCGCCGAACACGTTGTCCATGGAGCCGTACGTGGCGGCGGCGTAGTTGCACGCGGCCGTGATGTTGGCGACCGGGTCGTAGATGTCCGTCGACGTACCGGGCACGTGGTAGGCGTCGAAGGTGGGCTGGATCACCTGGAGCAGACCCTTGGAGGGCGTGCCGTTGACGGCGTTGACGTCCCAGTTGTTGATCGCGAGCGGGTTGCCCGACGACTCGCGCATGATGTTGCGGTAGATGCCGTCGTAGCTGCCCGGAATGCCGTGCTCGGCCATGACGGCCAGCGATTCCTTGATCCAGCCGTCGAGGTCGTCGGTGTACGTGGCGGCCGTCTGGGTCTCCACGGGCGCGGCGGTCTTCTCGGCGACGGGGACGACCGTGCGCTCGGACCGGTCGGCGCGGTCGGCGCTCTGGGTCCGGGGGGCGGTGTCGCCGTTCTTCTCGGCGTTCTCCGCCTTGAATTCGCTCTTCTTCGCGGCCTTCGGGGCAACGGCCTCGGACTTGCCGCCGATGGTGAGCTTCAGACCCGGGTGAATCAGGTCGGGGTTGCTGCCGACAACGCTGCGGTTGTCCTTGTACAGCCGCTCCCAGCCGCCGCCGAGGGAATGCCCCTGGGCGATCTTGTAAAGGGAGTCGCCGGAGACCACGGAATAGGTGGTGGGCGCGGCCTTGCGCACGGCAATTTCCTTGCCGGCGACGGAAGTCGGGGCTGCGGCCTTTTCGGCGACGACGGCCTTGGCGGGGGCGGCGGAGGCCGATCCGGCGGAGATCAGGGGGAGCGCGAGAACGGCTCCGCCTGCGCTCACGGCGATGAAACCGCGGGTCAGGGACGCGGACTTGGCACGACGGTGCTTACCCGTGATGGGCATGACTGTTTCCTCTCCGTCGCCTACGAGGTGAGCTGTCGGGTTCGGACTGGAGATGTCCGGCCGCACATGGCGACTTCACCCCTAGCCGCTCCGGATTCCGGACCGGCGGCAAACCTGGGTCCCCCGCTCCTGCCGTACGTGAGTGGTCGGGTTCCCGGACGGCGGCAGGATTCGGCGTTCCATCCGGATTGATGACGGGACCGTAAGCGAGAAACGACGGCCGGAACAAGCCCGGAATTGCTGATCGCAATTGTTTTGCAAGATCCATCAAAGGAAATACTCATGATCGCCCGAGCCGGGGGATGTCAAATTTCTTGGCACGACTGGGAACCCGGAGATCGGATTACGCGTCAGAAACGGCGAACGTGACGCTGCCCACTGCGCCCGAAGTGGGGCATTGGTCCGTTTTGAAAGCTTTTAGCACCATCAAAACCACCCCAGTCGCGCACATTTCACCTTTGACGCAAAAAGGGACAAAGAGTTCATCGCGAGCCATGCGAAGCGCCGGATATCCGCGTTCGGACCCCCTCGCCCACGCGATCAACATATGGTTAGGCTTGCCTAAGTGTGTCGGGTTGTCGGCGGCGGCACCGGGGCACACCCCTGCCCTGAAACGACGTCAATCGCCCGGCACGGGCCCACTCACCCCTCATCGGCAATGGAGACCTCAGGCCATGGCGCCGCATTCCCCCCCTGCTTCCGGTCGTCCCCTCCTGCCCCCGGACCAGGAACTCGCCGGCCGGCTGGCCCTCGTGACGGGAGCCGGGCGCGGCATAGGCGAGGCGGTCGTCCGCGCCCTCGCCGCACGCGGCTGCCGGGTCCTTGCGACCGATGTGGACGCCGAAGGCGTGGACGCCCTCGCCCGGGAGTACGGCGGGAGTGTCGTCGGGCGGACGCTGGACGTCACGGACGCGGCGGCCGTCGAAGCCCTCGTCGCCGAGGCCGAGGACACGCTCGGCGCCCTGGACATCGCGGTCAACGTCGCCGGGATACTGCGGTGTTCGCCCGTCGCCGAGCTCACCGACGAGGACTGGGCGGCCACCTTCGCCGTCAACACCGACGGGGTGTTCCACGTCTCGCGGGCCGTCTCACGCCGGATGGCCGGGCGCGGGGCCGGCAGCATCGTCACCGTCGCGTCCAACGCCGCCGGCATCCCCCGTACGACCATGGCGGCCTACGCCGCGTCCAAGGCCGCCTCCGTCATGTTCACCAAGTGCCTCGGCCTGGAGCTGGCACCCCTGGGCGTCCGGTGCAACACCGTCTCACCGGGCTCCACCCTCACCGACATGCAGCGCGGGATGTGGCCGGCCGGCGAGGCGCGGGACGACGGGCCCGCCGCACAGCGCGTCATAGCCGGGGACCTGGCGAGCTACCGCACGGGCATACCGCTGGGCAGGATCGCCGAACCGTCCGACGTCGCCGAGGCGGTCGCCTTCCTCGTGTCCGACCGGGCCCGCCACATCACCCTGCACGACCTGTACGTCGACGGCGGCGCCACCCTGCGCGCCTGACCGGGTCCCCCACAGCGGCTCGCAGCCCTCCCCCACTGGAGACCACCACGATGTCTGCCTCACTGCGCGAACCCACCGCCCCTCGCCGGACCGGCCCTCCCCACCCCGGCCCCGCCGTCCCGGCCACCGCGCTGCTGGACGCCTACCGGCCGGGCACCGACCGCTTCCTCGCCACACCACGCCGCACCCTGCTCGGCACCGGCACCGCCGCCGAGGTCCCGCACGACGACAGACCGCCCGCCGTCCGCGTCCGGGAAGCCCTCGACGCCGCACGGCGGGCCGGGCACACGGCGCCGGTCGTCATGGGCTCGCTGCCCTTCGACCCGTGGGCGGCCGGATCGCTGGCCGTCCCCGGGACCGTGCGCCGGGCCACGGCCCTGCGCGAGGACCCGCTCGTCTCCCGGCCCGTCCCGGACGGCGGGCCCGGCACCTGGCAGACCCGGGAGGTTCCCGCCCCGGCCGCGTACACCGCGGCGGTGGCGGCGGCGGTCCGGCGGATGCGCGCCGGCGAGTTCGACAAGGTCGTCCTCGCCCGCACCCTGGAGCTGACCTCCTCGCACGACCTGGACCTGCCCGCCATGCTGCGCCGGCTGGCCCGGCACGACCCCGGCGGCTACACCTTCGCGCTCCCCAGCGGCCCCGGCCGCACCCTCATCGGCGCCAGCCCCGAACTCCTCGTCGCCCGCACCGGCAACCGGCTCACCGCCAACCCGCTGGCCGGTTCGGCACCCCGCAGCGGCGACCTCGCCGAGGACGTCCGGCGGGCCGCCGCGCTCCTGGAGTCGCCCAAGGACCTCCACGAGCACGCCGTCGTCGTCGAGGCCGTCCGTGCCGCCCTCGCCCCGTTCTGCGCGAGCCTGGAAGTGCCCCAACAGCCCACGCTCGTACGGACGGAGGCCATGTGGCACCTGTCCACGACGGTCACCGGCACCCTCACCGCCCCCGCCACCACCTCGCTCGACCTCGCCTCCGCGCTGCACCCCACGCCCGCCGTGTGCGGGACGCCCACCGACCTGGCCCGCGCGGTCATCGCGGAGTCGGAGCCCTTCGACCGGGGCGCCTACACCGGCATGGTCGGCTGGCAGGACGCGGACGGGGACGGCGAGTGGGTCGTGACGATCCGCTGCGCCGAGGCGGAGGGCCGCTCCCTGCGGCTGTTCGCCGGTGCCGGGGTGGTCGCCGCCTCGTCGCCCGAGGCCGAGACCGCCGAGACCGGCGCCAAATTCCGTACGTTCCTCAACGCCGTGGGAGCCAGCCTGTGAACACCGCACCGCACGAAGACGCCCCGACCTGGCCCGCCGAGTTCGCCGCACGCTACCGGGCGGCCGGGCACTGGCGCGGCGAGACCTTCGCCGGCATGCTGCGCGAACGCGCCGAGGCCCACGGCGACCGCGTCGCGCTCGTCGACCCGGCGCCCGAGCGCCGCGCGTGGACGTACCGCGAACTGGACCAGCGCGCGGCCCGGCTGGCGGCCGGCTTCCGGGCGCGCGGAATAGCCAAGGGCGACCGGGTCGTCGTGCAGCTGCCCAACATCGCCGAGTTCGCCGAGGTGGTCTTCGCCCTCTTCCGGATCGGCGCGCTCCCCGTCTACGCGCTCCCCGCCCACCGGGAGACGGAGATCGGCTACTTCTGCTCCTTCGCCGAGGCCGTCGCCTACGTGATCCCGGACCGGCACGCCGGATTCGACCACCGCGCGCTGGCCACCGCGGTGAAGGAGCAGGCGCCCACTCTGAAGCATGTGTTCGTCGTCGGCGACCCCGGCGAGCACACCGCGCTGTCCGACGTACCGTGCGACGGGACGTCCGGCCCGGACGACGAACCCGAGCCGCACGACCTGGCCTTCCTCCAGCTGTCCGGCGGAACCACCGGAGTGCCCAAACTCATCCCCCGTACGCACGACGACTACATCTACTCGCTGCGCGGCTCCAACGAGATCTGCGGCGTCGGCGCGGACACCCGCTACCTCGTCGTCCTGCCCGCGGCGCACAACTTCCCGATGAGCTCGCCCGGCTGGCTCGGCACGCTGTACGCCGGCGGCACGGTCGTCCTGTGCCCCCGGCCCGACCCCGCCACCGCCTTCCCGCTCATCGAGCGGGAGCGCGTCACCATGACCGGCATGGTCCCGCCGCTCGCCCTGGTGTGGACCGATGCGGCCGCCGCGACGGAGCAGGACCTGTCGAGCCTGGAACTGCTCCTGGTCGGCGGCGCCAAGTACAGCGAGACGGCGGCCCGCCGCCTGGAGCCCGCGCTCGGCTGCCGGCTGATGCAGGTCTTCGGCATGGCCGAGGGCCTCGTCAACTACACCCGGCTCGACGACGACCAGGAGACCGTCGTCACCACCCAGGGCCGGCCGATCTCCGAGGACGACGAGATCCGGATCGTGGACGGCGCCGGACAGGAGGTCCCGGAGGGGCACTTCGGCCACCTGCTGACCCGGGGGCCGTACACCATCCGCGGCTACTGGCGCGCCCCGGAACACAACCGGTCGGCGTTCACCGAGGACGGCTTCTACCGTACGGGCGACATCGTGCGCCGCACCCCGAGCGGCCATCTCGTCGTCGAGGGCCGGGCGAAGGACCAGATCAACCGGGGCGGCGAGAAGGTCGCGCCGGAGGAGATCGAGAACATCATCCTCGCCCACCCGTCCGTCCACGACGTCTCGGTGGTCGGCGTGAGCGACCCGTATCTCGGGGAACGCACCCTGGCCTACGTGATCCTGCGCAAGGACGCCGAAGCCCTGGGGGCGCTCGCCGTCAAACGGCATGTGCGCGAGCGCGGAGTCGCCGCGTACAAGATTCCGGATCTCGTCGAGTTCGTCGACGCCTTCCCCCAGACGGGGATCGGCAAGGTCAGCAAGAAGGGCCTGCGCACCGAGCCGGCCCCCGCCCCAACCCCCGCCGCACAGAACTGAGTCAGCCCCGCGCGGCACCGAAAGGTCTCACCCATGGCACTGCCCGCCATCGCCCCCTACCCCCTGCCCCGCGCGGACGAGCTGCCGGCGAACCGGGTCGACTGGACCGTCGACCCGGCCCGCGCCGTGCTGCTCGTCCACGACCTGCAGAACCACTTCCTGAGCGCCTACCGCCCCGGCGAGCAGCCGCTGACCGGCATGCTCGCGAACACCGCCCGCGTCATCGGGGCGAGCCGTCGCGCCGGAATCCCGGTGGTGCACTCGGCGCAGCGGGGCGGCCAGAGCGCCGAGGAGCGCGGTCTCCAACTGGACTTCTGGGGGCCGGGGATGGCGGACGACCCGGCGGCCCTGGCGTCGCCGGACGAGGTGGCGCCCGCACCGGGTGACACGGTGCTCACGAAGTGGAAGTACAGCGCCTTCGTCCGCACCGAGCTGGAGTCCCTGATCCGCGACGAGGGGCGTGACCAGCTGGTGATCACCGGTGTCTACGCGCACATCGGGGTGCTGATGAGCGCCGCCGACGCGTGGATGCGCGACATCCGGGCGTTCGTGGTGGCGGACGCCGTCGCGGACTTCTCGCGCGAGGACCACGACATGGCGCTGCGCTGGGCGGCGGGCCGCTGCGCGGTCGTCACGACGACGGACGCGCTCCTCGAGGAGATCTGAGTCCCCGCACCCTCATGACCGGAGGCGGCCCGCCGCCTCCGGCGCGAGGTGGCGGGCGAGTACGTCCAGCGCCTCGCCGACCGCGCGCAGCGTTTCCGGGTCGTCCGTGCCCAGCGCCGCGCCCAGCGCGTCGTCGATCCGGGCCGTCCGCACCTCGGCCACCCGCTCCGACACCTCGGAGGCCGTACGGATCAACTGCCGCCTGCCGTCCGCCGGATCGGGGGCGGTCACGAACGAGCCGGTCTCCTTGAGCCGGGCCACGGCGCCCGAGACCTGACTCTGCGGCAGGCCCGTGCGCGCGGCGATCTCGCTCACGGAGGTGCCCTGGTGGCCGAGGACGTCGCTCAGTACGACCAGGGCCGCGCGGGTGCCGCCGCGCTGCGGGGCGCCGGTGGGGGACGAGGGCTCCGGCAGCGCCTCCTCGCCGATCTTCATCAGGGTCCGGCCGAGCAGGAACAACTGGACCGGGGTCATCGAAGCGCTCATGGGCCGAACCCTACCCTCATCCATCACTAAAGATGCATCTCTATTGATGCATCGAAATAGATGCAGTACGGTGGGGAGCGCCGGCCGGCACCCACCGCGCCGGTCACCTCACCGACCGGGAGACCCGATGTTCCTCGACACCGACGGCGCCACCCTGTACTACGAGGTCCGGGGCACCGGCCCCCTGCTGCTCATCGCGCAGAGCGGCGAGGGCGGCGCCGACCGGAGCACCGACCTGGTGAACCGCCTCACCGACCGGTACACCGTGGTCACGTACGACCGGCGGGGCCTGTCCCGCAGCGCGCTCGCCGCTCCGGACCGGGGCGTGACCATGGAGGAGCACGCCGACGACGTCCACCGGCTGCTGGCCCGGCTCACCGACGAGCCCGCCCTGATGCTCGGATGCAGCATGGGCGCCGCGATCGGACTGCACCTCGCGGTGACCCACCCGGGCCGGCTGCACACCCTCGTGGCGCACGACCCGGTGTCCCCCTCCCTGCTGCCCGCCGGCCCGCGCGCCGGGCACGCGGCGGAGCTCGTCCACCTCCAGGAGGTGTACCGGGAGGGCGGGCTGAAGGCCGCGCTCCCGGAGATCGCCCGGGTCCTCGGCATCGACCCGGCCCGCCAGGAGACCGAGCCGGACCTGACGCCCATGCCCCTCACCCCGGGCCGCGTCGCCGACTTCGGGTTCTTCATCGCACACGACTTCACGGCCGTCGTCGAGGCCGAACTCGACCAGGAGGCCTTGCGGACGTCGCCGGTACGCATCGTCCCCGCCGGCGGCACCCTCACCACACCGGACGTCTTCGTCGGGCAGTGCGCACACCGGCTCGCCGGAATCGTGGGGCGGGAGGTCGTCGCGTTCCCCGGCGGGCACAACGGCAACACCACCCACCCCCGGGCGTACGCCGCGCTGCTGCGCGAGGTCCTGGCATAGGTGCCGCCCCGCGGGCCTCCCGGGCAAAGAGAAATCCCCGGTCCGAAATTGCGGACCGGGGATTTTCCCAGGTATATTGAGTGGTTCTGTGCGCCCACAGAAAAGGCCCCTCACCGGGGGCCAACAAGAATCACCTTAGCCGTCAGGGAGCTATTTTGTCAACTCGGGAAAGCGCCGAATTGCACAAGGAGCAGGAATTCGTCGACCGGCTCTACGACCGTGTCGACGCGCTGCGTGGTGCCGCCGCCGAGCAGGTCCAGGACGCCCTGACGCCGGTCGGCACGGGCCGGCAGGCCCGGATCGAACGGGATGTGCTGGTCGCCGAGCGCTCGGGTCTGCTCGCCGCGCTGAATGCGGTCGACGGCTCTCTGTGTTTCGGCCGCATCGATCTCTCGGACGGCGCCGCGCACCATATCGGCCGTATCGGAATCCGCGAGGACGATGTCGAGCACACGCCTTTGCTGATCGACTGGCGGGCCCCGGTCGCCCGCCCCTTCTACCTCGCCACCCACCACACCCCGATGGGTCTGCGCAGGCGCCGGCACCTCACCACCGAGGGCCGCGCGGTCACCGAGCTGCACGATGAGATCCTCGACATCGAGGACCACGAGCGCACCGGCTTCGAGGACCCGAGCGGCGACTCCGTCCTGCTGGCCGCCGTGAACTCCGCGCGCACCGGACGCATGGCCGACATCGTGCGGACCATCCAGGCGGAGCAGGACCGCATCATCCGCGCGCCGCACCGCGGTGTCCTGGTCGTCGAGGGCGGCCCCGGCACCGGAAAGACGGCGGTCGCCCTGCACCGGGCGGCGTTCCTGCTGTACGAGCAGCGGGAGCTGCTGGCCAAGCGCGCGGTCCTGATCGTGGGCCCGAACCCGGCCTTCCTCAGCTACATCGGCGAGGTGCTGCCCGCGCTCGGCGAGACCGGTGTGCTGCTCGCCACGCAGGCCGAGCTCTTCCCCGGCATCCACGCGCACGGCACGGACACGCCCCGGGCCGCCGCGGTGAAGGGCGGCGCGGCCATGGCCGAGGCGCTGGAGTTCGCCGTACGCGACCGGCAGCTGCTGCCCGAGCCTGGCTCCCCGCTGATCGTCCCGCACGACGACGGCGACCTGATCCTGGACTGGGAGATCGCCTACGAGGCCCGGCAGGCGGCCCGCGACACCCGGCTGCCCCACAACCTGGCCCGGCCGCACTTCGCGTTCCGGATCATCGACGCGCTGACCGCCCAGCTCACCGAGCGCATCGGCGCCGACCCGTACGGCGGGCCCAACTTCCTGGGGCCGGACGACATCGCCCAGCTCGGCAAGGCCGTCGCGGTCAGCCAGGAGGTCCATGCGGCGATCGACGAGCTGTGGCCGCCGCTCACCCCGCAGGGCTTCCTGGCCGGCTACCTGGCCGAGCCGGTCCATCTGCCGGAGGCGGACGCGGAGGCCATCCGGCGCGCGCCCGGTGAGGACGCCTGGACACCGGCCGACGTCCCGCTGCTGGACGAGGCGGCCGAACTGCTCGGGGTCGACGACAGCGCCGAGCGGGCCGCCGCCGAGGCGGAGCGCCAGGAGCGGATCGCGTACGCACAGGGCGTGCTCGAACTGTCCAGGGGCTCGGAGTCCTTCGAGTTCGAGGACGAGGAGTCGGAGGTGCTGGCCGCGCACGACATCGTGGACGCGGAGCGGATGGCGGAGCGGCAGGAGGAGGCCGATCACCGCAGCGCGGCGGAGCGTGCCGCCGCCGACCGGACGTGGGCGTTCGGGCACATCATCGTGGACGAGGCCCAGGAGCTCTCGCCGATGGCGTGGCGGCTGCTCATGCGCCGGTCACCGACCCGGTCGATGACCCTGGTGGGCGACCCGGCGCAGACCTCGGAGGAGGCGGGCGTCGGCTCCTGGCAGGAGATCCTGGAGCCGTACGTGGGTGACCGCTACGAGCATGTGCGGCTCGCGGTCAACTACCGCACGCCGGCCGAGGTGATGGAGGTCGCGGCGAAGGTCCTGCGGGCCGAGGACCCGTCGTTCGAGCCGCCGGGGTCCGTGCGGTCCACGGGCGAGGTGCCGTGGGTCCGGGACTCCGGGGCGGACCTGGCGGGCGCGGTGGCGCGTGCGGTGGCCGAGCTGACGCCCGCCGAGGGGCGCCTCGCGGTGATCGCGCCGCGCGAGCTGCACGAGGAGATCGCGGCCCCGCTGGAGGGGGTCGTGCCCGGCGCCGAGCCGGATCTGACCCGCACGGTGGTGCTGCTGGGGCCCCGGCAGGCCAAGGGCCTGGAATTCGACCACGTCCTGGTGGTGGAGCCCGGCCGGTTCGGGACGAGCGACCTGTACGTGGCGCTGACCCGCGCCACGCAGCGGCTGGGCATCCTGCACCGGGAGCCGCTTCCGGCGTCCCTGCGCTGACAGGCCCGGTCAACCGGGTTCACGGGCCGGGCTGTTGCGCGAGAGCAGCCCGGCCGGACGGACGGGTTCCGGGGACCCTTGACACCCCGGAACGGCAGGAGGAGCATCCTCACGTCGTTGACAACGTTGTCGGGACGGCGCCGTTCCACTGCGGCCACGGCGCCCCGTTCCCACCGCGTTGACCGTCCGTCACATCAGAAGGGCAGGAACGGTGCCACAGACGCACACACGTCGAACGCACACCGCGATCCGGGCCATGGGCTCCGTCACGGCCGCCGCCATGGCCGTGGCGGGGCTCGCCGTCACGGCCGCCCCCGCGTCGGCCTCGCCGGGCAGGGACACGGTCAAGGACCCGGTGGCGTACGTCGACCCCCTCATCGGCACGTCCAACGCGGGCAACACCTACCCGGGCGCCGTGCAGCCGTTCGGCATGCTGGCCTGGAGCCCGCAGAACTCCAGGGGCAAGCAGGTCTCGACGCCCGCTCCCGGCGGCTACCAGTACGACGCGAAGAAGATCCGCGGCTTCAGCCTCACCCACCTCAACGGCGTGGGCTGCTCGGGCGCCAACGGCGACATCCCGGTCATGCCGTACGTGGGTGACGTCGATTCCTCCCCCACCTCGGACACCACCGACGCGAAATACGCGAGCGACTTCTCGCACGACGACGAGACGGCCACCCCCGGCTCCTACGCGGTCGGCCTGGCCAGTGGCGCCTCGGCGGCGCTCACCACGACCGCCAGGACCGGGTCCGGGCAGTTCGGCTTCCCGGCGGACAAGCCCGCCAGCATGCTCTTCCGTACCTCCAACTCGGAGACCGGCAGCACCGATGCGACCGTGCGGATCGACAAGGCCGCGCGGACGGTGACCGGGTCCGTCACGGCGGGCAACTTCTGCGGGCCGCAGAGCGCCAACAACCGCAAGGACCTGTACACGCTGTACTTCACCGCCCACTTCGACAAGCCCTTCGCGAAGGTCGGCACCTGGAAGGACGGCACCCTCACCCCCGGCTCCACCTCCGCGTCCGGCGGTACGGGGTACAGCTCTTCCGGCAACGCCGTGGAGGGCAAGGGCTCCGGGGCGTACATCACCTTCGCGGACGGCACCACCGAGGCGGGCGCCAAGGTGGCCGTCTCGTACGTCAGCGCCGCGAACGCCGAGGCCAACCTCCGTAAGGAGAACGGCCCCGGCAAGAGCTTCGCCTCGGTGAAGCGGCAGGCGGCGGCGAACTGGAACAGGGCGCTGAAGGCGGTCGAGATCGGCGGCGGCACCGACACCCAGCGCACCGCCTTCTACACCGCGCTCTACCACTCGATGCTGGAACCCACCCTCACCAGCGACGTGGACGGCCGCTACCTCGGCGCCGACCGCAAGCCGCACCGGCTGTCCAAGGGCCAGAAGGCGCAGTACGGCACCTTCTCCGGCTGGGACCAGTACCGGGCGCAGGTGCAGCTGATGGCCCTGCTCAACCCGAGGGCGGGCAGCGACTACGCGCAGTCCCTGTTCAACTACGCGAGCCAGCGCGACGGCGAGTGGGACCGCTGGCTGCTGGAGAACGGCAAGACGAGCGTGATGTCGGGCGACCCGTCCGACGCGGCGCTCGCCGGGATCTACGCGTTCGGCGGCCGTGACTTCGATGTCAACGGCGCCCTGAAGTCCCTGGTCACCGCGGCGACCGTGCCGACCGCGAACGACTCCGACAGCTCCGGCTGCAATGTCGAGTGCGTGGGCCAGCGCCCGGCGCTCGACACGTACCTGGAGCTCGGCTACGTACCGGCGGACAACTGCCACTGCTGGGGCGGCGCGGCCGAGACGCTGGAGGACGCGGCGGCCGACTACGGCCTGTCGGAGCTGTCGCGGCGGCTGGGCAACACGGCGGACGCGAAGAAGTTCCTCGACCGGTCGGGCAACTGGACCAACGTCTTCGACGCCAACGCCACCGAGCACGGCGGGTACATACGCGACCGGAAGTCCGACGGCACCTGGGCGGGCACCTTCACCCCCGGCACCGGCGCCGGCTTCGTCGAGGGCACCAGCGCCCGGTACACGTGGATGGTCTACTCGGACGTGGCCGGACTGGCCGGTGCCATGGGCGGCAACGCCCGCGCGACGGAACGGCTGGACGCGTTCTTCCGTACGCCGGACGGGAAGTTCGACTTCTCGGCGAAGGACGACACCCGTTACGACCCGACGAACGAGCCCGACATCAACGCGCCGTACCTGTACAACTACTTCGGGGCCCCGTACAAGACGCAGGAGACGGTCCGCGCCGAGCTGGACCAGCTGTGGACCGACGGTCCCGGCGGCATCCCGGGCAACGACGACGCGGGGACCATGTCGTCCTGGTACGTCTTCTCCGCGCTGGGCATGTATCCGCAGAACCCCAGCCGCGCCGATCTGACGCTCACCGCCCCGCTGTTCCCGCACGCGGTGGTGCGCACCGGGCACGGCAAGAAGATCACCATCGAGGCGCCGGCCGCCTCGGCGGACCACACCTACATCCACGGCCTGAAGGTGAACGGCCGTACGTCCACGAAGCCGTGGGTCGGGGACTCGCTCGTCGAGCACGGCGGCCGGCTGGACTTCACGCTGGGCACGGCGCCGGACACCTCCTGGGGCAGCGCACCCGCCGACGCCCCGCCGTCCTTCCCCGGCGGCGGTCTGAAGTACTTCACCGGGGCCTCGCCCGACCGGCTGAAGGTCGAGCCGGGCGGCGAGGGCGCGCAGACCGTCGTCAAGGTGCAGAGCCTGGAGACGAAGGCCACCACTGTGCACTGGAAGGCGGAGGCGCCGGCCGGGGTCACCGTCGCACCGTCCGAGGGCGACTTCACGGTCCCGGCGAGCGGCGCGGCGCAGGCAAAGCTCACCGTGTCCGCCGGGAAGGACACCGCCGAGGGCTACTACACGGTCCCGGTGACGCTGACGTCGTCGACGGGTACGGAGCTGCCGAAGACGTCGGCGGCGGTGACGGTCGCCGAGAGGAACGGCCTGCTGTGGAACCGCAACAGCACCGGGATCTCGGTGGACGACAAGGATCCGCAGGCCAACTTCGACGGTGAGGGCTGGAGTTACTCGGCCCAGGCACTGGCCGGGGCCGGTGCGGAGCCGGGCGGCACGGTCTCCTCGGGCGGCTTCGACTTCACCTGGCCGAAGGTGGAGGCCGGTGACCCCGACAACATCGAGGTGGCCGGTACAAGCCCGCAGGTGCTGAACGTCGCCTCCGACGAGGGCGACACGAAGCTGGCGTTCCTGGGCAGTGCGGCCGAGGGCAAGGCGTCGGGCACGGTGACGCTCACGTACACCGACGGCTCCACGCAGCAGGCCGTGATCGGCTTCAGCGACTGGACGCTGGGCGGCGGCTCGCAGCAGCCCTCGTACGGGAACACGGTCGCGGTGCACACCGAGTACCGCGATGTGCAGGGCGGCGGAAAGGACCCGGTGGGCACCGAGGTCTTCACGACCGCGCCCCTCGCGCTCCAGGCCGGCAAGCGGCTCGCGAGCGTGACGCTGCCGTCCACCACGGACGGCGGGATCATCCACGTCTTCGCGGTCGCCACCGCCTGACCGTGTTCGCGCGACAGTAAGGGCCGGCCCCCACACGGGGACCGGCCCTTTCGGCGCCGTCAGACGAGGTCGAACCGGTCCAGGTTCATGACCTTGTCCCAGGCGGCGACGAAGTCGCGGACGAACTTCTCCTTGGCGTCGTCGCTCGCGTAGACCTCGGCGACGGCGCGCAGTTCGGAGTTCGAGCCGAAGACCAGGTCGGCGCGGGTGCCGGTCCAGCGGACCTCACCGGTGACAGCGTCGCGGCCCTCGAAGGCGCTCTGGTCGTCGGCCGTGGACTTCCACGTCGTGCCCATGTCGAGCAGGTTGACGAAGAAGTCGTTGGTCAGCGTGCCCGGCGCGTCGGTGAGCACACCGTGCGAGGTCTGCTGGTGGTTGGCGCCCAGGACGCGCAGACCGCCGACGAGGACCGTCATCTCGGGCGCGCTCAGGTTCAGCAGGTTCGCCCGGTCCAGCAGCAGGTACTCGGCGGGGAGCCGGTTGCCCTTGCCGAGGTAGTTGCGGAAGCCGTCGGCGACGGGCTCCAGCTCGACGAAGGACTCCACGTCGGTCTGCTCCTGCGAGGCGTCGACACGACCCGGGGTGAACGGGACCTCGATCGTGGTTCCGGCGTCCCTGGCCGCCTTCTCGACCCCGGCGGCGCCCGCGAGGACGATCAGGTCGGCGAGGGAGACCTGCTTGCCGCCCTGCTGCTCCGCGTGGAAGGACTCCTGGACGGACCGGAGCGTACGCAGGACTCCCGCGAGGCGGTCCGGGTCGTTGACCTCCCAGCCGCTCTGCGGTTCGAGGGCGATGCGCGCACCGTTGGCGCCGCCGCGCTTGTCGCTGCCGCGGAAGGACGAGGCGGAGGCCCAGGCGGTGGAGACCAGCTCGGAGACGGACAGGCCGGAGGCGAGCACCTTCTCCTTGAGCGCCGCGATGTCGGCGGCGTCGATCAGCTCGTACGTGCGCGCGGGCAGCGGGTCCTGCCAGAGCAGCGTCTCCTCGGGGACCTCGGGGCCGAGGTAGCGGACGACGGGACCCATGTCGCGGTGGGTCAGCTTGTACCAGGCGCGGGCGAAGGCGTCGGCGAACTCCTGCGGGTTCTCGTGGAAGCGCCGCGAGATCTGCTCGTACGCCGGGTCGAAGCGCAGCGAGAGGTCGGTGGTCAGCATGGTCGGGGCGTGGCTCTTCGACGCGTCGTGCGCGTCGGGCACGGTGCCCTCGCCGCCGCCGTCCTTCGGCCGCCACTGGTGGGCGCCCGCGGGGCTCTTGAACAGCTCCCACTCGTAGCCGAACAGGATGTTGAAGAAGCTGTTGTCCCAGGCCGTGGGGGTGTCCGTCCAGATGCCTTCGAGGCCGCTGGTGATGGTGTCGCCGCCCTTGCCGGTGCCGTACGAGCTCTCCCAGCCGAGGCCCTGGCGCTCCATCGGGGCCGCCTCGGGGTCCGGTCCGACGGCGTCGGCGGGGCCGGCGCCGTGCGTCTTGCCGAAGGTGTGGCCGCCGGCGATCAGCGCGACGGTCTCCTCGTCGTTCATCGCCATGCGGCGGAAGGTCTCGCGGATGTCGCGGGCCGCGGCGAGCGGGTCCGGGTTGCCGTTGGGGCCCTCCGGGTTGACGTAGATGAGGCCCATCTGCACCGCGCCGAGCGGGTTCTCCAGCTCGCGGTCGCCGGTGTAGCGCTCATCGCCGAGCCAGGTGGTCTCGGGGCCCCAGTACACGTCCTCGTCCGGCTCCCAGACGTCCGCGCGGCCGCCGCCGAAGCCGAAGGTCTCGAAGCCCATGGTCTCCAGGGCGACGTTCCCGGTGAGGACGAGGAGGTCGGCCCAGGAGATGTTCTTGCCGTACTTCTTCTTGACCGGCCACAGCAGGCGCCGCGCCTTGTCGAGGCTCGCGTTGTCCGGCCAGCTGTTGAGCGGGGCGAAGCGCTGCTGGCCGGAGCCGGCGCCGCCGCGGCCGTCGCTGATGCGATAGGTGCCGGCGCTGTGCCAGGCCATCCGGATCATGAAGGGGCCGTAGTTGCCGAAGTCGGCGGGCCACCAGTCCTGCGAGGTGGTCAGCACCTCGGCGATGTCCCGCTTGACGGCGGGCAGGTCCAGGGCGTTGAAGGCCTCGGCGTAGTCGAAGTCCTCGCCGAGCGGGTTGGCCACGGCGGGGTTCTTGGCGAGAATCCGCACGTTGAGCCGCTCCGGCCACCACTGGCGGTTCCCGCCGCCCTGGGTGGGGTGCGGCGCGCGACCGTGCGCGACGGGGCAGCCGCCGGCCTCCTCCGACTTGGGGTCGGTGACGATCGCGTCGTGGTTCTCAGTCATGGAATTCCTTCCGGACGGGGCGGATCTCGGTGCTCTGAGAATGGGGCGGGTGAAGTGGCCTGACCGGTCTCGCCCCGGAGGACGGCCTGCCCTGGCTCCGGCCGGAACCGATCCTACGATGGACCTAGTCCAAGTCAATACGAACACGCGATGGAATGGATCAACGGCCGCCGTATATTGCCCTCCGCAGAACATTGGATCGGACCAGGGGGAATGAGCGCTCGTGCGATCAGGTGGAAGACGTTGCCGGCCGGCCGCGGCCGTGCTCCTCTGCGCCCTCTCCGCGCTGCTGCTCGCCGGCTGCGGCACGGAGCGCGCCGGATCCGCGGCGGCGACGGCCACGCCGATCCCGTGGACCACGATGCAGCCCGCCGGGGTCGCCGGGGTGCGGCTCAGCGGCGACCGCACGCTCCTGGTCGACACCGAGGTGCCCAGCGGCGCTGCCGCGTGCGTACGCGATCTCAAGGCGGTGCTCACCGAACCGATGTCGGAACTGGCCCGGGTACAGGTCACCTTCGTCTCGCCGTCCGGGGACCGGGCGTCCGGGTGCACGCGGGGCAGGAAGGCCACGGCGAAGCTGGAGCTGCCCGCACCGCTCGGCGGCCGGGACGTGGTGGTCGACGGCTCCGCCCACTTCACGGCCGAGGGGGCGAAGCCGCCCGCGCTCCGCAGGTGCGGCGAGCTGGGCTGCGACCCGGCCCCCACCGGCTGCACGCCCGCCTCCTACGAGCAGGCGGTGCACGCGACCGACGTGCCCATGCACACGAGCCGGAGCGGGGAGAAGTGCGACGGGAAGTGGCTGGTGATGGACCTGTCCACGCGCATGGGGCCGGCCTGCGAAGGGGACCCGGACCCGGCCTGCTCGGCACGGCAGGTCAGCCGCTGGTTCTACCGGGCCGGGGAAACGGGCTGGCGACCCCTCACCCGGACGAGCGCCGGCGGATGCCGGAACGTCCACCGCGTGGAGCCCGCCTTCCCGGAGGCTCTCTGCGCGACGCTGGAACCGCTGTCCGACTGAGGTATGGACCCACAGGGGAGTACGGGCGCGCGTACGCCCGTTCGCCTGGACCGGCCCCGGGCTGTCACCGGGTCATGTCGAGGACGAAGCGGTAGCGCACGTCGTTGCGTTCCAGGCGGTCGAGTGCTGTGTTGATCTCGGTTGCGGGGAGCAGCTCGATGTCCGCGGTGATGTTGTGTGCGGCGCTGAAGGCGAGCATGTCCCGGACCATGCGGGTGCCGTTTCCCCCGCTACCGGTCAGGCGCTTTTCGCCGTAGCGGAGGCTGGCGGGATCGATCTGCCAGTCCTGTGACGGGGCGCCGACCGTGACGAGGGTGCCGTCGAGCTTGAGTGATCGCAGGTAGGGGTCCAGCCGGTGAGGGACGCCGACGGTGTCCAGGATCTGGTCGAAGCGCCACTTCGTTGCGGCCATGGCCGCCGGGTCGGTGGTCACGATGGCCTCGGCCGCGCCGAGTTCGCGAGCTTCATCGGCCTTGTCCGGCGAGGTGGTCAGGGCGACCACGTGGGCGCCCATGGCATGGGCGTATTTGATGCCCAGGTGGCCGAGACCGCCGATGCCGACGACACCGACCGTTTTGCCGGGGCCCGCTTCCCAGCGGCGCAGCGGCGCGTAGACGGTGACGCCGGCGCACAGCAAGGGTGCTGCCGCCGCCGGATCGAGGCCGGCGGGCAGGGCGTGGACGAATGTGTCGCGGGCGACGTACTCGCCGGAGAATCCGCCCTGGGTGAGGGTGTGGTCGATGCGGTCCCGGCCGCCATAGGTGATGGTCGGGAAGTCGAAGCACCAGTTCTCCCGGTCCTGGGCGCAGGCGGGGCAGGTTCCGCAGGAGTCGACCACATTGCCGATGGCGACCGGGTCGCCGGGCTTCAGGCCCGTGACGGCGGGACCGGTCGCGGTGACGGTGCCGGTCATCTCGTGCCCCGCGACCAGCGGCGTGTCCCGTGGACCGGCGTGGCGCACGGCGTGCAGATCGGAACCGCACACACCGCAGTAGTGGATGCGCACGGCGACGTCGTCGTCGCGCAGGTCGCGGCGCGTGAAGCGCCACGGGGTGAGCGGGCTGCCGGGCTCGTGGACGGCCCAGCCGACGGTGGAACGCATGAGCGGTCGCATCCTTCGCGGAGAAGTGCCGGGAAGCCGTGACCGGCTTCGGTTTCGGTCAGCGCAGACGGGTGGCCGCGATCCCGCCGTCGACGTCGAGCGTCGCGCCGTGGATGAACGCCGCCTGGTCGGAGGCGAGGTAGCGGACCGCGTAGGCGATGTCGACGGGGCGTACGGGGACCCCGGCAGGGGTTCCCTTCGTCAGTTCGGCCAGCTGGTCCGCGCCGGCCGACGTGCCGCGGGTGGCCGTTGCTCCCGGCGCGACGGTGTTCACGCGGACGCCGCGAGGACCGTATTCGGCCGCCCAGGCCCGGGTCAGCTGTTCCACGGCTGCCTTGGTCGCCGGATACAGGGCCTTGAAAGGGACGCCCACTCGGGCCATCCATGAACCGATGTTCACGATGACGCCGGCTCCCCGCTCGGCCATGCGTGGCGCGAGCTCGGCGACCAGCACATGCGGGGCCCGGATGTTGGTCGCCCACAGCGCCTGCATGTCCTCGTCAGTAACGGTCTCGGTACGCAGACCCGGGTACACACCCGCGTTGTTGACGAGGATGTCGACGGCTCCGCCGAGGGCGTCCCGCGCCCGCTGGGCGAAGGCGCGGATGTCGGCAGGCTCGGCGCCGAGGTCCGCGATGACCGCGTGGGCCCGCCCGCCGTCCTTGACGATCCGGTCCACGACGCTCTGTGCTCGGCCGGCATCCCGGCCGCTGACGACGACCTCGGCACCCGAGGCAGCGAGGACCCGGGCGATGGCCTCGCCGATCCCGCTCGACGAGCCGGTGACCAGCGCGGTACGCCCGGCAAGCGCGGTGTCGGAGGTGAGGGAGGCGAGAAGCTGTTCATTCGTTTCCATGCCTCGATCCTCCGCTTTCGTGCCGTCCCGCGCCTTGCCCGACACGATCAACCCCTTGCCAGATCGTGTCCCGCGCGGCGACCGGCCGGGACAGGGCTTTGGATAGGGGGCATGGACGCCGCGACTGCCCAGAGCCTCGATCGAGTGGCGGAGACCGTGTCGCGGCATGCCCAGGACCGGGCACGGGCCCAGAAGCTCGGTCTCCGGCTCAGCCACGTCACCGCTGCCACCGAGCCGGGATACCAGCACTACACCCCGTCGCTGTCCACGGTTCTCGCGGGACGCAAACGCACCCTCATCGGCGGTGACGACCAGGTCTGGGGCCGGGAGAAGTTCATCATCACCCCGGTCGGGCTCCCGCTCGTCTCCAGCGTCGTCGAAACCGACCCGCAGCGGGGGTTCCTGGCGGCCCGGTGGCAGCTCGACCCGAACCTCGTGGCAGAAGTCGCCGCCGTGATGCCACGCAAGGCTCACCCTGCGGGGCGAATGGACCGGCTGGGCGTGTGGTCGCCCGCCCTGGCCGACGCCTTCGCGCGGTTGCTCGCCCTGCTCGACGAGCCCGAACACATCCCGGTCCTCGGCCCGCTGGTCTCACGGGAGATCGTGCTGCGCCTGCTCGAGACCGATCAAGCGCCCCGCGTCCTCGCCGCACTCGACGACGGTGACCCCGTCGTGCCCCGTGCGGTGAGCCTGCTGACCGACCGCATGGCCGAGCCGTGGTCCATGAGGACGCTCACCGCCGAGATCCGCACCAGCCCGCCGACCCTGTACCGACGCTTCAAGGAAGCGACCTCCATGACGCCCATGCAATACCTCAAGCGCCTCCGCCTCGGCGAGGCCCGCCACCGCATGGTTGTCCTCGGAGAATCCGCAGCACAAGCGGCCCGCGCCGTCGGCTACCGAAGCGTTCCCCACTTCACCCGCGACTACCGTCACCTCTACGGTGCGTCACCCGCAGCGGACGGTACCCGCCTGCGAGAACAGCTGCGTCAAGGAGGGATCGATGGCTTGACCTCCACCTCCTAGGAAGCGTCTCCCCGCCGGTGCACGCTGACCGCGTAGCCGCCGCCCTCGTACGGATCGGCGTCCCAGGTGGCGAAGCGGTCGACGGGCGTGAGCCCCGCGGCGGCGCAGTGGTCGTCGTACTCGGCGAGCGTGAGACCGGGCGCTACGGGGAGGTGGGCCGCGTCCAGGCCGAACCCGGTGACCAGCAGACCGCCCGGACGCAGGGCCCCGGCGAGGCGCGCGACGACGGTGGCCTCGGTACCGGGGGCGAGCAGCGCCATGACGTTCCCGGCGGCGACGACGAGGTCGAAACCGGGCCCGACACCGAGCGCGTCCGGGTCGAACGCCGCCAGGTCGGCCCGGAACCAGGGCAGTGCGGGCGCCTGCTTCCGCGCCACGGCGAGCATCGAGGCGTCGACGTCCACGCCGGCGCAGTCGTAGCCGAGCTCCGCGAGCCGGATCGCGACCCGGCCGGTGCCGCAGCCGGCGTCGAGCACCCGCGCCCCGGCGGGGACCAGGGCGGCGCAGAACCGCGCCTCGCCGTGCATGTCCTTGCCGCTGCGGGCGAGGGCCGCGAAGCGGGCGGCGTAGTCCTCCCCGGACGTCTCTCCGGTCAGCTCGGTCCAGCGGTTCATGCGGCCCACTGTAGACGGGGCGGGGTCCGCACCCCGGCGATGGTGCACTTTCCCGTACCCCCGGTCCGGGTGCGGGCAGGATCGATCGCCGCGGCGCGTACGGCCAGGATGAGGTCATGACTTCGACAGCGACACGCATCGGCACCGGAACCGCCGTCCGGGCACAGGACCTGCACCGCACGTACGGGCACGGCGGCTCGGCCGTCCGGGCGCTGCGCGGGGTGTCGGTGGACCTCTCCCCCGGTACGTTCACGGCGGTCATGGGACCCGCCGGCTCCGGCCGGACCACCTTGCTGCACTGCCTCGCGGGAATGGACCGGCCGTCCCGGGGCTCGGTGCGCTGGGGCGGTACGGAGGTGACCCGGCTGCCCGAGCGGCGGCTGGCGGAGCTGCGGCGCGAGCGGGCCGGCTTCGTCTCCCGGGCGTTCAACCTGGTCCCGTCCATGACCGTGGAGGAGAACGTCGGGCTGTTCGCGGGGCGGGACCGGGTCCGGGAGGTGCTGGCCCGGGTGGGGCTGGCCGGGTACGAGCGGCACCGGCCGGG
Organism: Streptomyces sp. NBC_00708; assembly: GCA_036226585.1. Classification (GTDB taxonomy): domain Bacteria; phylum Actinomycetota; class Actinomycetes; order Streptomycetales; family Streptomycetaceae; genus Streptomyces. The sequence goes on from CP108997.1 coordinate 735,334, forward strand.
ACAGCTCTCCGGGGACCGGCAGCAGCGGGTGGCGATCGCGCGGGCGCTGGTGGCGCGCCCCGATGTGCTGTTCGCGGACGATCCGGCGGGCGCCCTCGGTCCGGCCGCCGGGCGGGAGATCGCCGCGCTCCTGCGGGCAGGGGCGGACCGGGAGGGGCAGACCTGTGTGCTGGTGACCGACGACCCGGTCGCCGCCGCGTACGCGGACCGGGTGCTGCTGCTCGCCGACGGCCGGCTCGTCGACGAGCTGTGCCGGCCGGACGCCGCGCGGGTCCGCGAGCGCCTGGGCCGGTGAGGGGCTTCGCCGCTCAGCCCGACGTGGGCGGGTGCTCCGTGTCGAAGGCGAACAGGGTGTTCCGGTCGGCGGCCACGACCACCACGCGCCCCGCGACCGTCACGCGCGGGCTCGCGCCCTCCTCGCCGGTCAGGCCGTCGGCCTGGGGGTCCGTCGCCCACAGCGTCGTACCGTCGGAGGGTGACAGCGCGACCACACGGCCGGTGGCGGAGCTGAAGAACAGCGCGCCGTCCCCGGCGACGGGGCCCGACGCCCCCTCGACGCTGGTCTGCCGGGCCCACTTCCTCCGGCCGTTGGCGGGGTCGAACGCGGTGACGCGGCCGGTCTGCGAGCTCACGAACACGGTGCCGTCCGCCATGCCGGGCGTGCCCTCGTACGTGGTGTCCAGCTCGGTGGTCGTGACCTTCCCGGAGACCGGGTCGAGCCGGGTCACGGCGTCGTAGCCGGTGAGCGCCGTGCCCTCGGTGTGCTCCTGGAGCAGGACGAGCCGGCCTCCGGCGGCGCCCACGGGAACGCCGGGCCCGTCCAGCGCGATGGCCCGGCCCCAGCTCCCCTCGGCCGCGTCGAGCGTGTGGACGACCGGGCGGCGGACCGCCTGGCCCTGGATCTCCGCGTCCGTCACGCACATGGCCAGTAGTACGTTGCCCGCCAGGACGGGGGCGCACCGGGAACCTCCGGGGAAGGGCGCCGTCCAGGTCAGCTCGCCGCTGTGCGCGTCCCGGGCCTCGAAGGCGTCGTCCGAGGCGTTGACGGTGATCACGGCGGAGCCGATGACGACGGCGTCCTGGGTCCGGCCCGTGACGGCCGTCGACTGGGCGCCGGAGGTCGTCGACCACAGCTCCTTGCCGCTGTCGGCGTCGACGGCCACCACCTCGTCGCCACGCCCCTGCGGGTCGCCCTGTGCGGCGGACCGGTAGCCGATCACGGTGTCGTCGGTGGCGCCCACCAGGTGCAGGCCCTGGACGGGGACCCCCGGGCTCTTCACCGTCCAGGCGCGCGAGCCGTCCCGGATGTTGATCCGGGTGGCGACGACCCCGCCGCCCCCGCAGAACGCGGCGTCGCCGCGTGCGACGCAGCGCAGCTCGTCGGGGATGTCCTCCTGCCCGCCGGGCACGGTCACATGCCAGGGACGGAAGCCGTCCGGCAGCGAAACGGCGGGCGCCGCGGCGGTGGTCCCGCCCTCGGGGTCGTTCCCGCCGAGGACGCCCGCCTCCAGCGCGGTCACACCGCCGCCGATGGCCGCCACGGCGACGGCCGCCGCGAGCACGGGCCGCCACCGGCCGCGCAACCGCCGGCCGAGACCGGTGCGGGGGCCCTCCGAGGCGGGGTCCGCGCCGTGCGTCGCGGCCTGTGCCGCGTCCGTGGCGGGGGCGGCCGGGGCGGAGGTGTCCCGGGTCGCGAGGTGGTGCTCGGTGACGACGTCACGGGTGCGGCCGGGGCCGGGCCCGTCCGCGCCGCCCCCGCCGAGGCCGGCCGGCAGGTCCCGCAGCAGTTCCAGGAGCTCGTCCGCCGTGGGGCGGCCCTCGGGCTCCTTGCCCAGACACGGCTCGACGACCGTGCGCAGCTCCGTGGGCACCGCGTCCAGCGACGGTTCCTCGTGCACCACCTGGTACGCGGTCAGGTACGGGCTGTCGGCGTCGAAGGGCCCGTGCCCCGTCGCCGCGTACACCAGCAGCGTCGCCAGCGAGAAGACGTCGGAGCGCGGTCCCACGCCCCGGGGGTCCTGCAACTGCTCCGGCGACATGAACGGCGGCGTACCGATGACGCGTCCGGTCATCGTCAGCGTCTGCTGGTCGGCGGCGCGCGAGATGCCGAAGTCGATGACGCGCGGCCCCTCGGCCGACAGCACCACGTTCGAGGGCTTGAGGTCGCGGTGGACGACGCCCACCCGGTGGATGTCGCGCAGCGCCTCGGCGAGACCGATGGCGAGGCTCCGCAGCTCGGTCCCGCCGAGCGGGCCGCCGTCCGCGATGCGCTGCGCGAGCGTGGGCCCCTCGATGTAGGCGGTCGCCATCCACGGCTGCTCGGCCTCGGGCGCGGCGTCCACCACGGCCGCGGTGAACGCTCCGCTCACCCGCCGCGCCGCCGCGACCTCCTGCCGGAAGCGGATGCGGAATTCGCTGTCGCCGGCGAAGTGCTGGTGGATCAGCTTGACCGCGATGGGCCGGCCCGAACTCGTACGGGCCAGGAAGACCGTGCCCATGCCACCTGACCCGAGCCGCGCCTCCAGCGGATAACCGCCGATCTCGGCTGGATCGCCTGCGCGCAGCGACACTCTTCCCGACCTCTCGTTCCCCGTGCGCCTCTGCCGTCACGGGACCGCCCATCATCAGTGCTGGACACAAACTAGTCGCAGGGTGGTGGGGCAGAGCAAAGCGGGTGACACGTGCAGGCAGCCGGGCGGGACGAGCCGCCCCGGCCGGAGCCGGGGCGGCGGCGGGTCAGCAGGGGCCGAGGTCCTGCCAGACGCCCCATTCACCCGTGCTGCCGGGTGTCTCGTTCTGGGTCCACCACTTGGCCTTCCAGGTGTGTCCCCCGTACGAGACGGTCGTGCCGCCGGTGTAGACGGCGCTGCTGCTCCACGCGGCGGCGGTGCAGCTGCCGGTCGGGGGCGGCGTGGTCGGCGGGGTGGTGGTGGGCGGGGTGACGCCGGCGAACTTCACCGAGTACTTCGCGAAGTCCCAGTCCGACTGGGCCACGCTGCTGCACGTGCCGGACGTCTTGCCGTTGTTGTCGGGCGGGATGCACTGGCGGTCGCGGTTGAGGGACCAGAAGGTGAAGCGGTCCATGTGGTGGCTGGTGGCGAAGTCCAGGACGGTCTGGAAGTCGGCCTGGGTGAAGTATTCGCCGGTGTCGCTGCGCCCGTTCATGCCGGAGAAGCCCTCGTGCGCGTACGCCGTCGCCTCGTCCCAGCCGAAGGTGGACCGCAGGATCGAGTTGAAGTTCGTCAGGGCGCTCGTCTGGGCGGCGGCGCCGTTGAACCCGCCGTCGAACGGCATGATGGAGAAGTTGTTGGGCGTGAAGCCCTGGGCCTTGGCCTCGTTGAGCATCTGCTTGCCGAACCAGCCGGTGCCGTCGGCGGTCGCCGCCGTGGTGACCGAGACATAGAGGCCCGGGTTGTTCTGCTGGAGGATCTTGGCGGCGCCGATCTCGCGGGCGATGGCGGCCGTGTTCTCGTACTCCGGCTCCTCCAGGTCGAAGTCGATGGCCTTCAGCTGGTACTTGGTGATCACCTGCTGGTAGGCGGCGGCGGTGGACGCCGCGTCCGAGCAGGTCTGGCCGAGCTTCGTTCCCCCGTAGCCGCCGATGGAGACCGACACATCGCCGCCCTTGGCCCGGATCGCGTTGATCACGGAGCCCACGGCGGTGTCCGAGGAGACCGGCGAGGTCCCGTCCCATGTCGGGCTGCATCCGCCGCCGTTGGGAGCCAGGATGAAGGCGAGCTGGAACGCCTTGAGGCCGGTGGCGTCCATGATGGCGCCCGCGTCCGGCGGATTGTTGTCGTGCGGCATCAGATAGGGCGCGGCGGCGTACCACCGGTTGCCGAGCGCGGTGGCGTCGGCGGACGCACCCGAAGCCTGCTGTGCGGCGAAGGCCGCGAGACCTGCGGTGGCCAGTGCGGCGGTGGCCACGCCGGAGAGCAGAGCGCGTAGACGCTTCATGGAGGCTCCTGTCGGGAGAAGGTGCCGCCAGAATCGAAGCGTGACGCATTCACGTCAATGCGTTGGCCTAGACCATTGCGCTTTCTTGAAGATTGACCGACCGATATCGGAACATGACCCGACCGCATTTCGAAACACCTCGGCTAGGGTGTGGCCCGTGCCCCTTCCGGCCGCCGCCGGACCGCCACCCGTCACCGATACCGAAGGGCTCCCCGCATGAGCACCCACCCCGAGACCTGGGTCGAGGCCGCGGCCGGCAGCGCGTACGACGTCGACAACCTCCCGTACGCCGTCTTCTCCACCACGGACCGCGGGCCGCGCGTCGGCGTCCGGATCGGTGACCACGTCCTCGACCTGGCCGCCGCGGCCTCCGCTCTGCGCCCCGGCTGGACGCCCCTGTTCGACGCCCCCGCGCTCAACCCGCTCATGGCCTCGGGACCGGCGGTCTGGGCGGAGGTCCGGGCCTGGGCCGTCGAACTGCTCACCGACGCCGCGCACCGCGACCGCGTCCGGCTCGTCCCGCTGGCCGACGCCACCCTCCACCTGCCGTTCGAGGTCGGGGACTACGTCGACTACTACGCCTCCGTGGACCACGCCACCAACGTCGGGCGCATCTTCCGCCCCGACGGTGACGCGCTGATGCCCAACTGGCGCCATCTGCCGGTCGCCTACCATGGGCGCGCGGGCTCGATCGTCGTCTCCGGCACCCCGGTGCACCGGCCCGCGGGCCAGCGCAAGGCACCCACCGACCCGGCGCCCGCCTTCGGCCCGTCCCTGCGCCTGGACATCGAGGCCGAGCTCGGCTTCGTCGTGGGCCGCACGATCCCGCTCGGGCAGCGGGTGGCGACCTCGGAGTTCACCGAGACCGTCTTCGGTGTGACCGGCGTCAACGACTGGTCCTCGCGCGACATCCAGGCCTGGGAGTACGTCCCGCTCGGCCCCAACCTGGGCAAGTCCTTCGCCACCACCATCAGCGCCTGGGTCACCCCGCTCGCCGCGCTGGAGCACGCCCGCACCGAACTGCCCGGCCAGGAACCGGCCGTGCTCCCCTACCTGCGGGAGGAGGGTCCGTCGGGCTACGACATCGATGTGGAGGTCGAGGTCAACGGCACCGTGGTGGCGCGCCCGCCGTACGCGTCCATGTACTGGTCGCCCGCGCAGATGCTGGCCCACCTCACGGTCAACGGCGCCTCGCTGAGGGTCGGCGACTTCTACGCGTCGGGCACCATCTCGGGACCGGAGAAGGACCAGCGCGGCTCGTTCCTGGAACTGTCCTGGGGCGGCAGGGAGACCTGGACGGCCGGCGGCGAGGAGCGCACCTTCCTCCAGGACGGCGACGAGGTGGTCCTGCGCTACTCGGCACCGGGCGCCCGGGGACGCATCGGCCTGGGCGAGGTCCGTGGCAGGATCCTCCCCACGATCCGGCCGATCCCCGAAGAGGTGGAATGACGCCCAGAGACGAATCCGAGAGCGGTGGCTCGCAGACCCTGGAGCGCGGTCTGGCCCTTCTGGTCGAACTCGGCCGCCACACCGGCGGGCTGACCACAAGTCAGGTGGCGGCGGCGACGGGGTTCCACCGCTCCATCGCGCACCGCCTGCTGGTCTCCCTCCACCGGACCGGGTTCGCCGCGCGCGACGACGACGGCCGCTACACGGTGGGCCCGGCCGTGGCGGGGCTGCTCGGCGGCACCGGCCCCAGCCTGCGGACCGTCGCGGAGCCCGTCCTGCACCGCCTCGCCCGCCAACTGGACGCCACCGCAAGCCTGGTGGAGGCCGTCGGCACCGCCGCCGTCACCACCGTGGTGGCCGAGCCGCCGACCGACGGCCCCCTGTTCTGGTACCGCAAGGGCAGCCGCGACCCGCTGGACCGGGGCGCCGGAGGCCTGGCCGCCCTGGCCTCCGGTCCCCCGCGCGCCGCCGAACCCGACCGGGTGCGGGCGGTCCGCGAGGCCGGCTACGTCATCACGCACAGCGAGGTCAACGTCGGCGCCCACGGCATCGCGGCCCCCCTGCCCGGCTGGCCGGTCCGCGCCGCGATCAACGTGGTCACGGCCGATCCCCGGCTCGCCGACAAGGCCGTCCCCCACGTCCTGGCGGCCGCCGCGGAGGTCGGCACCCCGGGCGACCACCTGGGCGCGGAGTGAACGCACGGGCCGTTCGACGGGCCGCCGCCCGTCAGCAGCCGACCGGCGAGGAGCCGACCGCCACGTCGTCGAACCACAGGGTGTCGTCGCCGGTGCCGTAGCTTTCCCAGCCCAGCCGGAGCGCGGTGGGCCTCGGCGGCGTGGTCCGGGACAGCCACTGGTCGTCGATGTCCCGCGTCGGCACACCGTCCGCGTGCAGCCCCGGCACCTGCTCGTCGCCGAGCCAGGTGTCGAGCCCCGGGGCCGAGGTGTCGACCGCGAACCGCAGGCACTGCCACGTGTCCGTGGGCAGCGGCCTGCTCAGCCCCACCCCGGTCGGGCTCTGCGCCGGGAGTGTCGCGTCGTCGCTCTCCCGGTTCCATTGCAGGGCGCCGTTCTGCCCGCCGATCCTGAGCGCCTTGCCGCCCTGGGAGCTGTCGGGCATGGACACGAAGGCGACGTGCGCGGCCGGGAGCGCCGTGGTGTGCCGCACCCACATCCGTACGTACAGCACCGGCCCGACCGACGAGAGGTCGGCGGTGGAGGCCACGAAGGCGTGGTTGCAGTACCCGGCCTTCCCGTCCAGCCGCAGCGACCGCGTGCCGCTGTGCGCGATGTCCGTGTCGACGGCGGCCGTGCCCGTGCCCTGGCAGTCGGGCGCGGTGAACTTCCAGTCCCCGGCGGGCACGGAGCCGGCCTGGTTCTCGAAGTCGTCGCAGACGACGGCGTCACCGCACTCCGCGGACGGCGGGGTGGTCGGCGGCGGCGTGGTGGGAGGCGGTGTGGTCGGGGGCGTGGTGGTGTCACCGCCGCAGGAGACCCCGTTGAGGGCGAAGCCGGTGGGCGCCGGACCACCCGCCCCGGAGGTCCCCTGGACCCCGAAGCCGACCGTGCCGCCGGTCGCCAGGGCCCCGTTCCAGGCCGTGTTGACGGCGGTCACCGTGTGGCCGGTCTGGGTGACGGTCGCGTTCCACGCCGAGGTGACGTGCTGGTCGCCTTCGTACGTCCATGTCACCCGCCAGTCGCCGAGTGCCGGGCCCTCGTTGGTGACCCGCAGTTCGGCGGTGTAGCCGCCGGTCCACTCATTGACGGTGTAGTCGGCCCGGCATCCGGACGCGGCGGCCGAACCGCTGGCGGGCACGGCGACGAGCAGTGAAAGAGCCAGCGCGCATACGGCGCCGGCGGCGGTCCAGGCTCTGCGCGCCAATCGCGGGACGGGAATGGGCATGTGCGCCTCCTCGGGCGGGGAACCATGGGGACGTTCACGGATGGGAGCGCTCCCACCCATAAGAACGAACTTGACTGCCCACTGTCAATACGCAGCCACTCCGGGTCCGGCCGGCCTGCCCGGGAGGTCGAAAGTTTCGACTGCGACTCATTCCTCCGCAGGTAACAGCAGGCCCGCACCACGAGATCGACACCACGTCAGCCCCCATAGAGCTTCCCTGACCTGCAACGTGATCCCGCACAGGCCGCACACCATGGCCCCGACGCTTTCGAAAGATATGCCGAAACCATTGACAGCACGGGAGGGTCACCAAAAACTCCGGGAGCAGGACCGGCCGCGCCCCCGTTGCGGCCGGATCACCCCTCACCGGGAGGACCCTCCATGCGTCTGCGTCCCCAGCGCCGCCCCGCCGCCCTGGCCGCCGGTCTCGCGATCACCGCGGCGAGCTCCCTGGGTCTGACGGCCTCCGCCGCCGCCCCGGCACAGGCCGCCACCTGCACCGGCTATGTGGGCCTGACCTTCGACGACGGCCCGTCCAACGACCACACCCCCGCCCTGCTCAACGCCCTGAAGCAGAACGGTCTGCGGGCCACGATGTTCAACGAGGGCCAATTCGCCGCCTCGTACCCGGCCCAGGTGAAGGCCCAGGTCGACGCGGGCATGTGGGTCGGCAACCACAGTTACACCCACCCCCACCTCACCCAGCAGAGCCAGGCCCAGATGGACTCGGAGATCTCCCGCACCCAGCAGGCCGTCGCGGCGGCCGGCGGCGGGACCCCCAAGCTGTTCCGGCCGCCGTACGGGGAGACCAACGCGACCCTCAAGGCGGTCGAGGCCACGTACGGCCTCACGGAGGTGATCTGGGACGTCGACTCGCAGGACTGGAACGGTGCGAGCACCGACGCGATCGTCCAGGCGGTGTCGCGGCTCTCCAACGGGCAGGTCATCCTGATGCACGAGTGGCCGGCCAATACCCTGGCCGCCATCCCCCGCATCGCCCAGTCGCTCGCCTCCCGGGGCCTGTGCCCGGGCATGATCTCGCCGCAGACCGGGCGGGCCGTCGCGCCCGACGGCGGCAGCGGCGGGGGCGGAAACACCGGGGGCTGCACGGCGACCCTGTCCGCCGGGCAGCGGTGGGGCGACCGCTACAACCTCAACGTCTCCGTCACCGGCGGCGCCGACTGGACCGTCACCCTGCGCCTCCCCGCACCCGAGAAGGTCCTCACCACCTGGAACATCAGCGCCTCCTACCCCAGCGCCCAGGTGCTGACCGCGAAGCCCAACGGCAGCGGCGACAACTGGGGCGTGACCATCCAGAGCAACGGCGCCTGGACCTGGCCGACGGTGTCCTGCGCCACGGGCTGACCACCGGGGCGCACATCGGACCGGCCATGGCGAGGACGCCCCGCGCTTCCGCTCGGCGCAGGGCGTCCTTCGCCATGTCCGCTCCGACCCAGGTGAGTTGACCGAAACGCGTCGTTCACGCCGTCGTGGCCCTCGGTGAAACAACCGGTTCCTAGCGTCTCCGCTCATGGATTCGACGCTGGATTCGACGCTGTATACGCCTCCGGACACAGAGCGGGACACCGGCGCGGCACCCGCGCCCCCGCTGCGCGAGCTGGTCTACGGGCAGCTGCGCACGGCCGTGCTCGACGGTGAGTTCGGGCCGCGCGAACGGCTGGCCGAGATGCGGCTCGCCGCACGGTTCGGCGTGTCACGGACCCCGGTGCGCGAGGCCCTGGCGCGTCTCCTCGCGGACGGCCTGATCGAACGCGGCGACGGCGGCTTCTTCGTCACGATCCCCAACCTGACCCAGCTGCGCGACCTGTACGAGCTGCGGGTCACCCTGGAGCTGCGAGGCATCGCCCGCGCCATCGATGACCCCTCCGTCCGGCATGAACCGACGCTGCTGAAGGCCGAGTTGGAACGCTGGTACGCCATGCGCGACCGGCCCCCGGACCCCGACCCCCGCTTCGTCGTCCAGGACGAGCGCTTCCACGCGGAGCTGTCCCGCGCCTCCGGGAACCCCGCCCTGACGGACGCCCTGGTGGCCGTCAGCGAGCGCATCCGCCGGGTGCGGATGTACGACTTCCTCACCCGGGACCGGGTGGAGACGACCATCACCGAGCACATCGAGATCATGGAGGCCGTCCGTGACGGACGCCTCGACGACGGCCACCGCGCCCTGCACGCCCATGTCGGCGACTCCATGGCCGTCGTACTCGAACGGGCCCAGCGCGCCATGACGCAGATGGCCCTGCACGCCGACCGCCTCTGAACCCCCCGCGGGCCGGCGGCTCCTGCCCGCCCGTCCTCAGCACGGCCTTCCCTCCGCCCGCCGCTCCCCGAAGGGCTTGCCCATGAGTACGACCGAGTCACGCGCCACCTCCACCCCACCGAGCACGTCCAGCAGCCGCGCGACGAGCGAGACCCTGGAGGACTACACCCTCCGCTTCGCGCCCCGCAGTTACCGCCGCTGGACCCCCGCGGTCGTGGCCACCACCGCCCTGGGCGGCATCGCCTACATGGCCGACTTCTCCATCGGCGCCGGCATCGGCCTCGCCCACGGCACCGGGAACGCGCTGGTGGCGATCGCGGTGGCCGCCGTCGTCATCTTCACCACCGGCTTCCCGCTGGCGTACTACGGCGCCCGGTACAACCTGGACCTCGACCTGATCACCCGCGGCTCCGGCTTCGGGTACTACGGCTCGGTCCTGACCAGCGTCATCTTCGCCAGCTTCACCTTCATCTTCTTCGCGCTCGAAGGCTCGATCATGGCCCAGGGCCTCGAACTCGGCCTCGGGCTGCCGCTCTGGCTGGGCTATCTGGTCTCGACGCTGATGGTCATCCCGCTGGTGATCTACGGGATGTCGGCGCTCAGCAAGCTCCAGGTGTGGACGACCCCGATCTGGCTGCTGCTCATGGTCGGCCCGCTGGTCTATCTGGTCGCCACCGACCCCGGCACGGTCGACCGGTTCCTCTCGTACGCCGGAACCGACGGCAAGGGCGGCCTCGACACCGCATCCGTGCTGCTGGGCGCCGGTGTCTGCCTCTCCCTCATCGCGCAGATCGGTGAGCAGATCGACTACCTGCGCTTCATGCCGCCGAAGACCGATGCCAACCGGCGCACCTGGTGGACCGCCGTGGTCATGGCCGGTCCCGGGTGGGTGGTGCTGGGCGCGCTCAAGCAGGCCATCGGGGTGTTCCTCGCGGTGTATGTGCTCGCCGAGGTCGGACCGGCCGCCGCGCCCGAGCCGATCCGGCAGTTCCGGGGCGCCTTCGACGCGATGCTGCCGTCCTGGCTGGTCGTGCCGCTGGCCGTGGTCCTGGTGGTCATCAGCCAGATCAAGATCAACGTGACCAACGCGTACTCCGGCTCGCTCGCGTGGACCAACTCCTTCACCCGGGTCACGAAGCACTACCCCGGCCGGCTGGTCTTCGTCCTGGTCAACCTCGGCTTCGCGCTCGCGCTGATGGAGGCCGACATGTTCAGCTTCCTCAACGACATCCTCGGCTTCTACTCCAACTGCGCCATCGCCTGGATCGTCACCGTCGCCACCGACATCGGCGTCAACAAGTACCTGCTGCGGATCTCGCCGCTCCGTCCGGAGTTCCGGCGCGGCATGCTGTACGCGGTCAACCCCGTCGGCGTCGTCGCCTTCACCGCCGCGTCCGGGCTGTCGATCGCGATGTACTTCCACGCCCTGGGCGACACCCTCCAGCCGTACTCCCCCGTCGCCGCCGCCGTCATCGCCTTCGTCCTGACCCCTCTGGTCGCGGTCGTCACCAAGGGCAGGTACTACCTGCGCCGCACCGACGACGGCCTGGACGAGCCGATGCTCGACGCGGACGGCAACCCGAGCGCGGTGACCCTCGACTGCCACGTCTGCCACCAGGCGTACGAGCGCCCCGACCTCGCCGCCTGCGCCACCCATGACGCGCTGGTCTGCTCGCTCTGCCTGAGCACCGACGGCGTCGGCGACCACGTGCTGCCCGCCCAGCCGCCCCTCGCCTGAACCCCGGCCCCGTACCGAGGAGTTGCCGTCATGTTCGACACCCTGCTCATCGCCAACCGCGGAGAGATCGCCTGCCGCGTCATCCGCAGCGCCGAGGCCCTCGGCCTGCGCACGGTGGCCGTCTACTCCGACGCCGACCGGACCGCCCCGCACGTCCGCATGGCCGACGAGGCCGTGCGCCTCGGCCCCGCGCCCGCAGCCGAGAGCTATCTGCGCGCCGACGCGGTCCTGGAGGCGGCGCTCGCCACCGGGGCCGGCGCGATCCACCCCGGCTACGGATTCCTGTCCGAGAACACGGCGTTCGCCGCCGCCGTGGAGAAGGCGGGCCTCGCGTTCGCCGGCCCCACGCCCGCCCAGCTGGAGGTTTTCGGCGCCAAGCACACGGCACGGGACGCGGCGCTCGCGGCGGGCGTGCCCCTGCTGCCCGGCAGCGGGCTCCTCGCCGACGAGGAGGCGGCACTGCGCGCGGCCGGACCGACCGGCTACCCGGTGATGCTCAAGGCGACCGGCGGCGGAGGCGGCATCGGCATGCAGGCGTGCGCCGGGCCCCAGGAGCTGCGGGACGCCTTCGCCAGGGTGTCGCGGCTGGCCCGGGGCAGCTTCGCCGACGGCGGCGTCTTCCTGGAGCGGTACGTGGAGCACGCCCGCCACATCGAGGTACAGGTCTTCGGGGACGGCGCCGGCTCCGTCGTGGTGCTCGGCGACCGCGACTGCTCCCTCCAGCGCCGCAACCAGAAGGTGCTGGAGGAGGCCCCGGCGCCGAACCTCCCCCCGCACGTGCGCGCCGGACTCCACACCGCGGCACGGGAGTTGTGTGCCTCGGTGGACTACCGATCGGCGGGCACGGTCGAGTTCGTGTACGACCCGGTGCGCGGGGAGGCGTACTTCCTGGAGGTCAACACCCGCCTCCAGGTGGAGCATCCGGTGACGGAGGAGACCCACGGCATCGACCTGGTCGCCTGGATGCTGCGGCTGGCGCGCGGCGAGAGCGGCTTCCTGGAGGAACCGCCCGCCCGGGGTCACGCGGTCGAGGCGCGGATCTACGCGGAGGACCCGGCCCGGGACCACCGGCCCAGCTCCGGCCTGCTGACCCGGGTCGCCTTCCCCGCCGGCGTACGGGTGGACGGCTGGGCGGAGACCGGGCAGCACGTCTCCTCCGCGTACGACCCGATGCTCGCCAAGGTCGTCGCGACCGGTGACACCCGTGCGGAGGCGTTCGCCCGGCTGGCCGAGGCACTGGACGAGACCGTGGTGGACGGGGTGGAGACCAACCTCGGGCTGCTGCGCGCCGCCTGTCGCGCGCCGGTGGTGCTCGACGCCCGGCACACCACGGCCACCCTGGCCGGACTGCGCGATCCCCGGCCGCGCATCGACGTGGAACGCGGAGGTGCCCAGACCACGGTGCAGGACTGGCCGGGGCGCACCGGCTACTGGGAGGTCGGCATCCCGCCCGGCGGTCCGATGGACGACCTCTCGTTCCGGCTCGGCAACACCGCCGTCGGCAACCCGGAGGGCGTACCCGGTCTGGAGTGCACGCTGGAGGGGCCCGCGCTGCGCTTCTCCGCGCCGGCCGTCGTCTGCGTCACCGGTGCCCCGGCCGCGGTCACCGTCGACGGGCGCCCCGCCGCCATGTGGGAGCCGCTCGATCTCGCCGCCGGCCAACTGCTGGACGTCGGTACGGCCCAGGGCCCCGGGATGCGCACCTACGTCCTGGTCCGAGGCGGTCTCGATGTCCCCGCCTACCTGGGCAGCGCGGCCACCTTCACCCTCGGGGCCTTCGGCGGCCACGCGGGCCGCGCCCTGCGCACCGGTGACGTGCTGCGGCCCGCCCGCCCCGCGCCGGACGCCCCGGCTCCGGCCCCCGTGGCGGCGGGCATACGTCCGCACTTCACCGCCCACTGGCGTATCGCGGTGAGCGAAGGGCCGCACGCCGCACCGGACTTCCTCACCCGGGCCGGCATCGACACGGTCTACGGGACGCACTGGAAGGTCTCCGCGCAGTCGGCGCGCACCGGTGTGCGTCTCGTCGGACCCCGTCCCGAGTGGGCCCGTCCGGACGGCGGGGAGGCGGGACTGCATCCGTCCAACGTGCACGACACCGCGTACTCCGTCGGCGCGGTCAACCTCACCGGCGACACCCCGGCCATCCTCGGCCCCGACGGGCCCAGCCTGGGAGGCTTCGCCTGCCCGGTCACCGTCGTGCGCGGCGAGCGCTGGAAGACCGGGCAGCTGCGCCCCGGCGACACCGTCCAGTTCGTCCCCGTCACCGAGCGGACCGCCGACGCCCTGCGCCGGACCCCCGCGCTGCTCACGCTGCCGGCCCCCGGCGGCCCGGACGGCGACGACGGCGTGCTCGGCCGGCGCCCGCCCACCGACACCGCCCCCGAGGTCACGTACCGGCGGGGCGCCGACGACAACATCCTCGTCGAGTACGGACCCATGACGCTCGACCTGGGCCTGCGGATGCGTGTCCACGCCCTCGCCGAGCACGTGCGGGCCCTCGCCCCGCGCGGGCTGGTCGACGTCACTCCGGGCGTGCGCTCACTGCATCTGCACACCGATCCGGACGTGCTGCCGCTGCGCACCCTGCTCGGTCTGCTCCGGGAGGCCGAGGACCGGTTGCCGGCCACCGCCGAGCTGACCGTCCCGAGCCGGGACGTGCACCTGCCCCTGTCGTGGGACGACCCCACCGTCGACGAGGCCATCGACCGCTACACCGCGTCGGTGCGCGGCGACGCGCCCTGGAACCCGTCCAACATCGAGTTCATCCGCCGTATCAACGGCCTGGACAGCGTCGAGGACGTACGGCGCACGGTCTTCGACGCGCGGTATCTCGTCCTCGGCCTCGGCGACGTCTATCTCGGCGCCCCGGCCGCCACCCCGCTCGACCCCCGCCACCGCCTGGTGACCACCAAGTACAACCCGGCCCGTACATGGACGGCGGAGGCCGGGGTGGGCATCGGCGGCTCGTACCTTTGCGTCTACGGGATGGAGAGCCCCGGCGGCTACCAGCTCATCGGCCGGACGGTCCCCGTGTGGGGCGGTCTGCGCCCGCCGCGCTCCTTCGCCGACGGCACGCCCTGGCTGCTGCGGTTCTTCGACCGGATCATCTGGCATCCGGTCGATCCGGCCGAACTCCTGGACATCCGGGCCGATCTCGCCTCCGGGCGGACCGCGCTGGACATCCGTCCGGGCGTCTTCTCGCTGGCCGGGCACGAGGCGTTCCTGCGGGAGAACGCGGAGGACATCGCCGCCTTCCGTACCCGCCAGTCCGCGGCCTTCGAGACGGAGCGCCGGGCGTGGGAGGCGGCGGGCGAGTTCGCCGACCGCGCCGAACCGGAGCCGGCGGCCGAGGTCGTCGCCCCTCTCGCCCTCCCGCCGGGCTCGGGCCTGGTCGAGGCCCCGCTGAGCTCCACCGTATGGAAGGTGGAAGCAGGGCCCGGCACCCGGGTCGAGCCGGGTCAGGCCCTTCTGGTCCTGGAAGCCATGAAGATGGAGGTCGTCGTGCGCGCTCCCGCCCACGGAGTCGTCACCGACGTCCTCGTCACCCCCGGACAGCAGATCGACGCCGGCACCCCGCTGGCCGTCGTCGCACGAGAGGAAGCAGCGTGACCCAGAGCTGCGTCGCACGCGTCACCGCCGCCTACCACCGCATCACCGCTGCCGACCGCCCGGAGGTGTGGATCACCCTGCGCCCGGAGGCGGACGTCCGGGCGGAGGCCGCCGCCCTGGACGCCCGGCTGGCCGCCGGGGAGTCGCTGCCGCTGGCGGGCGTCCTGGTCGCGGTGAAGGACAACATCGACGTGGCGGGGCTGCCCACGACGGCCGCCTGCCCCGCCTTCGCGTACACCCCGGAGACGGACGCGCCGGCCGTACGGCGTCTGCTGGACGCGGGCGCGGTCGTGCTGGGCAAGACCAACCTGGACCAGTTCGCCACCGGTCTGGTCGGGACCCGCAGTCCCTACGGTGCGGTGCGCAACGCCCTGCGCCCCGAGAAGATCTCCGGCGGTTCCAGCTCCGGTTCGGCGGTCGCCGTCGCCCTCGGCATCGCCGACATCGCGCTCGGTACGGACACGGCGGGCTCCGGCCGTGTTCCCGCCGCCCTCAACGGCATCGTCGGCATCAAGCCCACCCTGGGCCTGGTCCCCACCACCGGGGTGGTCCCCGCCGCCCGCTCCTACGACGCGGTCACGGTGTTCGCCCGCACCCTCACCGAGGCCCAGCGGGCCGTCGGCGTCATGACGGGCCCGGACGACGGCGACCCGCGCGGCCGTGTCTGGCCCGACGACGTCCGCCTGGCGGCCCCGCCCCGGCCCCGGGTCGCGGTCCCCCGGGACGACGACCTCGTCCCGCTCTCGCCGGGGGGCCGTGCCGCGTTCGCCGCCGCCGTCAAGCAGCTGGAGGCCGCCGGTGCGACGACCGAAGTCGTCGATGTGTCACCGCTGCTGCTGGCGGCCCGGCTGCTCTACGACGGCGCGCTGGTCGCGGAACGCTACGCGGCCGTCGGTGAGTTCATCGCCGGTGACCCGTCGGCGGCGGACCCCACGGTCGCCGGGATCATCCTGGCCGCCGCCGGTCTGCCGGCCCATGCCCTGGCCGCGGACCAGGAACGCCTGGACCGGTACCGGGCGCTCGCGGTCCGGATTCTGTCCGGGTACGACGCGCTGCTGCTCCCCACCACGACCGGGCACCCGGACATCGCGGAGGTGCTGGCCGATCCGGTGGCCGTCAACTCGCGGCTGGGCACCTACACCAACTTCGTGAACCTCCTGGACCTGGCGGCGGTCGCTGTCCCGGCCGGGGAGGCCGACGGCAGCCCGTTCGGCGTCAGCGTCGTCACCCGCGCGTTCGAGGATCAGCCGGCCCTCGACATCGCCGCGCTGTTCACCGGAGAGCAGGCGCCGCACCCCCTGCCGGGCGGGGGCGTGGATCTCGCCGTGTTCGGCGCCCATCTGACCGGGCAGCCGCTCCACCACCAGCTCACCGACTCCGGCGCCCGGTACGCCGGCGAGGTCACCACCACGGCCGCCTACCGGCTCACGGCGCTCGGGACCACCCCGCCCAAACCGGGCCTCGTCCGCGTCGGCCCCGGGGACGGCGCGCCCATCGGCGGCGAGCGGTGGACCCTCTCCCCCGCCGCCCTCGGGCGCTTCCTCGCCGCCCTGCCCGCGCCCATGTCCCTGGGCCGGGTGGAACTGGCCGAGGGCACGTGGGTCCTCGGCTTCCAGTGCGACCCGGACTCCGCGGCCCGGGGCACCGACATCACGGAGCACGGCGGCTGGCGGGCCTACCTGGAGTCGACGACGGCCTGACGGGGCCGGGCGACCCGGGCGGGCCGAGGGCGGAGTACCCGCGCCGGAGGGACATTGGTCCCGGTTTCCCCCTCCGGCAGCGGGCATCACGCAGGAAGCCCGGCCGTGCCGCCGGGCCCGTCCGCCCGCACCGTCCAGTGGAAGCGATACGCATGTCCTCCCAGCACCTGCCCCGGATCGACGCAGACGGCCTGGCAGACCTCGGGGTCTCCGCCCTCACCCGCGAGGTCTTCCTCACGCCCAAGCCGGGGCTGCCGGACTGCCGCACCGCGCAGACCCCCGCCAACTCGGTGTTCTCCTCGCTCGTCGACGTCGGCGTCCGGCTCCACGGCCCGCTGCGCGCCGCCGCCGACGCCGGTACGGACATCGGCAGGCTCTCCGCCGCCTGCCGGGCCGCCCGGGACCAGGTGCCCCACACCGCGTCCCTGCACGGCTTCGATGTGGCCGCCCGCGCGCTGTGCCTGCTGACGGCCGCCTGGTCGCGGGGCGCCGACGGCACCCGGGACGCCTGTATGACGGCCTTCGCCCTCGACGAGGAGCTGGAATCGTCCGAGGGCGCCCGCGACCACGACCGGCCGCTGTCGGGCCGCACCACGTGGCACGGCCTCACCCACGCCGAGGCAGCGCTCTCCGCCGTCCGCGCGGCACGGACGCGGGGCGTGCCCGAGGAGACCGCCCAGCTCGACGCGCTGCTGACGCTGATGGCGGCCATGGACGACGAGCGGGTGCTGCGCGACAGGGGGCCGCTGGCGCTGCGGATGCTCCGGGAGGACGCCGCCGTGGTGCTGGCCGCCGGTGGCGCCGGCATGCCCGAGGGCCGCCGCCTGCTGTCCGAGCTGGACGAGCAGCTGACCCGGTACGCGATCTGCCCGGCGACCAGCGGCGCGCTGCTCACCGTGGTGCTCTTCCTGGACTCGGTCGACAGCCGGCCGCTCGCCGACGCGGCCTGAGCGGGCCGGACCCACCGCAACGCACCGCCGCGGCGTGAGCGGGCACCGCACCCACCGCAACGCACCGCCGCGGCCACCACCGGCCCACCCCGGCTGGCGCCCCCGTTCCCCCGCCCCGATGCTGTTCCGGCGCCGCCCGTACACCCGCACCGAGAGGCCCGACATGCCCGTGGACGAACCCCGCCCCGCGGGCAGCCCACGCGCACGTCTCGAACTGCGGGCGATCCGGGCTCTGCTGGACGCACAGCGGCGGCGCGTGACCGCGTACGCCGAGCACTACGGCCCCGGCCTGCCGAACCCCGCGCCCCCGGCTGCCCCGGCCTCCGTCCCGCCCACCTGCCAGGACGTGCTCGACGCCCTCCCGGTGGCGGCCCCTGCTCCTGGCCCCCGTGGTCGGTGAGGACGGCGAGGTCCGCGACATCATCCTCCTGGCCCGCAACGCCGTGGCCCGTGCGTACGCGGCGTCCCGGTTTCCCGAGGACGCCGTGCCCCCGTGGACGGGACCGGTGCCGCTGTTCGAACGCATCCCCTCACTGGCCTCCACCGCCATCCCGGGGATGCTGGCGGACGCGTACCACCGGCGCACGCCGCAGCAGAGCGACGCGGTGGAGTGGCTGGTGCGCACCCGCACGGGTCCGGTGCGGATCAGTGTGGAGGTGCGGATCGCGCCCTGCGGCGACCACTTCCTGCTCACCTGGGAGCCCGGCGGCCGGCTCCGTATGGCCACCGCGGCCCAGCAGTTGGTCCGCACGTGCTGGGTGGAGTGGAACCTCGCCGACGAGGGCATCCAGCCGTCCCGGGGGTTCCGCAAGGTACTGGGCCTCGCCGAGGAAGCCCCGCTGCCCAGCCTCTTCGACCTGGCCGCGGCCGCCACACCGGACAGCCGGTCCACGCTGTACCAGGCGCTGTACGACGTCATCCTGCGCAAGCGCACCACCGACTGCGAGCTGCGTTTCGAGGGCGGCGAGCGGGTGTTCCGGATGGTCGCGGAACCCGTGCGCATCGTCCCAGGCGGCCTGGTGTGGGCGCTGCGGGCCGTCCTCATCGACGTCACCACGGACCGGCGGCGGCGCGAGGCGGCCCAGCGGGCCGAGCGCGACGCGCGCCGGGAGCACGAGCGCGCCGAGGCCGTCGCGGAGATCGCGGACGTCCTGCGTGAGGCGGTGCTGCCCCACTTCCAGGACGAGCTGGAGACCTACGGCCTGGAGGCGGCGGCCGTCTACCGCCCCGACGCGCCCGGGGCCGGGGTCGGCGGCGACTGGTACAAGGCCCGCGGCCTGCCCGACGGCCGCCTCCTGGTCGCGCTGGGCGACGCCCGGGGCCACGGCCTGGCAGCGGTGACCCTGATGGCCAAACTCCGGTACGCGCTCGCGGGCCTGGCGTACACCTCGCAACCCGTCGAGCTGCTGACCCAGTGGCTCAACGAGGTCGCCTGCGCCGACGACAGGGAGTCCACGGCCACCGCGATCATCGCCCGCTACCACCCGGATCTCAGCGTGCTGCGCTGGACCTGTGCCGGGCATCCGCGCCCCGTCCTCCTGCGCGACGGCCGCGCGACCCAGCTCCCGGCGCCGGCCGGAGGTCCCGGCCTCACGCTGGGCGTCATGCCGAACACGGTCTACAGCGCCACGGAGACCCCGCTGGAGACCGGCGACATCGTGCTCATGTACTCGGACGGACTGACCGAGCGCCGCCCGGCCGACCCGGACGCGGACACGCGCCGCTTCCTGCAGGCGGCGGAATGCTGCTTCCGGGAGACCGCCCCGGGCGCGGGCCACGCCGGGCTCCAGCACTACGCCGAACGGCTCGTCGGCCACCTGGACGGCCCGCACCGCACCGACGACGCGACGCTCCTCGCGCTGCGCCGGACCGTCTAGGCGGCGCCCGGGGGCGATGTCAGTCGGCTCCCGTATTCTTCCGGCCGTTGCTCACCGCCTGGAAGGAACCGAAGAGTTGACCGGCCTGACCGCCTTTCCGCTGCCGTTTCAAGCCTCCCGCTCCGCGTTGTACGCGAAGCCCCGCACCCTGCGGGAGCTGGAGATGATCACGTGCAGCGCGCACCTCCGGGCGAAGCCGGGATGGTTCGACAAGATGAACGACCCCGACATCGTCGCCCGGTGGACGCGGGAGGCGATGGCCCAGGGGCTCACCGAGGCGCAGGTCCGCTTCGTCCTGGCCGAACTCGCGCGCTACACGGAGCTGCGGGACGCCCGGACCGGCATCGAGGTCTCCGCCGTCGACGGCGTGTGGCAGTCGGACACGCTGATCGACGACGAACTGCGGGCCCGGCTCCGCGAGGCGGTCCGGGTGCTGGAGGAGGTCCCGGAAGAGGAGAAGGACTGGCATCCGGGCTCGGACGGCCAGGTGCTCGACCTCGTGCACCCCTCGCTGTTCTGCCTGGTACGGGGGGTGAGCGGCGGGCCGGAGCGGGCGTGGGAGAACCCGACGCCGCACTACTGGAAGCACGAGTTCTCGGAGACGTTCCAGTGGCTGCCCACGGACGTCGAGGTCGGCGCGGACGGCAAGGTCGCGTTCCGTTCGTACGTGAACAACGTCCACCCCGAGGACCATCGCGAACTGGCCGCCGTGCTGCCCGACCTGTTCGGCCGCATGCGCCCGCTGCTGGAGAACGTGCTCACGGATCTGCGGCACCCGCGGCCTCTGCGGATCAAGATCAACCCCTATGGCTGGTACGACTCCGAGCCGGAGTACCCGGAGGAGGACGACTTCAGCGACAAGGAGGCGTACGAGGAAGCGGTCCAGGCGCACGACGAGGCCATGGACGACTGGTACCAGAACCGGGAGCCGGTCATCCCGGACGCCCCCGAGTACGCCCCGCCCGCGCTGCCGGACGGATTCGCCCCGGTCGACCTGCGCGGACGCCGCCTCCAGGTCATCGTCAAGCTCGCCACCATCCACCTCACCCCGGAGAAGCCCGAGTACGCCGGCGGTTCCTGGCACGTCGAGGGGATGCTGAACGAGCGGATCGTGTCGACCGGCATCTACTACTGGGACAGCGAGAACATCACGGAGAGCCGGCTGAGCTTCCGGACCGCGCTCGACGACCCGGAGTACGAGCAGAACGACAACAACGGCGTGCGTGACGCGTACGGCCTGGTGGACGAGGACGCGCTGAACCAGGTGATGGGCTCGGCCGCGACCCCGGCGGGCCGCTGCCTGGCGTTCCCGAACGTCCTGCAGCACCGGGTCGGCCCGTTCGGTCTCGCGGACCCCTCCCGCCCCGGGTACCGCAAGATCCTCGCGTTCTTCCTGGTCGACCCGGAGCGGCCGATCGTCTCGACCTCCGACATACCGCCGCAGCAGCCCTGGGCCGGCACCTCGACCATGACGCTCGAACAGGCGGAGGAGTACCGCGAGCAGCTCATGCGGGAGCGGAAGTTCTTCGTCGACGAGCACAACGAGCAGCTCTACGAGCGGGAGTTCTCCCTCTGCGAGCACTGAGCCGCTCGCACGCCTCCGGGCCGGGTCGGTCCCGGCCCGGAGGCGACGGTCCGGCAGGATCAGCGCAGACCGGCGAAGAGGTCGTTCTCGGGCACGGCGGCGTCGGTGGTGTCCTTGACGCGTACGAAGGTCTCCATGCCCATCAGCTCAGCGAACCGCTCCTTGCCCATCTTGAGGAAGAAGATGTTCTCGCCCTGGCTGGCGTGCGCGGCCAGCGAGTCGAACTTCTGGCCGCTGAACGCGGTGGTGTCCACCCAGGTGGTGATCTCCTCGTCGGGGAGACCGATCTCGGCCATCGCGGCGGCCTCCTCCGGGTCGGGCTCCGGCATGTCCTCGCCGAACTCCCGCATCGTCTCCCCGAAGCGCTGCATCATCGAGCGCGGCGCCGTCGTCCAGTAGACCTTCGGCGTCAGCTCGGTCATCTCCAGTGCCGCCATGGTGATGCGGTTGGCCTGGATGTGGTCGGGGTGGCCGTAGAAGCCGTTCTCGTCATAGGTGACGACCACATCGGGCCGGTAGCGCTCCATCAGCGCCGCGAGCCGTGCGGCGCCCTCCTCCACGGGGGTCCGCCAGAAGGAATGAGGGGCGTCGTTGCCCGGCCAGCCCATCATCCCGGAGTCGGCGTAGTCCAGCGTCTCCAGGTCGCTGATCTTCAGCACCTCGCAACTGGCCTCCAGCTCCCGGCGCCGCATCACGGCGACGGCCGCCGGATCGTGCCCGGGGTCACCCGGCTTGCTGCCTCCGGGCCCATCACCGCAACCGCCGTCGGTACAGGTCACCAGCACCGTGCGGATGCCTTCCGCCGCATACCGGGCGAGGACGCCACCGGTGCTGGTGGCCTCGTCGTCTGGGTGGGCGTGCACTGCCATGAGCGTCAACGGCCGGTCGGTCATGTCATGGTCCTTCTGTTTGATCACACCTGGATACGGACACACGGCGGACCGCCGCGCTCCAGGGCCCCGGACTCCGGCGGTGCTCCCGCCCGTACGGTTCCGGCCCCCGCTCGATGCAACCGCGCCGGCCGGACCGGCTGTTCCCGGCACGGGAAAGTCGGGGTGCCGCAGCCGCCCGGACCGCCGCGCCGGTCACTCGTACCGGTAGGTCAGCGAATCCGCCTCGGCCTGCTCGATGTCGGCGATCGTCAGCTCCGGCATCCGCAGCTGTGCCAGCGTCACCTCGGCGGAGGTCGGCTGCGCGTCGGCCGCGAGCCACTGCTCCGGCTTCCAGGCTCCACTGCGCAGGAGCGACTTGGGGCAGTGCGGGTAGACCTCCTCGATGCCCACCACCAGCGCACTGGCAGGCGGCTTGCCCACAGGCGTCAGCTGCGACAGCAGCTCCGGCCGCGTGGAGACACAGGCCCGCCCGTTCACCCGGAGCGTCGTGGTGCGCCCGGGGACGACGAACAGCAGCCCGGCCCGCCCGGTGGCGATGACGTTCTGCAGGGTGTCCAGCCGCTTGTTGCCGGTCGCGTCCGGTATCGCCACGGTCCGCGCGTCGAGTACGGCCACGAACCCGGCGGGCCCGCCACGCGGCGAAACGTCGCAGCGGCCCTCCTCATCGGCGCTGGCGACCAGAACGAGCGACGAGCAGGCGATCAGCTTCCGTGTCTGCTCCGTGAGTTCGGTCATCTGCTTACGCAGAGCGGTCTCCTTCGGCACCTCGTAGGCCCGGCGCAGGGCCTCCTGGTCACACAGGGCGTCCGCACGCAGCGAGTCGAATGCACTACCGGTAGAAAGGGTCGTCATGCCCTCGACCCTAGGCGAGGCGCGCAGCCGGTAGCGTGATCGCCTGCCGCGTGGAACCTCCGTACGGCAGGCCGCCCCGTACGGGTCCGGCGCAGCGAGCGAAGGGACCGTGATGAGCGAACCGACGAAGCCCGGAATCGAGGTTCCGGAGGGTGACGCACCCGCCGAGCTGACCGTCCGGGACCTCGTGGCCGGGGACGGACCCGAGGCACGGCCGGGCCGGGTCGTCCAGATCCACTATGTGGGGGTCGCGTTCGCGTCGGGCAAGGAGTTCGACTCCTCCTGGGAGCAGGACGTGCCGTTCAAGTTCGCCGTGGGCGGCGGCAAGGCGATCAAGGGCCTGGACCGGGGCGTACGGGGAATGAGGCCCGGCGGCCGCCGCGAGATCATCGTTCCTCCGCGCCTGGGCTACGGCAAGCAGTCCCCCTCGTACCTGATCCCGCCGGGCTCAACGCTGATCTTCGTCGTGGACCTGCTCACGGTCGTGGGCCCGTAGGGGCGGCTGCTTCGTGTAGTTGTACACGGTCGCCCGGGAGACACCCAGCTGGTCGGCGATGAGCTGGGCGGAGCCGCGGGTCTCGAAGAAGCCCTCGCGATGCAGCTGCCGGACCAGCTCGTTCTTCTGGTCGCGGTTGAGGCCGCGCGGAGTGCTGGAGCGCCGCGCTGCGAACGAGTCGATGGCGGACCGGAGTTCGCGGTCACCCCGGTCGCGCAGCGTCTCCAGGACCTCGCCCTGGGGCTGGACCTCCGTGGCGACGAGGTTGGCCAGGGTCAGGGCCAGCGGCGACAGCGTGCTGACGTCCAGGTTCAGGCACAGGGCCGCGACATAGCGGCCCTCGGCGTTCTTGATGCCGATCGACGTGCTCTTGGCGGGGCGTCCGTCGGGGAACCGGTTGCTGTAGTTCTGGACCACGCCGGGGTAGTCGGGGTCAGCGATGCGGCGCAGGCCCAGTTCGGTGGCGGGGTCGCCCACCTGCCGTCCGGACAGGTTGTTCTCGATGGCACGGATCGCGTGGTCGGGCCGGCGCAGATCGTGCAGGACGACCTCGCAGAGGCCGGGGAACATGCGCCCGATGGCGACAGCGATGCGCTCGGCCTCCTGTACGAGGTGCTCGTCGTCCCCGCCCGTGGGCCGGTCGGTGCGGCCGGTCACCGTACGCCGCCCACGTCCCGGCCGTCGTCGCCGTGTCCGGCGAACACCGCGGCCATCGTCTCGGCGGACTTCAGGCCCGCCCCGGTGAGCACGACCACGGTCGTCTCGCTCGGCGCGATGTCGCCGGTCGCGATGAAGTAGTCGAGCGTGGCCGCCGCGACGCTGCTGGTCGGCTCGGCGTACAGGCCACGTGCGCTCAGGGCGCGGACCGCGGCATGGATCTCCGCCTCGGGCACGGCGTACGCGGCTCCGCCGGAGCGGCGGACGGCCTCCACCGCCTCGGGCAGCCGGACCGGATGGGCGATGGAGGCGCCCTCGGCGATCGTCGGCACCCGCTCGCCGCGCGAGTCCGGGTCGACGCCGTTGAGCGTGTCGGCGATGGTCGCCCAGTGCTCGGGCTGCCCGACGAACAGGCGGGGGCGCCGGTCGATCCGGCCAGCGTCGAGCAGTTCACCGAACGCGAGGTCGCACCCGATGACGTTGCTGCCGGCCCCGGCCACGAGGACCACGTTGTCGGGCGCGCTGAAGCCGAGGGACTCCCACATCTCGTAGGCGACGGTCTTGGTGCCCTGGATGAACATGGGGTGCCAGTTGTGGCTGGCGTACGGGATCCGCCGCGACTGCCGGATCGCCTCGTCCGCGACCTCGTCCCGCGTACCCTCCACGAGTTCGATCTCGGCTCCGTAGGCGCGGGCCTGGAGGATCTTGGCCGCCGAGGTGGCGGCGGGGACGATGATCTTGGCGCGGATACCGGCAGCGGCGGCGTAGGCGGCGACCGCGGAACCGCCGTTCCCCGAGCTGTCCTCAAGGACGCGGTCGGCGCCGTGCGCCGCGAGGTGGGAGATCATCACGGATACACCCCGGTCCTTGAAGCTGGAGGTCGGATTGAACCACTCCAGCTTGAAGTGAACGCGCTGGCCGGCCCAGTCGACCGGGATCATCGGCGTGCACCCTTCACCGAGGCTCACCCTGCTCGCCACCGGGACGGGCAGGGCCGCGTGGTAGCGCCACAACGACCGTTCCGAGGTGTCGATCTGCTCGGGCCGCAGCCCCGGCAACGCACTGACGGCGAGCGGACTGCCGTCCTCGCCCCGCCAACGGGGATCGTCCAGGGAATAGCGCCGCCCGGACCGGTCGTACAGGTCGGCGGCCCCGACGGCTGAAGGCTGCTCGGCGTTCATGGGCGGCTCCGGCTTCCCCTCGCTCGACGTGCTGGCGCATCGCCGCGTCCGGCGGCGGACATCCACCCTCAGATTAGACGCCTGGTCCAGATCTGAACAAGACGTCCAACCTCGCGGCCGGCACCCCGGTCACCCCAGGAAGCTCAACCGCACCTGGCGGCTGCCGTTCGAGACGTTCGTGTCCACCAGGCACACCGACTGCCACGTGCCCAGCTCCAGCCGTCCCGCGATCACCGGCAGCGTCGCGTGCGGGGGTACCAGCGCCGGGACCACGTGGTCGCGGCCGTGGCCGGGGGTGCCGTGGCGGTGCTGCCAGCGGTCGTCGGCCGGGAGCAGGGTGTGGAGGGCTGCCAGGAGGTCGGCGTCGCTGCCCGCGCCGGTCTCCAGGACGGCGATGCCGGCGGTGGCGTGCGGGACGAAGATGTTGAGCAGGCCGTCGCGGCCGGAGGCCGCCCGGGAGAGGAACTGCTCGCAGTCCGGTGTCAGGTCGGTGACGGTCTCCGACGAGCCCGTCGTCAGGTGCAGGACAGTGGTGGTGAAGGCGGAAGACATGATTCCCATCCTGCCGTCACCCACGGCCCGAGCCGCTGAACGCGCGTGTGCTGCGCGTCGGGCGGGCGCGGGGGAAGATCCGCGGGCCCGCCACAGTTGGTAGAAGCGTGAACGATATCGGGATGCGCTCGGTGGACGTCGTGGTGATCGGCGCCGGACAGGCGGGGCTGTCGGCCGCGTACCACCTGCGGCGCGTGGGCCTGGAGCCGGACCGCGACTTCGTGGTCCTCGATCACGCACCGGCTCCCGGCGGCGCATGGCAGCTCCGGTGGCCGTCGCTGACGTACGGCAAGGTGCACGGCATGCACGCGCTGCCGGGGATGCGGCTGACCGGTGCGGACGACGAGCGGCCCTCGTCCGAGGTCATCGGCGCGTACTTCGACCGGTACGAGCGCGCCTTCGGGCTGCGCGTGCACCGGCCCGTCGAGGTCAGCGCCGTACGGGAGGGCGAAGGCGGCCGGCTGCTCGTCGAGACCTCCGAGGGTACGTACGCCACGCGCGCCCTGATCAACGCCACCGGCACGTGGGACCGGCCCTTCTGGCCGCGCTACCCGGGGCAGGAGACTTTCCGGGGCCGGCAGCTGCACACGGCCGGCTACCCGGGCCCGGCCGAGTTCGCCGGGAAGCGGGTGGTCGTGGTCGGCGGCGGGGCCTCCGGTACGCAGCACCTGATGGAGATCGCCGAGGTGGCGGCGGAGACCCACTGGGTGACACGCCGGCCGCCGGTCTTCCGGGAAGGACCCTTCGGCGAGGACCAGGGGCGGGCGGCCGTGGCCATGGTGGAGGACCGGGTGCGTCGGGGACTGCCGCCGCAGAGTGTGGTGAGCGTGACCGGGCTGCCCGTCAACGACGCCATCCGGCGCGCCCGCGAGTCCGGGGTGCTCGACCGGCTGCCCATGTTCGACCGGATCACGCCGTCCGGTGTCGCCTGGGACGACGGCCGCGGCATCGAGGCCGACGTCATCCTCTGGGCCACCGGCTTCCGCGCGGCCATCGACCATCTCGCCCCGCTCCGGCTGCGTGAGCGCGGCGGCGGCATCCGGGTCGAAGGCACCAGGGCCGCACGCGATCCGCGCGTCCACCTCGTCGGCTACGGGCCCTCCGCCAGCACCATCGGCGCCAACCGTGCCGGGCGCGCCGCCGTGCGGGAGATCGTCGAGTTGCTGGAGGGGGAAGCGCCTGATCCGGCCCTCGCCAGGGACTCCGTGTACGCCTGAGACCAGCCGGTCATCCCCCCGCGCCGCGGCGGTTCCGGTTGAACTCCGCCACATTGCGCTGCTGCTCCGCGTAGTCGTCCGTGAAGCGGGTGTCGCCCGGGGCCACCGTCACGAAGTACAACCAGGGGCCCGAGGTGGGTTTGATCGCCGCGGTCATCGCCTGCTCCCCCGGGTTGCTGATCGGGGTGGGCGGGAGGCCCTTGTGCGCATAGCTGTTGTACGGGCTGTCGAGCTTCGTGTCGCCCGTGGTGGTGTCCAGCGTGCTGCGGTTCATCGCGTAGTTGAGGGTGGAGTCCATCTGGAGCGGCATGCCCCGGTCGAGCCGGTTGTGGATGACCCGGGCCACCTTGCCCATGTCCGCCTCGGTGTCCGCCTCCGCCTGGACGATGCCGGCGATGGTCACCGTCTGGTACACGGTCACATCGTTGCGCCGCGCACCCGCCGTGATGTGGTCCGCGCCGAAGCGCTCGATCGCCGTGTCGACCATGTAGCGCAGCAGGCTCTTCGGGGTGGTGGCGGCGGTGACGGGGTACGTCGCCGGGTAGAGGTAGCCCTCGGGGTTTCCCTTCGCCGCGCCCGGGAGCGGCAGGTCCGCCGTGGGCGCGGCCTTCCCGGTGGTGCCGGCGGGCTCTCCGAGGGCCTTGTCGACGGCCGCGTAGACCTGGGTGGCCCGCCACCCCTCGGGGATGACCAGTGTGCGGGCCGCTTCCTCGGTCTTCGGCTCCCTGGTGAGCAGGGGGACGAGCACGGCGGCGGCCACGACGAGGGTCAGGAGGGCGCCGATGAGCAGCGTCAGGCGACCACGTCGGGTCAGGCGCGTTCTGCGGCGGGGCGGGGTTTCCGGGGTCTGGTGCGCCATGCGGGCACGCTAACCCGCCCCGGCCCTGCCTCGGGGGATGCCGTTCCGGTGGGGGGTCATCAGCCTCCGACCGGGGCCATTTCCGTGTCCCGGCGGACGAGTGCCGCGTACCGTCCGTCCAGCTGGAGCAGTTCCTCGTGGGTGCCGCGCTCCGCCGTGCGGCCCGCGTCGAGGACGACGATCTGGTCGGCGTCGCGGACCGTGGAGAGGCGGTGGGCGATGGTGATGGTGGTCCGTCCGGCGGAGAGGGCGTCGATCGCTTCCTGCACGGCGTATTCGGTACGGGTGTCGAGGGCGCTCGTCGCCTCGTCGAGGATCAGCACCGGCGGGTCGCGCAGGATGGTGCGCGCGATGGCCAGGCGCTGCTTCTCGCCGCCCGAGAAGCGGTAGCCGCGTTCGCCGACGAGGGTGTCGTAGCCGTCGGGCAGCGAGGCGATGTGGTCGTGGATCTGGGCCGCGCGGGCCGCCGCCTCGATCTCCTCGGCGGTCGCGTCCGGCTTGGCGAAGCGCAGGTTCTCGGCGACCGAGGCGTGGAAGAGGTACGTCTCCTGGGAGACGACGCCGACCGCGCGGGCGAGGGTGTCGAAGTCGAGGTCCCGCACGTCGATCCCGTCGAGGGTCACCCGGCCGCCGGTCACGTCGTACAGCCGGGGGACGAGGTAGCTGAGGGTGGACTTGCCGGAGCCCGTGGGGCCGACGACGGCGAGTCCCGCTCCCGCGGGGACGGTCACGTCGACGCCGCTGAGGGTCGGGCCGCTCTTCTCGTCGTAGCTGAAGTCCACGTTCTCGAACCGGACCTCGCCGCGGATCTTCTCCAGGCGCACCGGATTCTCCGGCTCGGTGATGTCCACGGTGAGGTCGAGGTACTCGAAGATCCGCTGGAAGAGCGCGAGTGACGTCTGCATCTGCACACCGGTGGAGAGCAGGCTCACGGCGGGGCGGAACAGGCCCTGCTGGAGCGAGACGAACGCGACCAGGGTGCCGATCGAGACGGCCGGTCCGCCGGACCGCAGGGCCATGCCGGCCGCCCAGTAGATGACGGCGGGCATGGCGGCCATGACGATGCCGATCGTCGACATCCGCCACCGTCCGGCCATGCTGGCGCGCACCTCGAGGTCGACCAGCCGCTCGGACTCCTCGGCGAAGCCCCGGGTCAGCGAGTCGGAGCGGCCCATCGTGCGGCCGAGCAGGATGCCGCTGACGGAGAGGGACTCCGTGACGGTGGCGGCCATGGCCGCCATCTGCTTCTGACGCTGGGTGGTGATCTTCTTGCGTTCGCGGCCGACCCGGCGGCTGATCCAGACGAAGACCGGCAGCAGGAGCAGCGAGACGACGGTGAGCCGCCAGTCGAGCGCGAGCATGGCGACGATGGTGGCGATGACCGCGGTGAGGTTGGAGACGAGCGAGGTCGCCGTCGAGGTGACGGTGGCCTGCATGCCCCCGATGTCGTTGGCGATCCGGGACTGCACCTCACCCGTTCGGGTCCTGGTGAAGAAGGCGAGCGGCATCCGCTGCAGCTGCGTGTAGACGGCGGTGCGCAGGTCGTGCATGACGCGCTGGCCGACGGTGGTGGAGATGAGGGTCTGGAGCACGCCGAAGACGCTGTTCATCACGGCGGTGAGGATCATGCCGAGGGCGAGCAGTGTGAGCAGCCCGGTCCGGCCCTGCGGGAGGGCGGTGTCCAGGATCTCGCGCAGCAGGAACGGCGAGGCGACCGACACCAGCGACGAGGCGCCGACGAGCAGTCCTACCACGGCGAGGCGGCCCCGGTACGGGCGGAAGAGGCGGAGGATGCGGCGCAGCTCGGCAGGTGGCTGGTCGGCGTCCTTGGGCGGGGGTGTCCACGTGGGTTCGTCGGGTTTCATGGGCTCCTTCGTCGGGCGTGCGGCTTCGGGAGGGCACGGCCGCGGGTAACGGGCGCACGCCTTCGCGGTGGGCGCGGCAGGACCGTCCGGACGCGGGAATCGCGACCGTGACAGTCGAGCCGAATGAGAGCATAGCTCATTGTTACCCCTACTCACAATGAACCATGTCCTGATAGTGTTGGCCCATGGATTCCCCCGACCCCGACGGCATGCTCGCCGAACAGCTGCTGCGGCTGACGCGCAGGCTCCAGCGCATCCAGAGCCGCCAGCTGGAGCCGATCGGCATCACGCCCGCGCAGTTCCGGCTGCTGCGCACCGTCGCGCACTACGACGGGCCGCCCCGGATGGCGGACCTCGCGCAGCGTCTCGATGTGGTGCCCCGCGCCGTGACCACCCTGGTGGATGCCCTGGAGGCCGGCGGCAGGGTCCGCCGCGTCCCCGATCCGGACAGTCGTAGGGTGGTCCGGATCGAGATCACGGACGAGGGCATCGCCACGCTCCGCTCGCTGCGCGACGCGCGCCGGGCGGCCGCGGAGGAGATCCTGGCTCCATTGACCGCCGGCCAGCGCGAGGTGCTCGGCGGTCTGCTGACCGCCCTGGTCGACGGAATGCCGGAGCGCCGCTGCTGACCGGGCACGGGACGCGGCGCCGAGCCGCCGGACCGACGAGCCGCCGAGGAGAACCACCATGCCGCTGCTGGAGCCGGACCCCGACACCCTGCGTCCCGCGGCGGTGCGCCCGCCCTCCCACGACCGCGTCCCCGACGCGCAGGCACCCGGCACACCGGAGACACTGCGCGACGAGCTGACCGCCCTGCTCGGCGCGCACAAGGTGCTCTGGAAGATCTCCGACCTGGTGAAGTACGCCTCCGACGCCAGCCCGTACCGGTTCGTGCCCCAGGTGGTCGTGGTCCCCGAGGACATCGACGACATCTCCGCGATCCTGTCGTACGCGCACGGCAGGGGCCGCAACGTCGTCTTCCGGGCCGCCGGCACCAGTCTCAACGGCCAGGCCCAGGGCGAGGACATCCTCGTCGACGTCCGGCGGAACTGGGCGGGCATCGAGGTCCTGGACGACGGGGCCCGCGCCCGCATCCGCCCCGGGACGACGGTCGTACGGGCGAACGCCTCCCTCGCCCGGTACGGCCGGCTGCTCGGGCCCGACCCGGCCAGCGCCATCGCCTGCACGATCGGCGGGGTCGTCGCCAACAACGCCTCCGGTATGACGGCGGGCACCACGCGCAATTCGTACCGCACCGTCTCCTCGCTCACCTTCGTGCTGCCCAGCGGCACCGTCGTGGACACCGGCGACCCGGCGGCGGACGAGGAGCTGGTCCGGGCCGAGCCGCGCCTGTGCGAGGGACTGCTGGCGCTGAAGGCGGAGATCGAGGCCGACGCCGCGCTCACCGCCCGCATCCGGGCGAAGTACGAGATCAAGAACACCAACGGCTACCGGCTGGACGCGTTCCTGGACGGTTCTACTCCGGTGGAGATCCTGCGGGGTCTCATGGTCGGGTCCGAGGGGACGTTCGGCTTCATCTCCGAGGTCGTCTTCGACACCCTTCCGCTGGACCGCCGGATCTCCACGGCACTGCTGTTCTTCCCCTCACTGACCGCGGCGGCCGCGGCGGTGCCGCTGTTCAACGAGGCGGGTGCCATCGCCGTGGAGCTGATGGACGGCAACACCCTGCGCGCCTCGGTCAGCGTGCAGGGCGTCCCCGCCGACTGGGCCGGGCTGCCGAAGCGGACCGCCGCGCTGCTGGTGGAGTTCCGGGCGCCGGACGAGGCGGGCCAGGAGGCGTACGAGCGGGCGGCGGCCGATGTGGTGCGGAAGCTGGAGCTGGTCCGGCCCGTCACCTCGGTGACCAACGAGTTCACCCGGGACGCCCGCACCATCTCCGGCTACTGGAAGGCCCGCAAGGCCTTCGTCACCGCGGTCGGCGGCTCCCGCCCCTCGGGCACGACGCTGATCACGGAGGACTTCGCCGTCCCGCCGTCCCAGCTGGCCGACGCCTGCGAGGCGCTGCTCGCGCTCCAGGCCGAGCACGGTTTCGACGCCGCCGTCGCCGGTCACGCCGCGCACGGCAACCTCCACTTCCTGCTGGCCTTCGACGCGGCGCGGCCGTCCGACGTCGACCGCTACGCCGCCTTCATGGCGGACTTCTGCCGGCTGACGGTGGAACGTTTCGACGGATCGCTCAAGGCGGAGCACGCGACGGGCCGCAATATCGCCCCCTTCCTCGAACTGGAGTGGGGTCCGCGGGCGACCGAGCTGATGTGGCGGACGAAGCATCTCATCGACCCCGACGGGGTCCTGGCCCCTCGCATCGTGCTGGACCGCGACCCGAAGGCCCATCTGCGCGGGCTGAAGACCATCCCGAAGGTCGAGGCGATCGCCGACCCCTGCATCGAGTGCGGCTTCTGCGAACCGACCTGCCCCAGCCACGACCTGACCACCTCGCCGCGCCAGCGCATCGTGCTGCGCAGGGAGATGATGCGCCAGCCCGACGGTTCCCCCGTCGAGACCGGGCTCGTGGACGCCTACGGTTATGACGCCGTGGACACCTGTGCCGGTGACTCCACCTGCAAGCTCGCCTGTCCGGTCGGGATCGACACGGGCGCCATGATGAAGGACTTCCGCCACCAGCGGCACTCCCCGCGCGAGGAGCGGGTCGCCGCGCTCGCCGCCAGGCACTTCGGCGCGGCGGAGACGGCGGCGCGGCTCGCGGTCGCCGCGGCGAGCAGGATCGACGACCGGCTGCTGCGGGGGGTCACCCGGCTCGCCCGCCGCGCGGTGCGCCCCGACCTGGTCCCCGAGTGGCTGCCGGAGATCCCCGGCGCCGCTTCCAGGAAGCTGCCGCGCACCTCCAGGCCGGGAGCGAGCGCGGTCTACTACCCGGCCTGCGTCAACCGCATCTTCGGCAGCCCGGACAGTCATCGCGGCCCGTCCCTGCCGCAGGCCGTGGTCGCCGTGTCCGCCCGCGCCGGAAAGCCCGTCTGGATCCCGGACGATGTCAACGGGACCTGCTGCGCCACGATCTGGCACTCCAAGGGGTACGACTCCGGCAACGCCGTGATGGCCAACCGGATCGTGGAGGCCGCCTGGGGCTGGACGGCCGGCGGGAAGCTGCCGCTCGTGGTCGACGCCTCGTCCTGCACGCTGGGCATCGCCCATGAGGTGGTTCCGTATCTCACCGAGGACAACAGGGCGCTGCACCGTGAACTGACGGTGGTCGACTCCCTGGTCTGGGCGGCGGACGAGCTGCTGCCCGAGCTGACCGTGCTGCGGAAGTCCGATGCGGCCGTGCTGCACCCGACCTGTTCCATGGAACACCTGGACGACGTCGCCCAGTTGCGCGCCGTCGCGGAGGCCTGTGCGCACGAGGCCGTGATCCCGGACGACGCCGCGTGCTGCGGTTTCGCGGGCGACCGCGGGATGCTGCACGAGGAGCTGACCGCGTCGGCGACCGCGAAGGAGGCCGCCGGTGTGCGGTCCCGGGAGTACGACGCGTATCTCTCGGCCAACCGGATGTGCGAGATCGGCATGGACCGGGCGACGGGCCGGTCGTACCACTCGGCCCTGATGGAACTGGAGTGGGCGACCCGGCCGGGCCCGGCCTGAGACGTACGCGCCTGCCGGGCCCCTCCCGTCAGGCGCGGAGGCTGGCCCGGTCGCCCATGACGACGACCGGGTGCTGCTTCGGGTCCAGGGTCCGCAGCAGCTTCTCCATGGCCGGCTTGGACACGCTCACGCACGCCGAGGTGCCGCTGCCGTGGTCCATGTGCAGCCAGATACTGCCGCCCTTCGACTGGCCCTGAGGGCGCGTCGGGTCGTTGGGCGGCGTGCCCTTGACCCGGTTGTAGTCGATCGCGATGACGTAGTCGAAGTCGTGCCAGTGGGACTTGGCCCAGTAGTGCGGGGCCTGGATCGAGGCGGTCTGCGTGTACGGGAGGCGGGCGCCGGGGTCGGGCAGCACGCCGGCCGCGTCGCTCAGGGTGAAGACGCCGACGGGGCTGCGCTTGTCGTCCTCGTGGTGATCGGCCGTCCAGCCCTTCTTGCCGTTGTGGCCCTTCCAGCCGGCGGTCCTGTCCCAGGTGGAACCGGACTTGGTGTAGAGCACGACGGTGGAGTCGGCGGAGTCCTTGCCCGCGCCGTAAACGGCGACGACCTGGCGGGATTCGGCCGGGATCTGCGACTGGAGCCGGTCGCCCACATCGGGGATGCGCTTCAGATGCGTGGTCGGGGCCTTCTGCCCGCCCTTCTCGGCGGCGGCCGACCGCTCGGCGGCGCCGCCCTTCTTCGCGTCGTGCCCGTCGCCGCAGGACGTCAGGGTCGTGAGCAGGACACCACAGGCAGCCGCCGAGACCACCACTCGTACCGCACCGGCTATATGCATCCGTCCATGCTCGCACCTGGCGATGCGCACGTTCGCCCGCCCCCGGGCCCGCCCGGTGAAAGCGTGCCGAATCTTTACCCGTCCGGGCCCGCGCGGCCCCCAGCGCGGCCCCTCTCCCCCGGCATAAAACCGTTTGCCGCGTCCCCGGTGTTACGCGAGGCTTGCACGGTTTGGTTCCCCCGCCTGCGCACCCCGCAGGTGATCCAGTGCTG
Source organism: Streptomyces sp. NBC_00708 (assembly GCA_036226585.1). Lineage (GTDB taxonomy): Bacteria > Actinomycetota > Actinomycetes > Streptomycetales > Streptomycetaceae > Streptomyces. The sequence continues at coordinate 769,562 of CP108997.1, forward strand.
CCCCGACGCGCTCGCGCGGCGCCTCGCGGGCCCGGCCTCTTCCGATCCCTTGGGATGTCATGCACATTCGCGACCTTCCGTACCCGGACCCCGGCGATCCCGACGTCCGTTCAGGCCCCCGCTTCCTCCTCTGGCTGGGCCGCAATCAGATCCGCGGGCAGCTCAAGTCCTTGCTGTGGGGCCTGCTGCACCATTGCTCGATCGCGGGATACCCGCTCGCGGTGGGGCTCGCCGTCCAGGCTGTCATCGACCGTTCCGGGAGCCGGCTCGCGCTGGCCGGCGCGCTCACCGCGCTGCTGGGCGTGCTGACCGCGCTGAGTGACGCCATGGTCCACCGCGCCGCCGTGACGAACTGGATCACCGCGGCAGCGCGGGTCCAGCAACTGCTGGCCCGCAAGACCGCCGAACTGGGTTCCCTCCTGACACGCAGGGTCGCGGCGGGCGAGGTGGTGGCGGTGTCCACCGGCGACGTGGAGAAGATCGGCTGGTTCGTCGAGGCCCTGTCCCGGTTCCTGGCCGCCGCCACGGTTCTCGTCGTCATCAGCGTCGGGCTCCTCGTCTACCTCCCGTCCCTGGGCGTCCTCGTGGCGATCGCCATGCCGTTCCTCGCCCTGTCCGTCCTGCCGTTGCTGCCGCGCGCCACCCGGCGGGCCGATGTGCAGCGCGAGAAGGGCGGCAAGGCCACCGAACTCGCCTCGGACACCGTGGCCGGACTGCGCGTCCTGCGCGGCATCGGCGGTGAGGAACTCTTCCTGGACCGCTACCGGCGCGCTTCGCAGGAGGTCCGCAGGGCCGCGGTGCACAGCGCCCGGATGTGGTCCCTGATCTCCGCGGTCCAGGTGCTGCTGCCGGGCGCCCTGCTGCTGGCCCTGGTGATCCACGGCGCCGCCCTCGCCCGGGACGGCGTGATCGAGGTCGGGCAGCTGGTGACCGTGTACAGCGCGGTGACGCTGATGCTGTTCCCCCTCCGGAACGTGGAGGAGATCGCGCAGGCCTACTCCTTCTCGCGGCCGTCCGCCGAGCGTGCCGTGCGGGTGCTGTCGCTGCGCCGGACCGCCCGGACGGCCACGGACACCACCGTCCCGTCCGGCGACCTGTACGACCCGGCCACCGGACTGCTCGCCCCGGAGGGCCTGTTCACCGCCGTGGTCTGCGGCGACCCCGACGAGGCGGGCCGGCTGGCGGAACGCCTCGGCGGCCACGCCCAGCCCGAGGAGCCGGAGGCCGGGGCCGACGCCCCCGCACCGCCCTCCGTCCTGCTCGGCGGCGTACCGCTGGACGAGCTGGACCCGGCCGCGGCGCGCACCGCCGTCCTGGTCCAGGACAAGGACCCGGTGCTGCTCTCGGGCACCCTGCGCGAGCTGCTGGACGTGCCGTCGTCCGGGCGGGTGGAGGCCGGGGCCGCCCTGTCCGCCGCGCAGTGCGACGACGTGCTGGCCGCACTGGCCCAGGCATCCCCCGACCCCGACTGCGAACCGCTGGACACCCGGATCACCGAACGCGGCCGGTCCCTGTCCGGCGGCCAGCGCCAGCGGCTCGCCCTGGCCCGGTCGCTGCTGACCGACCCGGACACCCTCGTCCTGGACGAGCCCACCTCCGCGGTCGACTCGCACACCGAGGCCCGGGTCGCCGCGGGCATCAAGGAGCTGCGCGCACACCGTACGACCGTCGCCTTCTCCTCCTCGCCCCTGCTGCTGGACCTGGCCGACCGGGTGGCGCTGGTGGACGGGGACACGGTGGTCGCGGTCGGAACCCACCGCGAACTGCTGGGCGCCGAGGAACGCTACCGGGCCGTCGTCACCCGCGAGACCGACGACGAGATGGCGCCCACGGCCGCACCGGAGCGGCACGAGGGCATCGGCACGAACCAGGAAGTCGAGGAACGGGCATGACAGGAGAGACCATGACCGGCATCGCCCCACCGGCCCGGAAGCCACCGGCGCGCGGGAGACCGGCCCACGAACCCCCCGCCTACGACCCGGCGGCCCCGGAGACGGCCACGACCCTGCCCGTCGCCGGCGCCACAACCGTACGGGCGTACGTCCTGGAGCTGATGCGACGTCACCGGAAGCCGTTCGTCGTGGTGACCCTGCTCAACGTTCTGGCGGTGACCGCGTCGGTCGTCGGCCCGTACCTTCTGGGCGGGATCGTCGAGGACCTGTCCGGCGGCGCCGGCGACCTGCATCTGGAGCGCACGGCCGCGGTGTTCGCGCTGGCGCTCGTCGTGCAGACGGTGGCCACCCGGATGATGCGGCTGCGCAGCGCCATGCTGGGCGAGGAGATGCTCGCCGATCTGCGCGAGGACTTCCTCGTCCGGTCGGTGCGGCTGCCGCCGGGGGTGCTGGAGCGGGCCGGCACGGGCGATCTGCTGTCCCGGATCACCACGGACATCGACCGGCTCGCCAACGCCATGCGCGAGGCCGTGCCGCAGCTGACGATCGGTGTGGTGTGGGTCGGTCTGCTCGTCGCCGCCCTCACCGTCACCGCTCCCCCGCTGGCCCTCGCGGTCGTCGTGGCGCTGCCCGTGCTTCTCATCGGCTGCCGCTGGTACTTCCGCCGGGGGCCCGCGGCCTACCGCTCGGAGGCCGCCGGTTACGCGGCGGTCGCGGCGGCCCTGGCGGAGACCGTGGACGCCGGCCGGACCGTGGAGGCGCACCGGCTGGGGGCGCGCCGGGTCGCCCTGTCGGACCTGCGCGTCAAGCAGTGGACCGCGTGGGAGCGGTACACGCTGTTCCTGCGCACGGTGCTCTTCCCGGTCATCAGCTTCACGTACGCGACGATTCTCGGCGCGGTCCTGCTGCTCGGCGGGTGGTTCGTGATCGAGGGGTGGATGACCGTCGGCCAGGTCACCACGGGTGCGCTGCTCGCCCAGATGATGGTGGACCCGATCGGTCTGATCCTGCGCTGGTACGACGAGTTGCAGGTGGCCCAGGTGTCGCTGGCGCGGCTGGTGGGTGTCCGGGAGATCGAGCCGGACGCGGGCGACGCCGCGGTCGTCCCGGACGGCCGGGACATGCGTGCCGACGAGGTGCGCTTCGGGTACGTGGACGGGGTCGACGTACTGCACCGGGTGTCGCTGGACATCGCGCCGGGTACGCGGCTGGCGCTGGTGGGCCCGTCGGGGGCGGGCAAGTCGACGCTCGGCCGGCTGCTCGCGGGGATCTACGCGCCCCGCACCGGCGAGGTGACGCTCGGCGGGGCGCGGCTGTCGCGGATGGCGACGGAGCGGGTGCGCTCGCAGGTGGCGCTGGTCAACCAGGAGCACCACGTGTTCGTCGGCTCGCTGCGGGACAACCTGCTGCTGGCCCGTACGGACGCCGGGGACGCGGAGCTGTGGGCGTCGCTCGCGGCGGTGGACGCGGACGGCTGGGCGAAGGCGCTGGAGGACGGGCTCGACTCCGAGGTCGGCTCGGGCGGTCTGGTGATCACCCCGGCGCAGGCCCAGCAGATCGCGCTGGCCCGGCTGGTCCTGGCCGATCCGCACACGCTGGTCCTGGACGAGGCGACCTCACTCCTCGATCCCCGGGCGGCCCGCGACCTGGAGCGGTCGCTGGCCCGGGTGCTGGACGGCCGTACGGTGGTGGCGATCGCCCACCGGCTGCACACCGCGCACGACGCGGACGTGATCGCCGTGGTGGAGCAGGGCCGGATCAGTGAGCTGGGCAGCCATGACGAGCTGGTGGCGGCGGACGGGGCGTACGCGGCGCTCTGGCGGTCCTGGCACGGATGAGGTTCCGGGGGCCGGTCGGTGGGCCGGCCCCCGGATGGTTCAGATGACGTTCATCGCGGCTGCCGCGCCGACGCCGCCGAGGATCATGAAGACGGGCATCAGCACCTTGATCTCGACCCAACTGCCGGCCCTGAAGCGCATGGCCTTCGGCGGGCCGATCGGGTACCAGCGCTTGCGGCCGACCGGGATCGGCCACAGGATCGGGCAGCCGGAGACGGTCAGCGCGTCGCCGATGTCATGGACGAGGGCGCCGAGCACGATCGGCAGCCCGAGCCAGAGGTACTCCTGGCCGGGGTCGGTGAACAGCCAGTCCGCGCCGTTGCCCGGCTTGTCCAGGATGCCGGCGAGAATCCAGGCGCTGGTCGCCCCGAGCAGCCACACCAGGACGTCGCTGGAGACCCGCGCGGCCCGCCAGAGCAGGCCCTCGACGGCGAGGACGAGGTGGACGAAGAGGATGCCCAGCACCGCCCACCGGCCGCCGGTGATCGCGGCGGCGGAGGCGCCCGCCCCGATCAGGACCGCCCACACCCAGGTGTGGGTGAGGGTGCGGTGGCCGCCGTTGCGGTTGGAGTCGCCCCGCATCCGGGTGGCCTTGTACACGGCGTGGGAGAGCTTGTCGACGATCTCGCACACCCCGCGCGAGACGGGTCCGAAGGCGCGCGAGATGGTCGCCGACTTGTGGTCGAGGTCGGGGGCGAGCGCGGCACCCGCGCTGATCAGGGCCCCGACGACGAGGACGGGCCACGGCATGGTGTGGCCGGCGGCTGCCGCCGCCGCGCCCACCCCCAGCCAGGCCGCTGCCCCTGACAGAGAGTGTGCCGGTCCCATCATGACTGCCGAGCCCCCGTAGGTGTCGCCGAGAGCGCCAGGGGGTTGCCCCTGGCGCGAGATCCGGCCACCGCCGGTGCGGCGCGGCCGAGTTGAGAGGGCAGCGTATCGTCCGTGATCTTCCGGCCGTCGTCCGGTTCCCTCATCGGGGCGGAAGGCAGGCAAGATGGGGGCGTGACCCTTATCGATCAGCTGCCCCCGACCGACGATCCCGACGCTCTCTTCGAGGCCTTCTCGTCCTGGACCGAGACGCAGGGGATCACCCTCTACCCCGCTCAGGAGGAGGCGCTGATCGAGGTGGTCTCCGGGGCCAACGTGATCCTTTCCACGCCCACGGGGTCCGGGAAGAGCCTGGTCGCGGCGGGTGCGCACTTCACGGCGCTGGCCCAGGACAAGGTCACCTTCTACACCGCGCCCATCAAGGCGCTGGTCTCGGAGAAGTTCTTCGATCTGTGCAAGCTGTTCGGTACGGAGAACGTCGGCATGCTCACCGGGGACGCCTCGGTCAACGCCGACGCCCCGGTGATCTGCTGCACCGCCGAGGTGCTGGCTTCCATCGCGCTGCGCGACGGGAAGTACGCGGACATCGGCCAGGTCGTGATGGACGAGTTCCACTTCTACGCGGAGCAGGACCGCGGCTGGGCATGGCAGATCCCGATCCTGGAGCTTCCGCAGGCCCAGTTCGTCCTGATGTCGGCGACGCTCGGTGACGTCCGGATGTTCGAGGAGGACCTGACCCGGCGCACCGGCCGGCCCACCTCCGTGATCCGTTCGGCGACCCGTCCGGTGCCGCTGAGCTACGAGTACCGTCTGACGCCCATCACCGAGACGCTCACCGAGCTGCTGGACACCCGGCAGTCGCCGGTGTACATCGTCCACTTCACGCAGGCCGCCGCGGTGGAGCGGGCGCAGTCGCTGATGAGTATCAACATGTGCACCAAGGAGGAGAAGGAGAAGATCGCCGATCTCATCGGCAACTTCCGCTTCACCACCAAGTTCGGCCAGAACCTCTCGCGGTACGTGCGGCACGGCATCGGGGTGCACCACGCCGGCATGCTCCCGAAGTACCGCCGTCTCGTGGAGAAGCTCGCGCAGGCGGGTCTGCTGAAGGTGATCTGCGGTACGGACACGCTCGGCGTCGGCGTCAACGTACCGATCCGTACGGTGCTGTTCACCGCGCTCACCAAGTACGACGGCACCCGGGTGCGCACCCTGCGGGCGCGGGAGTTCCACCAGATCGCCGGCCGGGCCGGGCGCGCGGGCTTCGACACGGCGGGCTTCGTCGTCGCGCAGGCCCCCGAGCACGTCATCGAGAACGAGAAGGCGGTCAAGAAGGCCGGGGACGACCCGAAGAAGAAGCGGAAGGTCGTCCGCAAGAAGGCGCCCGAGGGCTTCGTGGCCTGGTCGGAGACCACGTTCGACAAGCTGATCCAGTCGGATCCGGAGCCGCTGACCTCGCGTTTCCGGGTCACGCACACGATGCTGCTGTCCGTGATCGCGCGCCCCGGCAACGCCTTCGACGCGATGCGGCATCTGCTGGAGGACAACCACGAGCCGCGCCGGGCGCAGCTGCGGCACATCCGCCGGGCCATCGCGATCTACCGGTCGCTGCTGGACGGCGGTGTGGTGGAGCAGCTGGACGAGCCGGACGCGGAGGGCCGCATCGTGCGGCTGACCGTCGACCTCCAGCAGGACTTCGCGCTGAACCAGCCGCTGTCCACGTTCGCGCTGGCCGCGTTCGAGCTGCTGGACCCGGACTCGCCGTCGTACGCGCTGGACATGGTCTCCGTGGTGGAGTCGACGCTCGACGACCCGCGCCAGATCCTCGCCGCGCAGCAGAACAAGGCGCGCGGGGAGGCGGTCGGGCAGATGAAGGCCGACGGCATCGAGTACGAGGAGCGGATGGAGCTGCTCCAGGAGGTGACGTACCCGAAGCCGCTGAGCGAGCTGCTGTGGCATGCGTACGACGTCTACCGGCGCAGCCACCCGTGGGTGGGCGACCACCCGGTGTCGCCGAAGTCGGTGATCCGCGACATGTACGAACGGGCCATGACGTTCACGGAGTTCACGTCGAACTACGAGCTGGCGCGCACCGAGGGCATCGTGCTGCGGTATCTGGCGAGTGCGTACAAGGCGCTGGAGCACACCATTCCGGACGACCTCAAGTCCGAGGACCTGGAGGATCTGATCGCCTGGCTGGGCGAGATGGTCCGTCAGGTCGACTCCAGTCTGCTCGACGAGTGGGAGCAGCTGGCCAACCCCGAGGTGGAGACGGCCGAGCAGGCTCAGGAGCGGGCGGACGAGGTCAAGCCGGTCACGGCGAACGCCCGCGCGTTCCGGGTCCTGGTGCGCAACGCGATGTTCCGCCGGGTGGAGCTGGCCGCGCTGGACCGGGTCCGCGACCTCGGCGAGCTGGACGCGGACGCGGGCTGGGACGAGGACGCGTGGGGCGAGGCGATGGACGCGTACTGGGACGAGTACGAGGAGCTGGGCACCGGCCCGGACGCGCGCGGGCCGAAGCTGCTGAAGATCGACGAGGACGCGGCGCACGGCCTGTGGCGGGTCCGCCAGACGTTCGCCGACCCGAACGGCGACCACGACTGGGGTATCAGCGCGGAGGTCGACCTGGCCGCGTCGGACGAGGAGGGCCGGGCGGTCGTGCGGGTCACGTCCGTGGGCCAGCTGTGAGAGCGGAGAGAAACGGCATGACGAACCCCGCCGAGCGCCTGGTCGACCTGCTCGACCTGGAGCGGATCGAGGTCAACATCTTCCGGGGCCGCAGCCCCGACGAGTCGCTGCAGCGGGTCTTCGGCGGGCAGGTGGCCGGGCAGGCGCTGGTGGCGGCGGGCCGCACCACGGACGGGGACCGGCCGGTGCACTCGCTGCACGCGTACTTCCTGCGGCCCGGCCGTCCCGGTGTGCCGATCGTGTACGACGTGGAGCGGGTCCGGGACGGCAGGTCGTTCACCACGCGACGGGTGACGGCCGTCCAGCAGGGCCGGACGATCTTCAACCTGACGGCGTCGTTCCACCGCCCGGAGGAGGCGGGCTTCGAGCACCAGCTGCCGCCTGCCCGGGTGGTGCCGGATCCCGAGGAGCTGCCGACGGTCGCCGAGGAGGTGCGCGAGCACCTGGGCGGGCTGCCGGAGGCCCTGGAGCGGATGGCGCGGCGCCAGCCGTTCGACATCCGCTATGTGGACCGGCTGCGCTGGACGCACGACGAGATCAAGGACGCGGATCCGCGCAGCGCGGTGTGGATGCGCGCGGTGGGGCCGCTGGGCGACGATCCGCTGGTGCACACGTGCGCGCTGACGTACGCGAGCGACATGACGCTGCTGGACGCGGTCCGTATCCCGGTCGAGCCGCTGTGGGGGCCGCGCGGTTTCGACATGGCGTCGCTGGATCACGCGATGTGGTTCCACCGGCCGTTCCGGGCGGACGAGTGGTTCCTGTACGACCAGGAGTCACCGGTGGCGACGGGCGGGCGGGGTCTGGCGCGCGGCCGGATCTACGACCGGGCGGGCCATCTGCTGGTGTCGGTGGTGCAGGAGGGCCTGTTCCGGCGGCTGGGCGACGCGCCGTCCGCGTAACGGCTCAGGTCCCGGGCAGCGCGTCCTGCTCGACCTCGTGCCGCCGGTGACGGATGTCGGGCGGCGCGGGGTGCAGTCTGGCGTCGCAGGTGGGGCCGAGACCGGTGCGGCGGGAGTCCGTGCCGGTGAGCGGGCGTCCGCACAGGCGGCAGCGCACGACGCGGGGGCCGGTCGCCCCGGCGGTGCCGGGCAGGGGCTCGGCTTCTGGTGACTCCACGCCGTCATCCTCTCAGGTGGCGGGGCTACTGTTCGACTTCCCGATCACCACAACGGAGGAGCGCGCAGGTGGCCACCGTCCTGAAAGTGAGTCCCGTAGCCACGGGGAAGAAGGCGCGGAAGGGCGCGGCGGTGACGGCTCCCGTCTCGCCCTTCAGCCACGTCGTCACCGTCAGGGACGAACCCGCCGGGGAGTCGCGGACGCTGGCCCATCTGGAGCGCGAACTGCCGCCGGGCGGCATACCGGACTACCTCGCCGCCCGTAAGACCGGGGCGCGCTCCTTCGTCCTGTGGGCCGACCCGGAGCGCCGCGCCCGGCTGGCGACGGTCGTCACCACGTCGGCCATTGACGGGGTGTCGGCGTATCAGGTGCTGGGCGGTCACGGCGAGGTGCTCGGCACGGTCGTCCGCGAGAAGGCGTGCTCGGGCAAGGGCCTGCGCACCCGCTGGACGGTCGCGCAGACCGGCTGCCCCGAGGCCGTCGGCCTCAAGGGCCGGATCTTCTGGTGGTACCTGTGGTGGCTGCTGTTCCCCCTGTGGGTGGCGATCGGTGTGGGAAGCCTCCTGGGAGGCGGCGGCGACGTACCACGCGGCCCCCGGCGGATCCGCTGGCGTGCCGCCGGCGAGACCCCGCTGGAGTTCTGGTCGGACGGTGAGGTCGTCGTGCACGCGCAGTGGGCCGACCAGCGGCTGGCGGCGGCGCTGACGGCGCTGGTCACCTCGTTCGACAGCTGGCTCGGCATGCCCTGGGACGACAAGCGGGAGTGACGGGCCGGGAGGAGCGGCAGGAGGCACGCCCGGTGTGATGATCACTCAGAATCCGTCTGGGTAGGACTACTCATACGCCGCACGCCTCCGCCACCTAACCTCGCACACATGTTCACGACCCCCGAACGCGGCGCCCGCTCCTCCGGCCGCACCCTTGTCCTCACCGTCGCCGCCCTGGTGATGGCGGTCCTGGCCGTCGCCGCTGTCATCGCCGGGAACCGGGTGTGGCAGGGTGCGCCGTATCCCTCCGTCGACCCCGACGCCGTCGCGCAGCGGATCAAGGACCGGTCGGACTGGGTGTACGAGGGCTTCGCGCTGTCCGGGAAGTACGCCGCGAGTCCGGGCACCGTCGCCACCGGCAGCTGCTACTACCGGGGGCTCAGGAGCGTCGCCCACATCGACCAGGCACGCGACGACGTCTACAGCTTCGGCCTCGGCTGGAGCGTTCCCGACGTCCCCGAGGCGATGGCCGAGGAGGCGCAACGACGGGTGCGCGGACGGCTGGAGCAGCAGGGCTGGAAGGTCAGCTACGAAGGTGACCGCTCCGGGGCGACCTTCCGTGAGCTGGGATACCGGTTCCTGAGCCCCGACGGCTCCGACAAGGTCGACGTCCGGTGGAACACCTCGACCACGACTCTGTTCGTCAGCGTGTACGCGCCGTGCGGGCAGGTGCCCGACGGCTTCAACGGGTACAACTGGCCCGCCGCGCGCTGGTCCCCGAAGGAGCGGGCGGCCGGGAGCTGAGGGCGGCTGACCCGATCGGGCGATCCCGGCCGCCGACTGCACCCCACAGCGCGAGCCCTCGCGTGCGTGTCGCGCGGGGGCACGGAAGGTGGTCGCGCGCGCTGCTGTGCGGGTCGCTTCCGGCGCCCGGGGCGCGCCCGAGGAGGCGGGTCCATGACGGCGGATCAGGTGTACGTGGGGCTCGGGCTGATCGTGGTCCTCGCGGTCGGTTCGCAGCTGCTGGCGAGCCGGCTGCGGGTACCGGCGCTGCTCGTCCTGCTGCCGGCCGGTTTCACCGCCGGGGCGCTCACCGACGACGTCGACCCGGAACGGCTGCTCGGCCCCGCCTTCTCGCCGCTGGTGTCGCTGGCGGTGGCGGTGATCCTGTACGACGCCGGCCTGGGGCTGGACCTGAAGAGGCTCAAGGGGCACAACCGGCGGGTGGTGGTCCGGCTGCTGTGGCTGGGGGCGCTGCTGACCCTGGTGTCCGCCGCGCTCTTCGCCGTCCCGGTGCTGGACATGTCGGCGCAGGCGGCGGTCATGCTCGCGGCGATTCTCGTCGTGTCCGGCCCGACGGTCGTGGGGCCGCTGCTCGCCTTCGTACGGCCCACCGAGCGGTTGCAGCGCGTTCTCGTCTGGGAGGGCTCGCTGATCGACCCGGTCGGCGGGATTCTGGGGGCGCTCGTCTTCCACGGGGTCCTCGCGGGCAGCAGGCCGGGGTTCGGCAGCGGGCTCGGCCATTTCGTGGCCAGCACGGCGGTGGGTGTGGGGGCGGGGGCCGCCGGGGCGGGGGTGCTGTGGCTGGTGCTGACGCGGGTGCGGCTCAGCGAGGAGCTGGCGACGTCGGTGCAACTGGCCGCCGTGATCGGGGTGGCCGCCGCCTGCGACGCGTTGCGTGACGACACGGGGCTGATCTCCGCCGTCGTCATGGGGATGGCCATGGCCAATCTGCCCGGCCTCGGCCTGCCCACGCGCCGGCCGTTCTTCGAGACGCTGGTCTCCCTGATCATCGGGCTGCTGTTCGTCTCCATCTCGGCGACGGTGACACCGGCCTCACTGCGGCATGTGGTGCTGCCCTCGCTGGCGCTGGTCGCCCTGCTCGTCCTGGTGACCAGGCCGCTGATCGCCCACCTCGCGGCGGCCGGGACCGATGTGCCGGGCCGGGAGCGGTGGTTCATCGGCTGGATGGCGCCCCGGGGCATCGTCGCGGCCGCCACCGCCTCCACGTTCTCCGGGGAACTCGCCGCGCACCACGTCGGCGGTGCCGAGCGCATCCTGCCCGCCACCTTCGTGGTGATCGTCGCGACGGTCATGCTCTACGGCCTGACGGCGTTCCCGGTGGCGCGGCGGCTCGGGGTGCTGCGGCCCGCCCGGTCCAGGCCCCTCCTGGTGGGCGGGGCGCCCTGGGCCGTCGACCTGGCGCGCGGCCTGCGTGCGGCGGGGCTCGACGTGCTGATGTGGGCGGGCGCGGACGAGGAGCGGGCGCGGATCGAGGCGGCCGGACTGGAGCTGGTGCCCGGCGAACTGCTGGCCTCGGCCACCGGCGCCGGGGCGGAGCTGGAGGGGATCACCTCGGTGCTGCTGCTGACCGAGGAGGACGACTTCAACGCGCTGGCCTCACTCACGCTCCGGGAGAGCGTCGAGGGGACGGTCGGGCGGCTGGCGCCCGCTTCCGCGAGCCATGGCGTGGTGGCCCCGTACACCGCGGGCGGCTCCCTGTTCGGGGCGGGCCTCACCCGTCCCGAGATCGCCGGGAAGTACGAGGCGGGGGCGCGCGTGGTGACGCGGGCGGCGGACGGCCCGCTGTCGGCCGGTGAGCATGTGCTGTTCGTGGTGCGTCCGGAGGGACTGCTCGTCCCGGTCACGGACAGCGGTCGCCCGGAGTCCGCTCCGGGCGACACGCTCGTACTGCTGAGGGAGCCGTGAGGCCCGTTCACGCCCTCGCGCGGTTGTCCCCGCCCGTGCAGAGCGCCCAGATGATGAAGACGTCGATGGCGATGAGCACGATGGACCACAGCGGATAGTGCGGCAGCCACGCGAAGTTGGCGAGTGCGCCGAGGCCGGCGAGGATCACGCCGACGACGCGCGCCCAGAGGGCTCCGGTGAACAGGGCGCAGCCCGCGAGCACGATGACGATGCCGAGGATGAGGTGGATCCAGCCCCAGCCGGTCAGATTGAACTGGAAGATGTAGTTGCGCGTGGCGACGAATACGTCGTCCTTGGCGATGGCGGAGATCCCCTGGAAGATCGCCATGGCACCACCGAAGATCATCAGGATCGCCGCGAAGGCGGTCCAGCCCGTCCTCAGGGGATGATGCGATCCGCCGGTGCCGTGTGCCGCCGCCGGTGCGCTGCCCGTGTTGGCCATGTCTGGCCTCCTTTGCTGGCACGGTCGCCCGGTGGAAACGGGTACCGGACCGGGCGTTCCGCTTCCAGCGTGGCACGGGCGGGCGTGTCCGGCAGCCGGGCGGGCAGGGGCGGGGTGGCGGCTATGATCACGCCGCCGCACTCCGGTACGTGCGGAGGGGTGGACGCCGTCGGCGCCCGGCCCCGTCGTTCCGTGGAAGGACCCTGCCCCATGACCGAGATCGTGCCGCTGTCCGGACCCGAGCTGGTCACCTACGCCGATGAGCTGGGCGCGCTGCTGGTGGAGACGGTGGAGGCCGGCGCTTCCGTGGGGTTCCTCGCGCCCCTGGACCGGGGTGCGGCCGCCGAGTGGTGGCGTGTCCGGGCCGCCTCCGTGGAGGCGGGGCAGGTGCAGGTGTGGGTTGCCCGGGACGGGGGGCGCGTCGCGGGCACGATCGGCCTGGCCCGTGCGCCGCTGCCCAATGCCCGCCATCGCGCGGAGGTGGCCAAGCTGATGGTCCGCCCGTCGGCGCGCGGACAGGGTCTCGGCCGGCAGTTGCTGACCGCGGTCGAGCGTGCGGCGGCCGAGGAGGGCATCACGCTGCTGATCCTGGATACCGAGAGCGGGAGCCCGGCGGAGCGGCTGTACCGGGCGGCGGGCTGGACGGAGTGCGGGTCCGTCCCGGACTACGCGGGCGACCCGGCCGGGGTCCTGAAGCCGACGACCTTCTACTACAAGGCGGTCGGCGTCGTGGCGGAAGGGCCCCGGGGTGAGAATGGCCCCTCCGGACACCGATGAGGAGACCTTCATGACGCTGTACGACATTCCGCTGCGCACCCTCTCCGGCGAGCCGACGTCGCTGGGCGACTACCGCGGCCGGGCGGTGCTGCTGGTGAACGTGGCATCGAAGTGCGGTCTGACCCCGCAGTACGCCGGTCTGGAGCGGCTCCAGAAGGAGTACGGGGACCGCGGTCTCACCGTGCTCGGTGTGCCGTGCAACCAGTTCGGCGGCCAGGAGCCGGGGAGCGCGGAGGAGATCGAGACCTTCTGCTCGACGACGTACGGGGTGAGCTTCCCACTGCTGGAGAAGACCGAGGTGAACGGCGAGGGCCGGCACCCGCTGTACGTGGAGCTGACCCGGCTCGCGGACGCCGCCGGCGAGGCCGGGGACGTCCAGTGGAATTTCGAGAAGTTCCTGATCTCCCCGGCGGGTGAACCGGTGGCCCGTATCCGCCCGCGCACCGAGCCGGACGCCCCGGAGCTGGTGGCGGCGATCGAGGCCCAGCTGCCGGCCTAGGGCCTGTCTCAGGCGCGGCTCAGCAGCAGGGATCCCTTGGGGTAGGTGGCATCTCCGGCCACGTTCGCCACCTGGACGCGGACGGGGGTGCCCTCCTTGATGTCGCCGGTCTTCCACGGCGTGCAATAGGGCGAGGTGTGGCCGCGCGTGGTGGCGACGCGGTCCCAGGTGCCGTCGCGGCCGATGTCGAGCTTCACTTCTATGCTCCAGCCGTCGGCCTCGGTGTCGCAGGCGCGAATCGAGTCCCCGGGGGCGGCGCCGTACGGATCGGCGTTCCATTCCCCGTAGCCGCCGAAGACCGCGTCGACCGTGCGCGGCTCGGCGGAGGCCGTCGCCGGCATGGTGACGACGAGCCCGAACGCCGCGGCGGCGACCGCCACGACCCGTCCAGCACCGGACCCCACCATGTCTGCCCCCTCCATCACCCGGTCACGATCTCCACGGGGAATCTACAGGTACATGGCAGGAGCACACCATCGTGACGGCGTACGCGATCGGCCCCCGTCCCCCCGGGAGTGGTCCGGGGGACGGGGGCCGATCGCGTACGCGAACCGCGAAGTGCGGTCAGCGGATGGGCATACCGGACAGGGTGCGGGCGATCACCAGACGCTGGATCTCGCTCGTCCCCTCGAAGATCGTGTAGATCGCGGCGTCCCGGTGCATGCGCTCCACCGGGTACTCGCGGGTGAAGCCGTTGCCGCCGAGGATCTGGATGGCCTGGGCGGTGACCTTCTTGGCCGTCTCGCTCGCGTACAGCTTGGACATGGAGCCCTCGGCCGACTCGAACGGCTTGCCCGTGGTGGCCATCCAAGAGGCGCGCCACACCAGCAGCCGGGCCGCGTCGATCTGGGTCCGCATGTCGGCGAGCTGGAAGGCGACACCCTGGTTGTCGATGATCGGGCGGCCGAACTGGGTGCGCGTCTTCGCGTAGTCCAGCGCCACCTCGTACGCGGCACGGGCGGTGCCGACGGCCATCGCGCCGACAGCCGGGCGGGAGGCCTCGAAGGTGGCCATCGCCGCGTTCTTCACCCGCTCGCCACCGGTGGCGGCGCGCTCGCGGGCGCGGGCGAGGCGCTGGTCGAGCTTCTCCTTGCCCCCGAGCAGGCAGTGCCCCGGGACGCGCACGTCCTCCAGGACGACCTCGGCGGTGTGCGAGGCGCGGATGCCGTGCTTCTTGAACTTCTGGCCCTGGGAGAGGCCGGGGGTGTCCGGCGGGACGATGAAGGAGGCGTGCCCCTTGGAGCCGAGCTCGGGGTCGACGACCGCGACCACCACATGGACGTTGGCGATGCCGCCGTTGGTCGCCCAGGTCTTGGTGCCGTTGAGCACCCATTCGTCCTTGGCCTGGTCGTAGACCGCGCGGGTGCGCATCGAGGCGACGTCGGAGCCGGCGTCGGGCTCGGAGGAGCAGAAGGCCGCGACCTTCACGTCGTCGGCGTCCCCGTACATCTGCGGGATCCAGGTGCCGATCTGCTCCTCGGTGCCGTTGGCGAGGACGCCGACGGCCGCCAGGCCCGTACCGACGATCGACAGGGCGATACCCGCGTCGCCCCAGAACAGCTCTTCCATGGCCATCGGGATGCCGAGGCCCGTAGGATCGAAGAACTGCTGGGCGTAGAAGTCGAGGGAGTAGATCCCGACCTTCGCCGCCTCCTGGATGACGGGCCAGGGAGTCTCCTCACGCTCGTCCCACTCCGAGGCGGCCGGCCGGATCACGTCCGCGGCGAAGCCGTGGAGCCAGTCGCGGACCTGCTTCTGGTCGTCGTTGAGCTCGAGCGTGAACTCGGCCATGTTCCCCTCCACGTGCTGCCGTCGAAACGCTTCGTTACTTGCGGTAACAACAGTCTGTTACCGGCAAGTAGCCTCTGTCAACCACATGAGACGCCATCCGCACCCCGCCGGACAGGGTGTTACGTTGCGCAGGCACGACGGACAGCACGGTCAGGGGTGGGAGAGACGACATGGAGACCACACGACAGGCCGCGCGCCAGCGGAGCACGGCCGAGGGCCGCCGCCGCGAGCTGCTGGAGGCCGCCGACCGCGTGGTGCTCAGGGACGGCCCCGGCGCCTCGATGAACGCCATCGCGGCGGAGGCCGGAATCACCAAGCCGATCCTCTACCGGCACTTCGGCGACAAGGGCGGGCTCTACCGCGCCCTCGCCAAACGGCACACCGACGCGTTGCTGAGCGCCCTGCGCGCCGCGCTCGACGCCCCCGCCGACCGGCGCGCCCGGGTCGAGTCGACGCTCGACACCTACCTCGCGGCGATCGAGGCGCGCCCCCAGGTCTACCGCTTCCTGATGCACCCGTCCGACGACGCGACCCCCTCCCCCGAGCAGGGCTTCGACGTCGGCCGGCACTCCGCACCGCTGCTGCGCCGCCTGGGCGAGGAACTGGCCACCGTCATCGCCGAGCGGGTGGACCTCGGCCCGGACAGCGAGGCGATGGCCCGCATCTGGGGCCATGGCATCGTCGGCATGATGCACGCGGCAGGCGACTGGTGGCTGGGCGAACGCCCTTGCTCGCGCGAGCAGTTGGTCCGGAGCCTGGCCGACCTCCTCTGGGGCAGGCTGGCCGCGGCGGGCGACCGCGCGGACGGCCCCGGCTTCTGACGGCCGGTCAGTCCTGGCGCGCCCACGACGCCCGGCGCGCCGCGCGCAGCACCCGCGCCCGGCGCAGCCCGGTCAGCCGGTCGGTGTAGACCCGGCCCTCCAGGTGGTCGCACTCGTGCTGGAGGCAGCGGGCGAAGAATCCGGTGCCGTCGATCCGGACCGGCTCGCCGGTCATCGTGACGCCCTCGACCACCGCGTGGTCGAAGCGCGGGGTGCCGGCCTCAAGACCGGGGAGCGAGAGACAGCCCTCGGAGCCGCGCACCGTGATCCCGTCCGCCTCCACGAGGACGGGGTTCACCACGTGCCCGAGGTGGCGCACGTCCTCGTCGTCGGGGCAGTCGAAGACGAACACCCGTGACGGCACACCGATCTGGTTGGCGGCGAGCCCGACGCCCCGCGCCGCGTACATCGTGGCGTACATGTCCTCGACGAGCCGGGCGAGCGAGGGGCCGAACTCCGTGACCGGTTCGCACGCCGCGTGCAGGACCGGGTCGCCGAGCAGGCTCATGGTGCGGACGATTCCGGAGCTGCCGGGGATGGGGCGGTTGCGCATGGCGGTCATCGTACGTTCCGCGAGGTGCCGCCCAGGACGCCGGACGGCCCGCCCGGAGCCTGCGTCAACGCCCTGGCCCCGGTCACCCGTGCGGAGGCGACCGACCGTGGGCGATCATGGGCGGATGAACACCCGCTTCCTCGGTATCGCCGAGCTGTCCGCGACCCCGTCCGTGGCGGTCGTCGTCGACGTCATGCGCGCTTACACCGTGGCGGCCTGGGCCTTCGCCCGGGGCGCGGAGAGGATCGTGCTCGCCGGCTCACTGGACGAGGCGCTGGCGCTCAAGGGCCGCCACCCGGACTGGGTGGCACTCAAGGACGGGGCGCCCGCGCCCGGGTTCGATGCCGTCAACTCGCCGGCGCTGCTGCGCTCGCGGGACCTGGGCGGCCGGACCGTGGTGCAGAAGACCACGGCGGGGACGGTCGGCGCCCTCGCGGTGAAGGACGCGTCGTTGGTGCTGTGCGCCGGCTTCGTGGTGGCGGAGGCGACGGCCCGGCTGCTGCGGGAGCGCGGCTGCGACGACGTCACCTTCGTGGTCACCGGTGAGGACGGGCGCGCCGAGGAGGATCTGGCGTGCGCCCAGTACATCGCCCGCAGGGCCGCCGGTGAGGCGGTGGACGCGGCGCCGTACCTGCGCCGGGCCGGGGACTCGCGCGCCGCCGCCGATCTGGCGGAGGGCGTGCGCGAGGGGGCCCACCCCGATGACGTGGCGCTCTGCCTCGAACTCGACCGGTTCCCCTTCGCGATGGTGGCGACGCCGGAAGACTCCCTCATGGTGCTGCGCCCGTACACCGCCCCATAGAAAGCCGTTCACATATCCGATCACCACACACATGCATGACCATTGACGTGCCCATGACATCACTCTACGGTCGACGGAAAGCGCTTGCACCACACCGGACGGCAGCCCGTTCGGTTCACTCCCCCCACCTGGAGTCGAAGATGCAGCTCAAACCTGTTCTCGCATGTGCCGGCCTGCTGGCGGGCTCGCTCGCCGCCCTGGGCGCCACCGCGCAGGCCTCCCCGGCCGGGGAAAACGCTTCCGTACAGCTGGTGGCCGCCGCGCTGTACGTCGCACCCGGCGGCACCGCCGACGCCGCCGGCACCGAATCGGACCCCACCACACTGGCCTCGGCGATCAGCCGGGTGGACTCCGGCGGGACGATCTACCTGCGCGGGGGTACGTACCACTACGGGCAGACGGTCACCGTGCCACCGGGCAACGACGGCACGTCGGGCGCCCGCACCACCATGGCCGCCTACCCGGGTGAGAAGCCGGTGCTGAACTTCTCGGAGATGAGCGAGGACCCGGCCAACCGCGGACTCGCCGTGAACGGCGCCTACTGGCACATCGACGGCCTCACGGTCGAGCACGCCGGCGACAACGGCATCTTCGTCGGCGGCAGCGACAACGTCATCGAGCACGTCGTGACGCGCTTCAACCACGACTCGGGCCTGCAGATCTCCCGTATTTCCTCCAGCACCCCCGACGACGAGTGGCCCGCGAACAACCTCGTCCTCAGCTCGGAGTCGCACGACAACGCCGACTCCGACGGCGAGGACGCCGACGGCTTCGCCGCCAAGCTCACCGCGGGCCCCGGCAACGTCTTCCGCTACACCGTCTCCCATAACAACATCGACGACGGCTGGGACCTCTACACCAAGACGGACACCGGTCCGATCGGCCCGGTGACCATCGAGGACTCGCTCAGCTACGACAACGGCACGCTCTCCGACGGCACCGTGAACGAGGACGGCGACCGCAACGGCTTCAAGCTCGGCGGCGACGGCATCAAGGTCAACCACGTCGTGCGGCGCAACATCGCCTACAACAACGGGCACCACGGCTTCACGTACAACAGCAACCCCGGCTCGATGGCCGTGTCCGACAACGTCGGCATCGACAACGCGGAGCGCAACTTCTCCTTCGACAAGGGCACCTCGGTGTTCCGCTCCAACACCTCCTGCCGCAGCGGTGACGGCTCCAACGACAAGACCGTCGGCGACGCGGACGGCTCCAACCAGTTCTGGTCCGGCTCGAACGGCTCCCGGTGCTCCGCGTACTCCGGCGCCCTCGCCTGGTCGTTCGCGTCCGACGGCCACCTGGTCGTGTCCTTCGGCGGGAACGTGGTCACCCCGTAGGACCACCGCGGTGCCGGGGGCGGACCGCCCCCGGCACCGCCGCCGCCTCACTCCTCCCGCAGGCTCGTGACCAGGTCGCGCGGCAGGCCGTGGGTGTCGTGGAGGTAGTGCAGGTCCTCCTCGGTCAGCGGCCCCCTGAACCGGGGCCGGGCCAGCACCTGCCGCCCCCGCTCCAGGAGCCGGACGAACCTGCGCTCCTCCCCGTCCAGCACCCGCAGCACCTCGCCGGGGTCCAGGTCCTGCCGGAAGCGGTCCAGGGTGTGCCGGACCAGCTCGGCCGGCAGATCGCCCAGCGTGCGCGAGGAATCGTCGCGCCGGAGCACGGTCAGGACCCGTCGCAGCAGGCGGCGCAGCACGTACCCGCGTCCGGTGGCGGCCGGGCGCACCCCGTCGCCGAGGATGACGACGGCGGAGCGCAGATGGTCGCAGACCAGCCGCAGCGAGGGTTCGTCCAGCGGCCAGAGGGCCGGTACGAGACGGCGCCAGGGGTCGAAGACATCGCACTCGAACACCGACCGCCGGCCCTGGAGCAGCGAGGCCAGCCGCTCCAGACCGAGTCCGGTGTCGACATTGCGCTGCGGCAGCGGCACCAGCGATCCGTCGTCGAGCCTGCGGTGGCTCATCGTGACGTGGTTCCACACCTCCACCCAGCGGTCGTCCCCCGTGGGCGTGGAGACGGGCGGCCCCTCGCCGCTCCACAGGAAGATCTCCGAGTCGGGGCCGCACGGCCCGACCGGCCCGTTGGACCACCAGTTGTCCTCGACGGTCGGTTCCACGGGCACGCCGAGGTCCTGCCACACCCGCAGCGAGGCGGTGTCCCGCTCGGTATGGCCGTCACCGGCGTACACGGTGGCGTGCAGCCGGCCGGGGTCGATCCCCAGGCCTTCGGTGAGCAGCCCGTATCCCCACTCCAGACTCCGCGGCCCCTCGTAGTCGCCCAGCGACCAGCTGCCGAGCATCTCGAACACGGTCAGATGGGTGGCGTCGCCGACCTCGTCCAGGTCGGTGGTGCGCAGACAGCGCTGCCGGTTGACGAGCCGGCTGCCGAGCGGATGCGGGCGGCCCTCCAGATACGGGGTGAGCGGATGCATCCCGGATGTGGTGAAGAGCACGGGGTCGCCGGGCGGCGGCAGCAGGGTGGAACCGGTGATGCGGCGGTGGCCGCGCTCCTCGAAGTACTCGATGAAGGTACGGGCCAGCTGTTCGGTGTCCATGGGACGGCTCCTTCGCGTGATCGCGGAAGGCGCCGGAGAACGGGACCGTTCGGTCACCCGGCCACGGACTGAAACACCGCGGCGCCACCGACGGACCGTTTCCGGTCGCCGGTGGAAGGGAAGGTCAGACGGCGGCAACCGGCGAGCTGGTCGCTCGCGCGGTCGCGGTGGTGGTGATGCCGTTGACGTCCATGGGTCGAAGGTAACGCTCCCCCGGCCGCCCGCGCACCGTGATTTCCGACGCCGGCGAAGCCCATGGAGAACGCGACGGCCCGCTCACGCGTCCTCCATTCCACGGGATGTCCACGTGCCGGACGGTGCCGCCGTACGGTCATAGTGCCGGACATCGATAGGCTGGGCGGCGGACCGATGCAAGGAGGATCTAGGACGATGGCAGGCAACACGGAGCCGTTGTCGCCGCGGGCCAAGCTGGCCGTGACGGCGGGCAAGGCCGCTGCGGCGGTGTCGCGGGCGGCCGGGCGGGGCAGCGGATCGGTGATCGGCGGCCGGGTGGCGCTCAAGCTCGACCCCGACCTGCTCGGGCGGCTGGCGCAGCACCTGGACGTGATCCTCGTGTCGGCGACGAACGGCAAGACGACCACCACACGGCTGATCGCCGAGGCGCTGCGCGCCGCGGGCCCGGTCGTGTCGAACGCGCTGGGCGCCAACATGCCCGCGGGCATCACCTCGGCGCTGGCCGGCGGCTCGGACGCGCAGTACGGCGTGATCGAGGTCGACGAGAAGTACCTCGCCGGCGTCGCCCGCGACACGACGCCCAAGGTGATCGCGCTGCTCAACCTCTCGCGCGACCAGCTGGACCGCGCCGCGGAGACCCGGATGCTGGCCGAGAAGTGGCGGGAGGGGCTGTCCGGCTCCAAGGCCGTGATCGTCGCGAACGCCGACGACCCGCTGATCGTCTGGGCCGCCTCCTCCTCCCCCAACGTGGTGTGGGTCGCGGCCGGCCAGGCGTGGAAGGACGACGCCTGGTCCTGCCCGTCCTGCGGCGGCGTCATGCAGCGCCCCGGCGACGACTGGTTCTGCGGCGAGTGCGGTTTCCGCCGTCCGCCGCCGAGCTGGGTACTGCACGGCGACTACGTGCTCGACCCGCACGGTTCGGCGTGGCCGATCCACCTCCAGCTCCCCGGCCGCGCGAACAAGGCCAACGCCACGAGCTCGGCGGCCGTCGCCGCCGTCTTCGGTGTGCCGCCGCAGGTCGCGCTGGAGCGCATGTACCAGGTGCAGGCCGTCGCCGGCCGCTACGACGTGGTGAGCTTCCTCGGCCGTGAGCTGCGGCTGCTGCTGGCGAAGAACCCGGCGGGCTGGCTGGAGACGTTCTCGCTGATCGACCCGCCGCCCACCCCGGTGATCCTTTCCGTGAACGCGCGCGGCGCGGACGGCACGGACACCTCGTGGCTGTGGGACGTGGACTACACCCAGCTCGCGGGCCACCCGATCTTCGTGCTCGGCGACCGCAAGCTGGACCTCGCGGTCCGTCTCGAAGTGGCCGGACTCGACTTCCGGGTCTGCGAGAACCTCGACGAGGCCGTGCAGCAGGCACCGCCCGGACGCATCGAGGTCATCGCCAACTACACCGCCTTCCAGGATCTGCGCCGCCGTGTCGGCAACTGACCCCGGCCCCGGGCCCCTCCGGAGAGGACGAAGCATGAGCAACAACAGCCTGCGGCTGGTGTGGGTCTACCCGGACCTGCTGAGCACCTACGGCGACCAGGGCAACGCCCTGGTGGTGGAGCGCCGGGCCCGTCAGCGCGGCCTCGATGTGGCGCGCGTCGACGTGCGCAGCGACCAGCCGGTGCCCACGTCGGGCGACATCTATCTGATCGGCGGCGGCGAGGACCGGCCGCAGCGGCTGGCGGCGGAGCGGCTGCGCCGCGACGGCGGCCTCAGCCGGGCGGCGTCCAACGGCGCGATCATCTTCTCGGTCTGCGCCGGGTACCAGATCCTCGGCCACGAGTTCATCAACGACCTCGGTGAGCGCGAGCAGGGTCTCGGTCTGCTCGACGTGGTCTCGACCCGCGGCGAGGGTGCGCGGTGCGTCGGTGACGTGCTCGCGGACATCGAGCCGCAGCTGGGGCTTCCGCCGCTCACCGGGTTCGAGAACCACCAGGGCGTCACGCATCTCGGGCCGACGGCACGGCCGTTCGCCCGGGTGCGGTTCGGCCGGGGCAACGGCACGGGCGACGGCACCGAGGGCGCGTTCAACGACACGGTGTTCGGCACGTACATGCACGGTCCCGTGATGGCGCGGAACCCCATGATCGCGGACCTGCTGCTGAAGCTGGCCCTCGATGTGAACGCCCTGCCGCCGACCGACGACCGGTGGTACGAGGCGCTGCGCGCGGAGCGCATCGCCGCGGCCACACAGCCTGCCTGACCAGGCATTTCGCCCATGGTCCGATGAGGGGGAAGCAGCTCAGTTGAGCGGCGTCCAGCAGGCGGACGCCTGGTTCGGTCCCGCCACCCTGCGCCGGTAGGGTGGCGGGGATCCAACCGGACGACGCGGTCCGGTCGTCGGCCCACGTTGCAAAGGTTTCCCGGGCAATGCGAATTGGTGTGCTCACCTCCGGCGGCGACTGCCCCGGCCTCAATGCCGTCATCCGGTCCGTCGTCCACCGCGCTGTGGTCGACCACGGCGACGAGGTCATCGGTTTCCACGACGGGTGGCGGGGCCTCCTGGAGTGCGACTACCGCAAGCTCGACCTGGACGCCGTGGGCGGCATCCTGGCCCGGGGCGGTACGATCCTCGGCTCCTCCCGGGTCCAGCCGGCGCATCTGCGCGGGGGCGTCGAGACGGCCCGGGGCCATGTCAAGGACCTCGGTCTCGACGCGATCATCCCGATCGGCGGCGAGGGCACCCTCAAGGCGGCGAACCTGCTCTCCGAGGCGGGGCTGCCGATCGTCGGGGTCCCGAAGACCATCGACAACGACATCGCTTCCACCGACGTGACCTTCGGCTTCGACACCGCGGTCGGCGTCGCCACCGAGGCGCTCGACCGGCTGAAGACCACCGCCGAGTCGCACCAGCGCGTCATGATCGTCGAGGTCATGGGCCGCCACACCGGCTGGATCGCCCTGCACTCGGGCATGGCGGCCGGCGCGCACGCCGTCGTCGTCCCGGAGCGCCCCTTCGACATCGACGAGCTGACCGAAGTGGTGGGCCGCCGCTTCTCGGCCGGCAAGAAGTTCGCGATCGTCGTGGTCGCGGAGGGCGCGAAGCCGCGCGAGGGCTCCATGGACTTCCAGTCGGGCGCCAAGGACGTCTACGGCCACGAGCGCTTCACGGGCGTGGCGACCCAGCTCTCCGTCGAGCTGGAGCAGCGTCTCGGCAAGGAGGCCCGCCCGGTGATCCTCGGCCACGTCCAGCGCGGCGGCACGCCGACCGCGTACGACCGCGTCCTCGCGACCCGCTTCGGCTGGCACGCGGTGGAGGCGGCGCACCGCGGCGAGTTCGGCATGATGACCGCGCTGCGCGGTACGGACATCACGATGGTGCCCCTGGCGCACGCCGTGGAGACGCTGAAGACGGTCCCCGCCGCCCGCTACGCCGAGGCGGAGTGCGTGCTCTGAGCCCGACACCCCGACCCGAGACCGCCCCCGGCCGCATCAGCGGCCGGGGGCGGTTCTACTCTGGTCGGGACAACCAGCACGAAACGGGGACGTCCCGGCGTTCCCATCGGGAGTGAACAGATGGATCACAGCGGGCACGGCATGAACATGGACCTGCCGCCGTTCACGCTGGGACGCGGGCTCCACTTCTCCGCGGACCCGTTTTTCCTGATCGGCTGCGTCCTCGCCGTGCTGCTGTACGGGTACGGGGTGCTGCGGCTGCGCAGGCGGGGCGACGCGTGGCCGGTGGGCCGCACGGTCCTGTTCGTGGTCGGTGTGCTGACCATCGCGCTGGTGATGTGCACCCGGCTCAACGACTACGGCATGGTCATGTTCAGCGTGCACATGGTGCAGCACATGGTGATCAGCATGCTGTCGCCGATCCTGCTGCTGCTGGGCGCGCCGGTGACGCTGGCGCTGCGCGCGCTGCCGGTCGCGCCGCGTGGCACGAAGGGGCCGCGCGAGCTCTTGCTGATGCTCCTGCACAGCCGGTACATGAAGATCGTCACGCATCCGGCGTTCACGATCCCGCTGTTCATCGCCAGCCTGTACGGCCTGTACTTCACGCCGCTCTTCGACTACCTGATGGGCTCGACGACCGGCCACCTCGTGATGATGGTCCACTTCCTGGCGGTCGGCCTGTTCTTCTTCTGGCCGATCATGGGCGTCGACCCGGGGCCGCACCGGCCCGGCTATGTGATGCGGATGCTGGAGCTGTTCGCCGGGATGCCGTTCCACGCCTTCTTCGGGATCGCGCTCATGATGGCGTCCACGCCGATGGTCGAGGTGTACAAGAACCCGCCGGCCTCGCTCGGCATCGACGCCCTGTCCGACCAGAGCGCGGCGGGCGGCATCGCCTGGGCGTTCAGCGAGATCCCGTCGGTGCTGGTCCTGGTGGCCCTGGTGTTCCAGTGGTACCGCTCGGAACAGCGGACCGCGAAGCGCTCGGACCGTGCGGCGGACCGCGACGGGGACCAGGAGCTCCAGGCGTACAACGCGTATCTCGCGTCGTTGCAGGCGCGCGGACAGTAGCGGCAGACCCTCCTTTCGGGTGACGATGGCCTTAACGGCCGCGCGGCCGACGAGGAGGGTGCGCGCATGTCCGGATCCACGAAGACGATGGGGATGCTCACCGCCGGCGCCCTGGTGGCGGTGACCGCCTACACGGTGGCCCTGGGAAGCAACGGCTGGCTCTGGTTCGGCTGGGTGGTGCTGGGGCTGATCACGATCGGGATGGCGGCTACACGGGAGACGTGAGGCGGTCCAGCTCCGCACCGATCGCCTCGCGCAGGCCGGCGTGGCGCGCGCCGAGCGCGTGGCCCTCGTCGCCCCACCGCTCGGGCGGGTACAGCCACACGGGTTTGCCCACGAGCTCGGGCGGTTCCCAGTCGTAGCGGGGCCACACGTGTGCGTGCAGGAACGGGTCGGTGTTCCCGAGGATCTCCAGGTTGACCCGCCGGAAAGCGGGGTCCAGCCGCGCGCAGGCGCGTTCGACGGCCTCGCCGAGCGCGTCCATGTCGGACAGGAACGCGAGTCGTCGAGGGCGTGGGAGGTCGGACAGGCGCTGCACAGCGGGGTCGTCCGCCAGCAGGACCGCGTATCCCGGCAGGAACTGAACGTCCCCGATCACCGCGAACCCCGCCTCCAGCCTCCGGAGCACCGTGGGATTGCCGCCCCGGAGCGCGGTGCCGATCCGGTCGTGCCGCCAGTCGTCCGTCATGGGCGATGACTGTACCGGCCGCCGTGGCCGTGCAGCGCTCCGGGCTCTTGGGAAGGGTGGAGCGCTCCCATCGGGGGTTCCGGGCTCTGCGGGCGGGCGGTTCCGGCTGGGTTACGCGAAGGTGAACCGGTGCATACGGTGACCGGCCGCAACCGGTTCCATCCGGGCCGCGCGGTCGGCCCGGCGCCACCAGGGGTGCCCCGCCGCTGCGGCGTACGCCCCTCCGCCCGGCGGCGGCGATGCGAACGCCGCAAACGGCCCGGGCGACTGCCGCCGCTCCCGTACCTCCCGTCACTCCCCGTCGGTTTCGCCGCATGGGCGGTCGTCGTCGCGAGGGCGGCGCGCACCTGCCGGAGGCGCTGCTCGCTCCTTCCGGGCAGGCCGCTGCCCTGGCGTTTCGATGCCACCCGACGCACCGTTGAGCCCGTCACCGTATTGGAGGCGCGCCTCACCCCGGGTGACCAACCAAGCGCCCGCCACGGGGCGGCATCCGACCGCGCATGCACCCCCGCGCATGCGATTGCGAACGTCTTCGCAGGCGCCGCGAGGCGTTCTTCCGGGCCCGGCCACCGATGGTTACCCGGTCGTCAACTCCGCTGCGCGGAGCGTCCGTTCGACGTGTGGCCGTGTTCACACCGCCGTAAGCCAGTTGCGCTTTAACTCTTGACAGGTGCCTGTCGCCACGCCACCTTGGGAGCGCTCCCACAATCAAGACTTGCACACTCCACCCCTCCCCTTCTCCCCCAACGCCGGTACACCGCAAGGGATTTACGGGGCGCAGCCGCGCTCCCCGTGACGTTCCGCGCCACCCGGCAGAGGAAGGCGTTTGTCATGAGCTTGGTGAAGCGTTGTAGGCCCCGCCGCTCCCCGGGGCTCCCGGCCCTCGTGGTCGGCGCACTCGCCCTGGCCACCGGCCTGGCGGGCGGGCCGGCCTCGGCCGCGTCGCAGGACACACTGCACGACCTCGCCACGGCCCAGGGCAAGTACTTCGGCTCCGCCACCGACAACCCCGAGCTCCCCGACGCGGCCTACGCAGCGAAGCTGGGCAGCGAGTTCGGGCAGATCACCCCGGGCAACTCCATGAAGTGGGACACCACCGAGCCCACCCGGGGGCAGTTCGACTTCACCAAGGGCGATGTGATCACCGACTTCGCCCAGCAGCACGGCCAGACCGTGCGCGGTCACACCCTGGTCTGGCACAGCCAGCTGCCCGGCTGGGTCGGCTCACTGCCGTCCGCGCAGGTGGAGACGGCCATGACCGACCACATCACCGCGGAGGCCACCCACTACCGCGGCGAGGTCGCCGCATGGGACGTGGTGAACGAGCCGTTCAACGAGGACGGGACCTTCCGGACCAGCCCGTTCTACAACGCGATGGGCAAGGACTACATCGCCAAGGCCCTGCGCGCGGCGCACGCCGCCGACCCGGCAGCCAAGCTCTACATCAACGACTACAACGTCGAGGGCAAGGGCGCGAAGAGCGACGCCCTGTACAACCTCGTGAGCGAGCTGCTCGCCGAGGGCGTGCCGCTCGACGGGGTCGGGATGCAGGCCCACCTGGCGATCCAGTACGGCTTCCCTTACCAGATGCAGGCGAACATGCAGCGGTTCGCGGATCTCGGCCTGGACGTCGCCGTCACCGAGCTTGACGTGCGCATGCAACTTCCGGCGGACGCCACCAAGCTCGCCACGCAGTCCTCGTACTACGCGCAGGTGGCCGACGCCTGCCTCGCCGTCGAGCGCTGCGTCGGCATCACGGTCTGGGACTACACGGACAAGTACTCCTGGGTGCCGAGCACCTTCCCGGGGGAGGGCGCGGCCAACCTGTACGACGACAGCCTCGCGCCGAAGCCCGCCTACGCGGCGGTGCGCACCGCCCTGGGCGACGAGGACGGCGGCGACGACGGGGGCGACGACGGCTCCACCCCCGGCGCGCTGAAGGCGCAGTACCGCACCAACGACACCTCGGCCGGCGACAACCAGATCAAGCCCGGCCTCCAACTCGTGAACACCGGCACCACCGCGGTCAACCTGTCCTCCATGACCGTCCGCTATTGGTTCTCCGGCGACAACGGAGCTACGACGTACGGGAGTTGGTGCGACTGGTCGCCGCTCGGCTGCTCCACCGTCACACACCGGGTGGTCGCGGCGAGCAGCCCGAAGGCCGGCGCCGACCACTACCTGGAAGTCGGCTTCGCGAGCGGCACCCTCGCCCCGGGCGCCTCGACCGGCGAGATCCAGCTGCGCCTGAGCAAGACCGACTGGTCGAACTTCGACGAGTCGGACGACTACAGCCACGGCGCGAGCACCTCGTACGCCGACGCCTCGAAGATCACCGTGTACTCCGGCGGCGACCTGGTCTGGGGCATCGAGCCCTGATCCCCGGGCCCCCGCATCGGCCCGCCTCCCCCTGCGTACACCTCCCCGCACCCCCGCCGCACCCCGTCCCCACCGCTTCCCCTCCTCCCCTCCCCCTCGACGACACCCGCCACTGGAGGATTTGTGTCGATATCACGTAGAACGTTCAGCAGCGCCCTCGGCGGCAGTGTGCTGGCCATCGGTCTGACCCAGGGCACCGCGGTCGCCGGTCCCGCCTCGGCGCAGGCCGGCACCGGGTCCCGGACGGCCGCCGCGGCCGACGACCCGTACACCCAGGCCTTCCTCACGCAGTACGGCAAGATCAAGGACGCCGCCAACGGCTACTTCAGCCCCGACGGTCTCCCGTACCACTCGGTCGAGACCCTGATGGTCGAGGCGCCGGACCACGGCCACCAGACGACGTCGGAGGCCGTCAGCTTCTGGATGTGGCTGGAGGCGGCCTACGGCCGGGTGACGGGTGACTGGGCGCCGTTCAACGCGGCCTGGGCGGTGGCGGAGAAGACCATCATCCCGCAGCACGCCGACCAGTCCACCAGCGATTCGTACAACCCCTCGGCGCCCGCCACCTACGCCCCCGAGCACCCGCTGCCGAGCGGCTACCCCTCCGCGCTGGACGGCACGGTGCCGGTGGGCACCGACCCGCTGTCGGCCGAACTCGCCTCGTCCTACGGGACGATGGACGTCTACGGCATGCACTGGCTGATGGACCTGGACAATGTCTACGGCTACGGCAACAAGCCGGGCACCGGGGGCGAGTCGGGGCCGGGCACCGGCGCCTCCTTCATCAACACCTATCAGCGCGGTGCGCAGGAGTCGGTGTGGGAGACCGTCCCGCAGCCGACCACCGACCTCTTCAAGTACGGCG
This sequence comes from Streptomyces sp. NBC_00708, assembly GCA_036226585.1. Lineage (GTDB taxonomy): Bacteria > Actinomycetota > Actinomycetes > Streptomycetales > Streptomycetaceae > Streptomyces. The sequence continues at coordinate 798,170 of CP108997.1, forward strand.
GCCCCAACGGGTATCTCGACCTGTTCGTCAAGGACTCCAGCTACGCCAAGCAGTGGAAGTACACCAACGCGCCGGACGCCGACGCCCGCGCGGTGCAGGCGGCCTACTGGGCGTACCGCTGGGCCGCCGAGCAGGGCAAGGAGAGCCAGGTCGCGGCATCGGTGGCGAAGGCCGCCAAGATGGGCGACTACCTCCGCTACGCCATGTTCGACAAGTACTTCAAGCGCATCGGCGACTGCACCGACCCCAACTCCTGCCCGGCCGCATCGGGCCGGGACTCCCAGCACTACCTGCTGTCGTGGTACTACGCCTGGGGCGGGGCCGCCGCGGGCAGCGGCGGCGGCTGGGCCTGGCGCATCGGTGACGGCGCCTCGCACCAGGGCTACCAGAACCCGCTGGCCGCCTGGGCGCTGTCCAACGTGCCCTCGCTCACCCCCAAGTCCGCGACGGCCAGGTCGGACTGGTCCAAGAGCCTGACCCGGCAGCTGGAGTTCCTGACCTGGCTCCAGTCCAGCGAGGGCGCTCTCGCGGGCGGCTGCACCAACAGCTGGGAGGGCAGCTACAGCGCGCCCCCGGCCGGCACGCCCACCTTCTACGGGATGGCGTACGACTGGCAGCCGGTGTACCACGACCCGGCGAGCAACAACTGGTTCGGCTTCCAGGCGTGGGGCATGGAGCGCGTCGCCGCGTACTACTACGTGACCGGCAACGCGACCGCCGGGGCCGTCCTCTCGAAGTGGGTCGCCTGGGCGTCGAGCGAGACGACCATCGGTGCCGACGGCAGCTTCCGCTTCCCCTCCACGCTGAACTGGACGGGCGAGCCGGACACCTGGAACGCCACCTCGCCCGGGGACAACTCCGGTCTGCACGTCTCGGTCGTGGACTACGCCAACGACGTCGGCGTGGGCGCCGCGTACGTCAAGACGCTCACCTACTACGCCGCCAAGTCGGGTGACGAGGACGCGGCGGCGCTGGCGAAGGCGCTGCTGGACGCGATGGCGACGAACACCACGGACAAGGGCATCTCGGTGCCGGAGACCCGGCTGGACTACAACCGGTTCGACGACGAGGTGTACATCCCCTCCGGCTGGTCGGGCACCATGCCCAACGGCGACCCGGTCCGGCCCGGTTCGACCTTCATCGGCATCCGCAGCTGGTACAAGGACGACCCGGACTGGCCCAAGGTGGAGGCGTACCTGGACGGCGGTGACGCGCCCGTCTTCACGTACCACCGCTTCTGGGCGCAGGCGGCGCTCGCCCTGGCCTTCGCGATCTACGCGGAGCTGCTGGTGGAGGGCGGCGGCGGTGAGCCGGGCGGCGACACCGAGCCGCCGACCGCGCCGGCGGGTCTCACGGTGAGCGCGACCACCAAGGACAGCGTCTCGCTCTCCTGGTCGGCGTCCACCGACAACGTCGCGGTGACCGGCTACGACGTGTACCGCAACGGTGTGCTGGCGGGCAACGCGACCGGGCGGACGTTCACCGACACCGGGCTCGCCGCCGCCACCGAGTACACCTACGCGGTCGCGGCGCGGGACGCGGGCGGCAACACCTCGGCACTGTCCGACGCGGTGCTCGCCACCACCAAGTCCGGCGGCTCGACCGGCACCGGCGCGGTGAAGGTCCAGTACAAGAACACCGACTCCTCCGCGAGCGACAACCAGATCCGGCTGGGTCTCCAGCTGGTGAACACCGGCAGCGCACCCGTCGACCTGTCGACGGTGAAGGTCCGGTACTGGTTCACGGCGGACGGCGGGCCGAGCACCTTCGGCACGTACTGCGACTACGCGGCGCTCGGCTCCTCCACCGTCACGCACACGGTGGCCGCCGTCTCCAGTCCGAAGACCGGCGCCGACCGCTACCTGGAGGTCGGCTTCACCGGTGGCGCGGGCACCCTCGCCGCCGGCGCGTCCACCGGTGAGATCCAGCTGCGGCTCAACAAGAGCGACTGGTCGAACTTCGACGAGAGCAACGACTACAGCCGGGCCACCAACACCTCCTACGCGGACTCCACCAAGGTCGGCGCCTATGTCGCCGGCGCACTGGCCTGGGGAGTCGAGCCGTAACAGGGCGGTCGGCACCACCCCGTGACCGGCCGGAGGGCCGGTCACCCCACCCACTCCCGATGGCGGGTCACACACTCACCCCGCTGAGCCCGCCATCGGGCCGCACCCCCCATGTACCCGTCTGCGGGGAGTTTCCGCAGGCGTACGAGAGGAGCACGGAGCCGCAATGAGTACCAGAGGCACCATCAAGAACCGGCTGCGCAGGAGGCTGGCCGCAGCCTCCGCACTGGCCATGGGCGCGGCCCTGGCGGTGGCCGTCCCCACCACCGCCGACGCCGCGGCGGCCCGGGTCGACAACCCCTATGTGGGCGCCAAGGCATACGTGAACCCGGACTGGTCCGCCAAGGCGGCGGCAGAGCCGGGCGGTTCGGCCATCGCCGACACGCCGGCCTTCGTCTGGATGGACCGCATCGCGGCCATCGGCGGGACGCCGGGGGCGATGAGCCTGCGCGAGCACCTGGACACCGCCCTCGACCAGGGCGCGAACCTCTTCCAGGTCGTCATCTACGACCTGCCGGGACGCGACTGTGCCGCCCTGGCGTCCAACGGCGAGCTCGGCCCCACGGAGCTCGACCGCTACAAGGACGAGTACATCGACCCGATCTCCGACATCCTCGCCGACCCGGCGTACGCGAACCTGCGCATCGTCACGATCATCGAGCCCGACTCGCTGCCCAACATCGTCACCAACGCGGGCGGTACGGCCGGTTCGACCGATGCCTGCGCCACGATGAAGGCGAACGGCAACTACGAGAAGGGCATCGGCTACGCCCTGCACACCCTGGGCGCCATCCCCAACGTCTACAACTACGTGGACGCGGCGCACCACGGCTGGCTGGGCTGGGACAGCAACATGGTCCCGGCCGGGGTCGAGTTCAAGAAGGCCGCGACGTCCGAGGGCGCCACCGTCGACGACGTCGCCGGCTTCATCGTGAACACGGCCAACTACTCGGCCCTCAAGGAGCCGAACTTCAAGGTCACCGACTCGGTGAACGGCACCACCGTGCGCCAGTCCAAGTGGGTCGACTGGAACTACTACGTCGACGAGCTGTCGTTCGCCCAGGCGCTGCGCACCCAGCTGGTGGGCCAGGGCTTCAACTCGAACATCGGCATGCTGATCGACACCGCCCGCAACGGCTGGGGCGGCGACGACCGGCCCACCTCCGCCGGCCCGCTGACCAGCGTGGACGACTACGTCAACGGCGGCCGCGTCGACCGGCGCATCCACGCCGGCAACTGGTGCAACCAGAGCGGTGCCGGCATCGGTGAGCGTCCCACCACCGCCCCCGAGCCCGGGATCGACGCCTACGTGTGGGCGAAGCCCCCGGGGGAGTCGGACGGAAACAGCCAGCCCGAGGACAATGACGAGGGCAAGGGCTTCGACCGGATGTGCGACCCGACGTACGAGGGCAACGGCCGTAACGGCAACAGCATGACGGGCGCGCTGCCGAACTCCCCGCTGGCGGGTCACTGGTTCTCCGCGCAGTTCCAGGAGCTGGTGCGCAACGCCTACCCGCCGATCGACGGCGGCGGCGAGAACCCCGGCGGTGGCACCGACACCCAGGCGCCCACCGCGCCCACCGGTCTGACGTCCACGGCGAAGACCAGCAGCAGCGTCTCGCTGTCCTGGTCCGCGTCGAGCGACAACAAGGCGGTGACCGGCTACGACGTGTACCGGGGCTCCGCCAAGGTGGGCTCGACCACCACGACCTCGTACACCGACACGGGTCTGTCGGCCTCGACGGCGTACAGCTACACGGTCAAGGCGAAGGACGCGGCCGGTAACGTCTCGGCGGCCTCCTCGGCCCTCTCCGTCACCACCTCCGCGGGGGGTGGCACCGGAACGGGCTCGCTGAAGGTCCAGTACAAGAACAACGACTCCTCCGCGACCGACAACCAGATCCGGTTCGGTCTCCAGCTGGTCAACACCGGCAGCACGGCGGTGGACCTGTCCACGGTGAAGCTGCGCTACTGGTTCACCCCCGAGTCCGGCTCCTCCACCTTCGGCACCTCGTGCGACTACGCGGTCCTGGGCTGCGGGAAGCTGAGCCTGGCGGTGAAGACGAACGGTTCGTCGGCGGGTGCCAGCCACTACCTGGAGGTCTCCTTCGGCAGCGGCAGCCTCGCGGCCGGCGCCTCCACCGGTGAGATGCAGCTGCGGCTGAACAAGAGCGACTGGTCCAACTTCAACGAGGCGGACGACTACAGCTACGGCACGGGCACCTCGTTCGCCGACGCTTCGAAGGTCGGCGTGTACACGGCAGGTGCGCTCTCCTGGGGTACCGCTCCCTGAAACACCCGCCGGATGATCCGGTGACCGCGTCCGGCCCCGCCACCTGTGTGGCGGGGCCGGACCGCTTTCCCGTACAGCGACCGAGCCTCTTTACGTACAGATGAGCGACGGGTTTTTGTTATGGTCCCCGCCGGGCCGCATCTCCCAGGTGTGCGTGAAGCCAGAACAGGACTCCGGAAGAGTGAGCACAGCATGGGCCAGGACCGCGAACGGGCGTTGATCAAGGCGGCGAGAGCCGGGGACGCCCGCGCCAAGGACCAACTTGTCGCGTCCTGTCTGCCGCTGCTCTACAACATCGTCGGGCGCGCGCTGAACGGGCACGCGGACGTGGACGACGTCGTGCAGGAGACGGTCCTGCGCATGCTGCGGGCACTGCCCGGCCTGCGGCACCCGGAGAGCTTCCGCTCCTGGCTGGTGGCCATCGCGATGAACGAGATACGCGGGCACTGGCGCGACCGGCAGACCGCGGCGATACCCGTGGAACCCATGACACACGGCCAGGACCGGGTCGACCCGGCTGCCGACTTCGTCGACGTGACCATCCTGCGGCTCGGTCTTTCGGGGCAGCGCCGGCAGGTCGCGGAGGCGACCCGGTGGGTGGACGAGGACGACCGGGCGCTGCTCTCGCTGTGGTGGCTGGAGGCGGCGGGCGAGCTGACGCGGGCCGAGGTGGCCGCCGCGATGAACCTGTCCCCCGAGCACACCGCCGTACGCGTGCAGCGGATGAAGGCGCAGCTGGACACCGCCCGGGTGGTGGTGGGTGCGCTGGCCGCGCAGCCGAGGTGCGTGCTCCTCGACGACATCCTCATCGGATGGGACGGGGCGCCCTCGCCGCTGTGGCGCAAGCGCATCGCACGGCACGCGCGCGGCTGCACCGTCTGCTCGGGCTTCGGCTCGGGGCTCGTCCCGGCCGAGGGGCTGCTGGTGGGGCTGGCGCTGGTGCCGCTCGCGGCCGTCGCGGCGGGCCGGGCGCCGCGGCTGACCGAGGTCGCCGCCACAACGCCCCTGTCCGCGTCCGGCCACCCCGGCCGGGCGGCGCTGCGGCGGGACCAGGCGCAGCGCCGCCGCCGGCGCAACGCCGTAGTGGCGTCCGTCATCGCGGTGGGCGTCCTGGGCACCGGCGGCGCCGTCGTCCATCTGTCGACGGGTGACAGCGACGACGAGGTCTCCGTCGCGACCGCCCCCGAGGCCTCCGGTCCCCCCACCGCCGCCGCGTCGGGCGACACGTCCGGCTCGCCGACGCCGTCCGCCTCCCCCTCGCACTCCGCAGGCAGGAGCGCGAGCCCGAAGGCCACGGAGACGAAGGCCGCCCCGAAGCCGAAGAAGACCGCGCCCGCGAGCAAGCACCCGTCGGCCCCGAAGTCGGCCCCGGCGACCCGGCCGGCCCCGGCACAGCCCACGCCGAGCGCGTCGTCGGACGCGGACCAGGTCCTGGCGCTCGTCAACACCGAGCGGGCCAAGGAGGGCTGCGGTCCGGTGACCGGCAACGATCAGCTGACGACCGCCGCGCAGCGGCACTCCGGGGACATGGCCGCGCACGACTACTTCTCGCACACCTCGCAGGACGGGTCGGGTCCGGGCGAGCGGATCACGGCCGCCGGCTACCGGTGGAGCACGTACGGCGAGAACATCGCCAAGGGCCAGCGCACGCCCGCCGACGTCATGAACTCCTGGATGAACAGCCCCGGCCACCGGGCGAACATCCTGAACTGCTCCTTCAAGGAACTGGGCGTGGGCATCCAGGACAGCCCCGGCGGCATCGTCTGGACACAGGACTTCGGCGCGGCCATGTGAGGGAACGGCCATGCGAGGGGCCGTCCGGCTTCCCGTCCTGAGTGCGGGGTACATGTCACAGCGGGCTACGATCGACCGCCGGGAAGGAGCTGACGGTCCGCACGGCGATGCAATGACCCGCTGATCCCGCACACCGGGGAGACACCGTGTTCTACTACGTCCTCAAGTACGTCGTTCTCGGGCCGGTGCTGCGGCTGCTGTTCCGGCCGGTCATCGAGGGTGCGGAGCACATTCCGGACGACGGCGCCGCGATCGTCGCCGGCAATCACCTGTCGTTCTCCGACCACTTCCTGATGCCCGCGATCATCAAGCGGCGCATCACCTTCCTCGCCAAGGCCGAGTACTTCACCGGCCCGGGGCTGAAGGGCCGGCTGACCGCCGCCTTCTTCCGCAGCGCCGGCCAGATCCCGGTGGACCGGTCGGGCAAGGAGGCCGGGCAGGCCGCGATCCGCGAGGGCCTCGGCGTGCTGGGGCGGGGCGAGCTGCTGGGCATCTACCCGGAGGGAACCCGCTCGCACGACGGGCGGCTCTACAAGGGCAAGGTCGGGGTCGCGGTCATGGCCGTCCGGGCGCAGGTGCCGGTGGTGCCGTGCGCCATGGTCGGCACCTTCGAGATCCAGCCGCCCGGCAGGCGGCTCCCCCGCATCAAGCCGGTCACCATCCGCTTCGGTGAACCACTGGACTTCTCGCGCTACGAGGGCCTGGAGAACGAGAAGGCGGCCATCCGCGCGGTGACCGACGAGATCATGTACGCGATCCTGCGCCTCTCCGGTCAGGAGTACGTCGACGAGTACGCCGTGAAGGTCAAGCAGGCGGCCGAGGAGAAGCAGCCGGGCCGGTTCCCGAAACTGCGACGCTGAGAGCGGATTCGCGAGCGGTGAAACTGCCTGGTCAGCGACGTGTGCCCGCCCTAGCGTGCGGAGCGTGAACAAAGGACACGCATGGGTACTGGGAGCGACGGGACAGATAGGGCGGGCCGCCGTGCGCGCGCTGTCGAAGGACGGCTGGGAGGTGACGGCGGCCTCGCGCGGCGGTGGCCGTGACGAGACGTGGGACGAGGGGGTCCGGGCGGTCGCCCTGGACCGCGACGAGGAGGGCGCGCTCGCGGCGGCGCTCGGCCCCGGATGCGACGTCCTGGTGGACATGGTGGCGTACGGGCGGCAGCACGCCCGGCAGCTGACCGCTCTCGCGGACCGGATCGGTTCGGCGGTGGTGGTCTCCAGCGGCGCGGTGTACGAGGACGAGAAGGGTCACAGCTTCGACACGCAGGGCGAGCCGGGCGGGGCGCCCCGCTATCCGGTGCCGATCCCGGAGTCGCTGGGCACCGTGGCGCCGGGCGAGGACACCTACGCGACGCGCAAGATCCAGCTGGAACGCGATCTCCTCGCGGCCGGGGACGCACTGCCCACCACGCTGCTGCGGGCGGGCGCGGTGCACGGCCCGCACTGCCGGTCACCGCGTGAGCTGTACTTCGTCAAGCGGGCGCTGGACGGCCGGACCCGCCGCGTACTGGCGTACGGCGGGGCGTCGCGCTTCCACCCGGTCCACTCGGCGAACATGGCCGAGCTGATCCGGCTGGCCGCCGCCCGGCCCGGTTCCCGGGTGCTGAACGCCGCCGATCCGCAGGCGCCGACGGTCGCGGAGATCGGCGAGGCGGTGGACGCGGTGCTGGGCCGGAGCACGGAAACGGTGCTGATGCCCAGCGAGCCGTCCCCCGAGGACGTCGGCTCGACGCCCTGGAGCGCGCCGCACTCCGTCGTCTTCGACATGTCGGCGGCCGAGCGGGAACTCGGCTACCGGCCGGTGACGGGGTACGCGGAGTCGCTGCCGGAGACCGTCGAGTGGATCACCGGGCAGCTCGCGGGACGGGACTGGCGGGACGCGTACCCGGCCATGCTGCGGGCGTACGGCACGAGCCTGTTCGACTACGCGGCGGAGGACGCCTGGCTGGCGGAGCACGACCGGAAGGGGTGAGGCCGGGCGGGGTCAGCCCGCCTTCACCGCGTCCATCGACATCAGCCCGCGCAAGCCGTTCTCCAGGACCTCCGGGCCGGTGTCGCCGAACATGGCGAGCTGGGCGATGAACCCCTGGGCCGTCGCGATCAGGGCTCTGGCGACGTGCTCGTCGGGCACGTCCGCCCGGAGCACCCCGGCCTCCCGGTACAGCCCGACCAGTTCGGTCCAGGCCCCGCGCAGCCCGCCGAACGCCTCGGTGAGGGTGGCCGCCAGCCGCTCGCTGCGCAGGGTCTCCGACCACACCTGGATGATCAGCCCCGCGTACGCCCGGGGTTCCAGCCCCCGCCCCGATTCGAGGTCGTTGCCGAACAGGGACCGCGCCACCCGGCCGATGAGGACGTCCGGGGCGGGGACGGGGGTGTCCCGCGCCGCGCCCTCGAAGGCCCGGCGCACCCCGTCGACCGCCTCGGTGGCGATGGCCGCGATCAGGTCCTCCTTGCCGCTGAAGTAGCGGTAGACGGCGCCTGCCGACAGGCCGGCCTCCCTCAGCACATCCTGCATCGAGGTGCCGTGGAAGCCGTCGCGGGCGAAGCAGCGCGCGGCGCCGTCGAGGATCTGCCGGCGGCGGGCGTCGAGGTGCTCCTGGGATACGCGTGCCATGCCCCCAAACTAAAACGAACATTCATTCTTGACAAGGAAGCGAGAGCGGGGCGACAGTGGCAGAGACATAAAACGAACGATCATTCTCTTTGAATCGAGGCCTGTGCCATGTCCCTCACCCCGAACCGCCGCATGGTGGGGGTCGTCCTGCTGGTGCCGGTGGTGGTGACCCTCGCCCTGTGGGCCTTCGCCTGGCCCGCCGCACGGACGGCGCCGCGCGACCTGCCCATCGGAATCGCCGGATCCGCGCCGGCCGCGGACCAGGTCCAGCAGCGGTTCGAGGAGCGCGACGGCGCCTTCGAGATCCACCGCTACGCCTCCGAGGCCGCCGCCAGGGAAGCGATCGAGGACCGGACCGTGTACGGCGCGGTCGTCGTCTCCGAGAAGGGCCCCGCGCTGCTGACGGCGAGCGCCGCCGGTCCCGTGGTCGCCCAGCTGCTGCACGAGGCGGTGAGCGCCGGCGCACCGGCCGGCTCCGTCGTCCCGGTCACCGACGTGGTGGCCGCCCCCGCCGCCGACCCCAGGGGCGCGGTGCTCGGCTCCAGCATCATGCCGCTGGCCATCGCGGGCGTCGCCGCCGGTGCGGCCGTGACCCTGCTGCGGCTGCGCGGCGCACGGGCCGGTGCCGCACTGCTCGGTGTGTCCGTCGCGGTGGGGCTCCTGGCCACCGCCGTGACGGACAGCTGGCTCGGCGCCCTCACCGGCGACTGGTGGGCCGAGGCCGGGAGCATCGCCCTGACCGTACTCGCCATCGGTGCGCCGGTGGCGGGGCTGGCCGCCCTGATCGGGACACCGGGCATCGGCCTCGGCGCCCTGCTCATGGTGCTCCTGGGCAATCCGTTCTCCGGAGTGACCAGCGCACCCGAGCTGCTGCCCCGGCCGATCGGCACGCTCGGCCAGCTGCTGCCGCCGGGATCCGCCGGGTCACTGCTGCGCTCGGTGGCGTTCTTCGACGGCGCGGCGGCGGGCGGCGCGGCCCTGACGCTCTCCGTGTGGGCGGTGCTCGGACTCGCCGCCGTACTCGTCGGCGGCCGTCGCAGTACCACGGTGGAGGACGCCTCGCCGGCCACGGCCGCGCGGGAGCCCGCGCTCGCGGGCTGATCCGCCCGCACACCACGGCAATGCGCCCCCGTCCGCCGGGACGGGGGCGCATTGCCGTGCGCGGAGGTCAGTCGCCCCGGCCGTGGTGCCCGCGGTGCTCGGCCGCGATGCCGAAGCGCTGCCGTTCGCCCGGAGCGGACGCCCCGGAGCCGATCGAGGAGACCGAGCTGATCACGTGCTCCTGCTCCGCCGCCTCCTCCTTCTCGAGTCGTTCGAGGTCAGCGGCCGATACGAGGGCGACGAGCGGTTTTCCGTGCCGTGTGACGACCACGCGCTCGCCGCCGTAGACGACGCGGTTGATCAGTTCGGCGAGTTCAGCTCGGGCTTGCGTCACCGGAATCTCGTAGGCCATGCTCCCATCATAGCCTTCTGTACGTCCTGTACATTTTTTACGGAAGCGTGTGCGGGTGCTCCGCTGCGCCCGCGTCACCGGAGGAGAGGCACAGCCGTGTACCGTCCCGCCGCCCGTCACGTCCTGCCCGAGTTCACCGAGCGCACCTCCCGGGGGACCCGCACCCTCGACCCGTACTCCAAGCTGCTGGCCGGGCGGGTCGTCTTCCTCGGCACGGACCTCGACGACCCCGCCGCCAACGATCTGGTCGCGCAGCTGATGTATCTGGAGCACGACGCGCCGGACCGGCCCGTCTCGCTGTACATCAACTCGCCGGGCGGCTCGTACGGGGCGATGACGACCCTCTACGACACGATGGCCTTCCTCAGCTGCGAGGTGGAGACCTACTGCCTCGGCCGGGCGGGGGCCGGCGCGGCGGTCCTGCTCGCCGCGGGCGCTCCGGGCCGACGGCACATGCTGCCGGGCGCCAAGGTGGTCGTGAGCCAGCCCGCGCTCGACGAGCCCCGGCGGGGGCAGCCGTCCGACCTGGAGATCGAGGCGCGCGAACTGGCCCGGATGCGCGAGACGATGACCGGCATGCTGGCCCGGCACACCGGCCGCTCCGCCGGGCAGGTATCCGAGGACACCGAACGCGACCTCGTCCTCGACGCGGAGGGCGCGCTGGCGTACGGGATCGTCGACCACATCGTGCGGGGCCGTGTCCCGGTGCCGCCGCGCTCCGAGCGGTGAACCGGGGATGCAGCCACCGGAGTTCTCGCCGCTGCCCGCCCTGACCGGGGCCGAGTGCGAGTTCATCGACCGCTATCTGCATGTCCTCGACGAGCTGGGCCGGATCAACCCGGCCCGCGGTGACGACATGTACACCGCCCTGCGCGCCGCCCAGGCGCTCGCCTCGCACGCGGCGGCCCTGCGGGACGCGCTCGCGCTGATGCACCGGCGCGGCGAAACACGCATCCACAGCACCACGTTGACCCGGGCGCTGCGGACGCTGGACGGGGAGCGGCGGGCGGCCCGGGTCACCCTGCCGCCCGCTCCGCCGAGTTGACGGAGCGGATCGCGCCGACACGCCCGACGGGCGAACGGGTTTTCCTCGCTCGTTCGGCGTAGGCGTTCCCTCTCACGAGCGACGGCTCGATTTGCCTTTTCCTGATGCGCGCGGGGTGGATTCCTTCGCGACACCGCTGGTACGGCCACGGCCGCGGGAGGCGGGCGAACAGCCGGAAAGCCCCCTGTCCACCTGAACGGACCATCCGTGACGATCTTCACTTATGGCTGTTTCGCCTCGGAAAACGGGCCCGAGGTGCGTCAAGATCCCTGGGACGACAAGCCCCCGCCGCCGCGGCGGGGCGGTCCGGGCGGACGCCGAGTCCTGCCGCCGTCCGGATGACTGGTCGACAGGAGTGGATCGGCAGGAGTGGAGGACCCGAGCATTACGGGACCGCCGGATCTCCGGTTGTCCCTCGGGGTGAAGCCGCCGAGCGCGGCCGGGCAACTTCGCCAGCCCGAACCCGACAGGTCATCCTTCACAGGCGGCTGACGAAGGGTTGCGCATGAGTGCGCAGGTTCAGGTCCCGTCTCTGCTCGCCCGAGCCACCACGGCCTCGGTCATGACTCTCGCCGCCGTCGGCGGCACGTTGTTCGTCCCCGGTGCCGCGTCCGAGGCGCAGGCGGCGGGCCATGCGATGAAGGCTCTGAAGATCGCAGCGTCGAAGAAGGGGGCGCCCTATCGCTGGGGTGCCACCGGGCCCAGCAGTTTCGACTGTTCGGGCCTGACGCTCTACTCGTTCAAGAAGGCCGGCAAGAAACTCCCCCGGACGGCCCAGCAGCAGTACAACAGGACCAGGCACATCTCGGCGTCCAAGCGGCAACGAGGTGACCTGGTCTTCTTCCATGCCGGGCGCAGCGTCTACCACGTGGGCATCTACGCCGGCAGTGGGAAGATCTGGCACTCGCCGAAAACCGGTGCCGTGGTCCGCCTGGAGAAGATCTGGACCAGGAGCGTCTACTACGGCCGGGTCGGCTGACGCCGGCGGGGCGGGCGTGCCCTGCCTCATCAGGGCTGGACGGGGACCTGCCACGGGAGCTCCACCCAGACGGTCTTGCCCCCGTCGGCGGTGGGTGTGACGGTCAGCCGGCCGCCGTACTCCTTGGCCAGCGAGCGGATGATGACCATGCCGCGCCCGTTGTCCTGCTGGACGGCGGCGGGCAGCCGCTGGGGCCGGCGGGGGTGGCTGTCCGTCACGCCGAGGAGCAGCCGCTCCTCCCGCTCCAGCCGCAGGTCGATGGTGAAGGTGGGTGACTGGCCGAAGGTGTGCAGAACGGCGTTGGTGGCCAGCTCCGAGATGATCAGCCGCAGGGAGTCGGCGGCCTCCGCGTCGTCGGGCATGCCCCACTCGGCCAGTACCCGGGCCACGTATCTCCGGGCAGCGGAGACCGAGACCGGCTCGCTCGGCAGAGTGACACGTGCTTCTTGATGGTCTGCCATGGCGAGCCGTCCCTTTCCCACCCAGTACCGGCCCGGCAAGCCGTCCGGTCGCGCTTCGCGCCAGATTGCCACCGATGCTGCCCCCCGCGGGGGCGATCGGCCAAGATATGCATATATCTGTCGCTCAAACCGGTGAACTCTTCCCGCAAGGCCTCCCACGGGAGCCACACTGTCCCCTCGTCAGGCAGCGGGAGGGAGCCATCAGATGCAGCACGGTCCTGCGGTGCGCCGCCGCAAGCTCGGGGAGGAGCTGCGGAGTCTGCGTCACGCGTCGGGTCTCACGAGCCGGGAGGCCGCGGGACTGCTCGGCTGGCACCAGTCGAAGGTGAGCAGAATCGAGACAGGTGTCAGCGGGGTGCGGCCGGATGACGTGATCCGGCTGCTGGACGCGTACGGCATGGACGATCCGAAGCTGCGCGAGGTCCTGGGCGCGCTCGCCGGATCGGCGGGCGGGGGCGGCGCCGGCTGGTGGCACGCGTACCGCGGTCTCATCCCGCCGCAGTACCGCGACTTCATCAGCCTGGAGTCACAGGCGCGCACCGCCCGCACGCTGGAGACCTCCGTGGTGCCGGGCCTGTTGCAGACGGCCGACTACGCCCGCGCGGTGACCCGGGCCGCCCTCGACGGGCTGCCGTCCGGTCAGCTGGACTCCCTGGTGGAGGTACGGCTGACCCGGCAGGGCGTGCTGCGGAACGACCCGCCGCTACGCCTGAGCGCGGTGCTCGACGAGGCGGTCCTGCGCCGGGAGGTGGGTGGCCGAAGAGTGATGCGGGAACAGCTGCGCCATCTCGCACGGGTGGCCCAACTTCCACACGTGCAACTCCAGTTGCTTCCGTTCTCGGTCGGCGGGTATGTGAGCCTCACCAGCCCTTTCGTCATCTTCTCCTTTCCGACCGCTTCTGATCTTGACGTGGTCGTACTTGACCACTTGACGAGTAGCCTCTATCTGGAACGGAAAGAAGACCTTGCGGCGTACAGCTCGGCCTTCCGAACCCTTCAGACGCACGCGCTGTCGCCGGAGCACACGCTGGACCTGATCGCCGCGATCGACCGCGACGATCGGTGACCCCCCACCGCCCGGAGGAAGCGTCATGCCCGATCGCCTCGCTCAGCACGTCTTACGGTGGCGGCGCAGCAGCCGCAGCACAGGGATGAACAACTGCGTGGAGACCGCGCCGTCCGAGAGCGGACGGCTGCTGGCCGTGCGCGACTCCAAGGATGTGGCCAGGACACCCCTGGAGTTCTCCGCCCCGGCCTGGACGTCCTTCGTCTCCGGCCTGAAACGCTGAAACGGACCGCGCCTCAGTCCCGGGGCGCGGTCTGCCGCACCGTCGCCACCGCCCGCGCGATCTGCCCGTCCGTCAGGTCGGCGCGGGCGGTGAGCCGCAGCCGCGAGATGCCGTCGGGGACGGACGGCGGCCGGAAGCAGCCGACCGCCATCCCGGCAGCCCGGCAGTCGGCGGCCCACCGGACGGCGGCGTCGGGCGAGGGCGCCCGGACCGAGACAACGGCCGCGTCGGGCCGCACGGCGGTCAGACCGGCCGCCGTCAGCCCCTCGTACAGCGCGGTGGCGACCGTACGCGCCCGGAGCGCGCGCTCCGGTTCGCGGCGCAGCAGCCGCAGTCCGCCCAGGGCCGCGCCGACGGCTGCCGGAGCGAGCCCGGTGTCGAAGATGAACGTACGGGCGGTGTTGACCAGGTGGTCGATGACCCGGGCGGGCCCCAGGACCGCGCCGCCCTGGCTGCCCAGCGACTTGGAGAGGGTGAGCGTGGCGACGACGTCCTCGTCGCCCGCGAGTTCCGCCGCGGCGAGCGCGCCGCGTCCGCCGTCGCCGAGCACGCCGAGCCCGTGCGCGTCGTCCACCAGAAGCGCGGCGTCCTCCGCCCGGCAGGCGGCGGCCAGCCGGTCCAGCGGCGCGGCGTCGCCGTCGACGGAGAAGACCGAGTCGGTGACGGCCAGCTTCCGGCCCGGGTGCCCGCCCAGTGCCTTGCGGAGGGCTTCGGGATCGGCGTGCGGGACGACGGCGGTCTCGGCCCGGGAGAGCCGGCAGCCGTCGACGATGGAGGCGTGGTTGCCCGCGTCCGACGCGATGAGGGAGCCGCGTCCGGTGAGCGCGGTGAGGGCCGCGAGGTTGGCGGCGTAACCGGAGGAGAGGACGAGAGCGGCCTCGAAGCCGCAGAACGCGGCGAGTTCGCGTTCGAGTTCCGCGTGAAGCGCGGTCGAGCCCGTGACGAGACGGGAGCCAGTCGATCCGCCGCCCCAGCGGCGTGCCGCGTCCGCCGCGGCGGAGGTGATCTCGGGGTGCCGGGTCAGGCCGAGGTAGTCGTTGCTCGCGAGATCCAGCAGATCCGCGTCGGCGTCCCGGGGCCGCAGCCTGCGGACCAGCCCCGCGTCCGCGCGCCGGCGGGCCTCGTCGTCGATCCAGTCGAACGGGGTGGCGGGCATGGGCGTCCCTCTTGTAGGCAGTTCACAGACCCTAACCGCGCTCACGACGAGACACGGTGTGGCAATGCACACACCCCCCGTGAGCTCTGTTGTCCGGTTCCTCCTTGGCTCCGGGCGGTGCCGTGCGTCAGGATCGTCGCCATGGACCTCCTGAACACGCTGGTGGACAAGGGGCTGCGGCGCGAGCTGCCGACCCGTGAAGAAGCGCTCGCCGTACTGGCGACCCCGGACGACGAACTGCTCGATGTGGTGGCCGCGGCGGGCAAGGTGCGCCGTCAGTGGTTCGGGCGGCGGGTGAAGCTGAACTATCTGGTCAATCTGAAGTCCGGGCTCTGCCCCGAGGACTGCTCGTACTGTTCGCAGCGGCTCGGCTCCAAGGCCGAGATCCTCAAGTACACCTGGCTGAAGCCCGACGAGGCGTCGAAGGCGGCGGCCGCGGGGGTGGCCGGGGGCGCCAAGCGCGTCTGCCTGGTGGCCAGCGGCCGGGGCCCGACGGACCGGGACGTCGACCGGGTCTCGAAGACCATCGAGGCCATCAAGGAGCAGAACGAGGGCGTCGAGGTGTGCGCCTGCCTCGGTCTGCTCTCCGAGGGGCAGGCCGACCGGCTGCGCTCGGCGGGCGCCGACGCGTACAACCACAACCTCAACACGTCCGAGGGGACGTACGGGGAGATCACCACCACCCACACCTACGCCGACCGCGTGGACACGGTGCACCAGGCGCAGGCCGCCGGTCTCTCCGCGTGCTCGGGGCTGATCGCGGGCATGGGCGAGAGCGACGCCGACCTGGTCGATGTGGTCTTCTCACTGCGCGAGCTGGACCCGGACTCGGTGCCGGTCAACTTCCTGATCCCGTTCGAGGGGACCCCGCTCGCCAAGGAGTGGAACCTGACGCCGCAGCGCTGCCTGCGCATCCTGGCGATGGTGCGGTTCGTCTGCCCGGACGTCGAGGTGCGGCTCGCGGGCGGGCGCGAGGTCCATCTGCGCTCGATGCAGCCGCTCGCCCTCAACCTGGTCAACTCGATCTTCCTGGGCGACTACCTGACCAGCGAGGGCCAGGCGGGCCAGGCGGATCTGGACATGATCGCGGACGCCGGTTTCGAGGTGGAGGGGGCGGGTACGACGACGCTCCCCCGGCACCGCGCGGATGCCCTGGCCGGTTGCGGCTCGCACGCGGGCGGCTGCGCCACGGAGTCGGAGGGCTGCGGTTCGCACGAGGGCGGCTGCGGGCCGTGCGGCGAGGCGCCGGAGGCGGAGGCCGTTCCCGCCGCCGAGGCGCCGGAAACCCAGGTGCCGGGTGCCCGTACGGATCTGGTGGCGGTCCGCCGCCGTGGCGCGGGTACGGATCTCGCCCCCAATGCCTGAGCCGCTCTCCCCCGCCGTACTCCGGGACCTGGACCGGGCGCACGTCTGGCACCCCTACGGCCCGATGCCGGGCCGGCAGGAGCCGCTGGTCGTGGAGTCCGCGTCCGGGGTCCGGCTGCGGCTCGCCGAACCCGCCCACGGGCAGCACGAGTTGGTCGACGGGATGTCCTCCTGGTGGTCCGCCGTGCACGGCTACAACCACCCGGTGCTGAACGAGGCGGCGCGCGGCCAGCTGGACCGGATGAGCCATGTGATGTTCGGCGGGCTCACGCACGAGCCCGCCGTACGGCTGGCGGCCCGGCTGGTGGAGATCACCCCGGAGCCGCTGCGCCACGTCTTCCTCGCCGACTCGGGCTCCGTGTCGGTCGAGGTGGCCGTGAAGATGTGCCTGCAGTACTGGCGCTCGGCCGGGCGGCCGGCCAAGCAGCGGCTGCTGACCTGGCGCGGCGGGTACCACGGGGACACCTGGCAGCCGATGTCGGTGTGCGACCCCGAGGGCGGGATGCACGAGCTGTGGTCGGGCGCACTGCCGCGTCAGGTCTTCGCCGACGAACCGCCCGCCGGATACGACGCCGAGCCCGACCCCGCGTACGCGGCACACCTGCACGAGCTGATCGAACGGCACGCGGACGAGCTGGCGGCCGTGATCGTGGAACCGGTGGTCCAGGGCGCCGGAGGGATGCGCTTCCACTCCCCCGCCTATCTGCGCGTGCTGCGCGAGGCGTGCGACGCACACGGAGTGCTGCTCGTGTTCGACGAGATCGCGACGGGCTTCGGCCGCACGGGCAGCCTGTTCGCCGCCGGCCACGCGGGGGTCTCCCCGGACGTCATGTGCGTGGGCAAGGCGCTGACCGGCGGCTATCTGACCATGGCGGCGACGCTGTGCACGAGCGAGGTGGCCGAGGGCATCTCGCGCGGCGAGGTGCCGGTGCTCGCCCACGGCCCGACGTTCATGGGCAATCCGCTCGCCGCCGCGGTGGCCTGCGCCTCCATCGACCTGCTGCTCGGCCAGGACTGGGCGCAGGAGGTCAAGCGGATCGAGGCCGGGCTGAACGAGGGGCTGGCGGCGGCGCGGGCGCTGCCCGGGGTCCGCGATGTGCGGGTCCTCGGCGCGATCGGCGTGGTGCAGCTGGACCACGAGGTGGACATGGCGGCGGCGACAGCGGCGGCGGTGCGCGAAGGGGTGTGGCTGCGGCCGTTCCGCGACCTCGTCTACACCATGCCGCCGTATGTGACCGGTGACGACGATGTGGCACGGATCTGCCGTGCCGTGTGCGCTGCGGCGCGGGAGGGCTGAGACATGGGCGTTCTGGTGGTGACGGGCACCGGCACGGAGATCGGCAAGACGATCGTGACGGCCGCCGTGGCGGCGGCCGCCGCGCACCGTCGGGTGGCGGTGCTCAAGCCGGCCCAGACCGGTCTGGAGCCGGGCGAGCCGGGTGACGCGGCCGAGGTGGCACGGCTGGCGGGCACGCAGGTGACGGCGGTCGAACTGGCGCGGTTCCCCGAGCCGTTGGCGCCCGCGACGGCGGCACGGCGGGCCGGCATGGAGCCGGTACGCCCGTACGAGATCGCCGAGGCTGCCGAGAAGCTGGCCGCCGACCACGACCTGGTCCTGGTCGAGGGCGCGGGCGGGCTGCTCGTACGGTTCGACGACGAGGGCGCGACCCTGGCGGACGCGGCCCGGCTACTGGCGGCCCCGGTCCTGGTGGTGGCCCCGGCCGGTCTGGGCACGCTGAACTCCACGGCGCTGACGGCGGAGGCGCTGCGGGCCCGGGAACTCGACTGCCTGGGCGTGGTCATCGGCAGCATGCCGGGCGCGCCGGACCTGGCGGAGCGCTGCAATGTGGCGGACCTGCCGGTGGCCGCGGGGGCCCCGCTGCTCGGCATCGTCCCCGAAGGTGCGGGGTCGCTCGCGCCGGCGGACTTCCGTGCGCGGGCGGCGGGCTGGCTGGCAAAACCGCTGGGCGGGCACCGGCCGCTGGGCTGAGCGGAGCGCATGCCGGGGGCCGCGGTGTCCGGCTGGGCGCCGGGGTCGCCGGCGTCCCCGTCCGGCACGGCCGCGGGACGCCCGGTTCGTCCTCCTTCGCCGCCCGGCTGCGTCGCCCGGAACGGGGCAGAATCGAAGGTGCCGGACCTTTCCCGGCCGCGCGGGCCGTGCGGGGCGTACGCCGCCGCCGGCGCGGGCGATCCGGTCCTTCGAGGAGGTCGCCATGCGGCTGCGGAGTACGAGAACCCCCAGGGACGCGGTGCACCACCCCGTGTTCGCGCGCTGCTACGCACGGATGAGCGTGGCCGCCGAGTCCGCAGCCGGTCTGGCAGCGATCCGGGCGGAGCTGCTGGCCGGGCTCACCGGGCGGGTCATCGAGATCGGCGCCGGCAACGGCCTGAACTTCGGCCACTACCCGCCCGCGGTGTCGGAGGTGGTGGCGATCGAACCCGAGCGCACGCTGCGCCGCCTGGCCGTGCGCTCGGCGCTGCGGGCGGGCATCCCGGTGGACGTGGTGCCGGGGACGGCGGAGGCCCTGCCGGTGAAGAGCGAGGCCTTCGACGGGGCGGTGGCCTCGCTGGTGCTGTGCACCGTGAGGGACATGGAGCGGTCGCTCGCGGAGATCCGGCGGGTGCTGCGCCCGGGTGCCGAGCTGCGGTTCTTCGAGCACGTCCGGGCGGACGGGCGGGCCATGGCGGCGACCCAGCGCGCCCTGGACCGTACCTTCTGGCCCTGGGTGGCCGGGGGCTGTCACACCTCGCGCGACACGCTCGCGGCGATCACGGCGGCCGGCTTCACGGTGGAGTCGTACCGGCGGGTCAACCTGCCCGAGAGGGGCATCCGGCTGCCCACCTCGTCCTGCGTGCTGGGCGTAGCACGCGGGCCTGTCGTGACGGCACGGCGGTAGGCCACACCCTCGCTCACAGACTCCACTGGCGCAGTTCGTCGGCGATGGCCCGGACGTCGGCCTCGCCCTGTTTCACCAGCAGGGCCAGATCCCGCACCTGCTCGGGCGACGTGATGACCTTGAGTCCGGACGCGACCAGATAGCCGTAGGCGACGGCGGAGGCGAACATGGCGTTGGAGCGTTCCAGTGCCGGGACGTGCAGCAGCAGTTGCAGCAGGGCCGCGGCCCTGGAGTGCGGATCGCTGTAGACGGGGCTGCCGAAGATCTCCGCCTCGTGGCGCGCGACGGCCGCGACCAGGGCGCCCCAGTCGGTCACCTGCGGGTCGCCGGGCGTCTTGTGCTCCGCGACCATGAGAAGCCAGGAGAGTTGGATCCGGAGGTTCAACAGGTGCCTTTGCCCTCCGTGCCGAACTCCTCGGCGAACACCGATTCGTACTGCTTCATGAAGTCCGCCGCGGCCTCGACGAAGGTGTGTCCCACCTCGCCCGCGTCCTGTTTGACGAGCTCCTCTATGTAGCGGTTCACGCTCATCCCCCTCTGGAGCGCGCGCTGCCTCGCGGCCTCCGCGGTGGCCTCGTCCACTCGAACGTTCAGCTGTGTCTTGGGCACCCCCTCACGCTAGCGCGCAACCGCTAGCACCGGCAAGAGGAGGGGCGCGGGCGGGCGTCCGGGGGTGGCCGCGCGCCCGTACCGCCGGGATGTCGCGGACACATTCCCCACCCCGGCCCCCCAGTGCTCGAACACGTGGTCATAATTCCTGCTCAGGTAGCCGAAGTCACCGCAGTCGGCCACGTCTCGGCGCCGCAGGTGCGCCAACCGACCAGATCTCGCGACGACTCATGGAGTGACATTGAGTACGACGACGTTCCGTTCCCGCATCACCGCCCGGCTCGGACGCAGCTACCTGGCCCGGATCCAGAAGCACGGACTCGGGTCCTCCACCATCAAACTGCTCCCCGAACAGCTGCTGATGCCGCTGCGCAGGGAGGGGCTCGACCCGGTGCGGCAGCTCGCCGACGTCAGGGCGAGCGCACCGGTGACCAGGGTGGCCCTGCCCTTCGGCATGGACGCCTGGGTGGTCACCGGCTACGAGGAGTCGAAGGCCGTGCTCGGCTCCACCGAGGGCTTCAGCACCGACTTCGCCCATCTCGCGGGCAACGCGGGCATAGTCGCCGAACACAGCCCCGGCGGGCTGGGCTTCAGCGATCCGCCGGTGCACACGCGGCTGCGTCGCATCCTGACCCCGGAGTTCACGATGCGCCGGCTGCGCCGCCTGACGCCGAGGATCGACGCCATCGTCGCGGAGCGCCTGGACGCGATGGCCGCCGCGCCGGGACCGGTCGACCTGGTGCACGCCTTCGCGCTGCCCGTGCCGTCCCTGACCATCTGCGAACTGCTCGGGGTTCCATACGAGGACCGCGACGACTTCCAGAAGCTGGCCATGGACCGCTTCGACCTGTTCGCCGGGACGACCGCGCCGTTCGGCGCCATGTCCGCGTCGCTCGACTACTTCCGGGGCGTCGTGCGGGCCCAGCGGCGCGACCCAGGCGACGGCCTGCTCGGCATGATCGTGCGGGAGCACGGGGACAGCGTCGACGACGAGGAACTGGCGGGCCTGGCCGACGGGGTGCTCACCGGCGGGTTCGAGACGACCGCCAGCACGATCGCGCTCGGCGCCCTCGTCCTGCTGCGGAACCCGGAGGTGGCGGCGCGGCTGCGTACGGACGACGGCGTGACGGCGCCCTTCGTGGAGGAGGTGCTGCGCTACCTCTCCGCCGTGCAGATCGCCTTCCCCCGGTTCGCCCGCGACGACATCGAGATCGCCGGGGTCGTCATCCCGCGCGGCGACATGGTGCTCTGCTCGCTGAGCGGGGCCAACCGGGACCCGGCGTACGTCACGGACGACGGGCGTTTCGATGTGGACCGGGTCACTCCGGCCGGCCACCTCGCCTTCGGGCACGGCATCCACCGCTGCATCGGCGCGGAGCTGGCCCGGATGGAGCTGCGTTCCGCCTTTCCGGCCCTGGTCAGGCGGTTTCCCGAGATGGAGCTCGCCGTCCCGCCGCAGGACCTGGCCTTCCGCAAGCTGTCGATCGTCTACGGCATCGACGCCCTGCCGGTACGGCTGCGCTGAGCGGCCCCGTACAGCCGCGAGCCGCCCTGTACGGCGCTGAGCCGGCCCCGTACCGGGCGGGAATCCGCTCGCACAGGAAAACGATCGTCTGATTGGCTCACCGCATGAGTGATCTCGACATACGCCGCGCAGTCCCGTCCGACATCGACGCCGTGCTGGCGTTCTGGCGCACGGCGGCGGAAGGCACGAGCATCAGCGACGACCACGAAGGCGTGGCCCTGCTCATCACCCGCGATCCCGGCGCGCTGCTGCTCGCGGAGCGGAGGGGCACACTCGTGGGGACGGTCATCGCGGGCTTCGACGGCTGGCGGTGCTCCGCCTACCGGCTGGCCGTGCATCCGGACCACCGACGGCAGGGCATCGCGACCGCCTTGCTGGAGGCGGCGGAGCGGCGCTTCACCGAGCTGGGCGGCCGACGGGTGGACGCCATGGTCCTGGAGGAGAACGAGCGCGCGCACCACACCTGGCAGGCGGCCGGCTACGGCCGCGAGAACCACTGGCGGCGATGGGTGAAGCCGCTCGGGGGCGGGAACAGGGGCAGGTGACCGAGAAACAGGCCACTTTGCCGATCCTTTACCATGAGGGTTCAGTCCTTCCCTTCCGACGAGAGGTGTGAGCGTCCGCCCATGGGCGAGCCTCCCAGTAGCCGCAGCCGCCGACATCGCGCGGTCCACCAGTCCCTGCCCGATCATGGGACGGAGGTGAACCGATGACCGAAGTGCTTCTGCTGCTCGTTGCGGTACTGCTCTCCCTCGCCTGCGGCGCCTTCGTCGCGGCGGAGTTCTCCTTGACCACGGTCGAGCGCGGCCAGCTGGAGAAGGCCGTCGAGCAAGGTGAGCGCGGGGCCGCGAGCGCGATGAAGGCGGTACGCGGTCTCACCTTCCAGCTGTCCGGGGCCCAGCTCGGCATCACCGTCACCAACCTGGTCGTCGGCATGCTCTCCGAGCCTTCCATCGCGAAGCTCATCCGGGGGCCGGTGGAGGCCGTCGGCCTGCCTTCCGGCGTCGCGTCGTCCGTGGCGCTCGTCATCGGCACGGCCCTGTCGACCGTGTTCCTGATGGTCGTCGGCGAGCTGGTCCCGAAGAACTGGGCCATCTCCTCGCCGCTCGCGGTGGCGAAGGCCGTCGCCACCCCTCAGCGGGCCTTCACGGCTGTCTTCCGGCCCTTCATCAGCCACCTCAACAACACGGCCAACCGGATCGTGCGCCGCTTCGGGCTCGAACCCACCGAGGAGCTGGCCTCCGCACGCAGCCCCAAGGAGTTGGTGGCGCTGGCCAGGCACTCCGCGAAGGCGGGGGCGCTGGAGGCGGACACCGCCGAGCTGTTCGTCCGCACCCTCAGCCTGCCGGAGCTCACCGCGGAGAACGTGATGACCCCGCGTGTCCAGGTCACCGCACTGGAGGTCGGCGCGACCGCCGAGGACGTCGCCAACGCGACCCGGGCCACCGGTCTCTCCCGCTTCCCCGTGTACCGGGGCAGCCTCGACAGCGTCGTGGGCGTGGCCCACATCAAGGACGTCCTGGCGATCCCCGCCGAGCAGCGGCCCCGCAAGCGGGTGTCCGAGATGCTGCGTGAGCCGGTGCTCGTCCCCGAGACACTGACCGTGGACCGGCTGCTCGACCGGCTGTCGGGCAAGCTCGCCATGGCGGTGGTGATCGACGAGTACGGCGGCACGGCGGGCGTCGTGACGCTGGAGGACATCGTCGAGGAGGTCGTCGGTGAAGTGCGGGACGAGCACGACCCGCACGAGACACCGGACCTCGCACCGGCCGGTGAGGACACCGACGGGCGGGTCCTGTGGTCGGCGGACGGCGCCGCCCGCACCGACCAGCTGGAGGCGATCGGGCTGCGGGTGCCGGACGGCCCCTACGAAACCCTCGCGGGCCTGATCGCCACGGAGGTCGGTCGCATCCCCGCCGTGGGCGACTCGATCGAGCTGGCCGGCTGGCGGCTCGATGTGGTGGACGCCTCCGGGCGCCGCGCCGCCCGAGCGCTGCTGCACGCGCCGCTGACCGGTTCCCACCAGCCGTCGGAGGATGAGCGATGACCGCCGTACAGCTCTTCATCGGTCTGCTGACACTGGTGGTGAACGCGTTCTTCGTCGGCGCGGAATTCGCTCTCATCTCGGTGCGCCGCAGCCAGATCGAACCACAGGCCGAGGAGGGCAACCGGCGGGCGCGCAGCGTCATCTGGGGGCTCGAACACGTCTCGGCCCTGCTCGCGGCGGCCCAGCTGGGCATCACGCTGTGCACCCTGGTCCTCGGTATCGTCGCCGAGCCCGCGATCGCACATCTGCTGGAGCCCGTCTTCGACGCGGTGGGCGTGCCGCACGGCCTGGTCCATGCGATCTCGTTCGTCATCGCGCTGTCGGTTGCGACCTATCTGCACATGCTGCTGGGCGAGATGGTGCCGAAGAACATCGCGCTGGCCGAGCCGGTGCGGTCCGCGCTGCTGCTCGGCCCGCCGCTGGTGACGCTGGCCCGAGCGCTGCGCCCGGTGATCTTCGCGATCAACGCCTTCGCCAACGCGCTGCTGAAGCTGTTGCGGGTGGAGACGAAGGACGAGGTGGCGGCCACGTTCTCGGACGACGAACTGGCCCGTCTGGTGAAGGACGCCGGCGATGCCGGGCTGGTCGACGACCGGGCGGCCGAGCGGCTGCGCCATGCGCTGGAGCTGGGACGGCGGCCGGTACGGGACGTGGTGCTGCCGGTGGACCAGGTGATGTACATCCGGGTCGGGGCGACGCCGGAGGATCTGGAGCGGCTGTCGTACGAGACGGGGTTCTCGCGCTTCCCGGTGATGGACGCCGAGCAGCGCATCCTCGGGTACCTCCATGTGAAGGACGCGCTCGACGTCACCCCGCGCGACATGCCGTTCCCGGTCTCCTCGATGCGGCCGATCGCCCGGGTGCGGGCGGCGACACCGCTGGACGACGCGCTGACCGCGCTGCGGCGCAGCCGTACGCATCTGGCGGCGGTGCTCGACGACGACGGCCGGCTGGCCGGCATGGTGACGATGGAGGACGTGCTCCGGGAACTGGTGGGGCGTCCCCAGAGCCGCTGAACCTTGATCGGTGGCTCCGGGGGCCCCGTCTCCCGGAGCCACCGATCACCCGGCGGCGCCGTGGCGCACCGCGATACGATCGCCTCGCCATGGAAATCAATGCCTCTTACACCAGTCTCGTCGCGGTCGGCGACTCGTTCACCGAGGGAATGTCGGACCTGCTGCCCGACGGCTCGTACCGGGGCTGGGCCGATGTGCTCGCCTCCCGGCTCGCCGCCCGTACGCCCGGCTTCCGGTACGCCAACCTCGCGGTACGCGGCAAGCTCATCAGCCAGATCGTGGACGAGCAGGTGGACGTGGCGGCGGCGATGCGGGCGGACGTGGTGACGCTGGTCGGCGGCCTCAACGACACTCTCCGCCCCAAGTGCGACATGGGCATGGTGCGCGGACGGCTGGAGGAAGCGGTGGAGCGCCTGGCGCCCTCCTGCAAGAAGCTGGTGCTGATGCGCAGTCCCGGCCGCAACGGCCCCGTGATGGAGCGGTTCCGGCCGCGCATGGAGGAGCTGTTCACCCTGGTCGACGAGCTGGCGGCGCGCCACGACGCCGTGGTCGTCGACCTGTACGGCGCTCCGGCGCTGGGCGATCAGCGCATGTGGGACGTCGACCGGCTGCACCTGACGGCCGAAGGGCACCGCCGGGTCGCCGAGGCGGTCTGGCAGTCCCTGGGGCTGCCGCAGGAGAGCGACTGGCAGACCCCGCTGCCCGCCTCCGCCCCGCCGCGCTGGGCCACCCGGCGGGTGGAGGACGTGCGCTTCGCCCGGCAGCACCTGCTGCCCTGGATCGGCAGGCGGCTCACGGGGCGCTCGTCCGGCGACGGACGGGCGGGAGCGCAGTTCAACGCCGAGCTGGGCCGGGCGTTCTGGGTCACCCCGCACGAGGAGGGCGCGGCGGCTCCGGTGGCCGCGTGGCGCCGGGTGGAGAGCAGCGAGCACTGAGGCGCGGCGCTCGTCCGGTTCGTAGCAACCCACAAACCGGACCTCGGCGCTGAGCTGCACAAACCGCCAGTAGAATCAGGACACGTGACTGCTGTGTCTGCGAAGCCTCGCATCCCCAATGTCCTGGCCGGCCGCTACGCCTCCACGGAGCTGGCCGTCCTCTGGTCCCCCGAGCAGAAGGTGAAGCTGGAACGCCAGCTGTGGCTGGCGGTGCTGCGCGCCCAGAAGGACCTCGGGATCGAGGTGCCCGACGCCGCCCTCGCCGACTACGAGCGTGTCCTCGACCAGGTCGACCTGGCCTCGATCGCCGAGCGCGAGAAGGTCACCCGGCACGACGTGAAGGCCCGGATCGAGGAGTTCAACGCCCTCGCCGGTCATGAGCACGTCCACAAGGGCATGACCTCCCGCGACCTCACCGAGAACGTCGAGCAGCTGCAGATCCGGCTCTCCCTGGAGCTGATGCGCGACCGCACCGTGGCCGTCCTGGCCCGCCTCGGCAAGCTCTCGGCCGAGTACCGCGAGCTGGTCGTCGCAGGCCGCTCCCACAACGTCGCCGCGCAGGCCACCACCCTCGGCAAGCGCTTCGCGACCGCGGCGGACGAGCTGCTGGTGGCCTACGGCCGGCTGGAGGACCTGCTGGGCCGCTACCCCCTCCGCGGCATCAAGGGGCCGGTCGGCACCGCGCAGGACATGCTGGACCTCCTCGGCGGTGACGCCGGGAAGCTGGCCGAGCTCGAAGAGCGCATCGCCGGCCACCTGGGCTTCGCACAGGCCTTCACCTCGGTCGGCCAGGTCTACCCCCGGTCGCTCGACTACGACGTCGTGACCGCGCTGGTCCAGCTGGCGGCGGCACCCTCCTCGGTGGCGAAGACCATCCGGCTGATGGCCGGCCACGAGCTGGTGACCGAGGGCTTCAAGCCGGGCCAGGTCGGCTCGTCCGCGATGCCGCACAAGATGAACACCCGCTCCTGCGAGCGCGTCAACGGCCTCATGGTCATCCTGCGCGGCTACGCGTCGATGACCGGCGAGCTGGCCGGCGACCAGTGGAACGAGGGCGACGTCTCCTGCTCCGTGGTCCGCCGGGTGGCCCTTCCGGACGCGTTCTTCGCGTTCGACGGGCTGGTCGAGACGTTCCTGACGGTGCTCGACGAGTTCGGCGCCTTCCCCGCCGTCGTGGCCCGCGAGCTGGACCGCTACCTCCCCTTCCTCGCCACGACCAAGGTCCTGATGGGCGCGGTGCGCGCGGGCGTCGGCCGTGA
This sequence comes from Streptomyces sp. NBC_00708, assembly GCA_036226585.1. Lineage (GTDB taxonomy): Bacteria > Actinomycetota > Actinomycetes > Streptomycetales > Streptomycetaceae > Streptomyces. The sequence continues at coordinate 824,975 of CP108997.1, forward strand.
GGTCGCCCACGAGGCCATCAAGGAGAACGCCGTCGCCTCCGCCCTCGCCATGCGTGAGCAGGGCACCGAGCGCAACGAACTGCTGGACAAGCTCGCGGCCGACGAGCGCATCCCCCTGGACCGCGCCCAGCTGGACGAGCTGATGGCCGACAAGCTCTCCTTCACCGGCGCCGCGGGTGACCAGGTCACCGCGCTCGTCTCCCGGATCGAGGAGATCACCAAGCAGCACCCCGAGGCCGCCGCATACGCCCCGGGCTCCATCCTCTGACGGCGACGGCCACCGCATCCCGCAGATGACGCCCGAAGAGCTCCGGGCCGCCCGCGACCGCGTTGTTCCCGACGTGGTCGCGGGCGGCCTGCGCGTCCTGTTCTGCGGGATCAACCCGAGCCTCACCACGGCGGTCACGGGACACCACTTCGCCTTTCCCGGCAACCGCTTCTGGCCCGTGCTCCATCTTTCGGGCTTCACCCCGCGACAGCTACTCCCCGCCGAGCAGGCCGAACTGCTCGACCACGGACTGGGTATCACCAACGTCGTCGCCAGGGCCACCGCACGGGCCGACGAGCTGTCCGCCGAGGAATTCCGGGCCGGTGGACACATTCTGACCGCCAAGGTCGAGCGACTGCGCCCCCAATGGCTGGCCGTGGTGGGCATCACCGCCTATCGCACGGCGTTCGGCGACCGCCGGGCCCGGATCGGGCCCCAGGAGCGGACGGTCGGCGGAGCCCGCGTTTGGGCGCTGCCCAATCCGAGTGGCCTCAACGCCCACTGGACGGCCCGGACCATGGCCGAGGAGTACGGCCGCCTGCGCACCGCCGTCGAGGCCGGCTCCCCTTAGCGCGGGGCCTCCCGGCCAGCCCTGCGCACCCCGGGCGTCGGCCCCGTGTCCCTGGTGCCGGCCCCGTATCTCTCCCGGGTTCCAGCCCCGCGCCGCCCAGGCGCCGGCCCCCGTGTCTCTCCCTGGTGCTGGTCCCGTGTCTCCCGGGCGCGGTCAGGGCGGGTCGATCTCTGTCACGACCACGCTCAGCTCGCAGCCGGAACCGCCCTCTTCCAGGGAGAGCGCCAACGCTATCCAGCGCTCCTCGATGTGCCAGAGGTGCAGGTACTCGCCCCCCGCGACGGTGTCCGCCCACGGCGCGGGTATCTCCTCGCCGGACACCAGCCGCTCCTGGGCGCTGAACAGGCTGACCAGCTCCGGGTCACCCCAGCGGCTGCCGAGCAGCGTGACCAGCGCCTCGTGGTCCGCGAGGCACTGGGCACGGCGCTCCAACCGCCCGGCCTCGTCGTCCTCCCAGGCGTCGTCCATGTGGAGGAACGCCGTGTGGTAACCGGGACCGCTGACTCCCGAACCCGACCGAACACGTTCCACAGGGAACTCACGGGTGCGCATCCCGTCGATGAGGCGGAGGTGATGTGCGGTGGTCATGCCGTCAGTAAACCTCCCTCCACTGACAATCGGAGTTTCGCTCCGCACTTTGAGACGGTTTCATCCACCTCGTCCCCCGGACGGGTTGCCTAGGCGTCCCGGCGCTTCAGCGACCACCAGCCGGCGAGCAGGGCCGCGGCGGCCCAGGCCGCGGTGACGGCCAGTCCCGCCCAGGGGCCGAGGCTCCCCTCCGGGTGCTGGTGCAGAACCAACTGCCCGGCCCGGTCGGGCAGATAGTCCGCGGCGCTGCCGGCGACGTCCCCGACCACGAACGAAACGATGAGGATGAAGGGTATGAGCACGCTGAGGACAGCGACCGCGCTTCGCAGCAGGAACGTCAGACCGGCTGCGAACAGCGCCATCAGTGCCAGGTAGACACCTCCCCCGAACGCCGCGCGCAGTGCGCCCGGTTCGCTCAGCCCTATGGCGTCGTCCCCCATGAACAACTGGCCCACGAGAAAGGCACCGAAGCTGGTGACGAGCCCCACCCCGAGCCCTGCCGCCCCGATGAGGGACACCTTGGACGCGAAGAAGAGGGTGCGATGCGGAACCGCGGCGAGCGACATGCGCAGTGCGCCGTTGGCGTACTCGGTCGATACCGCCGTCGCGCCGAAGCTGATGGCCGCGATCTGGCCGAAGTTCAGCGCGTAGAAGGCTCCGAAGAGCAGCTCGGCATCGGCTTCGTCCGCCTCCGCCCGGCCGACGGTGGCGGCGGTGAGCACGGTGATCGCCATCGTCACAAGGAGGATCGCCGCCAGCGATCCGAACACGGACCGCACCGACCTGATCTTGATCCATTCCGAGTGCACAACGGTGGTGACGGGCATGGTCAGACCTCCTGACGGGCGGCGGACGTGAACTCCGTCGCGTCTGCGGTGAGATCGAGGTATGCCTGCTCCAGCGTGGTGTGCTCGTCCATCAGCTCCACGACCGGGATGCCTTCCCTCGCTGTCATTGCGCCTATCTCCTCGGCCTTGACGCCCTCGACCGTCCAACGGCCGTCCTCACTCGGCACGGCCCGGTATCCCTCGCGGGTCAGGACCTCCCCGAAGCGGGTGGGGTCGGTCGTGCGCACCCGGACACGGGGCCGACTGCGGGAGTCCAGAAACGTACGCATCGGGAGATCTGCCAGCAGCCGCCCCTTTCCGAGAACGATCAGGTGGTCGGCGAACGAGGACGTCTCGTTCATCAGATGGCTGGAGACCAGCACCGTGCGGCCCTCACGGGCGAGTCGCCTCATCAGTTCGCGGATCCAGACGATGCCTTCGGGATCCAGCCCGTTCGACGGCTCGTCCAGCATGATGATGTCCGGGTCTCCGAGGAGGGCGGCCGCTATGCCCAGGCGTTGGCGCATGCCGAGGGAGAACGTCCTGATCCTTCGGCCGCCGACGGGCCCGAGACCGGTCTCCTCCAGCACCTCTTCGACCCGGGCGGCGCCCAGGCCGTTGCTCACGGCGAGGGCCAGCAGGTGGTTGCGCGCCGTCCGTGCCCCGTGGGCGGCTTGTGGATCGAGCAGGGCTCCGACGCGCCGCAACGGGTCCGTCAGTGCCGCGTAGGACTGCCCGCCGATCGTCGCGGTGCCGCTCGTGGGGCGGTCCAGGCCGAGCACCAGCCGCATGGTGGTGGACTTCCCGGCGCCGTTGGGGCCGAGAAACCCGGTCACGCGACCGGGCCGCACCTGGAAGGTGAGGCGGTCCACGGCAAGCGTCCCGCCGTAGTCCTTGGTGAGCTCGTGGACTTCGATGCTGGTCATGTCCTCAGCCTCGCCTCCGGGCCGGCTCCTCTCCTCCCCCGCGCGTGTGGATCACCTCCCTCGCTCGGGGGAGTTGCCGTGCTCCCCCCACTGGCACGATGGCGGCATGTACCACTTCCTTCGCCCGTTGACCGCCTCGGTCACGTACACCCGCTGGCTGCACCTGCTCATGCCCGCCGCCGTCGTGAGCGTGTGGCTGTTCATCTCGATGGACACGCCCTGGGTGCCCGTGGTTCTCGCCGCGATGATCGGCCTGATACCTGGGATGCGCCTCGCGGAGGGAATCCAGGCGCAGTTGCTGCTTACTCCCGCGGAGCGCGGTAATCCGGACGCCACCATCTCGGTGGCTCCGTCGACTTCGTGGTCGGAGCGCTGGAGGACCGCTCTCTGGCTGGAGATACGGCTGCTCGGTACGGGACTGACCGGGCTGGCCACGGTGTTGCTGTCGACGACCGCTGTCGACCTGGTGCGGTCCTCGTTCGGTTCGGCGCCGACCGATCAGGGGTTCGCCACCGGGCTGGGGGCGCACTGGTGGGCGGCTCTCCTGTCCCCCGTCCCTGTCGTGATGTTGTTCGCCGTGGTGGTGAGCTGCGGCGAGATCATCACGGCCGCCGCCCGGTGGCTGCTGGGTCCGACACCGGTACAGCGCCTGACCGCGCTGGAGGAGCGCACCGAGCAGCTCCTCGAACGCAATCGGATCGCACGCGAACTGCACGACTCGATCGGGCACGCCCTGACCGTGGCCGTGGTGCAGGCGGGTGCGGCGCGGGCGACACAGGACCCGGACTTCACCACCCGGGCCCTTGCGGTGATCGAGGAGACAGGACGGGACGCCCTGGAGGATCTGGAAAGGGTGCTGCGAGTGCTGCGCGAGACGGACGCACCCCCTGGGCAGCGGCCGTCGCTTGCCGAGGCCGACCGGCTGCTGGATTCCGCGCGGGGGTCCGGCGCCAAGGTCGACGCCGAGGTGACCGGGCCGCTGGAGCTGGTGCCGGGGCCGGTGTCCCGGGAGGGGTATCGCATCCTTCAGGAGTCCCTCACCAATGTCCTGCGGCACTCGGGAGCCGTTCCGGTCCGCGTCCGCATCCATGTCGCGGACGGCCGGCTGGAGCTGGAGGTGAGCAACCCGCTCCCGGTATCCCCGGGAGCGCCGGGCGGCGGTGGGAGCGGGCTGCGGGGGATCCGGGAGCGTGCGGCGCTGCTGGGCGGAAGGGCCAGGACAGGGCCGTCCGACGGGGAATGGACGGTGCACGCGAGCCTCCCGCTGCACGGAATAGGCTGACGCGATGCCGGTAACCGTTCTTCTGGTCGACGACGAGCCCCTGGTCCGCACGGGACTGCGGGCGGTCCTGGAGGCCCAGCCCGATATCGAGGTCGTGGGTGAGGCGGGCGACGGCGCCGCGGTCATCCCCCTGGTACGGCAGTTGCGCCCCGATGTGGTGGCGATGGACGTCCGCATGCCGCTCATGGACGGCATAGAGGCCACCCGGGTAGTGCTGCGCACCGTGCCCGAGCCTCCGAAGATCCTGGTGGTGACGACATTCGAGAACGACGAGTACGTCTACGAGGCGCTGCGCGCTGGGGCGGACGGCTTCCTCCTCAAGCGGGCCCGGCCGGCGGAGATCGTTCACGCGGTCCGGCTGGTGGCGGAGGGAGAGTCCCTCCTGTTCCCGGCGGCGGTCCGGCAGCTCGCCGCCGAATACGGCACGAACAAGGCGCGCGAGGCGCTGAAGCGGGCCGCGCTCACCCAGCGTGAGGCAGCGGTGCTGCGGCTGATGGCCCGGGGGCTGACCAACGCGGAGATCGCCGACAAGCTCGTGGTGGGGGTGGAGACGGTGAAAACCCATGTCAGCGCCGTGCTGGCGAAGTTGGGCGCGCGCGACCGCACCCAGGCGGTGATCGCCGCCTACGAGTCGGGGTTCGTCGCTCCAAGCTGATCGCGGGCCTTTCCCGACAGCACCGCAACCCACGGTCGCCCTCCCCCTGAGCAGCGAGTACCATCCGCCTGACATGCGCACGAGCTGGGAGGACACACCGTGGGCCGGCTGACCGGTGGGGACCCGTCGCTGCTGCGACGGATCAATTCCGCGGTGGTACTGCATGCCCTCCGGGGCGCCTCCTCCTCGACCCTCACGGACCTGACCCGCATCACGGGCCTGTCCCGTCCGACGGTCGAGGGCGTCGTGGAAGGGCTCTTCGAAGCCGGCCTGGTCGTCGAGTGCGCTCCCGACGGGGCCGAAGCCCGCCGCCAGGGCCGACCGGCCCGGCGCTTCCGCTTCCGGGCCGAGGCCGGGCACCTGCTGGGCATCGAGATCGGCCCGCACCGCGTGTCCGCTCTGCTCTCGGGGCTGGACGGCCGGATCATCGGTGCCGGCTCACGCGCGGTGTCGGAGACCGCGAGCGCCGACGACCGGCTCGACCGGGTCCGGGCCGTGGTCGCCGATGTCCTGCGCCGCACCGGCGTGGCCCGCAGCAGCCTGCGTGCGGTGGGGGTGGGCAGTCCGGGCATCGTGGAGGCCGACGGGACGGTACGGCTGGGCACCGCGCTGCCGGACTGGACGGGCCTGGCTCTGGGCGAACGGCTGAGGCGCTCCTTCCGCTGCCCCGTCCTCGTGGAGAACGACGCCAACGCCGCCGCCGTCGCCGAGCACTGGAAGGGCGCGGCCACGGAGTCCGACGACATCGTGTTCGTGCTGGCGGGGCTGAGCCCGGGGGCCGGCTCCCTGATCGGTGGGAGGCTGCACCGGGGGTTCGGCGGCGCGGCCGGGGAGATCGGCGCGCTGCACCTGCTCGGCCGGGACGTGACACCGGAGCACCTGCTGTCGACGACGGACACCCCGCTGGATCCACTCGACGAGCACGCGGTCGCCGCGGTCTTCGCGAAGGCCCGGCACGGGGACGAGCAGGCGCAGGCCGCGGTGGAGCGGTTCATCCAGCGCCTGGTGCACGACGTAGCGGCCCTGGTGCTGGCGCTCGACCCGGAGCTGGTGGTGGTCGGGGGCTGGGCCGCTGGGCTGGACGGTGTGCTGGACCCGCTCCGCGGCGAGCTGGCCCGGTACTGTCTGCGCCCGCCCCGGGTGGCCCTGTCGCTTCTGGGGGAGGCCGCGGTGGCGACCGGTGCGCTGCGGCTCGCGCTGGACCACGTGGAGGAAGAGCTGTTCGCCGTCGAGGGAACGGTGACGGCCCGCCGCTGAGCGCGACGGGCCGTGGGGTGAGGACCGGGGGGCGTGCGGGCTCGCACCCCGGCGGCGTCGCGCCGCACCGTTACGGCCCGTCGCGGTGCGACCGGCCGCTGGGGGCGAGCCTCCCTGTCGTGCGGGCTCGTACCCGGTGCCGGCCCGCGTCAGGACGCCTGGCGCTCCTGCCCGGGGTGGCTGATCTCCAGGTCGCCCGAGTCCCCGAAGGTGAGGCGGCAGGTGTCGGCCCGGTACGTGGCGATCGAGACCGCCGCCGTGCCGCCCGCGGCAAGGTAGCGGGTGGTGACCACGAGGACGGGGGCGCCGGGAAGCCGGTCCAGTTCCTTGGCGTCGTCGGCGCGGGCGGAGCCCAGCTCGACGGAGCGGTCCTGGCCGTCGAGGCCGAGGCGGTGCAGTTCGCGCACGACGTTGCGGGCGCGGGCCGCGCCGGTCGGGGCGTCTATGCCGGACAGATCGGGCACCGAGGACGACGGCACGTAGAGCAGCTCCGCCGCGACCACCTGGCCGTGGCTCGTCCGGATGCGGCGCACGATGTGCAGGGGCTCCTCGGCGCCGACGTTCAGCGTCGCGGCGACGGCGGCCGGGGCGGGGGCGCTCTCGCAGTCCACCGGCTGCCAGGATTCGCCGTTCCCGCCCTCGTTCCAGTCGTTCCGGGCCGTGGAGACGGCCACGCCCACGCGAGGCGGGGCGACCGTGGTCCCGACGCCGCGGCGGCGGTGCAGCCTGCCTTCGAGTTCGAGCTGTTCCAGAGCCTGCCGGAGCGTGGCCCGAGCGACGCCGAACCGGGCGGCGAGCTCGCGCTCGTTGGGAAGGATCTCCCCCACCGCAAAGTCCGAGTCGAGTGCCTCACTGAGCACGGTCTTGAGGTGCCAGTACTTCGGCTCCTGCACCGTTTCCAGCTGCGTGGTCCCCACCCTGTCCTCCGCAATCGCCCAGCGGCTTTTTCCGCGACGTTATTTATTAAAGGTTCCTGTCTTAACGTTGAGACCATAGGACGGCGCACCCCCTTGGTCAAGACCAATCCTGCGCCGGGGACCCCGTGAATGGACGGTCCGCCGCACAGCGTTCACAGGACGTTCGCGGACCGGTGCGCCCAGCGCAGCACAAAACCCCACGTCGGGACGGGCACGCGGGGCTGCGGAACGATTCCACCGTGACCATACGGAATCGGCCATATCGGCCGAATGAATCGAGTGCCGGATCACGTCGAGCGAAGACGGACGGACCTCTTGAACTGGAAGCTACTTGGCGGTAGTTGTTGTTGACGCAATGTCTAGCCGCTTGCCGGCACGGCTTCCCGTGTCGCAACGACCGGGAGCACCGCCATGGCCAGCACGGTCTCTTTCAGCGTCGATTCCCCCCGAGGGCCCCGGACCGTGTCCGTGGCGTACGAACGGAGCGGTTCCGGGGAGCCGTTGCTGCTGCTCCACGGCATCGGCCACCACTGGCAGGCCTGGGACCCGGTGATACCGATCCTCGCCGTGGAGCGGGATGTCATCGCCGTCGACCTGCCCGGTTTCGGCGTCTCGCCCGCGCTTCCCGAGGACGTTCCGTACAACCTGACGACCGTGGCGCCGCTGCTCGCCGGGTTCTGCGAGGCCATCGGCGTGGACCGCCCCCACGTGGCGGGCAACTCGCTCGGCGGGCTCCTCGCGCTGGAGCTGGGGCGTACCGGGGCGGCCCGGTCGGTGACCGCCCTCTCGCCCGCCGGTTTCTGGACCGAGCACGAGCGCGTCTACGCCTTCGGGACCCTGCGCGCGATGCGGCTGGCCGCGAAGTCGATGCCGCTGCCCCTGATAGAGCGGCTGTCCCGCACGGCGGCCGGGCGCACGGCGCTGACCAGCACCATCTACGCCCGGCCGGGCCGCCGCTCGCCCTCGGCGGCGGTTTCCGAGACGCTGGCGCTGCGCGAGGCGACCGGCTTCCACCAGACCCTGACCGTCGGCCGCGACGTGCAGTTCACCGACGACATACCGGGGCTACCGGTGACCATCGCCTGGGGCGGCCGCGACCGGCTCCTGTTGCGCCGCCAGGGTGTCAGGGCCAAGCACACCCTCCCCGGCGCCCGGCTGGTCCGGCTGCCCGGCTGCGGTCACGTCCCCATGAACGACGACCCCGCTCTGGTGGCCCGGGTGATCCTCGACACCAGCCGCTGAACCCGCCGCCCGGTCTTCGTCACGCCGCCCCAGCACCCCCGAGCCGATGGCCACGCCGACGCCGACGAGGCAGGAGCCCGCGGCCTGGGCGAGTCCGTACGAGCCGGTGCCCACCAGCGGGGCGGTGAGCGCGGCGGAGACCGGGATGAGGCCGGAGAAGAGGGTGGCACGCTCGGCGCCGATGCGCTGCATGCCCATGTACCAGCAGACGAACCCGATCACGGTCACGACGGCCGCCTGCCAGATCAGCGCCAGCGCCTCGGCCCCGGTCGGCACGCGCAGGAAGCCGCCGCCGTCCAGCACCAGGCCCAGGACCGCCGACTCGGCCGCCGCGATCACGCAGACCGTCGTGGAGAGCAGCTTCGGGCCCAGCGGACGCAGCACCGGCACCGCGAGGACGGCGAAGCCCACCTCACCGGCCAGCGCGCCGACGGAGCACAGGATGCCGGCCAGGTCGGTCCGTCCCCAGCCCTGGACCGTGAAGGCACCCGCGGCGACCAGAGCCGCCGCGTACAGCACGGATCGTGCGGGCCGGCGCCCCTGAGACAGGGGCGCGAGCACCGCCACGAGGATCGGGGCACAGCCGACGAAGACGCCCGGAACAGCGGGTTCCGCGGAGCGTTCGGCGGTCAGGACGGCGAGGTTGAAGCCGACCATGCCAACAGCGGCGAGCAGGGCGAGCCGCCCCCATTGCCGGCCGGTGAGCAGCCGCAGCGTGACGGCGGGGCGCGGCTCGCCCTCCCGGTGGATCAGGGGCAGCAGGAGCAGGGCCGCGAGGCCGTAGCGCAGCGCCTGGCCGCCCGCGTACGGGTAGTCGCCGAGGACGCTGTTGGCGGTGAAGGAGGCGCCGACGAGGACGCAGGCGAAGGCGGCGAGCAGGGGGCCGCGCAGAGAGGTCACGTTCATGGGACCGACGCTAGGGAGCGGGATGGTCCGGCTTAAGGTCCACTTCCATGACGACTTCGGGGACCAATTCGCCCGCCGGAAGCAGCGGTGGAGGCCATGAATCCGTCTCAGCGGCCTGGGAGTTGCTGTTGCCGGTGGCATCGGCTCCGGTCCGTGGCCGGGGCCGGGCGCTCCAGTCGGCGCTGCGTGAGGCGGTCCGCTCCGGCCGTCTGGCCGCGGGGACGCGGCTGCCGTCGAGCCGTGAACTGGCCGCCGACCTGGGGGTCTCACGCGGGCTGGTGACCGAGGCGTACGAGCAGCTGACGGCCGAGAGCTATCTGCGCAGCGGGCGTGGTGCGGGGACCTGGGTGGGCGGGTCCGCGCGGGCGGCGGCGGGCGGTGCGCGGGACCTGGCGCCGCGCGCCCACGGGGTCCTCGTCGACTTCCGGCCCGGCACGCCCGATCTCTCCCTCTTCCCGCGCAGCGCCTGGGCCGCGGCCCACCGCTCGGCGCTCGGCCGGCTGCCGCACGCCGCCCTCGGCTATCCGGATCCGCGCGGTCTGCCGGAGCTGCGCGACGCCCTCGCCGCCCTGCTGACCCGGCGGCGTGGAGTGGTCGCCGATCCGGAACGGCTGCTGGTCTGTTCCGGAGTCGCGCAGGCGACGACCCTGCTCGGGTTCGTCCTGCACGGGCGCGGGATGCGCACGGTCGGAGTGGAGGACCCCGGAAGCCCCGAGCACTCGGCGCTCTTCGCGTCCGCCGGGGTCGCCACGGTCCCGGTCCCGCTCGACGACGAGGGCCTGGCCCTGGAGCCACTGGTGCGCTCCGGAGTGCGCGCCGTGGTGACGACCCCGGCCCACCAGTTCCCCACCGGCGTGGCGTACTCCGCGTCCCGTCGCAGCCGGCTGCTGGCCTGGGCACGGGAGACGGACGGGCTCGTCGTCGAGGACGACTACGACGGTGACTTCCGCTACGACCGCGCCCCCGTCGGCGCCCTCCAGGGCCTCGATCCGGAACGCGTCGCCTACACCGGCTCGGTGAGCAAGTCGCTGGCTCCCGGGCTGCGTCTGGGCTGGCTGGTGGCGCCGGCTTCGATGACCGGCGAACTCGTCGACCGGAAGCGGACGATGGACCTCGGCAACCCTGCCCTCGATCAGGCGGTGCTCGCCGACTTCGTGTCCGGCGGTGGCTACGACCGCCAGCTGCGGCGCTGCCAGCGCGCGTACCGCGAACGGCGTGACGCGCTGACGCGGGCACTGGCCGAGCACTTCCCCGGCTCCGAGGTGAGCGGTGTCGCGGCGGGCCTGCACGCCATCGCACGGCTGCCCGAACGCTGGGGTCCGGAGGACGAGTTCGCCGGGCGCGCGGCCGGTGCGGGGATCGCCGTGCGCCTGCTGCGCGACTACGGAACGGCGCGGCCCACGGACGGCTGCGTCCGTCTCGTACTCGGCTACGCCCACCTGGCGACGACGGACATCGTCCGTGGGGTGCGCATGCTCGCCGGCCTTGGCCAGAACCCGCGTTGACCTGCGACGAAGATCGATTGTCAGTGGCGGGTTCTACGGTTTTTCCATGACCCGAACCGTGCAGGCCCTGGCCTACTCACGTCCCTCCGCGCTGGCTTCTTCGCAGGCCGGGCGGTTGCTCGGCCTGGAGACGGCCGGCGGCTCCACTCCGCTCGGCGCCGAGGCCCATCCGCGCTTCTTCGCGGGCTTTCTCGCCTCGCCGCACATCGCCGCGCGAGGCCTGCTCGCCGTGGCGGACGTCGCCGCCGCGCGCTACTACCAGCGGACGCTGCTGTCCTCGCTCGACCCGGTGGTGACGGGCAACGGCGACCGGCTGCGCTTCGAGTCGTTCTCCGGGTGCTGCGGGGTGTACGCACGGCTCGACGTGCTGAGCGAGGGCCTGGAAGGCGTCGAGACGGGCCACGGCACCACCAATGTGGACGTGAACAATCCGCTGCGGGAGGCCCTTTCGCGGATGGGCGGCGACGAACCGCTGCACCTGCGGGTGGGCCCGCAGGAGATGGCGGTCACCACAATGGACGGTGCTGTCGTGGAGAAGAAGGTGCCGCTGCCGGACCGCTGGCTGCGAGGCTTCGCCGAGGCGCAGGTGGTATCCGCCTCCTTCGATCTGCGGGCGGAGCTCCCGGCGGCGGAGGCCGTACGGTTCCTGAGATCGCTGCCCAAGTCGTCGGGGGCCGCCACGCGCGGCGCGCAGTGGGTGGTGCCGGCCGGGCGGGCGCTGCGGCCCACGACCCGGCCGGTGTCCGGTGCCGTCTGCCTTCCCGGCCCTCAGCGGCTGGCCTCCCTGCAACGGGTATTGCGGTACGCGTCGGCGCTGCGCGTGTACGGGCCGGTGGCCGACGGCGCGGCCACCGCGAGTGCCTGGGAGGTGGTGCTGCCCGGGATGCGGCTCACGCTGACGCTGTCGCCCGATGCCTCGCGCGGGTTCTCCGGTGAGGGCGGAGTTCTGGAGGCGCTGGCCACGGACGACGCAGCGGCCGACGCCGAGCTGATCTCGGTGCTGCTGGCGTGGGAGCCGCGGATCGAGCCGGACCGGCTGGCGGCGGAGTCGGGTCTTCCGGTGGAGCGGGTCCGGGCCGCGCTGGTCCGGCTGGGCACGGCCGGCCGGGTGGGCTACGACCTCGCGGACGCGGCGTACTTCCACCGCGAGCTGCCGTACGACGCGGACCGCGCCGAGCGGCACAATCCGCGGCTGGTGGCGGCTCGGCGGCTGGCCCGTGAGGGTGCGGTGGTCCTGGACGGCGAGGTGGCGGCGGTGCGTTCGGGCGACCGGAGATACCAGGTACGCCAGCGGTCCGGTGCGCTGAGCTGCACCTGTCAGTGGTGGGCGGACTACCGGGGCCGACGGGGCCCGTGCAAGCACGCGTTGGCCGTGCGGATGGTCCGTCGTGGCGCGACGGTCGCCGGAGGTGCGCTGTGAGCACCCTGCTCGACGCGGTGCGTGAGGGCCGTGTGGACGACATCAAGGGCCTGCTGGCCCGGCTCGACCGGGGCGAACGCAAAGCGGCGCTCGACGGGTTGAAGGATCTGCGCAAGGAGGCGCGGGGCTGGGCCTGGGAGGGGCGCACCAGGGCCCGGAAGGCCCTGCTGGTGGCCGGCGCGGGCTGCCACACGGGGGCCGCCGGCTGCGCGGCCTGGCTCGGCGCCCGGGAGATGCGCGACTGGGTGCACTCGCCGTACCCGTGGGTGCTGGAGGTGCTCGCCGACCGCGATCCGGCCTGGCTGGCCGATCTCGCCCGGCGGCTGGCGGCGCGCGCCGTGGAGTCCGACGCGGAGTACCGGCTCGTCGTGGAGCTGTCCCGCAGGGCGGGCTGTCCGCTGCCCGCCTCCGACGGCATGGTCCGGACATGGGCCGAGGGGATCAACGGTGCGCAGTGGCAGTCGCGGCCCGGGAAGGCGCTCGTGGACGTCCTGCGCGCGGACGCCCATCTCGACGTCCTGATTCCACACCTCCTGACGATGCCGGAGCTGCCGCCGGTGGTGGCGTGGGTCGACAGCCGCTCCCCCGAGGGGTACTGGCCGGCGGCTCTGTCCGCCCTCGTCGAGGAGGGCCTGCTCGATCGCGGCGCCCTGCTCGACAGCTGCGTCACACGTCTGCTGCGCGGCGGGAAGCCCACCGATCTGCGCTTCTGCCTGCTGGTGCTGCGTGGTCTCGAACCCACCGCCGGCGAGGAGGCGGCGCGGGTGGCCGACTGGATGGCGATGGCCGCCGACGGGCCTTCGCCGGTGGCCGGCCACGCCCAGGAGGTGCTGGCCCGGCTCGACGCGCAAGGGGTGCTCTCCGTGCGTCAGTTGGCCGAGGTGTCCGGCGCGGTGCTGTTCCGCACGGAGAAGAAGCTGGTGCGCGCCCAGTTGGTCCAGCTGGGGAAGGTGCTGCGCCGGGACCCCTCGACGGCCGATGCGCTGCTCCCCGTCATCGCCGACACCTTCGGGCATCCGGACACCGATGCGCAGGAGCGGGCGCTGAAGCTGGCCGCCCGCGCGGTTCCTGCCGCGACGCCCGAGGTCCGGGAGGAGGCGGCCCGGATGGCCTCGCTGCTGGCGCCGGTGCACCGGGAGGCGGCGCGTGCCGTGTTCGGGGAGCTGCTGGAGGACGAGCCGGAGGCCGACGCCTATGAGGAGATCCTGCCGCCGCCCCCGGCCCCGCGCCCCGTCGGCCCGCCGCCGGCGTCCGTGGCCGAGCTGACCGAGGAGGTGGTGGCCCTGCTCCGCTCGGCGCCCGAGGACATCACCGCGTTCGAACGGGCCCTGGACGGGCTGATCCGGTTCGCCCGCACCGGGCGGGAGGAGCTGACCGAGGCGCTGGGGAGCGCCCTGTCCGGGCAGTGGTGGGACGGGCTCCCGCGAGGAGAAGTCGACTGGCGGATGACCCGCAACCACGACGGCCTCCACATCGTCGCGGCCTCGCTGCTCGGACATGTCTCGGAACAGGCCATCGGTGAGGGACAGGCCCGGCGGACGGCACCGGGGGCCTGCTGCCACGAAGTGCTCGACGGAATCCTGTACGCCCGCCTGTGGGAGGCGGCCTCCGAGGTCCGGACGGGCAGGGTGCCCTATCTGCTGGCCACGCCCACCTGGCACACGGGGCACATCGACGCCCCGGAGCTGGTCGGGCGGCTGCGCGGATACAAGGCTCTGGGTGTCCCGGCCGGGCCCGTCGACTTCGCCCAGGCGCTGCTGCGGGTGCGGCGCACGGGCGAGGAGGACGCCGCGAGCCAGGCCGCCGCGCTGGGCACCGAGGAGGGCGACCGGCTGGCGGCGTGGCTCCGTGCGGACGAGCCGGTGGCCGCCGTGGCCCCCCGCCATGTGGACACGGACGTGGCCGTCGCCCGGGACTGGCTGCTGCAAACGGTCACCAAGGTGCAGCGCGTGCTGCTGGCCACCAGGGAGAACGTGCTCGTCCAGCGGAAGTTCCCCCGTCCGTTCCACTGGCTCGGGCGCCCGCACTCCCCCCGGAACCAGCGCTGCTACCACTGGAGTCCGGAATCGCCGCACTGGACCGCCACCCTGCCCGAGGACGGCGAGACGCTCGCGGCCTGGCTGCTGCCCACCGTCGCGACATGTGTCGAGGAGCAGCGGGGGACCACGTCGCTGCTGCCCGCGCTCGCCGAGAGCGGCGGACCCGCCGCCGGGGCCCTGCATCTCGCTCTGGCCTACGGGCTGGGCGCGCGGCACGCGGACGACCGGCTCGCGGCGGTGGACGCCCTCCTGGTGCTGGCCGCCCGGGGCCGGCTCGATGCCGGGCTCCTCGGAGGCGAGCTGGCCACGCTGATCGAACGGGACTCGGTCAAGCCCGGCCGTCTGGCGGACGCGGCCCGCACGGCGGCGGGGACCGGGGCGTACGGAACCGTCCTGTCCGTCCTGGTGCCCGTGCTGCCCGCTCTGCTGGCCCGGGAGCGGGCGCCCCGGGGGCTGAGCGATCTGCTCGCCGTGGCAGCGGAGTGCGCGGAGCGCTGCGGGCCGCCGGGCAGCGGCCCCGTACCAGGCCTGGCCGCGACGGCCGCGCGTGGCGGGACGACCCAGCTGGTGCGGCAGGCGATACGCCTGGAGACCGCGTGCCGGGCGGGGGCCTCCGCCTGACCGTGCGGGAGGCGTAGAGCCTCCCCGGGCCCTCCTTCGAAACGCGTGCCCAACTCGCCCGAAACCGACGATAGGAAGCCCAATGACCCTTTAACCCATCGGTCACAGAGCGTTCGTGATCAGGCAACACGGTGCGGTCACAGTGGATTCATGACTGATGTGACATCCGCGAAGAGTGCCCGCCGCCCCCACCACTGGCGGCGGGACATGATCGAACTCGCCGCGCTGTTCACGGCGGTGGCGGTCGCCGACGCGATCGCCAACCTGATCGGGCACCAGCCGGACGGCCCATACCTGCTCATCGCCTCCGCCGTGGCGCTGACCGCGACGGCCGCGTTCCACACCTGGTGGGCACGGCGCCACAGCCACGCGCCGCCCCCGCCGCCCGAATCCGCGGGCACGGAGGTGGAGGTGCCCGACGGAGCAGCCCGACCGGCCGCGCCCGCCGGCCCCGGCGACACCGTCCTGTGGCGGATGCGGACCACCGTGCGGGACGCCCCGGGGAGCCTGGCCGCCCTGTGCACCGTGCTGGCCCGGCACGGGATCGACATCCTCACGCTCCAGACGCATCCGCTGGCGCAGGGCACCGTCGACGAGTTCCTGCTGCGGGTGCCCGCGTCGCTGCCGGCCCCGCAGCTGGCCCGTGCGGTGTCCGCCGCCGGGGGCAGCTCCACCTGGACCGAGCGGGCCGACGCCCACGACCTGGTCGATGCCCCGACGCGGGTGCTCGGCCTCGCCACCCGTACCGCGCTCGACGCCGCCGAACTCCCCCTCGCCCTGCGGCAGCTGCTGGGCCGGTGCACGATCCACTCGCTGCCCGCCGTATCGGTCACCGGACGCGCCACCGGCGAGACCGCCCCGGTCGAAGGGGTGCTGGAGGAGACGGTGATGCGCCTGCGCGACCCGTCGGGCGGCGTCATCACCGTCGAGCGGCCCTACCTCCCGTTCACGCCCACGGAGTTCGCGCGGGCCCGTGCGCTGGTGGAGCTCGACGCCCGGCTCGGCCCCCGCGTCCCGCGCGGTGAACAGGTGCTCACACTGCCCGAGGGCAACGAGATCACCGTGCGCCGGGCGGACCGGTCCGACCACGAAGCGGCCGTGGCCATGCACGGGCGCTGCTCCGAGCAGACGCTGCGGCTGCGCTACCACGGCCCGGTCCGGGACGCGGACCGCTACCTGGATCACCTGCTGAGCCCGCGCTTCGGCCGCACCCTGGCCGTGCAGACAGCGTCCGGCCGGCTGGTCGCCCTCGGCCACCTCCTCTGGGACGGCGACGAGACCGAGGTCGCCCTCCTCGTCGAGGACGAGTGGCAGCGGCGCGGCATCGGCTCCGAACTGCTGACCCGTCTGGTGGCGATGGCCGGGGAGGCCGGCTGCGAGAGCGTCTACGCCGTCACCCAGGCGTCGAACACCGGCATGGTCGCCGCCATGCGCGCGCTCTCGCTGCCGCTCGACTACCAGATCGAGGAGGGCACGCTCGTGATCACCGCGCGCCTTGCCACGACCCCGGCGCGTTCCCTGCCGCCGCTGCCGTACGAACAGGCTGAACGCTGACCTCACGGCGTACGGGTTCCTCGCCGCTCAGCGCCTGGCACAGGTCGGCCCACAGGTCCTCGACGTCCTCCAGACCGACCGACATGCGCAGCAGCCGGTCACCGACGCCGGACGCGTGCCGGTCTCCTTCGTCCACGATGCGGTGGCTGATGGAGGCCGGGTGCTGGATGAGGCTGTCGACGCTGCCGAGGCTGACGGCGGGCGTGATCAGCCGTACCCCCGCGATCACCTGGTGCGGGTCGCCGTAGACCTCGAACGACACCATGGCGCCGCCGATCTCCGGGTAGTGGACGCGGGCGACGCGCGGGTCGGCGGAGAGCCGGCGGGCGAGTTCGGCCGCGCTCGCGGAGGCGGCCCGGACCCGCACCGGCAGGGTCGAGAGCCCGCGCAGCAGCAGGTAGCCGGCCATCGGGTGCAGGACGCCTCCGGTGGCGAAACGCACCTGGCGCAGCACGGCGGCGAACTCCTCGTCGCAGGCGACGACTCCGCCCATGACGTCGCCGTGCCCGCCCAGGTACTTCGTCGCACTGTGCAGCACGATCCGCGCACCGTGCTCGACGGGCCGCTGGAGGACGGGGGTCGCGAAGGTGTTGTCGACCAGGAGCGGCACCGCACCGCAGGAGTGGGCGACGGCCCGGATGTCCACCTCGGCGAGCGTCGGGTTGGCGGGCGTCTCCACGATGACCAGACCCGTGTCGGGCCGGATGGCGTCCGCGATGCCCGCCGGGTCCGTCCAGGTCACCTCGGTGCCGAGGAGGCCGGCGCCCAGCAGGTGATCACTGCATCCGTACAGGGGCCGCACGGCCACCACATGGCGCAGCCCCACGCTCGCGCGGGCCAGCAGGACCGCGGTCAGCGCTGCCATGCCGCTGGCGAAGGACACCGCGCTCGCGGTTCCTTCGAGTCGGGCCAGCGCCGTTTCGAAGCGCGCGGTCGTCGGGTTGTCGAGCCGTGCGTAGACGGGCGGCCCGTCGGGGCGCGCCCCGGTGGTGGCGAAGGTGTCGATCCGTTCCGCCTCCGCACGGGAGTCGTACGAGGGGTAGGTGGTCGACAGGTCGATCGGCGCGGCGTGCAGGCCGAGGGCCGCGAGGTCGTCGCGTCCGGCGTGCACGGCTTCGGTGGCGAGCGCCCTGGACGGGGTTGTCGTCGAGGGCGGCAGCGCGGATTCGGTGTCCATGCTCGCACTCTGAACGCTCACCGGACCGGGCGGCCGAAAGCCCGTGCTACGTTCGGCGAATGACTGATTCCGTCGCTCTCGACACGGTCGATCTGCACATTCTGCGGCTGTTGCAGAACGACGCCCGGACCACGTACCGGGAGCTGGCGGCCGAGGTCGGTGTCGCCCCCTCGACCTGTCTGGACCGGGTGACCCGGCTGCGCCGCACCGGCGTCATCCTCGGGCACCAGCTGCGCCTCGACCCGGCACGGCTCGGCCGGGGCCTCGAAGCGCTGCTCTCCGTACAGGTGCGTCCGCACCGCCGGGAGCTGATCGGGCCGTTCGTCGAACGGATCAGGTCACTGCCGGAGTCACGTGCCCTGTTCCATCTGACCGGCCCGGACGACTATCTGGTGCATGTGGCCGTGGCGGACACGGCGGATCTCCAGCGGCTCGTGCTCGACGAGTTCACCTCGCGACGGGAGGTGGCCCGGGTGGAGACGCGGCTGATCTACCAGCAGTGGGAGTGCGGTCCGCTGCTGCCGCCCGTGCCGGGGGCGGCAGCGGTCCCGGTTCCGGGTCAGGTCCGTCCCGCCGATTGATAGTGACGCGGGGCCCCCGCACGTACGAGGATGGCCCCATGTCAGACTCTTCCAGCAGCGCGCTGCCCCGCCAGGTCGCCGACGCCTACGTCGACGCGTTCATCGAACTCGACCCCATTTCCGGCACCTACCTCGGTGTCGCGGCAAGCTCGCGCCGCCTTCCCGATTTCTCCCCCGCCGGCCAGGAGCAGCTGGCCGCGCTGGCGCGGGACACCCTCGCGCGGCTCGACCGCGCGGAGCAGCTGCCCGGTGCGGCCGAGGACGCCGAGCGCCGCTGCGGCCGGCTGCTGCGGGAACGCCTGACGGCCGAGCTGGCCGTGCACGAGGCCGATGAGGCGCTGCGCGCCGTTTCCAACCTGCACTCCCCGGCCCACTCGATCCGTGAGGTGTTCACGGTGACGCCCACCGAGACGGACGAGGACTGGGCGGCCGTCGTCGAGCGGCTGCGGGCGGTCCCGGCGGCGCTCGCCGGTTACCAGGAGTCCCTGGCGCTCGGCCTGGAGCGCAAGCTCTACGGCGGCCCGCGCGCCACCGCCACCTTCGTCGGCCAGCTCGACGAGTGGGTCGGGGACGGCACGAAGGGCTTCTTCCAGGACTTCGCCGCCGCCGGCCCGGACGCCCTGCGCACGGAGCTGGACGAGGCCGCCGCGCAGGCCGCCGGCGCCCTGGACGAGCTGCGGCGCTGGATGCGCGAGGTGTACGCGCCCGCGGTCGAGGGCGAGCCGGACACGGTGGGCCGTGAGCGGTACGCCCGCTGGTCGCGCTACTTCAACGGCACCGACCTCGATCTCGACGAGGCGTACGCGTACGGCTGGTCCGAATACCACCGGCTGCTGGCCGAGATGAAGACCGAGGCCGAGAAGGTGCTGCCGGGCGCGGGTCCCTGGGAGGCGCTGGCCCATCTCGATGTGCACGGCAAGCACATCGAGGGCGTCGACGAGGTCCAGGCGTGGCTGCAGGGCCTGATGGACGAGGCGATCGACGCACTGGACGGGACGCACTTCGAGCTGGCCGAGCGGGTCCGCCGGGTGGAGTCCCGGATCGCCCCGCCCGGCGGCGCGGCCGCTCCGTACTACACGGGCCCCTCCGAGGACTTCTCCCGCCCCGGGCGCACCTGGCTGCCGACGATGGGCGAGACCCGCTTCCCGGTGTACGACCTGGTGTCCACCTGGTACCACGAGGGCGTTCCCGGTCATCACCTCCAGCTCGCCCAGTGGGCGCACGTGGCGGAGAGCCTGTCGCGCTACCAGGCGTCCATCGGCATCGTCAGCGCCAACGCCGAGGGCTGGGCGCTGTACGCGGAGCGGCTGATGGACGAGCTGGGCTTCCTGCCCGACGCGGAGCGCCGGCTCGGCTACCTGGACGCGCAGATGATGCGTGCCTGCCGGGTGATCGTGGACATCGGCATGCACGTGGGTCTGGAGATCCCGGCCGATTCGCCGTTCCACCCGGGTGAGCGGTGGACGCCGGAGCTGGCCCAGGAGTTCTTCGGCAACCACAGCGGCAGGCCCGCCGACTTCGTGGAGAGCGAGCTGACCCGCTACCTGTCGATGCCGGGCCAGGCGATCGGCTACAAGCTCGGTGAACGCGCCTGGCTGCTGGGCCGGGAGAACGCCCGGACCGCGCACGGCGACGCCTTCGACCTCAAGGCGTGGCACATGGCGGCCCTGTCCCAGGGTCCGCTGGGCCTGGACGATCTGGTCGACGAGCTGTCGAAGCTCTGAGCCCCTCGGCTGCCGGTCCCCGGACGGTGTGTCCGGGGACCGGCGGTCGTCAGCAACCGCAGTCGTCGGTGCCGGCCGGCGCGGTGAGCGGGTCGGCCGCGCGCCGCTCCTCGCCCTGCCAGGTCTCGTACGGGAAGCCCTCGCGCGCCCAGTACTCGAAGCCGCCCAGCATCTCCTTGACCCGGTAGCCGAGTCCGGCCAGGGCGAGGGCGGCGCGGGTGGCGCCGTTGCAGCCGGGGCCCCAGCAGTACGTGACCACCGGCACGGCCGGGTCGAGGAGCCGGGGCGCCTGCTCGGCGATGAGCGCGGTCGGCAGGTGGAGCGCGCCCGGGATGTGTCCCTGGTCCCAGGACTCGGTGGACCGGGAGTCGAGCAGGACGAAGCCGGGGTCGCCGCCGGCGGCGAGGGCCGCCGCGACGTCCGAGACGTCGGCGTGGAAGGCGAGCGAGGCGCCGAAGTAGTCGACGGCGTCGGCCGGGGCGGCCGGCGGAACGCGCAGGACGGGGTGGTCGGCGAGGGCGCCGGGCTGAGGACTCATGCTTGAAAACCTATGATCGCCCGGCCCGGCCCGGAAGGCGGGATCCCCGGCACCCGGGTTGATCCGCCGGGGATTCCACGGTTCCCTTTCCCCATGAGCGACTATTCCCCGGACGCCACCGACTGGCGCATTCTCGACGTGCTGCAGCGGGAGGGCCGGGCCTCGTTCGCGGAGCTCGCGCGTGCGGTGGCCATGTCGCCGAGTGCCGTGACCGAGCGGGTCCGCCGGCTGGAGGAGGCCGGGGTCATCAGCGGGTACGCGGCCGTGGTCGATCCGGAACGGCTCGGGCTGCCGATCCTCGCCTTCGTACGGCTGCGGTATCCGAACGGCAACTACAAGCCGTTCCACGACCTGTTGGAGACCACGCCGGAGGTCGTGGAGGCCCATCACGTCACCGGCGACGACTGCTTCGTACTGAAGGTGACGGCCCGCTCCATGAGCCATCTGGAGAGCGTCTCCGGGAAGATCGGCGCGCTCGGGTCCGTCACCACCAGCGTCGTCTACTCCTCGCCCCTGCCGGGGCGCGCCATCAGTCGCTGAGCCCGTTGGCCCCCGCCCGGAGGCGCACGGCCGATCCGTGCCGTTCCTTCACCACCTGGAGCTGGGCGGGGATGCGACGGCGCAGATCCGCGACGTGGCTGACGATGCCCACGCTGCGGTCCCGTTCCCGCAGCGAGTCCAGCACATCGAGCACTTCGTCGAGCGTCTGGTCGTCGAGGCTGCCGAACCCCTCGTCGATGAACAGGGTGTCGAGGCGTACGCCGCCCGCCTCGTCGGTGACGACGTCGGCGAGGCCGAGCGCCAGGGCGAGCGAGGCGAAGAAGGTCTCGCCGCCGGAGAGCGTGGCCGTGTCGCGCTCCCGGCCGGTCCAGGCGTCGATGACGTGCAGGCCGAGCCCCGATCTGCGGGCGCCGGTACGGGCGTCGGAGTGGACGAGCTGGTAGCGCCCCGCCGACATACGGCTCAGCCGGGCGGTGGCCGCCGCCGCGACCTGTTCCAGCCGGGCGGCCAGTACGTACGACTCCAGCCGCATTTTGCGCGCGTTGTCCGCCGAGGTGCCGGCGGTGAGCCCGGCGAGCCGGGCGACCCGTTCGTACTCCTCGCGCACCGGCCCCAGCGCGCGCACCTCGTCCGCCACCCGGCGCGAGAGCCTGGCGAGCTCGGCGCAGCGTTCCCGGGCGGCGTCGAGTCCGGCCGCGGCCTCCCGCAGCGCGCGCTCGGCCCGGTCGAACGCCTCCCGCGCCGCGTCCGGGGCGGCGGCCGGACGCGCGGCGGCGTCCCGGGCCGCGGTCTCGGCCAGCCGGTCCGCGACCGCCGCCGCCTCGGCCTGCCAGGCGTCGATCCGGTGCTGGAGCGTACGCTGCCCCGCGTCGTCGAGCAGCGTCGCGGCGGCGGCCTCCGGGGTCTCGAAACCGGCCCGGAACGCGGCGTCCGCGAGCCGGTCGTCGGCCTCCTTGAGCCGTGCCGCCGCGCTCTCCTCCTCGCGCACCGCACCGGCCGCCCCGACCAGCAGGTCGACCCGTCGCTGCAGGACGGCGGCGTGCTCGGCGACGCTCGCGTACCCGCCGCGTGCCCGGTCCAGGACCTCGTCGAGCGCGGCCCGTTCGGCGTCCAGCGACTCGCGCCGCGAGGTGCGGGCGGCGGCGCGCTGCTCGGCCCGCTGCCGGTCCTCGGCGCGCCGGCGCTGCTCACGCTCGGCCGCCGCCAGCGCCTCCCGCGCGGCGTGCGCCCCGGCGGCGGTCCGGTACGCCTCCGCGTGCTCGCCGGCCAGGGCGTCGACGAGGGCGGCGAGCGCGGCGACGGTCGGAGCCACTCCGGAATCGGCGCTGTCCCCTGCCCCGACGGGGGCGGAGACCACGTCGCCGGCCTGCCCGGTGGCGTCCGGATCCGTCGCCGCACCGGTGGCGGCCGTGGAGGAGCCGGTGGCGTCGGCCGGGTCCGTCCCGCTGTCCGCCGTTCCGACGGGCCCCGGGTCCGTCCCGCTGTCCGCCGTTCCGACGGCCCCCGCCGCCTCCGCGCGAGCCGTCGCGTGGCGTTCGCGGACCACCGCGAGGGCCTGCTCGGCGTCCGCGCGGGCCTGCTCCGCGGCGCGGTGCGTGCGTTCGGCCGCCTCCTCCGTCGCCCGGTCGACATGGCCGTCGCCGGCGCGGGCCGGGGCCGGGTGCTCCGTCGCGCCGCAGACCGCGCAGGGCTCACCGGCGGCCAGCTGCCCGGCGAGTTCCGCCGCGATGCCGCGCAGCCGGCGCTCGCGCAGGTCGAGCCAGTGCTCATGGGTGTCGAGCGCGTGTGCGCGGGCGTCGGTGAGCCGCTGCTCGGCGGCGGTCGCCTGCGCGGCCAGCGCGTCGCGGCGGCGGGCCGCGTCGAGGCGGCGGCGGGCCGGATCGAGGCGCCTGGCCAGCAGTTCGGTACGGGTCGCTGCCTCCAGCGCCGCGTCGAGTCGGGCCTGAAGGTGCTGTCGGGTGGTCTCCCAGCCGGCCAGCCAGCCCTCGGTGTCACGGACCAGTGCGTCGTCGGCCCCGGCCTGGCGCTCCAGGGCGGCCCGCTCGTCGTCGATCTCGGCACTGCGCCGCTCGGCGCGGCGCGCGGATTCGAGGCCGCCCCGTTCCTCGCGGAGCCGGTGTTCCAGGCCCGCCAGCTGTTCGGCGCCCGCGTCGGCCAGGGTCTCCGGCAGCCGGTCCCGGGCGCTGTCCCGGGCCTCGCGCGCCTGCCGGCAGGCGCGCTCCGCCGCCTCGCGCAGCTCCAGCGCCGGGGCCACGAGGTCCGCCTTGCGGGCGCGCGCGAGGCGTTCGAGCGCGTCCTCGTGCGCGGCGCGGCCGGTCTCCACGGCATCGGCCCGGCGCCGGGTTTCGGCGTACCGCTCCTGGAGCGCGGCGAGTTCCCGTTCGGTGTCCAGGGCGCGGTGGGCGCCGGCGTGCCGGTGCTCGGCCGTGGCCAGGACCGACGCGGCGATGTCGAGCCGTTCGCGGGCGCCGCTGCGGGCGGTCGCGGCCCAGCCGAGGACCGCGTCCGCGAGGCCGGGGTCGCCCGGCTGGGCGTCGGGCAGGCCGAGCTCGCGCGCGGCGGAGCCCGCAGCCTGGGCGATGCGCTGGGCGAGCCCGAGGATCTGGTCGTCACCGGCCTTGACCTGCGCCTCGGCCGTCCGGCGCAGCTCGGCCAGGCGGTCCTCGACGGCCGCGAATCGGCGGGTGTCGAAGAGCCGGCCGAGAAGCCGGCCGCGGGCCTCGGCATCGGCGCGCAGGAAGCGTGCGAAGTCGCCCTGCGGCAGCAGCACCACCTGGCAGAACTGCTCCCGGCTCATTCCGACGAGCTGGGTGATCTCCTCACCGATCTCCTGGTGCGACCGGCTCAGCGCCCGCCAGCCGTCGTCGGGGTGGTACGCGCGCAGCCAACTCTGCGCTTTCTCCGTGGTGTGGCCGCCGCCGCGCTTCTTGGGGCGGGGCTGGGCGGGGCGCCGGGTGATCTCCAGCCTGCGCCCGCCGACGGTGAGGTCGAGTTGCACCTCGGTCGGCAGGTCCGGCGGGGCGTGGTCGCTGCGCAGCGAGGTGCCGGGGCTCTGCCGGGCGCCGGGGACCGCCCCGTACAGGGCGTAGCAGACGGCGTCCAGGACGGAGGTCTTCCCGGCGCCGGTCGGTCCGTGCAGCAGGAAGAGGCCGGCGGAGGAGAGCGCGTCGAAATCGATCTCCTCGGTGGCGCCGAAGGGGCCGAACGCGGTGATGCGGAGGGTGTGGAGCCTCACCGGTTCACCTCGCGGACGCCGTCGTCGACCCGCACGTGGTCGAAGGCGCCGCGCAGCACCGCCCGTTCCTGTGCGTCGGTCCCGCAGCCGCCGCGCACGTGGGCCACGAAGTCCTCCGCGATGCTCTGGTCGTCGCGGCCGCGCAGGCGGCGGGCGTACGAGATGTCCGGGTCGTCGGGTGCCCGGTCCGGTTCGAAGACGAGGCCGAGGGTGTGCGGGAAGCGTTCGGTGAGCCGGGCCATGGGGTCGGCGGGGCGGACCGGGTCGGTCAGGGTGGCCTCCACCCAGGCGTCCTCGTGGCGGTCGAGGGCCGGGTCGTCGAGCAGGTCGTCGAGCCGGCCGCGCAGCCGGGCGAGGCGGCGCGGCACCGGGCAGTCGACGCGTTCGCCGGTGACGGCGCCCGAGGCGTCCAGGTCGATGAGCCACATGGTCTTGCGGTGGGTGGCCTCGGAGAAGGAGTAGGCGAGCGGGGACCCCGAGTACCGAACGCGGTCGGTGACGGCCTGGCTGCCGTGGAGGTGGCCGAGGGCCACGTAGTCGACGCCGTCGAAGACGCCGGCCGGCACCGCGGCGACGCCGCCGACGGTGATGTCGCGTTCGCTGTCGCTGGGTTCGCCGCCGGCGACGAAGGCGTGGGCGAGGACGACGGACCGGGTGGATTCCGGACGCGCGGCGAGGTCGGCGCGGACGCGGTCCATGGCGGCGGTCAGCACGGCCTTGTGCCCGGCGCGCTCGGCCCGCAGGGTGTCCTTGACCAGGGCCGGTTCCAGGTAGGGGAGCCCGTAGAACGCCACGTCGCCGTGCGCGTCGCTGAGCACGACCGGGGTGGCGCAGTGCGCGGGGTCGGTGCGCAGGTGGATGCCGGCCCGGCCGATGAGCCCGGCGCCGACACCGAGCCGGCGGGCCGAGTCGTGGTTGCCGGAGATCATCACGGTGGGCACCCCGGCGTCGGCCAGGCGGTGGAGGGCGTCGTCGAAGAGCTGCACGGCGCCGAGCGGGGGCACCGCTCTGTCGTACACGTCACCCGCCACGACGACGGCGTCGACCTTGTGCTCGCGGACGGTGGCCACCAGGTGGTCGAGGAAGGCGGCCTGCGCTTCGAGCAGGGGGACCCGGTGGAACGACCGGCCCAGGTGCCAGTCCGATGTGTGCAGAATCCTCAAGACCCGGCTCCGGTCCGCATGCGCTTCCTCCGCCCCCTGTGCCCTCACGTCCCACAGTGTCCCATCACGCCGGGGCCCCGAGGGCGCGTCCGTGAAGTCCCGCCGGGTCCGTGACGGGCCGGGTCACGCGTCGTCGTACGCCTCGCCGCCCAGTTCCACGCGTGCCTCGCCCGCCGTGGCGTCGGCCAGCCAGCGGCGGAACTCCTCGACCTCGGCGTCCGGCAGCCCGATCTCGATGGTCACGTCGGCGGCGTACCGGACCGCGCGCACGGTCCGTCCGGTGGCCCGCAGTTCGTTCTCCAGCCGGCCCGCCCGCTGGTGGCCGACCGTGACGGTGGCGAGCCGGAAACGGCGGCGGGTGCGGGTGCCGAGTGCGTCGAGCGCCTCGCCGACCACTCCCCCGTACGCCCGGATCAGTCCGCCGGCGCCCAGCTTCACGCCGCCGTAGTAGCGGGTGACGACGGCGACGACGTAGCAGACCTCGCGGCGCGTCAGCATCTGGAGCATCGGGACGCCGGCGGTGCCGCCGGGCTCGCCGTCGTCACTGGCCTTCTGTACGGAGGCGTCGGCGCCGATGACGTACGCGTAGCAGTTGTGGGTGGCGGTCGGATGCTCCTTGCGGACGCGGGCGATGAACTCTTGCGCCTCCTCCTCGGTGGCGGCGGGGGCGAGCGCGCAGAGGAAGCGGGAGCGGTTGATCTCGCTCTCGTGGACGCCCGCGCGGGCGACGGTCCGGTACTGCTCCTGCATCCCGCCACCCTATGCTTCCTCGCGGGAATGGCCGGGGCGGGCCGCCGGTTGTGCGGTCCATGGACGCAGACACGGAGACGATCCGCAGGATTCTGGAAGACACCGGCGACACCTGGGCCGTGGTGGGGCTGTCCGGCAACCGTGCCCGCGCGGCCTACGGAGTCGCCGAGGTGCTGCAGCGCTTCGGCAAGCGCGTGGTGCCGGTGCACCCCAAGGCGGAGCGGGTGCACGGCGAGCAGGGGTACGCCTCACTGGCGGACATACCGTTCCCGGTGGACGTGGTGGACGTCTTCGTCAACAGCGACCTGGCCGGTGCGGTGGCCGACGAGGCGGCCGCCATCGGTGCGCGAGCCGTCTGGTTCCAGCTCGGCGTGATCGACGAGAAGGCGTACGAGCGCACCCGGGCGGCCGGGCTGGACATGGTGATGAATCGCTGCCCGGCCATCGAGATCCCGCGCCTCGGTTAGGGCGCTTCGGGGGCCCGCACGCCCAGGCCTTCGAGCACCACGGCGCCCGGCAGCGCGGCCAGCGCCTTGCCGGTCACGATGAGCTTGCCCCGGCGCGAGCCGCTGCCGATCAGGACCCACTCCTCGTCCACGACAGCGGAGTCGATCAGCAGCGGCCAGGCGGCCGGGAGCCCGATGGGCGTGATGCCGCCGTACTCCATGCCGGTCTCGCCGACGGCCGTGTCCATCGAGGCGAAGCGCGCCTTGCGCAGGCCGAGGTGCTTGCGGGCGACGCCGTTCACGTCGACGCGGGAGTGCGACAGGACGACGCAGGCGCCGAGCGTGACCTCTCCGGCGCGCTTGCCCGACAGGACCACGCAGTTCGCCGAGTGGTCGAGCAGCTCGGCTCCGTGGTGCGCGACGAAGACCGCGGTGTCGGCGATCTCCGGGTCGGTGTCGACGTGCAGGACCTGGTCGGGGGTGACACCTCCCCAGCCGGTGCGCACCGCCTCGGCCACCGGGGCGGTGAGCAGGTCCTGACGGTCGACGGCGGGACTGGCGTTCTCGAAGGAGCCGATGGGTGCGCGCATGCGCGTCACGCTAACAGCGGCGTGCGCGGGGGTGTGCGGCGTCTCATCTGACGGGCGGAATGCTGACGGCCATGGTGAGTTCGACCGGTTCGGTGCCCTCGTTGCGGTACGCGTGCGGGTGGTGCGCCTCGAAGGTGGCGGAGGTGCCGGCGGGCACGGCGTACGGAGTGTCGTCGACGACGAGGGTGAGGGTGCCGGCGGTGACATGGAGCAGTTCCACCGTGCCCTCGGGGTGCGGGTCCGACCGGCTGCCGTCGCCGGGCATCAGCCGCCAGGACCAGAGTTCGAGGGGGCCGCGGGCCTCCGTGCCGACCAGCAGCGTGGTGGCGCTGCCCGCCTCGGTGGACCACAGGCGTACGGCCTGGTCGGCGGGGACCAGGCGGACCGGGGAGCCCTGTTCGTAGTCGAGCAGCGTGGTGATGCTGACGCCGAGCGCGTCGGCGAGCTTGACCGTGGTGCCGACGCTCGGGTTGGTGCGGGCCTGCTCGATCTGGATGATCATGCCCCGGCTGACTCGCGCGCGGGCCGCCAGCGTGTCCAGGGTGAAGCCGCGCTCACCGCGCCAGCGCTTGAGGTTGCGCGCGAGGGACTGCGTCAGCTGATCGAGGTCAGTCACATTCCGTCCAATATTCTGTATGACGTAGTCGAGCATCCTGCACTACGGTGGAGTGCACCCACTTGTTCACCGCACTGTACTGCGAGGCTCCCATGACCGCGTTGTTCGCCCTGGCCACCAGCCTGCTGTGGGGACTGGCCGACTTCGGGGGCGGTCTGCTGACGCGGCGTACGCCCGCGCTCACCGTGGTCGTGGTCTCGCAGATCATCGCGGCGACGGTGCTGGGGCTGATCGTGACCGTCACGGGCGGCTGGAGCGAGGCGGGTCCCCGGCTCTGGTTCGCGGTCGGGGCGGGAGTCGTGGGGCCGATGGCGATGCTCTGCTTCTACAAGGCGCTCGCTCTCGGACCGATGGGCGTGGTCTCCCCGCTCGGTTCGCTCGGCGTGGCCGTACCGGTGGGTGTGGGACTGATCGCCGGGGAGCGGCCGGGGCTCCTGCAGTGCGCCGGGGTCGCGGTCGCCGTCGCGGGCATCGTGATGGCGGGCGGCCCGCAGCTGCGCGGGGCGCCGGTGCAGCGGCGGGCGATCCTGCTGACGCTGGTGGCCGCCTTCGGCTTCGGGACCGTGATGTCGCTGATCGCCCAGGCGTCGACGACGGTGACCGGGCTGTTTCTCGCCCTGTTCGTACAGCGACTGACCAATATCGCGGTGGGCGGCGGGGCGCTGTACGTCTCGGTGCGGCGCGGCGGCCGGGCGCTGCCCGAGGACGGAGGCGCGGCGGCGGTCCGGGCCGCCCTTCCGGCGCTGGCGTTCGTCGGCCTCGCGGACGTGGCGGCCAACGGCACGTACGCGATGGCCGCGCAGCACGGCCCGGTCACCGTCGCCGCCGTACTGGCCTCGCTCTATCCGGTGGTCACCGCCCTGGCCGCGCGCGGGTACCTCAAGGAGCGGCTGCGGGGCGTGCAGGCGGCGGGCGCCGGACTCGCGCTGGTGGGCACGGTCCTGCTCGCGACCGGGTGAGCGCGGGCCGGGTCAGGGTCTTTCATCCGGATCAGCGCGCGAGCTGATCCGGCCTGATCCGAACGAAAGGCCCTAGCCCTCTTCCAGCTCCGCCACGGCCCGCAGCTGTTCCGGGGTGACGTCCGCGGGGATCGGCACCGGGGCCGGTGTGCGCAGGGGCGGCTCCCAGCCCCGGTCCGGATGCCAGCTGCGTACGACCCGGGCGGGAGCGCCTGCCACGACCGCCCGGTCGGGCACCTCGCCGCGGACGACCGCGCCGGCGGCCACGACGACATTGCGTCCGAGCCGGGCGCCCGGCAGGATCACCGCGCCGGTCCCGATCCAGCAGCCGGGACCGATGGAGACGGGCTCCATCCGCGGCCACTGCCTGCCGACCGGCTCGTGCGGGTCGTCGTAGCTGTGGTTGGTCGAGGTGATGTAGACGTACGGCCCGCAGTACGTGTCCGCACCGATGGTCACCGTGGTGTCGGCGACGACATGGCTGCCGCGGCCCAGCACCACTCCGTCGCCCAGGGTGAGGATCGGGTCGGGGCCGAGATCCAGGTCGGGCATGAGTCCCGCCGTCAGCGTGACCTGTTCGCCGATGATGCAGTGGTCGCCCAGTTCGATCCACGGCTCCCCGAAGACGGTGCCCTGCGGGAACGCCAGCCGGGTGCCCCCGCCGATCCGGGCGAACCGCAGTCCCCCGGGGTGCTCGGCGGTCACCGCGCCCGCCTCGCGCGCCCAGCGCCAGCAGCGGTGGACGGCCCCGGACAGGGCGCGCCGCCGCCAGGCGGTCAGCGAGGAGAACGCGGTTCTGTTCTTGGGCACGCGCTCACGGTAGTCCGCGCCCACCGGACCGTCGGCCGCACCGGCCTGTGATCTTCACCCCAACAGGCCTGGGACGGCGGTGCGTCGCATACGGTTTCCCCGGCGGACGGCCGGGTGCCACCGTGGCCGCCGCGACCCACGGCAGCGGAGCACGGAGGAACGCGCGATGGCGGAGCAGGCGTTGATCATGGGCATGGGCGGCAAGGAGCCGTCCATCGACGCGGACGCGTTCACCGCGCCGACCTCGGTCGCGATCGGCGACATCACGATGGCGGCGGGCTCCAGCCTCTGGTACCAGGCGGTGCTGCGCGCGGACTGCGGCCCCATCGTCATCGGTGCGGACTCCAACATCCAGGACAACTGCAGCGTGCACGTCGACCCCGGCTTCACGGTGACGGTCGGCGAGCGGGTCTCGGTCGGGCACAACGCGGTCCTGCACGGCTGCACCATCGAGGACGACGTGCTGATCGGCATGGGGGCCACCGTCCTCAACGGCGCGCACATCGGCGCGGGCTCGCTGGTCGCGGCGCAGGCCCTGGTCCCGCAGGGGATGCGGGTACCGCCGGGCTCCCTGGTGGCGGGCGTCCCCGCGAAGGTGAAGCGGCAGCTGACCGAGGAGGAGCTCGAAGGCGTCCGCTTCAACGCGGTGGGTTACGTGGAGCTGGCCAAGGCGCACCGCGAGGCGTGCGGCGGCTGAATGACGCCGTCCGCTCAGTCGGCGACCGGCACGGTCCCCGGTTCCGGCTCGGCGGCCGCCCCGGAGTGCGCGGCGGCGGCCTTCTTGGCGCGGTTCTTGATGATCAGCATCGAGGCGAGGCCGATCAGGACGGCGATGGCCAGGCCGAGGTAGGAGAACCGCTTCAGCCAGGCCTCGGCGACGACGCCCACCGAGTAGATGACGGCCGTGGTGCCGCCCGCCCAGGCGATCCCGCCCAGCACGTTGGCGACGAGGAACTTCCAGTACGGCATGTGCAGCACCCCGGCCAGCGGTCCCGCGAAGATGCGCAGCAGCGCGACGAAGCGGCCGAAGAACACCGCCCACATGCCCCACTTCTGGAAGGAGCGCTCGGCCAGGGCGATCTGGCTCTCGCCGAAGTGCTTGGGGAACTTGCCGCCGAGCCAGGCCAGCAGTGGCCGGCCGCCCTTGCGGCCGATGGCGTAGCCGATCGAGTCGCCGATCACGGCGCCCGCCGTGGCACAGGCGCCCAGGATCCAGGGGTTGATGCCGTCGTGGCTCGCGGCCAGCAGCGCCGCGCTGACCAGGACGATCTCGCCGGGCAGCGGGATGCCCAGGCTCTCCAGTCCGATGACGACGCCCACCAGGACGTACACGCTGATCGCGGGGACGGTCTCCAGCCACTCCTGGATGTGCAACGCCGTTTCCTTACGTGTGATGTCCTGTCGCCCGCCGGACAACTCATCGGCGCACCGCGGGAAGCCTACCCTCAGCTTCACCGGGGCGGACAGCGCGAACGGCCGCCCGGCACCTGTCCGGTGCCGGGCGGCCGTCGGGTCGTACGGGTCAGGAGTGGGGGCGCAGGGTCCAGACCACGGTCATCTCCCCGGTGACGGCTCCGTCCCCGCGGCGTATCTCCACGGTCACCGGGAACTCGGGGCGCTCGCCCGCGTCGAGCTCCGCGACGACCTCGGCGGCGGGGCGGCCGAGGACGGCGGTCGCGGTGACCTCCCCCATGGCCAGCTTCTTGTAGCCGATCTCGGCGCTCACCGCGAGCGGCACGGCGCGGGCCAGCTGGTCGCCGAACGCGGCGATGACGATCGCGCCGCTCGCCGACTCCGCCAGCGTGAACATGGCTCCGGCGTGCGGTCCGCCGACGTGGTTGTGGTAGTCGGCCTGGTCCGGCATGCGGACCACCGCGCGGTCGGCGGTGGACTCCAGGAATTCGAGGTTGAGGGTCCGGACCATGGGGACCGTCGCGGCGAGCATCTCGCCCGCGGTCATCTGTTCAGCGCTCATGGACCGATGTTACTCATGGGTAGCAGTCTTTGGCCATGCCTTCGCGGCCACGTCCCGTCCGGCCGCCGCCCCTCCTTCACCGTTCGCACACGGGGGCGGACGTAGCACGCCGGGCGGGGCACCTCTATCGTTACTCGCCATGTGGCCAGGACAGCAGCCGCCCGGGGGCGAGCAGAACCCGCAGGACCAGAACCAGAACCCGTACCAGCAGCCGGGGTACCAGCAGCCGAATCCCTATCAGCAGCCGGGATACCAGCAGCAGGGACAGCAGCAGCCCGGTTACGGGTACCCGCAGCAGGGCGGGCAGGGGGGCTACGGACAGCCCAACCCGTACCAGCAGCCAACGGCTCCGCAGTACGCGGTGCCCGGACCTCCTGGCGACCCGCAGCCCGGCGGCGACAACAAGAAGAAGACGACGATCGTGGCGATCGTCGCGGCGACCGCGGTCGTGGTCGCCGCCGCGGTCACCGGTGTCATCGTGCTGAACAAGGACGACGACAAGGACGGCAAGAACGTCGCCGACGACAAGAAGTCGTCCGCGCCCGTCAAGCCGTCCGTTTCCGCCTCCCCGTCCGAGGCCAACCCGCGCGGCGGCGACGACGAGGCCAAGCCGCAGATCGCGGGCTGGAAGGTCGTGACGAACCCCAAGTGGGGCACCCAGTTCGACGTGCCGGGCGACTGGGAGGTGTCGCCTCCCGGCGTGCTGTCCTTCTTCGAGGACGAGAAGAAGAACGACGGTCTGCCGCTCATCGGGTTCACCGGGCCGGCGGACCTCAAGAAGAAGTGGTGCACCGACGACGCCGACAAGGACGGCACCGACGACAACTACAGCCTGGCCGGCACCGGCACCCGGGGCGCCGAGGGCGCCACGGACGCCGATGTGAACGCCCGGAACGAGGCGGGCACCTGGGCCTGGGCCGCGTTCGCGCAGCACATGCCGAAGAAGACCATCAAGATCAGCAAGCCCAAGCAGTACACCACCAAGTCGGGGCTGACCGGGAGCCTGGTCACCGCGACCGCGCCCAACGTCACCAAGCGGTCCAAGTGCAGCAGTGACGGCAAGACGTACGCCTTCACGTTCAAGAACACCAAGGGCGCGTTCGCCTCGTGGGTGCTGTACGCCGCCGCCGGTGTCGACGACGAGCTGCCCAACGCGACGATCGAGAAGATCCTCAGCACGGTGCGCACCGTGCCGATCACCGACGCCGACAGCGAGTCCTGAGCCCGGTCCGGGAACTCATTTGCGCAAAGGGGGCGCGGCCGCGATAGTCCCTGGGTGACCGACGCAGCCGCCCCCGCCTCCCGCTCCACCCGCCCCGTCCCGGCAGGGCGCAACTACCGGCTGCTCACCGCCGCCTCGGTCATCACCGCCCTGGGCACCCACGGCGCACTGATCGCGGCGGCGTTCGCGGTTCTCCAGACCGGCGGCGACGGCGGTGACGTCGGTCTCGTCGCCGCCGCCAGGACGGTGCCGCTGGTGCTCTTCCTGCTGATCGGCGGGGCGATCGCGGACCGGCTGCCGCGGCACCGGGTGATGGTGGCGGCCAACACCCTCAACTGCGTCTCGCAGGGCCTCTTCGCCCTGCTGGTCCTGGCCGGCGACCCCCAGCTGTGGCAGATGATGCTGCTCACCGCGCTGTGCGGCACCGGGCAGGCCTTCTTCAGCCCGGCGGCCGAGGGCATGCTGATGTCGAGCGTCAGCGGCGAACAGGCGAGCCGTGCCTTCGCGCTCTTCCGGATGTCCACCCAGGGCGCCGCCATCGGCGGTGCGGCCCTCGGCGGCGCCATGATCGCGGCGATGGACCCCGGCTGGGTGCTGGCCGTGGACGCCGCCGCCTTCGCGGTCGCGGGAGCCCTGCGTGCCTTCCTCGACGTCAGCCACATCCCGGCGCGGGAGCCCGGGGGCGGGCTGCTCGCGGACCTGCGGGACGGCTGGAAGGAGTTCACCGGCCGGCCGTGGCTCTGGGCGATCGTCGCCCAGTTCTCCGTGGTGGTCGCCGCCGTCGGCGCTGCCGAGGCGGTCTACGGTCCGCTGGTCGCCCGCGACGAACTCGGCGGCGCCCGGCCCTGGGGCTTCGCGCTGGCCGCGTTCGGCGTCGGCAACCTGGCCGGGGCACTGCTGATGATGCGCTGGAAGCCGCGCCGGCTGCTGCTGGCCGGAACGCTCTGCGTCTTCCCGCTGGCCCTGCCGTCGGCCGGCCTCGCCGTGCCGCTGTCCGCGACCTGGCTCTGCGTGGTGATGTTCGTCAGCGGTACGGCGATCGAGGTGTTCGGCGTCTCCTGGATGACCGCCATGCACCAGGAGATCCCCGAGGAGAAGCTCTCCCGCGTCTCGGCCTACGACTGGTTCGGCTCGGTGGCCATGGTGCCGGTCGCCACCGCCCTCGCCGGGCCCGTCGAATCGCTGGTCGGGCGCGGTCAGGCGCTGTGGGGCTGCGCGGGGCTGGTCGTGCTCGTCACGGGCGCGGTGCTCTTCGTGCCGGACGTACGCAACCTGACCCGCCGGACCGCGTCCGTCGAGGTGGCCGCCGTCCCGCTCGTGCCGCCCGTGTCAGCCGATGCGGAAGGCGCCGTCGGGCGGCTCGGGTGAGGCGACCGCGTCCTCGTCGCCGACCGGCCGGGCGCCGTTGACGAACGCCTCCAGCGCCTCCCCGTGCTCCACCCGCGCCGCGAACGCGTCCGCCGCGCACCGGCGGGCCAGGGCCGCTGTGTCGAAGGGGGCACGGGAGGCGACGAGGACCACGTTGCCGAAGCGCCGGCCGCGCAGCACGCCCGGCTCCGCGATCAGCGCCAGCTCGGTGAAGACGGCCGCGAAGGTGGCCAGCTGCGAGCGCAGGAAACCGAACGGCGGCCCGTCCGCGAGGTTGGCGGCGTAGATCCCGTCCGGGCGCAGCGCCCGCGCCGCCGCCCGCGCGTACGGGACGGTGGTGAGGTGGGCGGGCACACGCGACCCGCCGAAGACGTCCGCGATCAGCAGGTCCAGCGAGCCGGGCACCGTCTCCTCCAGCCGGGCGCGGGCGTCCGCCGCGTGCACGGTGATGCCGCCGCGCTCGGGCAGCGGCAGGTGCTCCGCGACGAGGTCGAGGAGACCGCGGTCCGCGTCCACCACCTCCTGCCGGGAATCAGGGCGGGTGGCCGCGACATAACGGGGCAGGGTGAGACCGCCGCCGCCCAGGTGCAGGACGTCCAGCGGCTCGCCCGGGTCCGCCGCGCAGTCCACGACATGGCCGAGCCGTCGCGCGTACTCGAACTCCAGGTGCTCGGGCGCGTCCAGGTCGACATAGGACTGCGGTGCGCCGTCGACCGTCAGCAGCCAGGCCCGCTCCCGGTCCACGTCCGGGAGCAGCCGTGCGGTGCCGTGGTCCACATCGCGGATGACGGGTATCGACTCGTTCACTCCCCCATTGTGCGGTGGGCCCGCCTCCCCGGAGAGTCCGGGGAGGCGGGCCCACCGTCCTCGCAGGGCTCAGAGCAGCTCCGTGACCGTGCCCGCGCCGACCGTGCGGCCGCCCTCGCGGATCGCGAAGCCGAGACCCGGCTCCAGCGGGATGTCCCGGCCCAGCTCGACGGTCATGGTGACCGTGTCCCCGGGCCGCGCGACCCCCGCCTCACCGAGGTCCACATCGCCGACCACGTCGGCCGTGCGGATGTAGAACTGCGGCCGGTACCCGGTGGCGACCGGGGTGGTGCGGCCGCCCTCGCGCCCCGACAGGACGTACACCCGCGCGGTGAAGCGCCGGCTCGGGGTGACGCTGCCCGGCGCCGCGACGACATGACCGCGGCGCACCCGGTCGCGCTCGACGCCGCGCAGCAGCAGCGCCACGTTGTCGCCGGCCTCGGCGGACTCCATCGGCTTGCCGAAGGTCTCCAGGCCGGTGACGACCGTCTCGGTGTCCGCGCCGAGGACCGTCACCCGGTCACCGACCCGGACCGTGCCGCGCTCCACGGCGCCGGTGACGACCGTGCCCCGGCCGGTGATGGTCAGGACGTTCTCCACCGGCAGCAGGAACGGCGCGTCGGTGTAGCGCACCGGCATCGGTACGTATGTGTCGACCGCGTCGAGCAGCGCCTCCACGGCACCGGTCCAGCGCGGGTCGCCCTCCAGCGCCCGCAGCCCCGACACCCGTACGACGGGCACGGTGTCGCCGCCGTAGCCGTGCGCGGACAGCAGCTCGCGCACCTCCAGCTCGACCAGGTCGGTCAGCTCGGGGTCACCCGCGTCCGCCTTGTTGAGCGCCACCACGATGTGGTCGACGCCCACCTGACGGGCGAGCAGCACATGCTCGGCGGTCTGCGGCATGATCCCGTCCAGCGCGGAGACGACGAGGATCGCCCCGTCGAGCTGGGCGGCGCCCGTGACCATGTTCTTGATGTAGTCGGCGTGGCCCGGCATGTCGACGTGTGCGTAGTGCCGGGTGCCGGTCTCGTACTCGACGTGCGCGATGTTGATGGTGATGCCGCGCTGCGCCTCCTCGGGCGCGCGGTCGATGCGGTCGAAGGGGACGAAGGTGCCGGTGCCGCGGTCGCTGAGCACCTTGGTGATGGCGGCGGTCAGGGTCGTCTTGCCGTGGTCGACATGGCCCATGGTGCCGATGTTGAGGTGCGGCTTGGTGCGCACGTATGCCGTCTTGGGCATGGGTTCATTCCTTGGGATGCGAAGCGTGACGTGAGGACCCCGGGGCCCGGCCGACCCTCCCCTCGCGGGGTCCGCCGGACAGTCGGGGGAGGGTCAGCTTCGGGCGCCGCCGAAGGGCGCTGCGGCAGCGGTGGGCGCTGCGGCGCCACCTGCTGCGAGGGTGTTCACGGCAGCCTCCGGCGCGTCCGCGACTGCGGACGGCGCTGCGAGGAAGGCGTACCGGAACATGGCCCGATCATCTCCGACGGCCCGTCGGCCCGTCGAGCGAATTACGGCGGACCGTACGGGGATTGGGCACGGGCCGCCGGAGGCCGGGCAGGGGCGCATTACGGCGATCACACACCTTTGTCGGTTACTCTCCCCGAATGCTCGACGTCGTCCCCGACACCCGGCCCGCCCCCGGTCTCGCCGTGCGCTGCACGCGCGTGCTGCTCTCGCCGTGGTCCCGGCTCTCGCTGCTCGTCGCCGTGCTGGTGGCCGCCGCGACGGCGATGCTGCTGCTGGAGCCGCAGCAGCTGCTGACTTCCGGAAGACTCGGGCAGCTGAGCGGCGGCTCCACGGCGGCCGTGGTGTTCGGGCTGGCGTACGGCGTCTGCACGGTGGCGTTCGTGCCGCGCCCCCTGCTGAACCTCGCGGCGGGCGCGCTGTTCGGTGTGCAGGCCGGTCTCGCCGCGGCGCTCGGCGGTACGGTGCTCGGCGCGGGGATCTCCTTCATGCTCGGCCGGGTCCTGGGCCAGGACGCGTTGCGCACCCTGGTGCGGGGGCGGTGGCTGAGGGCGGCGGACGGTCAGCTGAGCCGGCACGGCTTCCGCTCGATGCTGGCGCTGCGGCTCTTCCCCGGGGTGCCATTCGCCGCCGCCAACTACTGTGCCGCCGTCTCCCGCATGGGCTATCCGCCGTTCCTGGTGGCGACGGGGCTGGGCTCGGTCCCGAACACGGCCGCGTACGTCGTGGCGGGCAGCGAGGCGTCCTCGCCGACCTCCCCCGCCTTCCTCGCGGCGATGGGCTTCATCGTGCTCACGGGGGCCGGTGCGGCCGTGGTCGCCTGGCGCCGCCGTCACCGCCTGGGGGTCTGAGGACCGCGACCGGCCGGGGCGCGCGGGGGGTGTGGCCGGCTGTTCACCCGGGGGCGATACGCTGCCCGCGACCGAAGACGAGCCGGGGCCCCGCGCGGCCCTGTCCTCGCCACGACCGCAATCCGCACGCCGCCGACGGCCGACGCCGTCGGCCGCCGCATGAGCAATCCGGGATGGCCCAAGCCCCATGAGCTGGTTCGAATCGTTCGTCCTCGGCCTCGTCCAGGGACTGACCGAGTTCCTGCCGATCTCCTCCAGCGCGCACCTGCGGCTCACCGCGGCGTTCGCCGGCTGGACCGACCCGGGTGCGGCGTTCACCGCGATCACCCAGATCGGTACGGAGGCCGCGGTCCTCATCTACTTCCGCAAGGACATCGCCCGGATCGTCTCGGCGTGGTTCAGGTCGCTGACGGACCGTTCGATGCGCGGCGACCACGACGCCCAGATGGGCTGGCTGGTCATCATCGGCTCGATCCCGATCGGTGTGCTCGGTGTCACGTTCAAGGACCAGATCGAGGGGCCCTTCCGTGATCTGCGGCTGATCGCGACCACCCTGATCGTGATGGGCATCGTGCTCGGCATCGCGGACCGGCTGGCCGCCCGCGACGAGACGGGCGGCAGGCACCGCGCGGGCAAGCAGCGCAAGACGCTGCGCGAACTGGGCGTCAAGGACGGCCTGATCTACGGCTGCTGCCAGGCGATGGCCCTGATTCCCGGCGTCTCGCGCTCCGGCGCCACCATCAGCGGTGGTCTGCTGATGGGCTACACCCGGGAGGCGGCGGCGCGTTACTCGTTCCTGCTCGCGGTTCCCGCGGTGCTCGCCTCGGGCGTCTTCGAGCTGAAGGACGCGGGCGAGGGGCATGTGTCGTGGGGCCCGACCGTCTTCGCGACCTTCATCGCGTTCGGTGTGGGGTACGCGGTCATCGCGTGGTTCATGAAGTTCATTACGACGAAGAGCTTCATGCCGTTCGTGATCTACCGGATCGTCCTGGGCATCGTGCTCTTCGCCCTGGTCGGCGCGGGTGCGCTGAGCCCGCACGCGGGCGAGTCCGCGGGCTGACCTCCGCGCGTGTGCCGCCGCCGGTCACGCCGGGGGCGGCGCACCGCGTCAGATCTCCGCGTCGCCGGGGCCCTCGGCGCCGAACTGCTCGGCGCGCAGGGCGAGGTCCTGCAGCACGTCCGCCGAGGTGACGTCCGTCTGCCCGGAGTCGTGCACCTGGGCCAGCATCGCGAACGCCAGGGTGAACGCCCCGACGAGCTGCTCGACCGCGCCGCCGACCTCACGGCCGACGAGGACCACCACGTCCTCGACGGTGGCGTCCTCCGGGATGGCGATCCGTGGCATCGTCTCGTTGAGAAGCGCGGTCACCACGGTCGAATCGGTGTCGGCGTCCTCGCGGTCGGGGTTCTCCTCCAGCAGCCGGCGCATCTCCCCCGCCTCGGTGAGGATGCCGACCACACGCTTCACCACTTCGCTCTGCTCCATCCCGCGAGCATAGGCGGCCCGGCCCACAGGTACTACGACGTGCGGCGGTATGCCGTGCCGGGGCCCGGACGGCCGCTCCCACCTCGGCATCCGCGTCCGGACGGCCGTAGCGTACGGAGCAGGTCCGGACCGGCGGAGAGGAACCCATGAGCGGCACCGAGCTTCCCGTGATCGCGGCGGTCGACGGCTCCTCGCACAGCATGGACGCGCTGGACTGGGCGGCGCGCGAGGCGGTCGCACGAGGTCTGCCCCTGCTGATCGTGCACGTCCGGCAACTGTCCCGGCGCACCGACCAGGAGGCGCAGGAGCGGGAGGCCGGCGAGCTGCTGGCCTCGGCCGTGCACCGGGTCGCGGAGACCGCCCCGGGGCTGCGGCCCTCGACTCTCGCACCGCTCGACTTCCCGTCGGCGGCGCTCGTCTCGCTGAGCCGGGACGCCTCGCTGGTGGTGCTCGGTTCGCGGGGGCTCGGCGGGTTCCGCTCCCTGATGCTGGGGTCCAACAGCCTGGCGACGGCCTCGATGGCGAAGTGCCCCGTGGTGATCGTCCACGGCGGCCGGGACGAGGAGAAGCCCGGCAACGGCACGGGCGAGGTCTTTCCGGACATCGTGGCCGGAGTGGCCGCCGACGAGAGCAGCGAAGGGGTGCTGGACTTCGCCTTCGCGACGGCGGCGGCGCACCCGGGTGCGCGGCTGCGGATCGTGCACGGCTGGACGATGTTCTCGTCGATGCTGTCCGGCGGGCCCGTCTTCGACCGGGACGCGGCGGCGGACGCGGCCGAGCGGTCACTGGCCGAGCTGACCGCCGGCTGGCGCACCGCGTATCCGCAGGTAGAGGTGATGAAGGAGCCGGTCAACGGTTCCGCGACGCGCACCCTGGTCACCGCGTCCGCCACGGCGTCGCTGACCGTCGTCGGGCGGCGGCGGGGCGGTGAGTCGCTGGGGCTAGGACTCTCGCCGGTGGCCCACACGACGCTCACGCACGCCATGGGCCCGGTGGCCGTGGTCCCCTGCTGACGGACGGGCCGCGTCCGCTGCCCCACACTGGGCAGAAGAGCGGGATCGGATGGCGGACGGACCTGCCTGCGGGTGGGGCGAGGAGGCGCGGCATGGGGTCAGGGGCCGGGTGGCGCGAGCGGGGCGCACGGATGCTGGACCGGACAGCGGGGCGCACGGCCGCCGCGCTGGTGGCCGGTGCGCTGCCGGCGCTCGCCTTCCCCGCGCCTTCGCTGTGGTGGTTCGCCTGTGTCTGCCTGGTCCCGCTGCTGCTGCTGATCCGGTCGGCCGGTACGGGGCGGGCGGCGGCGCGGGACGCGTGGCTGGGCGGGACCGGCTACATGATCGCCGTGCACCACTGGCTGATGCCGAGTCTGCATGTGTTCATCGTGGTCCTCGCGGCGCTGCTCGGTCTGCTGTGGGCGCCGTGGGGGGTGCTCGTGGGCCGGCTGCTGCGCGGGCCGGTGAGCGGGTGGTCCGCGGTGGCGGCGGTGGTCGTGATTCCGTGCGGCTGGCTGATGATCGAGCTGGTCCGGTCCTGGGAGGCGCTGGGCGGTCCCTGGGGGCTGCTCGGGGCGAGCCAGTGGCAGGTGGAGCCGGCTCTGCGGCTGGCGTCGGTGGGCGGGGTGTGGCTGGTGAGCCTGCTGGTGGTGGCGGTGAACACCGCGCTCACCGTGCTGCTGGTGCACTCCGCCGCGCGGGCCGCCGCCGCGGTGTCGCTGCTGGTGGGGGCGCTCGTGGTCGGGGCCGCCTGGATGTGGGCGCCACAGCCGGAGCGGACCGGCACGGCCAGGGTGGCCGTCGTGCAGCCCGGGATCGTGGACGGGCCGGGCAGCATCCAGCGCAGGTTCGACCTCAGCGAGAAGCTGACGCGGTCGCTGGCCGGGCGGGACGTGGACCTGGTGGTGTGGGGCGAGAGCAGTGTCGGCGTCGATCCGGCCCGGCGGCCCGACATCACGGCCCGGCTCGCGGCGCTGTCGCGGACGGTGGGCGCGGACGTCCTGGTCAACGTGGACGCCCGGCAGACCGACGGGGCGGGGCGGACCGGCATCTTCAAGAGCGCCGTGCTGGTCGGGCCGGACGGACTCACCGGGGACCGGTACGACAAGATGCGGCTGGTGCCGTTCGGCGAGTACATCCCGGCCCGGTCGGTGCTGAGCTGGGCGACCTCGATGGGCCGGGCGGCGGGCGAGGACCGGCTGCGCGGCACCGGCCCGGTCACGATGCGGGTGCCCGGCGCGGACGGGCTGCGCATCGGCCCCCTGGTCTGCTTCGAGTCCGCGTTCCCCGACATGAGCAGGCGGCTGGTCCGGGACGGCGCCGGGCTGCTGATCGCCCAGTCGTCCACGTCGTCGTTCCAGCACGGCTGGGCGCCCGCCCAGCACGCCTCGCTCGGCGCTCTGCGGGCGGCGGAGAGCGGACGCCCGATGGTGCACGCCACCCTCACGGGGGTGAGCGCGGTGTACGGGCCGCACGGTGAGGCGGTCGGGTCCCGGCTCGGCACGGACACCAGCGGCACCGCCGTCTACGGGGTGCCGCTGGCCCGGGGCACGACGCTGTACGTACGGCTGGGCGACTGGCCGGTGTACGGGGCGCTCGGCGTGCTGGCCGTGTACTGCGCCTCGGTGGGCGTCCGGGCCGCGCGCTCCCGGAGGCGTACACGGCCGGCGGAAGCGGCAGCGGTATAGCGGGCCGTGGGCTACGCGGCGTCGAGCCCGCGCAGGACCCGTTCGCACAGTTCGTGGGTCTCCAGGGCGTCGCGGGCGCTCAGCGGACGGCCCTCGCGCACGGCGTCCAGGAACGCCAGCACGCTCTGCTCGATGCCGCGCTGACGGGCCACCGGCACCCAGTCGCCGCGCCTCCGCACGCTCGGCTGCCCCTTGTGGTCGATGATCTCCGCGAGGTTCAGCACCTCCCGCTTGGAGTCCTGGCCGGAGACCTCCAGCCGCTCCTCGGTCGAGCCGCTGAGCCGGTTCATCGCGCCGATGGCGGTGAAGCCCTCGCCGGACAGCTGGAGCACGACGTGGTGCAGCAGTCCGTCGACGAGCCTGCCGCTCACCACGGTGCGCTCGACGGGGCCGGGCACCAGGAAGCGCAGGGTGTCCACGACATGGATGAAGTCGTCGAAGACCATGGTCCGGGGATCCTCGGGGAGCCCGACCCGGTTCTTCTGCATGAGGATCAGCTCGCGCGGGTGCTCCGCGCACTGGGCGTACCCCGGCGCCAGCCGGCGGTTGAACCCGACGGCGAGACCGGTGCCGCGCGCCTCGGCGAGCTCGACCAGGCGCGCGGACTCCTCCAGCGTGTAGGCGAGCGGCTTGTCGACGTACGTGGCGACGCCCGCTTCGAGCAGCCGGCCGACGATCTCGGGGTGGGCGGCGGTCGAGGCGTGCACGAACGCGGCGTCGAGCCCCCGGGCGAGCAGTGAGTCCAGGTCCAGGTGGCAGCGTTCCGCCGGAATGCGGTGGGTGGCGGCGACCGAGGCCAGGGTGGCCGGGGTGCGGGTCTGCAGGTGGAGTTCGATGCCCGGCAGAGCGCCGAGCACCGGCAGGTACGCCTTCTGCGCGATGTCCCCGAGCCCGATGCAGCCGACCTTCACAGGGTCTTCCTCTCGCTGGTCAGCGCCGTGCGCCGCGAGCGTCGGGAGGGCCCGGCCGCTACGCCGCGGGCGCGTCCGTCGTCGTCCCGGCAGCATACGTGTCCCCCGGCGGCCGCCAGTCGGCGATCCCGTCGAAGGTGCGCAGGACGAGGCCGGGGCCGAGGCGGGAGGCGGCCGACATCAGGAAGTCGCGCACGGCGACGGCCGGGGCGCCGCTGAGGCTCATGAGCCGGGAGACGCGGTCGGCCTTGCGCACGACGGCGGCGGTACGCGGCAGCCGGTCGGCGGTGTACGCGGCGAGACCCGCGCCCAGGTCCCGGCCGGGAGCCGCGTGGTGGGCGAGCACGATGCCGTCCTCGATGGCCTGGTT
Organism: Streptomyces sp. NBC_00708; assembly: GCA_036226585.1. Taxonomy (GTDB): domain Bacteria; phylum Actinomycetota; class Actinomycetes; order Streptomycetales; family Streptomycetaceae; genus Streptomyces. Next base: position 867,777 of record CP108997.1, read on the forward strand.
GCCGCCCTGGCCGAGGGTGGGGGCCATCGCGTGGGCGCAGTCCCCGAGCAGCACGGTGCGGCCCCGGTGGAAGGCGGGCAGCGGACGGTCCATCCGGTACACGTCGTTGCGCAGGATCTCCCCCGGTGCGGTGGCCGCGATGATCCGCGGGACCGGGTCGTGCCAGTCGCCGAAGCGGCGCAGGAGTTCGGCCTTTTCGTCGTCCTCGGCCCGTGCTCCGGCGGGGGCGGTCGCCGCCGCGTAGGCGTAGATCCGGCCGTCCTTGAGCGGCTGGGTTCCCCAGAGAGCGCCGCGACCCCAGGTCTCGTGCGGCGGGAAGGGGCGCTCCGGGGCCGGGACGACGACGCGCCAGGTGGTGAAGCCGGCGTACGAGGGGCCGGGGGCGTCCGGGAAGAGCGCGGTCCGTACGGCGGAGTGGATGCCGTCGGCGCCGACGACGAGTTCGGCCTCGATCGTCCCGTTCGGCGTGGAGACGACGGCGGGGGCGCCGCCCGCCGTGCCCGGATCGGTCAGGCGGGCCGGGCAGCCGGTGCGGACGGCGGAGGCGGGGAGCCGGGCGGCGATGCGGTCGACGAGGACGGACCGGTGCACGAGGACGAGCGGGCCGCCGAACCGTTCGGCGGCGGCGGCGGCGTCGGTGCGCGCGAGCCAGCGGCCGGACGGCGCGCGCATCCCGCCCTCGCCCTGCCAGGCGGCCAGGGACCTGATCTCGTCGCCGAGCCCGACGACGTCGAGCGCACGCTGGCCGTTGGGGGCGAGGGCGATGCCGGCTCCGACCGGCTCCAGGGAGTCCGCGCGTTCGAGCACGGTGACCTGCCACCCGGACCGGTGCAGGGCCAGGGCGGCGGTGAGTCCGCCGATCCCGCTGCCGATGACGACCGCACGGGGCATGTCCATGACTTTCCCTCCGCCGCAACTACACCTGTAGTGACCCGTCCAACGTACTACACCTGTAGTTGCGCCGGTAGGTTGCTCCCATGACCGCACGCCCCACCGGCTCCGACCGGGCCGATCTGATCGCCGACGCCGCGCTCGCCCTCCTCGCGGAACGCGGTATGCGGGGGCTGACGCATCGCGCGGTCGACGAGCGGGCCGGGCTGCCCCAGGGCTCCACGTCCAACCACGCCCGCACCCGGCAGTCCCTGCTGGAAGCGGCGGTGCGACGGCTGGCGGAGCGGGAGGCCCGCGTCCTCGCCCCCGGCGGACTCCCGGCGGGCGGCGGCACCGACGAGCTGGTCGCGGCACTCGCCCGCGCCCTGCACCGCTATCTGACGCACCACCCGGAGCTGCTCGTCTGCCGGTACGAACTGGCGCTGGAGGCCACCCGGCGCCCCGAGCTGCGGGCGTTCTTCGACGCGACGGGCCAGCAGTTCCGCGCGCCGTTGGTGGCGCTGATGACGGCGGCCGGTTCGCCGGAGCCGGAGCGGCACGCGCTGTCCCTGGTCGCCTGGTGCGAGGGGCTGATGTTCTCGTGCGCGGCCGGCTCGTACCACCGCTCCGTACCGACCGAGGCGGAGCTGCGCACCGGCTTCGACGAACTGCTGCGCGGGATGCTGGGGCACTGACGCGCCGGGCACGGGGCAGCGGCGCGGGCGCAGGGCGGCGCCCGGGGCGCGGCGCTGACCGGCGTCACTCGTGCGGGCCAATTGCCGCGTACGGACTCACGGGCCGGTCACCGGCGCCCCAGAGTTGATCAGGTGCAACGAACGAGAACCACCGTGAAGCTCCTGGCCGGCCTCGCCGTCGCGGCCCTGTCGGGGTGTGTGTCCGTCCAGCCGCAGCCGGTTGCCCCGCCGCGCTCCGAGGTCAGCCGGCCGGCGCACGACCTGGCCCCGCAGATCGCCCGTCCGCCGGTCCACGACACCCTGGAGGCCGTGCCGAAGGCGAAGCGCTCCCCCTCGGCCTCGCCGTCCGGCGCGCACCGCACGCCGGAGCCGCCGCGCGCCCGCCCCGGCGAGGCGCGCCCGCCGCTCCGTCAGCAGCCCCTGCCCGCACCGGTCCGTCCGCTGCCGCGCCGGATTCCCCCGGCCGTCCCCGCGCCGGCCTTGTCAGCGCCCGGCGGCGGAACCGGGGTGTGCGCCCTCGGCAGAGGCTACGGCCACTGGCCGGCGGGCAGCCCGCAGTCCCGCATCTGCGACCACACCTACGGCCGGTGACGCGGCGTAGGTGACGGCGGGACCGGAGCGGCCGTCACCACTCGCGCAGCCGCCGCTCCAGCCGGCCGATCGCCGCCCGGACGCCTCCCCCGTATCCGTCGTCCGCGCCGTCGTCCGCCAGTACCGCCGAGGCCGCCCGTGCCCGTTCCAGATGGTCCCGGGCGGCTGCCGGGCGCTGGAGCTTCACATAGTCGGCGGCGAGGTTGAGGTGCAGCGAGGGATAGAAGGCCCGCACCGCGAGGGCGTCCCGGTGCCCGGCCATACGCTCGTCGGCCAGCACCCGGGCCGCGTTCAGTGCCCGCAGGTCCCAGGCCAGCTCGTCGGCCGGGTCGTCCTGCGTATCGGCCAGGTAGTGCGCCAGCGTGCACCGGTGCAGGGCGTCGCCGTCGTCACCGATCTCCGACCAGAGCACGGTGAAGCGGTTGCGGGCCTCCTCCCGGTCGCCGCCGTGCAGCAGCATGACCGCCTGGCCGATCCTGGTCATGAAGACGTCCTCCGACATCTCCCGCTGCTCCGTCACCACGGCCTCCCTCACCACGCGCCCGCACCCGCCGGCCGGCCGGGCGTCGGAATCGACGCTAACCGCCGGGACGGGCGGGCGCGTGGAGGCTCGGGGCTGCTCAGCCCAGGTCGGGGATGCGCCAGTCGATGGGCTGGTGGCCCTGCTGGGCGACGGCCTCGTTTATCTGGCTGAACGGCCGGGAGCCGAAGAACTTCTTGGCGGACAGCGGTGAGGGGTGCGCGCCCTTCACCACCACATGGCGCTCGGTGTCGATGAGCGGGAGCTTCTTCTGTGCGTAGTTGCCCCAGAGCACGAAGACCGCCGGGTCGGGGCGGTCGGCGACGGCCCGGATCACGGCGTCGGTGACCTTCTCCCAGCCCTTGCCCTTGTGCGAGTTGGCCTCGCCCGCGCGGACGGTGAGCACCGCGTTGAGCAGGAGGACGCCCTGTTCGGCCCACGGCATGAGGTAGCCGTTGTCCGGGACGGGCAGGCCCAGCTCCTCCTTCATCTCCTTGTAGATGTTGCGCAGCGAGGGCGGAGTCTTCACGCCGGGCCGCACGGAGAAGCACAGGCCGTGGCCCTGGCCCTCGCCGTGGTAGGGGTCCTGGCCGAGGACCAGGACCTTCACCTTGTCGTAGGGGGTCGCTTCCAGGGCCGCGAACACCTGCTCCCGGGGCGGGTAGACCGGTCCGGCGGAGCGCTCCTCCTCGACGAACTCGGTGAGCTCCTTGAAGTACGGCTTCTGCAGCTCTTCGCCGAGGACGCCGCGCCAGGACTCGGGCAGCAGGTCGGTGTCGGTCACGTGAACAACCTCCGGTAAGCAATCCGTTCTTGCTCCCAGAACCTACCGGGCGCCACTGACAACGCGGTCCGCGAGCGGGCCGCGGGGCCCGCCCGCGCGGAGGGACTACCAGCTGGCCTTGCGGTACAGCTCCCACATCTGCATGACGGTCTGCGGGTCGAGGGCGCGTTCGCCGCCGCCGATGTCGTCGCCCGCGGCCACGTACAGCTTGCCCTGCCACAGCGGCAGCAGCCGCACGTCGTCGACCAGGATCTTCTGGGCCCGCTCGAACTCCTTGCCGACGGCGCCCCGGTTGCTCACCTTGCGGGACTGGGGCAGCAGCTGCTTGGTGATCTCGTCCTTCACGTACGGCATGCCCGTGACGCTGTTCTTGCCCACGAACGGGGCGATGAAGTTGTCCGGGTCCGGGAAGTCCGGGAACCAGCCGCGGCCGAAGACCGGGTACTCACCCTTGGTGAAGCCCTCCTGGAAGGTCTTCCACGGCCTGTTCTTCAGCGTGATGCGGAAGAGTCCGGAGGCCTCCAGCTGGCGCTTGAGCTCGTCGAACTCGGGCGCCGTCGACGATCCGTACCGGTCGGTCGTGAACCAGAAGGTCATGGCGACGGGGGTGGTGATGTGCGCGTCGGCCAGGATCTGGCGGGCCTTCTCCTTGCTGGGGTTGCCGAAGGTGTCGAAGAAGCTGGTCGCGTGCCCGGCGATGCCCTTCGGGACCATCGAGTACAGCGGCTCGGCCGTGCCCCGGTAGACCTTGGCGACGAGCGCGTCCCGGTCGATCAGCTGGGCTATCGCCCGCCGGACGGCCGGTTTCCCGGCGGCCGGGTCGTCCGGGTTGAAGACCAGGAAGCGGATGTCGGCGCCGGTCGACTCGACGATCTGGAGATCGCTGTTCTTGCCGCTGTCCTCGATGCTGACGACGTCCTCGGCGGACAGGCCGCGGTAGGTGGCGTCGATCTCGTTCTTCTTGAGCGCCTCGACCATGGTGCTGGACTTCTTGAAGTACCGGATGGTCACGGCGTCGTTCTTGCGGTCCGCGAACCCCTTGTAGTCGGGGTTCTTCACGAGCTCGGAGCGGTCGCCCTGCTTGTAGGAGTCCAGCAGGTAGGGGCCGGAGCCGGTGACCTTGCCGTCGGTGCGGATCTTGTGCTTCGAGTAGGCGCTCGGCGCGACCAGGGACATGGCCGGGGTGGCCAGCACGAAGGGGAAGGTGGCGTCGGGCTTCTTCAGGTTGAAGATGACGACGTCGTCGCCCTTGGTCTCCACGCGGTCGAGCGAGCCGAGCATGCCGACGGGCCCGCCCTTGACCCCGATCTGCGAGATCCGGTCGATGGAATACTTGACGGCCTCGGCGTCGAGCTTGTCGCCGTTGGAGAACTTCAGCCCCTTGCGGAGCTTGCAGCGGTAGGCGGTGCTCGTGCGGTCGGTGAACCGGCACTCCTCGGCCGCGTCCGGCTCGGGCGTCGTACTGCCGGTCGGGAAGCTCACCAGGGTCTGGAACACGTTGCGCATGAGCTCCCAGGAGCCGTCCCAGGCCGCCGCCGGATCCAGGGTCGAGGGCTCACTGGTCGTCCCGACGGCGAGCTTCTGGTCCACGTCCGAACCGTCGCCGGGCAGCAGCCCGCAACCGGCCAGCAAGGACAGGGACGCAAGGGCTGCAGCGGCCTGCAGACTGGCCCGGTAGAACACGTGCACGCTCCTCGATCAGCCATGGGTCGGCAGACCATACCGCAGCACCCCGCCAGGTCAATCCGTCGGCCCGGCGGGGCACTTGAGGCAATCGCGGCCATATCGGCCCAGGCCGATCTCAGCCCACGCCGGCATTCAGGAAAATGCCGCCGTCGACCACCAGGGTCTGGCCGGTGACCCAGTCCGACTGGCTGGACGTGAGGAAGGCGGCGGCGCCGCCGATGTCCTCCGGCACCCCGAGCCTGCCGAGCGGGTAGGCGGCCGCCGCCTCCGCCTCGCGGCCCTCGTACAGCGCCTGGGCGAACCGGGTCTTGACCACCGCCGGCGCGATCGAGTTGACCCGGACCACCGGCGCGAACTCGTGCGCCAGCTGGAGGGTCAGGTTGACCATGGCCGCCTTGCTCATCCCGTACGCGCCGATGAAGGGCGAGGCGGAGACGCCGGCGACCGAGGCGATGTTGACGATCGCCCCGCCGTTCTCCTTCTGCCAGGCCTTCCAGGTCTGCTGGGCGAAGCCGAGCGCCGAGATCACATTGGTCTCGAAGACCTTGCGGGCGACGTTGAGGTCGAGCTCCGCGATCGGCCCGAAGACCGGGTTGGTCCCGGCGTTGTTGACCAGGAAGTCGACCCGGCCGAACGCCTCCATGGTGCGGGCGACGGCCGCCGCCTGGTGCGCCTCGTCGTGCGCCTTGCCGGCGACGCCGATGACCCGGTCGGCGCCGAGTGCCTCGACGGCCTCCTTCAGGGCGTCCTCGTTGCGTCCGGTGATGCACACCCGGTCGCCGCGCTCCACGAGCGCCTGCGCGATGCCGTAGCCGATGCCCCGGCTCGCACCGGTGATCAGCGCGACCTTGCCGCTGTCCTGCACAGTCATGATGTCCGCAGCCCTTCGGTTCAGTTGAGCGGTCCGCCGGCGACGTACATGACCTGGCCGGAGACGAAGCCGGCCTCGTCGCCCGTGAAGAAGGCGATGGCGTTGGCGATGTCGTCGGGGAAGCCGACGCGCTGGACCGGGATCTGGGTGGCGGCGGCCGCCTGGAACTCCTCGAAGCCCATGCCGACCCGGGCGGCGGTCTGCGCGGTCATCTCGGTGACGATGAAGCCGGGCGCGACGGCGTTGGCGGTGATGCCGAACTTGCCGAGCTCCTTGGCGAGGGTCTTGGTGAAGCCCTGGAGGCCCGCCTTGACCGCCGCATAGTTGGCCTGGCCGCGGTTGCCGAGGGCCGAGGAGGAGGACAGCGACACGATCCGGCCGAACTTGGCGTCCACCATGTGCTTCTGGACGGCCTTGGCCATCAGGAACGCGCCCTTGAGGTGCACGTTCATCACGATGTCCCAGTCGGACTCGCTCATCTTGAAGAGCAGGTTGTCGCGGAGCACGCCCGCGTTGTTGACGAGGATGGTCGGGGCGCCGAGCTCGGCGGCGACCCGCGCGACGGCGGCTTCCACCTGGGCGCTGTCCGACACGTCGCAGCCGACGGCGAGTGCCTTGCCCCCGGCGGCGGTGATCTTCTCGACGGTGTCCTTGCAGGCCGCCTCGTCGAGGTCGAGTACGGCGACGGCGCGGCCCTCGGCCGCCAGACGTACCGCGGTGGCGGCGCCGATGCCCCGGGCCGCTCCCGTCACGATGGCTACGCGCTGCTCGCTGGTGGACATGCTTGGCTCTCCTCGCCCTTGGATAGCGGCTCAGCGGACGTCGGGGCGCTCCCGGAGAGAACCGGCCCGATGACTGAGCAACCGCTTAGTACCTTCAGCAGACGAGACGCTAGAAGCCCTGGCACCCGGTGTCAACGGCCCACGGGCGCAGCGGCGCATGTCACACTCCGCCGGGCCGCCGTCACACGGTGCGCGGACGGCGGCCCGGGGTGGGTGTCAGCGCACCAGCAGGTCGAGCAGCCGTTCCACCTCGGCCTCGGGATCGGTGGTGAGGCCGCTGTGCACGGGGCCCGGTTGTACGACGGTGGAGCGGGGCGCGATCAGCCAGCGGAAGCGGCGGCCCGCGTCGTCGCCGGCGGCCTGGCCCGCGTCCGTACCACCGCGGCAGACGCCCTCCACGGCGTGCAGCGCGGCCCGGACCCCGGTCACGTCGGCGCCGGGGTCCAGCGCCTTCAGCTTGGTCTCGTCCAGCTCGGTGCGGGCGGCCACGAAGCCCTTGGCGCGGCAGTAGACCACCACGCCGGCGTTGAAGCACTCCCCGCGCTGGACACGGGGTACGACGCGCAGCAGCGCGTACTCGAAGACATCGCGCTCGTTCATGCCCGGCCGCCCTTCTCGCCGGTCCTGGCGTGGGTGGTCGGGTCGAGGCGTTCGGTGATCCAGCCCGGGGCCTGGGACGGCTTGTCGGGGGTGGGCGCGTCCATGACGATCCGCTCGTGGACGGTGGCCGCCCGCGCGAGCAGCGCGTCCACATAGGCGCGGCGCAGCTGGTCCGTCGAGTCGAAGCCCGGCTCGTCCACCAGCCACTCGTCGGGGACGTCGGCGGCGACCTCGGCGAGGAGGTCGGGCGTCACCAGCGGGGCGAGTTCGGCCGCGGCCGTCGCGATGTCGGGTCCGAACGGGGCGAGCGCGTGGTCGGAGGCGTTGTACGGCTTGGCCGCGGACGCCTGGGCCCCGGGCCAGTTGTGGTGCCAGATCATCGTGGCGCCGTGGTCGATGAGCCAGAGGTCGCCGTGCCAGACCAGCATGTTCGGGTTGCGCCAGGACCGGTCGACGTTGTTGATCAGCGCGTCGAACCAGACGACCCGCCCGGCCTCGCGCGGGTCCACCTCGTAGGCGAGGGCGTCGAAGCCGAGCGAGCCGGGCAGGAAGTCCATCCCGAGGTTGAGCCCGCCGCTGGCCTTGAGCAGCTCCTGCACCTCCTGGTCGGGCTCGGCGAGCCCGATGACGGGGTCCAGCTGGATCTGCACCAGCTCGGGCACGCGCAGCCCGAGCCGGCGCCCGAGCTGCCCGCAGATCACCTCCGCGACCAGGGTCTTGCGGCCCTGGCCTGCTCCGGTGAATTTCATGACGTACGTGCCGAGATCGTCGGCCTCGACGATCCCGGGGAGCGAGCCGCCTTCACGCAGGGGCGTGACGTAGCGGGTCGCTACAACCTCTTGCAACACTTTCCCAGGCCACCCATCTCTTCAGCCTTACATCCGCGGAAGGCTTCTCCGGGGCGCGGAGGAGGGAATCACCGGTCGACGGCGCCGGGGAGAATCCGGGGAGTTCCGGCCGTCGAGCCGGCCTCCCCGCTCCCCCAGCAGACCGTCGATGGTGCCGTGCCCCTTGCTGCCGGCTTCCGGCATGAAGTGAGCATAGTAACCGAGGGTGATCGCTGGCGAAGAGTGTCCCTTCGCGCGTGCCCGCCTCCTCACCGTCCGCGGACGGTGAGGAGTTCCAGGAGCCGGGCCACCTCGCTCTCGACGGCGGCACGGGCGGCGCCCAGGTAGGTGCGGGGGTCGGTCAGGGCAGCGTTCGCGGCGAGTTCGCGGCGAGTGGCCCGGGTGAAGAGTTTGTTGAGGTGGGTGGAGATGTTGACCTTGGTCATGCCTGCGGCGACCGCCTCGGCCAGACCGTCGTCGTCCACACCGGACGAGCCGTGCAGCACCAGCGGCACGTCGAGCACCTCGCGCAGCCGCGCGATCAGCGTGAGGTCGACGGCGGCGTCACGGGTTGCCATGGCGTGTGAACTGCCCACTGCGACGGCCAGGGCGTCGACCGCTGTGGCCGCGGTGAAGGCGACTGCCTCCTCGGGGTCGGTCCGTACGCCGGGAGCGTGGGCGCCGTCCTTGCCACCGACCTCGCCGAGTTCGGCCTCGACCCACACGTCCGCCCGGTGGCAGTACCGCGTCACCTCACGGGTGGCGGCGAGATTCTCCTCGTACGGCAGCTTGGAGGCGTCGAACATGACCGAGGTGAAGCCGAGTTCGACGGCTTCGCGGACCAGGTCCACGGATTCCGCGTGATCGAGGTGGACGGCGACCGGGACACGTGAGGAGCGTGCGATGGCCAGCGAGGCGTGGCCGAGGGGTGCCAGGGCGCGGTGGTAGCGCGCGGTGTTCTCGCTGATCTGGAGGATGACTGGCTGTCCGGCCCGCTCGGCCCCGGCCACGATGGCCTCGGCGTGTTCCAGCTGCACGACGTTGAACGCGCCGACCCCCCTTCCTGCCTCGTGGGCCGGGCCGACGATGTCGTCAGTAGGTATGAGCGGCATGGATCTTCTCCAGAGCGACGTGGGTGCGGAAACGGTGATGGAGGCGGGCGTCGAAGTCGCCGGCCAGGGGGCACGGCACGGCCGCGGCGGAGAGGGCGACCGCCTCCCGCAGGACCGCCTCCCAGCTCAGGCCGTCCGCCAGACCCGCGGCGAGCGCGGCCACGCAGGCGTCACCCGCGCCGGTGGGATTGCCCGACAAGCGCTCCGGTGGGACCGCGTGCCAGCTCGCCGTCCGCGTGACGGCGAGCAGGCCCTCGGGCCCCTGGGAGACGACCACCGCCTTCGCGCCGTGCGTGCGCAGGTCGGCCGCAGCCCGGGCCACGTCCTGCCGGCCCGTTGCTTCGAGGAGTTCGGCGGCGTTGGGTTTGACGATGTCCGGACCCGCGCTCAGTGCGTCCAGCAGGGCGCTGCCGCTGGTGTCGAGGACCGTCGCCGCGCCCGCCTGGTGGGATGCCCGGATCAGGTCGGCGTAGGCGTCGGACGGCAGTCCCGGCGGCAGGCTGCCGGAGAGCACGACGACGTGGGCGTCCTGCACGAGGCGGGGGAAGCGGTCCGCGAAGCCGTCCCATTCGGCGGTGCTCACTGTCGCCCCGGGCTCGTTGAAGACGGTCGCGTCGCCGTCCCGGCGGGAGACCACGGTGAGCGTACGGCGGGAGTCGTCCGCCACTGGCACCAAGGCGTCCGCGAGTCCGGCTGCGCGGAGATCGTCGCGGATGGCCCGGCCCGTCGGTCCGCCGGCGAAACCGGTCACGAGGGTGGGGTGACCGAGCGCGGCCAGCACTCGGGCGACGTTGACGCCCTTGCCGCCGGCGCGCCTGTGGGGGACGCCGGTCAACCGGTGCGACCCGTGCGGGATCAGGGCGTCGACCTCGTAGGTGACGTCGAGCGCGGCGTTGAGGGTGACGGTGACGATCACGGTGTCCGGCTCCTCTCCGCCCCGCTGCCGTCGCGCACGCGACCGCTCTCCACGAGTGCGTCAGGCATGGGCGTCGAGGATCACTGAGCGGGTCAGGTTGCGGGGGCGGTCCGGGTCCAGGCCGCGCGTCCGGGCGAGTGCCACGGCGAGCCGCTGCGCGAGGATCAGGTCCGCCATCGGGTCCCAGCCCTCCGCCGTCTCCGCTCCGGCGAACGTGCCTCCCGCCCGGGTGACCTCGTCGGCGAGGCCATGCGGCGCCGTGCCGAACATCCAGGTGACGCGGCCGGGGGCAGCGATGCTGATCGGGCCGTGCCGGTACTCCATGGCCGGATACGCCTCGGTCCAGGCGCCGGCGGCCTCCCGCATCTTCAGCCCGGCCTCCAGGGCCAGGCCGTACGTCCAGCCGGCGCCGAGGAAGGTCAACTGCTCGGCGTCGCACAGTTGCGGATCCAGTGGTGCGGCCACCGCCCGTTCCGCGTCCTGGATGGCACGGGACAGAGGATGCGTCCCGGCGGGCAGCGGGCCGGCCGACTCCAGGTGGCCGCGCAGCAGGGCCAGCACGCTGGTGGCGAAACGTGTCTGGACCACCGACTCCTCGTCCGCGAAGTCCAGCACGACCACTGAGTCGGCCGCCTGCACGATCGGAGTGCCGGGGTCCGCGGTGAGGGCCACCGTGGGCGCCGTGCCGCCCAGCCGGGACAGCAGTTCCAGCACCTCCGAGGTGGTACCGGAGCGGGTGATCGCCAGGACCCGGTCGTAGTGCCGGCCCCTGGGGAACTCCGATGCCGCGAAGGCGTCGGTCTCCCCCTGGCCACTGTCCTCGCGCAACCGGGCGTAGGCCATGGCCATGAACCAGGACGTTCCGCAGCCGACCACGGCCACCCGCTCTCCGCTGCGGGGGAGCACGTCCTGCACCTGCGGGACGAGAGCCGCCGCGCGCCGCCAGGTGTCGGGCTGTGACGCGATTTCCGTGGTGGTGCGGGATTCGATCGAATCGGCCATGCGCGGGGTCCTTCTTCTTCGGACGGGGGATGCACTGGAAGCCTGATGCTGAAAGTTGCTCGATACGGGCAACTTTCGAGCGGAATCGAGCATGCGTCAGTATCGGTTGCGGCCGGGTGTGGGCCAAGATGGGTTATCGGACCGTAACCTTCGCCCGGTGGGCGGCCGCCTGCCAGGGCTGAAGCGGGGCGGCGGGCGGCCCGGACGTCGCACCCCGGGGCCGGTCGAGCCCAGCGCCCACCGCCGCGACGTCGAGCCGATGCCGCGCTGCGGGGTGGCGAAGGTGCCGTCCCCTTGAGGTTGTGTCCCTGTGTCGTGAGTCGGAGGTGCGCCCGGACGTCAGCTGGTGCGCCCCGCGCCTCGGACCGGCGGGGGTGCGGTGCTGGCGCGCAGGACCAGTACGGGTTCCAGGTTCTGGGGGCCGGCCGTGCTGCCGGGAGCGGCCAGGCGGCGCAGAAGCTGGGCGACCGCGAGTTCGCCGGTGCGGGTGAAGGGCTGGGCGATGGTGGTCAGCGGAGGGGTGCAGTACGCGGCGAGGTCGATGTCGTCCATGCCGACCAGGGACACGTCCTCGGGGACACGGCGGCCGAGTTCGGTGAGGGCGCGGATCACTCCGAAGGCCATTTCGTCGCTCGCGACGAAGACGGCGGTGGCGTCCGGGATGCGGCCGACGATGAGGCCGTTGCGGTAGCCGGAGGCGGGCGACCAGTCCCCCTCCAGCTCGGGGGGCGCCGCCCGGCCCGCGGCTTCCAGGGTTTCGCGCCATCCGTCGCGCCGGCCGGCTGCCTCCAGCCACTGCTCGGGGCCCGCGATGTGCCAGACGGTCTCGTGGCCGAGGTCCAGGAGGTGCTGGGTGGCCAGGCGTGCCGCGTACGCCTGGTCGATGGCGATGACCTCGGTCGTGTCGGTCCGGGAGCCGTCGATGGTGATCGTGGGAACGGCCCGGGTCAGCTGCTCGATACGGGGGCTGCTGTGGATCAGCGGCACGGACAGGATGACGCCGTCGACGCCCTGGTCGGCCAGCCGGGAAAGCGCTGCCTCGATGGCGGAGGTGTCCAGCGAGGCGGTGGTGGCCGTGCTGACCGCGTACCCGGCAGCGTGCGCCGCGTACTCGATACCGGCCGTGACTGCCGCCCGTGAGTAGAACGTGGTCTGGAGCGTGACGACACCGATGGTCCGGCTGAGGCCGGAGGAGAGCATCCGGGCGGCGTTGTTGCGGCGGTAGCCCAGTTGCTCCACCGCGCTCAGCACTTTGGCCCGGGTGCGCTCCTGCACGTTGGGGTGGTTGGCGAGCACGCGCGACACGGTCTGCGCCGATACGCCTGCCAACTGCGCCACATCCCTCATGCCCGGTTGGCGTGCCGCGCGTGCTTCCCGCTTGCCCATGGGTTCCTTCCTGCCCGTACCTCCCCAGAAGTGTATGGAGGGCGGCATCGAGAACAGGCACATGCCCCTCACCCCGGGAGGTCGTTGCCGCAGAAGCATTGGCACCGGTAACAATCTCTGCCATAGTTCCGGCCCATGGAGCGCGTCGGAACGATTGATTCCCGTCGCGGGCCAGCTTCTACGGGCCGCCCATGGCCCTTCTTCAGGGCTGGCCGCATCGCAGAGGAGACGCTGTGAAGAGCACTGTTGCCCGGGTGGCGAGCGCGGTCGGAGCCCTCGCCCTCACGCTTACCGCCGCCGGCTGCGGCGGATCGGACGACGGCTCGTCCTCCGCGGACGGTAAGTCATCGGTCACATTCTGGGGGTGGGCCCCCGGCTACGCCCAGGCCGTCAAGGCGTTCAACGCGTCCCACCCGGACATCAAGGTCACCTACCAGGCGGTGCAGCCGGGAGCCAAGGGCGGCTACCAGAAGATGCTGAACGCCGTGAAAGCCGGCAACGCACCCTGTCTGGCACAGCTGGGGTACGAGACGCTGCCGAGCTTCGCGGCCCAGGGCGCGCTGCAGGACGTGTCCGCCGAAGTGAGCGCGGATGACCAGGCGGATTTCCAGGAAGCCGCCTGGAAATCGGTCAGCCTGGGCGAGCAGGTCTTCGGCGCTCCGGTCGACACCGGCCCGATGGCGCTGTTCTACAACAAGAAGGTCTTCGACAAGCTCGGCCTCAAGCCCCCGGCCACCTGGGCCGAATACCGGACCGTGGCCGAGAAGATCCACGCCGCTGACCCCGAGCACTACGTGTCCTCGCCCTACCTCAACTACGACTACGCGGGCCTCGCGTGGCAGGCGGACGCGGGCTGGTTCTCCACCAAGGGCGATGCCTGGCAGGTCACGATGGACTCGCCGGCCAACAAGAAGATCGCCGACTACTGGCAGGGCCTGGCCGACGACCACCTGATCAGCAGCGCGCCGATGTACGACCAGGGGTGGTACACCGGCCTGGGCAACGGCGACATCGCCACGGTGGTCGGCGCGGTCTGGCAGGCGGGTGTCATCAAGGGCGGCACGAAGGCCGGGGCCGGGCAGTGGGCCGTGGCCCCGATGCCGCAGTGGGACGCGAACGCCCCGAAGGCGGGGAACGCGGGAGGCTCGGCCACGGCCGTTCTCAAGGGCTGCGACGACACGAAGGCCGCCTGGGAGTTCGCCCACTGGCTGAGCACCGACCCCACCACCTACGGCACGCTGATCGAGAAGGCCGCGCTCTACCCGGCGGCCAAGAAGCTCCTCGATCTGCCGCAGCTCAACAAGGCAGACCCCTACTTCGGCGGGCAGAAGATCTACCCGGTCTTCGCCGAGGCCGCCTCGCAGGTCGGGACGGGCTGGACCTGGGGGCCGCTGATGACCAAGACGGCGGCGGATCTGGACGACGGCCTCGGCAAGGCGTGGGCGGGCAAGAGCTCCATCGCCGACGCGCTGAGCGACGCACAGAAGAAGACCCTCGCCGAGATGGGCAAGCAGGGCCTGAAGGCCACCTCGTAGCAAGGGGAAAGCAGCGGTCCGCCCCGGCCGATCCCTCCCCGCCATCGGCCGGGGCGCACCGCGCCGCCGACCACCGCAAGGCAGCCCACCCGACGAAGGAATCCGCACGTGTCCCCTTCCAGTGCACCGGGAGCGGTCGCCGCCGCGGCACCGCCCGGCGCTCGCGCCTCCGGACGGCCCGTCCGGCACCGGCCACTCTCCCGCGCCGCCAAGCCGCTTCTGTTCTGCGCGCCTTTCCTCGTCCTGTTCGCGGGAATGTATCTGGCGCCGATCATCTACGCCGCGGTCAGCAGTCTCTCCACCATCCGGCGCTCCGGCCTCGGGCTGACCGCTCCCACCAAGGTGTTCGATCCGCTGGGCAACTACACACGGGCCCTGCACGACGACGCCTTCATCGGTTCACTGGGCCGGGTCGCGCTCTTCGGAGTGGTCCAGGTGCCGGTGATGCTGGGCCTGGCGCTCGGGCTCGCGCTCCTCCTGGACGCCAAGTCGGCCCGCGGCAAGGGCTTCTTCCGCCTCGCCGGGTTCCTCCCGTACGCGGTTCCCGGGGTGAGCGCAGCCCTCATCTGGTCCTTCATGTACTCGCCGCTCTCCAGCCCGGTCAACCGCTTCCTGGCGCACGCCGGGGTCACCGTGCCCTTCCTCGACTCGGACGTGGTGCTCTGGTCCGTCGCCAACATCGTCACGTGGAGCTGGGCCGGCTACAACACGATCATCATCTACGCGGCCCTGCAGTCCATCCCCGCCGAGGTGCTGGAGGCGGCACGGGTGGACGGTGCCGGCGCCTTCCGGACGGCGTGGAGCGTCAAGGTCCCGGCCGTGCGGGGTGCCCTCGTACTCACCACCGTCTTCTCGGTGATCGGCTCGGCCCAGCTGTTCAACGAGCCCGCCGTCCTGCAACCCGTGTCCGCCGGATCCATCTCGTCGGCCTTCACACCGATCATGTCGGCCCAGAGCGCCGTAGCGGCGGGCAACTACCCCTACGCGGCCGCCCAGTCGGTGATCCTCGCGCTGCTGGTCGGGGTCGTTTCGATCACGTTCTTCAAGATTACCGGCCGACGGGGGTCCGCATGAGCGCCATCAGCACGGCGAGGACCGACCCGGCGGCGCCGGGCACCCGGCCCGCACAGACACCACACAGGTCCCCGTCCCTCCGCCCGGCCCCGAACCGCAGGGCGTCCCGGCGCGAGACCACTGTCACCAGCCGCGTCACGGTCACCGCGCTCCTGGGACTGTCCGCCGTCTATTTCCTCTTCCCCCTGTGGTGGCTGCTGATCTCGGCGACCAAGCCGTTCGGTGAGCAGTTCAGCGGCAGCGGCCTGTGGTTCGACGGTTTCGGGCTGTGGGACAACATCGTCCGGCTCGGCGAGCAGGACGGCGGGATCTTCTGGCGCTGGATGCTCAACAGCCTGATGTACTGCGGTGTCGGGGCGCTGTTGGGGACGTTGTTCTCCGCACTCGCCGGATACGCCCTGGCCAAATTCGACTTTCCCGGCAGGGGAGCCGTCTTCGGACTGGTGCTGGCGGCCGTCCTGATCCCGAAAGTGCTGTTCACCCTGCCGCTGTACCTGATGTTCTCGGGCGTCGGGCTCATCGACAACCCGCTGGCCGTTCTGCTGCCCAGTGTGGTCAGCCCCTTCGGGGTCTACCTGGCCCGGGTCTTCGCGTCGCAGACCGTCCCGGACGAAGTGCTGGAGGCCGGGCGGCTCGACGGCGCCGGCGAGCTGCGGATCTTCCGCGGCATCGTGGTCCGGATGCTGCTGCCCGCACTGGTCACCATCTTCCTGTTCCAGTTCGTGGAGATCTGGAACAACTACCTGCTGCCGGCCATGGTTCTCGGCGACGACCGCCTGCAGCCGGTCACCGTGGGCCTGGTGGGCTGGAACGCCAGCCACGTCGCCGTACCGCCGCCCCTGGTGGTCATCGGATCCCTGGTGTCCGTCGTCCCCCTCCTTCTCGCCTTCCTCGCCCTGCAGCGCTTCTGGCGCGCGGGCATGACCGCCGGAGCCGTCAAGTGACCACCCAGGCCCACCCTCCCGGCGCCCACCGCACCGGGACCGACGCGGACCGTGTGCCGCCCGGACCCCGGCCTCGCCGTGCGAAGCCGGCCCTGACTCACCGCACCGGCAACCTGCTGGGCCGCTACTGGGAGATCGGCCCCCAGCACACCCTCTACCTGCCGCGTCCTTTCCTGCGTACGGGCGACAACACGCTCACCGTCCTGGAGCTGGAGCGCCTCGGTGACCGGATCGAGCTCGTCGACCGTCCCGAACTCGGCGCTCCTGAGGAGTACATCGAAACCTTCGACTGACCCCGCTCACTCCATTCCTTCCGTCCCCGAGAGGAGCCGGCACCGTGCCCGTCCCCGTGAGGACCATCTGGCCCCCGCCCGCATCCGCCTTCACGGTCACCCCGCACCCGACGACGGTCGCGCACCCGGCGCACCCGGCGAAAACCCCCAAGGAGAAGCCATGACAGCTACACGTAAAAAGGTGGTGAGCGCACTCGTGGCCGCGGCTCTTGCCGCAGCCGGCGGGGCCGCGCTGGCTGCCTCACCCGTATCGGCAGCCCCGTCCTACACGGTCGACGTCGGTTCGAAGGGCACGTGGAACCGCCCCGACGACACCCCCGCCTTCCCCTACATCGACAAGGACGGCACCTTCTACTACCAGCAGGCCCACGCCCTCTACGGGGCGAGCGAAGGCCGCGCCTGGTCCTTCTACTCCGGCGCCGACTTCGACAGCGCGACCCGGCACCCCATCAGCGACGCGGTCAACCCGGCCGACTCCAACGACAAGAACAACGACACGACCTCACGCTGCAACAACAGCCCCACCGGCAGGACCGCCACCAATCCGCCCACCGGGTCCAGCTACTCCCAGCGCAACTTCTGCGACCTCGCGGGTGTCTGGGTCGACCCCGACACCGGCAACTGGTACGGCCTGGTCCACAACGAGTTCACCCCCCAGCCCTTCGGCGACGGCGTGCACTACGACGCCATCGACTACACCGTCTCCACCGACCAGGGCAAGACGTGGACCATCAAGGACCACGCCATCACCAGCCCCTACAGCACCAAGCGCGGCGACACCTCCGCCTTCCCGCAGAAGACCTACCACTACGGCGACGGCGACCAGCGGCTGTTCGTCGACACCGCCTCCGGGTACTTCTACGTCTTCTACGGCTCCCGCGTCGTCGACAAGAACGGCGGATGGAAGGCATTCCACGCCCACGTCGCACGCGCCCCCATCTCCGCCAAGATGGCGCCGGACAGCTGGCAGAAGTGGTACAACGGCGCCTGGTCCCAGCCCGGTGTCGGCGGCAAGGAGAGCAACATGGTGCCCACCAGCACCAACAGCTCCGGCTACACCCCCGTCGACAAGGAGTACGACCCGGCCGCCACCGGCACGGTCGCTGAGCAGGTCGCTGCCGGCAAGACGCCGCCCACGTCACCCCTGTTTGTCATGGACATCACATGGAATGCCTATCTGGGGCTGTACATCGGTGAGCCGCAGGCGGTGGACCAGTCGGGCAACGCCCCGCAGCAGTTCTACGCCACCGACGACCTGACCACGCAGAAGTGGCGGCTGATCGGCGACACCGGCAGCTACACCAATGCCTCCTGGTACCGCTGGTTCCTCGACGGCGCCAACAAGACCAGCTCCGGCATCGTGGGCCGCGACTTCCGCTCCTACTGCTCCTTCGGCTGCTCCGGCGGTTCCTCCGCCGAGTACGTCAACCTCTCCATCAGGACCGACAGCCCGGCCGCCCCGGTCGACACCTCCAAGACCTACCGGATCACCGGCGCCGACAGCCGCGCCCTCGCCCAGGTCTCCGGCAGCACCGCGACCACGTCCCAGAACGCCGGCGGCGCCAACCCCGACATCTGGTCCTTCGCCTCCAACGGAGACGGCTCCTACCGCATCGCCAACACCAGCACCGGCGCTCTGCTGGGGGTCGGGACGTCGCCCGCGCAGCGGGCCTGGGGAACCGCGCCCACCGCCACCGCGGCGGGTGCGAACGGTCCGACCGTGGGCCAGCAATGGTTCGTCATCCGCAACGCCACGGGTGGCACGTACCGCCTGGTCAACCGCTACAGCGGTCTTGTCCTCGGCGTCTCCTCCGGTACGGCCGAAACCTCCCCCGCCCGCTTCTGGACCGCCCCCTCCGGCGGGGTCGGAAACGCCCGCACCGCCGCCCAGCAGACCCTGGCCCTCACCCCGGCCGGCACCGCGCCCGCCACGATCGACGGCGTCCGCACCCTCACCACGGGCGGCAAGGCCCTGGACGTCCCCGGCCACAGCACCACTGCCGGCACCCAGCTGACCACCTACGCGTCCAACGGAGGCGAAAACCAGAAGTGGCGCTTCACCCGGCAGACCGACGGCAGCTACGAAATCGCCGGCGTCGAGTCAGGACTGTGCGCCGATGTCAGTGACGGATCCTCCACCGCCGGCGGCAAGATCATCCTGTGGACCTGCCACGGCGGTATCAACCAGCACTGGAAGGCCACCCTGCGCAGCGACGGCACCTACACCCTGACCTCCGCCAACAGCGGACTGGCCCTCACCACAGCCTCCGGCTCCGACGGCGCACTCGTCACCCAGCAGGCCGACACTGGGGCCTCCCTGCAGCGCTGGACCATCGGCTGAACTCCCGTCCCTCCCGGTGCGCGGTCCGATGGCCGCGCACCGGCCCCCAACCGACTCGCACGGTGCGCGTTCCGCCACCACCATGCCGGAGCCGGGGCACCGCATGTCCTTCGCCCACGCGGACCTCACGCGCGGCGAGGGACGGGCCGCGGCAATGGACGGCGTCGACTGCGTCCTGCACGTCGCCTCACCGTGGGGCCTGAGCGGGTCTGACGCGCAAACCCTCGTCGACACCGCACGTGACGGCACGATGAGGGTGCTCAATGCTGCCGCCCGGGCTCGGGTGCGGCGGGTCGTCATGACCTCGGCCGCGAACGCGGCAAGCCCCTCCTCCCATTCGCACCAGCCCGACGGGAGGCAACTCCCTTATGGGAGCGGGGTTTCGGAGCGGGCCGGCGGGTTCATGGGGCGCCCCCGACGAAGTCGGAGGCCGAGCCGGTCAGGGTGGTGGGGGCGGCCATGGCGGTGCCCAGGACAAACGCCGCGGTGAACAGCACGGTCGCGATGAGCTTCTTCACAGTCTCTGCATTCGTAGGAGCGAGCGAATGGGCGGGTCGAGGTGAATCGTTCCTTCGGGTCACCTGTGAGGGCGGGACGGGCCGGAGAACCCTTTCTCCTCCAGCTCCAGCCCTTCCACCGGCACGGCCGACAGACGGTCATCGGTCCAGAACTGTCGCAGCCCGAGCGGATACCGGATCTCCTCGAACCTGTCCGGCTGCGGGTCGTGCCCGCTTTCGCCGGGAGCGTTCAGCACCGGTGCGGACCAAGCCTCCTGCTCGATGTCCTCCAGACGCCGGCAGAAGTCGACGTGCAGCTCGTCCATCGTGTCGTAGAAGCTCTCCAGCAGAGAGAGCATGTCCTACCTCCTGCAATAGCACCGGACACGCATGGTGTTCGATCGTGATCATTTTCGGGATTCCAGAGTCCCCAACGACCTTCACCACCGAAGGGAACGATCCATACGGGTGATCCCACCCGAAGTTGACACACGCGCCGCCGACTTGTGCCCACCGCCTCGTCGCCGGGGGCCTGGAGGGGCCCGGCCGATCGCGGACAGCGGTGGCGCGCGCCTATCGGCGTTTCGGCCAACCGGTCCCCACCCGCGAGGCCTTGCGCGGCAAGGGGTGTGCGGTGCGCAGCGACGCCGGACCGCTCAACCCCGGCACATCGAACCCGTCCGAAAGAGCAGGTGCTCGACAGCGCCGCGGCGTCGTTGAATACGCCGAGCGGGAGCCGCGCCCGTGCGACCGGCACGCCGATCCCGTCCTGACCCTCCATCCGGCCGGTACGCCGGATGAGCTGCTGCCCGCAGGGGACGTCCTGGACAAGGAGCACTCCCGCCTGGTGTTCCGGTGGCCGGGCCGGGCCGGGCCGGACACCTCCCGGCCCCCGCGCGGCACACCGGGACGACCGCCACGACGGCGGGAGAGTCCTGACCGTCCGGCTGCGCCGGCCGCTCTACCGCCGCTGCCGCACGATGAGGCGCTGGAGGACGATGAAGGCCAGCAGGAGGGCGCCGATGACGATCTTGGTCCACCAGGAGCTGAGGGTGCCTTCGAAGGAGATCAGCGCCTGTACGGTGCCGAGAACCAGCACGCCCGCCATCGAGCCGGCCACATAGCCGACCCCGCCGGCCAGCAGGGTGCCGCCGATCACGACGGCGGCGATGACGTCGAGTTCCATGCCGACGGCGTGCAGTCCGTAGCCGGAGAGCATGTACAGCGCGAACAGCAGACCGCCCAGGGCCGAGCAGAAGCCGCTCACGGCGTAGACGCCCACCTTGGCCCGGGTGGTGGGCAGCCCCATCAGCCGTGCCGAGGTCTCGCTTCCGCCGACCGCGTACACGGTGCGGCCGAAGCGGGTGAGGTGGAGGACGTACACCGCCGCGGCCACCACGGCCAGGGCGACGAGCACGCTGTAGGTGACCGTGACGTCGCCGGGCAGTTCGATCGTGCCGGTGGCGAAGTCGCGGAAGGCCGTGTTGCCGATGGACACCGACTCGACGCTGATGAGGAAGCACAGCCCCCGGGCCAGGAACATCCCGGCCAGGGTGACGATGAACGGCTGCACATCGAAGTAGTGGATGACCAGGCCCATCAGCAGGCCGAGGACCGTTCCGGCCACAAGGACGGCGAGTACGGACAGCAGGGGCGGCCAGCCCGCCCGGAGGGTGGACGCGGCGATCATGGTGGACAGCGCGGCGACGGCGCCCACGGAGAGGTCGATGCCGCCGGTGAGGATGACGAAGGTCATGCCCACGGCGAGCACGATGAGGAAGGCGTTGTCGATGAAGAGGTTCGCGACCACCTGGCCGGAGGCGAAGTCCTGGTAGCGCACCGCCCCGGTCCCGAAGGTCACCACGAACACCACGAGGGTCGCGACGACGGGCAGGAACCGCTGGGGAAGGCGGAGTCGGACGGATGCGAGGGCCGATGTGCTCATCCGGCGGCCACCTTCCGGGGTCGGGGTGCGGTAACGGGGGTCTTGCGCCGGCCGCCGATGATCCGGGCCGTGCGCGGCGACTGCAGCAGGCATACGGTGATCACCACGACCGCCTTGAACAGCAGGGTGACGTTGGTCGGTACGCCGATGGTGTAGACGGTCGTGGTCAGGGTCTGGATCACGAGCGCGCCGATGAGGGTGCCGCCCAGCGAGTAACGGCCGCCGGCGAGCGAGGTGCCGCCGATCACGACCGCGAGGATGGCGTCCATCTCGATCCACAGGCCCGCGTTGTTGGCGTCCGCGGCGCTGACGTCGGAGCTGATCATCAGGCCCGCCACGCCGGCGCAGAAGGCGGCGAACACGTACACGGTCCAGGTGATCGTGCGGGAGCGCACTCCGGCCAGCCTGCTGGCCTCGGGGTTGGCGCCCACCGCTTCGATCAGCATGCCGAGGGCGGTGCGGCGGGTCAGCAGGGCGACCCCGCCGAGGACCGCGAGGCTGATCAGGATGGCGATCGGCAGGACGAGGAAGCCCGCGCCGATCTGCCGGTACGCCGAACTGTCGACGGTGACGATCTGGCCTTCCGTGAGCAGCATCGCGCCGCCGCGGCCGGCCGTCATGAGGACGAGGGTCGCGATGATCGGCTGGATGCCGAGCACGGAGACCAGGAAGCCGTTCCACAGCCCGAGCAGCACACACACGGCGAGCGCGAGGAGGATCGCGGTCGGCACGTCTCCGCCGTCGGCGATCCAGGTGCAGCCGATGGCACCGGCGATCGCGGCGACCGCGCCCACGGACAGGTCGATGCCGCGGGTGGCGATCACCAGGGTCATGCCCACCGCGATGAGCATGGTGGGGGCGCCGTTGCGCAGGATGTCGACGAGGCTTCCGTACAGGTGGCCGTCCTGGATGCGCAGGGCCAGGAAGGAGTGCGTGAAGACGACGTCGAGCAGGAGGAGGCCGGCGAGCGCGATCAGCGGCCAGAGCAGACGTCCGCGGATCACGAGGCCACCGCCGCACCGCTGTGGGCGTCGGCCGCGATGGCCGACATGACGGAGTCCACGGAGACGTCACCGCCGGACAGTTCGGCCACCTTGTGCCGGTCCCGCAGGACCACGACCCGGTCGGACACCCGTACCACCTCCTCCAGTTCGGCGGAGATGAACAGCACCGCCATGCCTTCGGCCGCCAGTTCGGCGACCACTTTCTGAATCTGTGCCTTGGCGCCGACGTCGATCCCGCGCGTGGGCTCGTCGAGGATCAGGAGCCTGGGCCGGGTCACCAGCCACCGGGCCAGCAGGACCTTCTGCTGGTTGCCGCCCGACAGGTTGCCCATCACGGCGTCGGGATCGGCGGGGCGGATGTCCAGCCGCTCGATGTACTCGGCGACCATCGCCTCGGCGGTGCGGCGGGGAACCGGCCGCGCCCAGCCCCGGGAGGCCTGGGTGGCGAGGATCAGGTTGTCGCGGACGCTCAGATCCGCGACGACGCCCTCGGCCTTGCGGTCCTCGGAGCAGAAGGCGACACCCCTGGCGATGAGCGAGCGCGGCCCCCGGGGCCGGACCGTCTCGCCGCCGACGGTGAGAGTGCCCCGGTCGGCACGGTCGGCGCCGCACAGCAGCCGGGCGAGTTCGGTACGGCCGGACCCCAGCAGGCCGGCGAGGCCGACGACCTCGCCCTCGTGGATCTCCAGGTCGAGCGGCTCGATCGCACCGGCCCGGCCGAGGCCCCGGGCGACCAGGACCGGGGCGCTGCCCGGGGCCCGCTCCTCCGAGCGGCGCTCGACCTCGGAGAGGACGCCGAGCTCGCGGCCCAGCATCGCCGACACAAGGCCCATGCGGTCGAGGTCCTGGGGCAGGTACTCCCCCACGAGCGTGCCGTTGCGCAGCACGGTCATCCGGTCCGACAGCTCGTAGACCTGGTCGAGGAAGTGCGAGACGAACAGGATCGCCACGCCCTCGTCCCGCAGGACGCGCACGATCCGGAAGAGTTCCTCGACCTCGTCGCTGTCGAGACTGGAGGTCGGCTCGTCCAGGACCAGCACCCTGGCGTTTACCACCAGCGCCCGCGCGATCGCCACCAGTTGCTGTACGGCGATGGAATGGCTGCTCAGCACGGAGGCGGGATCGATGGTCAGACCGATCCGGGCCAGGAGTTCCCCGGCGCGGGACCGCATGGCCCTGCCGTCGATGGCGCCCAGCCTGCGCGGTTCGTGGCCGAGCAGGATGTTCTCGGCCACCGACAGGTTCGGGCAGAGGTTGACCTCCTGGTAGACGGTGCTGATCCCGGCGTCCTGCGCCTGGCCGGGGGAGGTGAACTCGACCGGCTCGTCCTTCAGCCGGATGGTTCCGGCCGTCGGCCGGTGGACCCCGGTGAGGGCCTTGATCAGGGTGGACTTGCCTGCGCCGTTCTCACCCATGAGGGCGTGCACTTCACCGGGGAACAGGCGGAAGTCGACGCCCGCGAGCGCCTTGATGCCGGCGAACTCGACGGTGATACCGCGCATGTCGACGACCGGGCTGGCGCCGGCCGCTGGGGAATCGGTCATGACCCGTGCTTTCGTCAAGGGGGGAGCGGCCCCGCCACCCGTCCCGGTGGCTGGGCCGCGGCGCCTGTCAGTACTTCCGGTCCTTGAGGACCTTGGCCGCCTGCTCCGAGGTGAAGGCGGTCTCGTCGGTGACCACGCGCTCCGGCACCTTCTCGCCCTTGACGACCTTCTTCGCCAGGTCCATCAGCTGGTCGCCGAGCAGGGGGTTGCACTCGACGATGTAGTTGATCTCGCCGTCCGCCAGGGCCTGCATGCCGGCCTTGACCGCGTCCACCGTGATGATCTTGATGTCGGTGCCGGGCTTCTTGCCGGCCGCCTTGATCGCCTCGATGGCGCCGAGGCCCATGTCGTCGTTGTGGGCGTACACGACGTTGATGTCGGGGTGCGACTTCAGCAGCGCTTCCATGACCTGCTTGCCGCCGGCCCGGGTGAAGTCACCGCTCTGCGAAGCCACGATCTTGATGTCGGACGTGCCGGCGACGGCCTCCTTGAAGCCCTTCTGCCGGTCGATGGCCGGCGCGGCGCCGGTGGTGCCCTGGATCTCCGCGACCTTCGCCGGACCGTTCGCGTTCTCGGTCAGCCACGTACCGGCCTTGCGGCCCTCCTCGACGAAGTCGGAGCCGAGGAACGTCTTGTACAGGGAGGTGTCCGGGGAGTCGACGGCCCGGTCCGTGAGGATCACGGGGATCTTGGCGCGCTTGGCCTCCAGCAGGACGGCGTCCCAGCCCGTCTCCACGACCGGGCTGAAGGCGATCACGTCGACCTTCTGCTGGATGTAGGAGCGGATGGCCTTGATCTGGTTCTCCTGCTTCTGCTGCGCGTCGGAGAACTTCAGCTCGACCCCGGCGCTCCTGGCGGACTCCCGTACCGACTTGGTGTTGGCGGTGCGCCAGCCGCTCTCCGCGCCCACCTGGGCGAAGCCCATCACCAGCTTGTCTCCGCCGGCCCCCTTGGATCCGCCGCCGTCGCCGCTCCCGCAGGCCGTCAGCGTGGCCAGCGCGAGGGCACAGCCGACCATGGCAATTTTCTTGAACACAGCGTCGTCCTCCATCGTGAACCGTGCGTCCCTGCCACCGACCTCGTGCGATCGGGGGCCACGGGCGTCAACAGTGAGCGCTAACATTTACCGCGTCAACCCCTGGGGAAACCACAATTCGGCATCGGGGCGGACTTGTTGTGGGCGGAAGTGTTAGCGCTCACTATGAGTCTGCGCAGCAAGAGTCCGGGCGATGGGCACCGCACCGCGGGGCCGTACCCCGGCCGGGGCGTAGATTGAACGTTCCATGCGGATCACCCCTGTCTCCCGTGTACGGACGAGGCGGGGCGGTCAGCGTCAGGAGGAGATGGGTGTGGAGGACGCCACGGTGACGAGTCCAGTGGTGCGGGAGCCGGCGATGACCGATGTCGCCCGGCTCGCGGGCGTGTCCCATCAGACGGTGTCCCGGGTGCTGAACAGCCACCCCAACGTGCGGGAGCAGACCCGGCTGAGGGTGCTCGCGGCCGTCAAGGAGCTGGGCTACCGGCCCAACCGCGCGGCCCGTGCGCTGGTGACCGGGCGGTCCCAGCTGATCGGCGTGATCGCCCAGAACTCCACCCTCTACGGCCCGTCCTCGCTCCTGGCCGCATTCGAGATCGCCGCGGCCCGCCAGGGCTTCGCGGTGAGCGTGCACCGGGTGCCCGAGCTGGGCCCGGCCTCGATCACCGCCGCCGTCGAGCGCCACCGGGACGAGCGCGTGGCCGGGATCGTGGTCATCGCCCCCACGGCCTCGGCGGACGCGGCCCTGGCCGGAGTGCCCGCCGAGGTCCCCCTGGTCACCATCGACGGCGACCCCGAGCGCGGCGCGCCGATGGTGGCCGTCGACCAGGAGCACGGCGCGTACCAGGCCACGAAGCACCTGCTGGACGCGGGCCACGAGACGGTGTGGCACATCTCCGGCCCGCCGGACTGGTTCGACGCGGCCGGCCGTATCCGCGGGTGGCGCAGGGCGCTGCAGGAGGCCGGTGCGGAGGTTCCGCCGATCAGCACCGGCGACTGGTCCGCCGCCTCCGGGTACCGCGCCGGGCAGATGCTGGCGCGCATGCCCGACGTCACCGCGGTGTTCGCCGCCAACGACCACCAGGCCCTCGGCGCCCTGCGCGCCATGACCGAGCGGGGGCGCTCGGTCCCGGAGCAGGTCAGCATCGTCGGGTTCGACGACGTACCGGAGTCGGCGTACTACTCGCCGCCGCTGACCACCGTGCGCCAGGACTTCGGCGCGGTGGCCACCACGACGCTCGACCTCCTGCTCGGCTTGCTGAACGGCGCCGGGACCACGGGCGCGCAGCCCGTAATCACCCCCGAGCTCGTCGAGCGCGAGAGCGTACGGGCGCCCCGCGGCCACTGACCGGATCACCGGAACGGGCGACGATCCATGTCGCACGCGCCTTCCAGCTGCGCCTCGCCCCGTCACGGACGCCACCGGCCGCGCCGACGCCACATTCGGCGTCGTGCAATGACCGGTGCCCGGGTCCCGCACACGGTGTGCGGGACCCGGGCATGTGCCACGCTGTGGGGTTACGCGGCTCCGGGGTTGCCGTAGTACGCGCCCGGCCCGTGCTTGCGGGTGAAATGGCGGTCCAGTACGTGCTGCGGGGGTTCGACCGCCCCCAGGGCGATCGTGTGCAGGGCCATCTCGGCGACCGCCTCGCAGATGATGGCGTGCTCCAGGGACTTGGTGGCGTCGGCGCCCCAGGTGAAGGGCCCGTGGTGGGCGACCAGCGCGCCGGGGACCTCCTCGGCCCGGGTGGCGTCGCGCTCCAGGAGGTCCACGATGACCTGCCCGGTGTTGTACTCGTAGTCCTTGGCGCACTGCTCTGGCGTGAGGGCGGCGGTGACGGGGACGGGCCCGTTGAAGGTGTCGGCGTGCGTCGTGCCGAGCACCGGTATCGGGCGCCGGGCCTGGGCGAAGGCGACGGCGTGGGTGGAGTGGGTGTGGGTCACCCCGCCGATCGAGGGGAAGGCCAGGTAGAGGCTGCGGTGGGTCTCGGTGTCGGTGGACGGGCGCAGCCGGCCCTCCACGACGCTCCCGTCCGCCAGGGACACGACGACCAGGTCGTCGGGGTCCAGCGCGTCGTAGGAGACCCCCGACGGCTTGATGACGAAGACGCCGGCCTCCCGGTCGACCCCGCTCACGTTGCCCCAGGTGAGGGTGGCGAGTCCGGCCCGGGGGATGCGGAGGTTGGCTTCGAGCACTTCGCGGCGCAGGTCTTCCGCTACGGTCCCGGTCACGAGGGGCTCCGTCCTGGTGGAGGTGTCGGCGACGGTCACAGGCTCTGGGCCAGACGGTGGTAGGCCTGGTTCCAGCGCAGTTCGCGGGTGAAGCGCCGGATGGTGGTGTCCTGGTCGATGACGACGAGCTCGGTGCGCAGCATCTCGGCGAGGTCCTCCAGCTCCTCGCCGCCGAGCGCGGTGGTGAGCACGGTGTGGTGCGGTGCTCCGGCGGTCAGCCAGGCCTCGGTGGAGGTGCGCAGGTCGGGGCTGGGCCGCCAGACGGCGCGGGCGACGGGCAGCTCGGGCAGCGGCTCGGGCGGGGTGACGACGTCGATGTGGTTGGCGACGAGGCGGAACCGGTCGCCCATGTCCGCGAGACCCACGACGACGGCCGGCCCGGGGGCCGCGTCGAAGACGAGCCGGACCGGGTCCTCCCGGCCGCCTATGCCGAGCGGGTGGATCTCGCAGGACGGGGCCGCTGTGGTGAGCGAGGGGCACACCTCCAGCATGTGGGCGCCCAGGATGAGTTCCTGACCGGGCGTCAGGTCGTAGGTGTAGTCCTCCATGAAGGACGTGCCGCCGGGCAGCCCGTACGCCATGGCCTTGAGCGTGCGCAGCAGGACCGAGGTCTTCCAGTCGCCCTCGCCGCCGAAGCCGTAGCCGTCCGCCATCAGGCGCTGCACGGCGAGGCCGGGCAGCTGGCGCAGGCCGCCGAGGTCCTCGAAGTTCGTGGTGAAGGCGTGGAAGCCGCCCTCGGTGAGGAAGGTGCGCAGTCCGGCCTCGATGCGGGCGGCGTAGCGCAGGGAGTCGTGGCGTTCGCCGCCGGGGCGCAGCTCGGGGGCCAGGGCGTAGAGGTCCTGGTACTCCTTGACGAGCGCGGTGACGGTGTCCTCGTCGGCGGCGTCGACCCTGGCGACCAGGTCGTTGACGCCGTAGGTGTTGACCGAGACCCCGAACCGCAGCTGCGCCTCGACCTTGTCGCCCTCGGTGACGGCGACGTCGCGCATGTTGTCGCCGAAGCGGGCGAGCTTGAGGCCGGAGAGCTCGGCGCGGCCGAGGGCGGCGCGGGCCCAGCCGGCGATGCGGTCGACGACCTCGGGGGTGGTGACATGGCCGGCCACGGTCTTGCGGGGGACGCCGAGGCGGGTCTGCACGAAGCCGAACTCGCGGTCGCCGTGGGCGGCCTGGTTCAGGTTCATGAAGTCCATGTCGATGGTGGACCAGGGCAGTCGGCGGTTGGCCTGGGTGTGCAGATGGAGCAGCGGTTTGCGGAGCGCGTCGAGGCCGGCGATCCACATCTTGGCCGGGGAGAAGGTGTGCATCCACGCGATGAGACCGACGCAGCGGTCGTCGGCGTTCGCCTCCAGACAGACCCTGCGGATGGCGGCCGCGTCGGTGAGGACCGGCTTCCATACGAGCCGCACCGTCATCTGCGGCTGGTCCGCGAGGGTGTCGCGGATGACCCGCGACTGTTCGGCGACCTGCGCCAGGGTCTCGTCCCCGTAGAGGGACTGGCTGCCGGTGAGAAACCAGATCTCGCGGTCGGGCTGGGCGAGCGTCATATCGGGTGTGCTCCTCGATGTGCTGGGACGAAGGGTCCGGGCCTGGCGGTCCCGGGGCGGGTGGCGGGTGTGCCGGTCAGCCGGCCGTCGCGGTGCGCGCGGCGTTGCGGATCTTCCGCAGCCGGTGCAGGAGCAGGTCCGGGCCGGTGCCGAAGTGGTCGTGCAGGGCGCGGTATTCGGCGAACAGCGCGTCGTAGGCGTCCGCCCGCGCGGGGTCCGGCAGGTAGGCGTGCCGCCGTACGCTGCCCATCGCGGCGGCGGCGGTCCGGACGTCCGGGTGCGCGCCCGCGGCCACGGCGGCATGGATGGCCGAGCCGAGGGCGGGCCCCTGCTCGGAGGTGCCCAGGGATACGGGGCGGCGCAGCACGTCGGCGTAGATCTGCATGAGCAGGGCGTTCTTCCTCAGCCCGCCGGTGACGATGAACTCCTCGACGGGGACACCGCCGTTCTCGAACGCCTCGACGATCACCCGGGTGCCGTAGGCGGTGGATTCGAGCAGGGCGAGATAGATGTCCTCGGGCCGGGTGTCGAGGGTGAGTCCGGCGACGACTCCGGAGAGGTGGTGGTCGACCAGGGTGGAGCGGTTGCCGTTCATCCAGTCCAGGGCGACCAGTCCGTGCGCGCCGACCGGTTGGCCGGTGGCCTTGCGGGTCAGGAGCTGGTGCAGGTCCTCGCCGGCGTCCCTGGCCTCGGTGCGGTAGTCGTCCGGTACGCCCTGCCGGAGCCACCAGGCGAAGATGTCACCCACGGCGCTCTGCCCGGCCTCGTAGCCGTAGGCGCCCTCCACGATGCCGCCGTCGACGACTCCGCAGATGCCGGGGACATCGGCGAGGGTGGCGCCGTTGAGGACGTGGCAGGTGGAGGTGCCCATGATGGCGAGCAGCCGGCCGTTCTCGACGGCTCCGGCGGCCGGCGCGGCCACGTGCGCGTCGACGTTGCCGGCGGCCACGGCGATGCCCTCGGGCAGGCCGGTCCACGCGGCGGCGCGGCTGCTCAGGCCGCCGACGCGCGAGCCCAGCGGCGACAGCGGATGTTCCAGGCGTGTCGAGGGGAAGTCGGCGAAGTCCGGGTGGAGTCGGGCGAGGTAGTCGGGCGTGGGGTAGGCGCCGTCCTGGTGGATGCCCTTGTAGCCGGCGGTGCAGGTGTTGCGCGACTCGGCGCCGGTCAGCTGCCAGACGATCCAGTCGGCGGCCTCGATCCAGCGGGCGCAGGCGGCGTAGACCCCGGGGTCCTCCTCCAGCACCTGGAGAGCCTTGGCGAACTGCCACTCGGAGGAGATCCTGCCCCCGTACCGGCCGATCCACTGCTCGCCCCGGGCGTGCGCGAGGGCGTTGATGCGGTCGGCCTGCTCCTGCGCGGCGTGGTGCTTCCAGAGCTTCGGCCAGGCGTGCGGGCGGTCGGACCACTCGGGCAGCAGGGCGAGCGGGATGCCCTCGGCGGTGGCCGGCAGCACCGTGCAGGCGGTGAAGTCGGTGGCGATGCCGATGACCTGTGCGGGGTCGGCCCCGGCCGCCGCGACGGCGGCCGGGACCGCGGTGCGGAGCACGTCGCGCCAGTCCTCGGGGTGCTGCAACGCCCAGTCGGGGGGCAGCGGTACGCCGGTGAGCGGGAGGCGGTCCTCGATGACGGCGTGGCGGTAGTCGTGGACCGCCGAGCCGAGTTCGGCGCCGTCCCGCACCCTGACCACCACGGCGCGCCCGGAAAGGGTGCCGAAGTCCACTCCGACCGTGCAGGCCTCGGGGTGGTGACGGTCGACGGGGTCGGAATAGGCGTGTGACGTCACGATGCGGTCTCTCTCGTCAGGAGTAGGCGGGGCGACGCAGCGCCCCCGTTGATTGTTAGCGCTCACAATCTCTGGGGGCAAGGGTTGCGTGCACTTTTGTCGTTCCCGGCCGGCGCCGGGCCTCGCACATGGCGCGGCCATGAGAGGCGACCTGCGGGATGCACCATGATTACCTCCCATTTCTCCGCTTACGGCCGCACGCCGCCGCAAGAAAATGCGCCGAGGCCCCTTGCACCCTTCGATGCGAGCGCTAACAATCGAGCTCCATCGAGGCCGCCGAACCCCGGCCACCCTTGCCCCGGAACGACGACGCCCTCGCGGCGGCACGCGGACACGTGCCGCCCCGCCCCGTTCCGGGCGGAGCCACACTCGCGACGACGGGATTGCCAGGTCATGCCCATGAAGAACTTCCGAGCCGCGTCCGCCCTCGTGGCGGTGACCACCGGCTGCGCCCTGCTCCTCACCGCCTGCGGACAGGACAGTGAGGGGGGAAGCCAGGAGAAGAAGGACAAGAAGGACGTCACCATCGGCATCGCCATGCCCACCAAGTCCTCCGAGCGGTGGATCGCCGACGGCAGGAACATGACCGCGAGTCTGAAGAAGGCCGGGTTCGCCACCACCCTGCAGTACGGCGAGGACGATCCCGACCAGCAGGTCGCCCAGATCGAGAACATGATCACGCAGGGTGTGGACGCGCTGGTCGTGGCCGCCATCAACGGCGAGGCGCTCTCCAACGTCCTCCAGCAGGCGGCGGACGCCGACATCCCGGTGATCTCGTACGACCGGCTCATCCTGGGCTCCCCGCACGTCGACTACTACGCCTCCTTCGACAACGAGAAGGTCGGCGAACTCCAGGCCACCTACATCGTCGACAAGCTGGGGCTGAAGGACGGCGCGAAGAAGGGCCCCTTCAACATCGAGCTGTTCGCCGGGTCCAACGACGACAACAACACGAAGTACTTCTTCAACGGCGCCATGAAGGTGCTGAAGCCCTACTTCGACAAGAAGCAGCTGGTCGTGCGCTCCAAGCAGACCCGGCTCAACCAGGTCACCACGCTCCGCTGGGACGGCGGCACCGCGCAGAAGCGCATGGACGACCTGCTGACCTCCTCGTACTCCACCGCACGGGTCGACGCCGTCCTCTCCCCGTACGACGGCATCTCCATCGGCATCCTGTCCGCCCTGAAGTCCGACGACTACGGGAGCAAGGCCAAGCCGCTTCCCGTGGTCACGGGTCAGGACGCGGAGGTCGCCTCCGTGAAGTCGATCATCGCGGGCCAGCAGACCCAGACCGTCTACAAGGACACCCGCGCACTGGCCGAGGTCGCGGCGAACATGGTGACCGCGGTCCTGAACGGCAAGAAGCCCGAGATCAACGACGACTCCACCTACAACAACGGCAAGAAGGTCGTGCCCGCCTTCCTGCTGAACCCGGTCAGTGTCGACAAGTCCAACTACCGGAAGATCCTGGTCGACTCCGGCTACATCAACGCCAAGGAGCTCGGTTGACATCCTCCCCGCCCTAAAGGACGGGGATTCCTGGCTCACGTGGGCCGGGGACCTGCGGTCCTCCGGCTCTTACACGATCAGCACCAGCCGGGTTGAGACCAGCCCGGACCAGCATCACGCGCGCGGAGTTCTTGTCCCTCGGGGACACGGCTCCGCACGCGGTGCAGGTGTAGGTACGTTCCGAAAGAGGAAGTGCGTGCTTGGTTCTCGCTCCACACTGTGCGCAGTCCATGGTGGTATGCGCGGGATGCACGAGACGGATGTCCCGCCCGTGCTTACGCCCCATCTCGACCAGGGCAGCCTTCGTGGCGCCGATCGCCGCATCGGCAGCCTTACGGGCCATGCGCGTCTTCGCCAGAAACCTCGGGCGAAAGTCCTCGACCGCGACCGCGTCGTGGTCGCGGACCACCGCCTTGGCCCACTTGCGGGCCGTGTCCTGCCGCTGCCGGACCACCTTCTCGTGCACCTTCGCGGCCTGCCGCCGGGCTTTGCGGTAGCCGTTGGAGGCGGCCTTGCCCTTGGCGGGGCGGCGGCGGGCCATCATCCGCTGATAACGCCCCAGCTTCCGCGCCGCACTCTTCCCATGTTCGGGGTGGGACAGGTCGTGGGCGTCGGACGTGGTGGTGGCGGTCTCCTTCACACCCCAGTCCACACCGAGCACGCGCCCTGTGGCGGGGAGCGGCTCGGGTTCGGTGGTGACGACGAACGACGCGTACCAGTGGCCCAGACTGTCCCGGTAGATGCGCACGCTGGAGGGTACGGACGGCAGATCGCGGGACCACACGACCGTCAGGACGACCCCGCCCGCGAGGTGCAGGCGGCCGTCCTTGAGGCGGAATCCGCGCCGGGTGTAGTTCAGCGTGGGCAGTGCGTCCCGCTTGCGCTTGACGCGGGGCATCCCGGCCCGCCGCCGCACCGGCAGCTTCGCCTTGATGTCCTTGACCGCCTTGGACCGGGACGTGGCGAAGTCACGGATGGTCTGCTGCTGCGGAACGCTCGCGCCCTCCCGCAACCAGGACATCGACTGCCGCGCCTCGGTCAGCAACCTGTCGAGCTGCGCCGGACCACACGTCGCCTTCTCAGCCGCGTCCCGGTTCGCGGCGTGGACCTTGCGGGACATCGCCACCACTCGTTCCACACCCACCGACACCGCGCCCACTCACCCTCCAGCCGAGCGAGCGCCGTCGACGAAACACGCAGCCGAAAGGTGAACCGGGCAAGCCGGAACCCCGCTCAGCCACTGCTGCCGTCGCCATGATCCGCAACCTAACAGCCCCCACTGACAACGAAAGAAAGCACAGGTCACAACCCATGTGCAACGAACTCCGCCACTTCGCGGCCCCGCACCGGGGACCCATCCCTCCCCGCCCTGGAGGACGGGACATCCTGGGAGAATCAAGGTGACCTCCGCCGCGCCCGGATCCCCCGCACCCCCCGGCCCGGTCCTCGACATGCGCTCCATCGTCAAGACGTTCCCCGGGGTCAGGGCGCTCTCCGAGGTGACCCTGTCCGTGCGGCGCGGCGAGGTGCACGCCCTGTGCGGGGAGAACGGCGCCGGCAAGTCGACGCTCATGAAGGTGCTCTCCGGCGTCCACCCGCACGGCTCGTACGAGGGCGAGATCCTCTTCGACGGCGAGCCGTGCCGCTTCAAGGACATCAGGGCCAGCGAGCAGCGCGGCATCGTCATCATCCATCAGGAACTCGCGCTGGTCCCCCATCTGTCGATCGCCGAGAACGTGTTCCTCGGCAACGAGCCGGCCCGGCGCGGGATCATCGACTGGCGCGAGTCGCTGCGCCGCGCCTCCGCGCTGCTCAAGCGCGTCGGCCTCGACGACCACCCGGAGACCCGCGTCGCCGACATCGGCGTGGGCAAGCAGCAGTTGGTGGAGATCGCGAAGGCGCTGGCGAAGAACGTCCGGCTGCTGATCCTCGACGAACCCACCGCCGCGCTCAACGACGAGGACAGCGCCAAGCTCCTGCGGCTGATGCGGGAGCTGAAGGACCAGGGCATCACCTCGATCATCATCTCGCACAAGCTCAACGAGATCGCCCGGATCGCGGACTCCGTCACCATCCTGCGCGACGGGCGGTCCATCGAGACCCTGGACGTCAACGACCCGGCCACCACCGAGGAACGCATCATCCGCGGCATGGTGGGCCGGGACCTCGACAGCCGCTTCCCCGACCGCACGCCGTACACGGGCGAGGCCGACGCACGCCCCGCCCTGGAGGTCAGGGACTGGACGGTGCGCCACCCGCTCGACCGCGGCCGCAGGGTCGTCGACGGGGTCTCGCTCCAGGTCCGCCGCGGGGAGATCGTGGGCATCGCCGGGCTGATGGGCGCCGGCCGGACCGAACTCGCCATGAGCGTCTTCGGGCGCTCCTACGGCCACTACGAGCGCGGCTCCGTCCTCAAGGACGGCCGCGAGGTGCGTACCCGTACGGTCCCCGAGGCGGTCGCCCACGGCATCGCGTACGTCACCGAGGACCGCAAGCACTACGGTCTCGACCTCGGGGACTCGGTGAGCCGGAACATCTCGCTCGCCTCCCTCGGCGGCCTCGCCCGGCGCGGAGTCGTCGACGGCCACGAGGAGCGCAAGGTGGCCGAACGGTACCGGCGGACCATGAACATCAAGACGCCGAACGTCCTCGAACCGGTCGGCCGTCTCTCCGGCGGCAACCAGCAGAAGGTCGTCCTCAGCAAGTGGATCCTCACCGGTCCCGACGTCCTCATCCTGGACGAGCCCACGCGCGGCGTCGACGTGGGGGCCAAGTTCGAGATCTACACCGTGATCGACCGGCTCGCCGCCGAGGGCAAGGCGATCCTCTTCATCTCCTCCGAGCTGCCCGAACTGCTCGGCATGTGCGACCGCGTGTACACCATGGCCGCCGGGCGGCTGACCGGCGAGGTCGCGCGCGAGGCCGCCACCCAGGAAGTCCTGATGCGGCACATGACCCAGGACACCCCCGTACCACCGGTGGCCACCGCGGGCACCACCCCCACCGAAGGACAGCAGGCATGAGCACCGACGTCAGCACCCACACGAAAGCCACCCCGCCCTCGGGCGAGGGCGGGGCACCGCCGACGGGAGTCCCGGTCGTCCGGGTGCTCCTGGACGGCGTACGGCGGAACATGCGCCAGTACGGCATGCTCTTCGCGCTCGGTCTGATCGTGCTGCTGTTCCAGATCTGGACGGGCGGCGACCTGCTGCTGCCGCGCAACGTCTCCAACCTCGTCCTGCAGAACAGCTACATCCTCATCCTGGCCATCGGCATGATGATCGTCATCATCTCCGGGCACATCGACCTGTCGGTGGGCTCCCTGATGGCCCTGGTCGGAGGCGTCGGGGCGGTGCTCATGGTCGAGCACCATCTCGCGTGGCCCGTCGCGGTGCTCCTCACCCTGCTGCTGGGTGCCGTCGCGGGGGCGCTCCAGGGCTTCTTCATCGCGTATGTCGGCATTCCCTCGTTCATCGTGACGCTCGCGGGGATGCTGCTGTTCCGCGGGCTGACGGAGATCTTCCTCAAGGGCCAGACGCTCGGCCCGTTCCCGGAGGGCATGCAGAGGGTCGCCAACGGGTTCCTGCCCGAGGTGGGGCCCGAGACGAACTACCACAACATCACCCTGCTGCTGGGTCTCGGACTGGCCGGATACGTCGTGCTCCAGGAGCTGCGGGACCGCCGGCGTCAGCGCGAGTTCACGCTGGACACCCTGCCCACGGGCCTGTTCGCGCTGAAGGTGACGGCCCTGGTCGCCGCCGTGCTGGTGACGACCCTGCTGCTGGCCAGCTACAAGGGCGCGCCCGTGGTGCTGCTGATCCTGGCGGTGCTGCTGGTCGGCTTCGGTTACGTGATGCGCAACGCGGTCATCGGCCGCCATGTGTACGCGATCGGCGGCAACCTGCCCGCCGCGAAGCTGTCCGGGGTCAAGGACCGGAAGGTGACGTTCGCGGTCTTCCTCAACATGGGGATGCTCGCGGCGCTGGCCGGTCTGGTCTTCGCGGCGCGCTTCAACGCGGCCTCGCCGAAGGCGGGGGTGAACTTCGAACTGGAGGCCATCGCCGCCGCGTTCATCGGCGGCGCGTCGATGAGCGGGGGCGTCGGCACCGTGCTGGGCGCCATCATCGGTGGTCTGGTCCTCGGTGTGCTCAACAACGGCATGAACCTGGTCGGGGTCGGCACCGACTGGCAGCAGGTCATCAAGGGCCTGGTGCTGCTGGCGGCGGTCGGCTTCGACGTGTGGAACAAGCGGAGGGCGGGCGCCTGACCGCCTCCCCCCTGCCATGGCTGTGCCCGCCGGTCCGGTGAACCGGCGGGCTGCCCGCGGTGCAGCCCTGGAGGCCGGGTTCGGTGGTCAGCACCTCCGGGGACCGGCCCGTGGCCGAGGTGAACCGGCCGTGGGCGATGCGGTTCGCGTAACGGCCGATGGTGGCACCGAAGTACCGGGCGGGTGGTGGCCGTCTCGGCGGGGTCGGCGGGCGAGAGGACGACGTCGGCCGGGTCGCCGTGCCGCGCCGGCCGGGGGCCTGAGCCCAAGCCGCCCGCAAGGTCCGAACCTGCCCGGAATTATGGCTTCCATCACAGCGAAGATGATCACGCTCTGATCAGATAACCGGATGCTCGGTCTCATCATCCGCGTTCTGCCCTTCTGGGTACGCGAGCCCCTTTTGATCCTGGCGGGATCCCTCTTCGGCGTCGGCATGCTGTACGCGGCCGTCAGGGACTCCCAGTGGCTCATGGCGGGACTCGGCGCGGCCTGCCTCGCCGTCACCGCGTTCCGTATCCGCACGGTGGTCCTGGCGCTGCGCCTCCGCCGCTCCCTGGCGGCCTCGGTCGCGGCGGTGGCTGCGGCGGAGACGGGCGCGACACCGCCGGCCCGGCCTCGGTCCGGATCCGTACCGGCAGCGGCACCGGCACCTGCCGCGCAGAAGAAGGGGCCCGGCGCCGGGGCACAGGTCTTCGCGGCCCTGGCTCTGGTCGGGGCCCTCGTGGGCGCGGTGTGGCTGGCCCCCCGCATCACGGGGGACAGCACCGCCGCCACCCGGGGGCCCGCCTCCTGCTCGGACCACGACGCCGGGAAGAAGCTGCCGAAGGCGTACGCCCTGACGCCGGGCGCGGTGACCGGTGACGACCTGTGCAAGGCGCTCAACCGCGCCGACCTGGCGGAGCTGCTCGGAACGCCCGGCGAGAAGGCGACCGTGGCGTACGGCAACAGCGGCACCGCGTCCCTGACCGCCGACAAGGTCGCCGAGCCGGAGGCCCGGGTCCAGTTCGACACGTACACCGTGGAGTTCTCGGCGACGTACAACCACATGACGATCGCCCTGTACACGAAGGTGCTGGCGCCCCAGACACTGGACCACCGGGCGGTCGAGGTCCTCGGCCGGCCCGCGGTCTTCACCTCGGACCACCTCATGCAGTTCCGCATCGGGGGCGACGCGTCCGGCGGGCCCGCCGCGGAAGGCCCCCTGGCCAGGACGCTGACGGTGGCCCTCGACCGCAAGGACCCGGGCGGCTCCTTCGACTTCACCGTGTGGAGCGAGTCCGGGGCCGCCCTTCCCGACGACGACCTCATCCTCGCAAGCGTCGAGAAGATCCTCCCGACGCTTCCGGACCGGGCCGCGGGGTGAGGTCCGGCCCCTCCGGGGGGCGCCGGCAATAATTTTGCCCGGCCTGCAAAATTGCATAGCATGCACCTTCATGAGCGACGACCCGCCCCTGGGGCTGCGTGAACGCAAGAAGCGCGCCACGCGTGACGCCCTGGCCGGCGCGGCCCTGCGCATGGCCGCCGACCGCGGCTTCGAGCACGTGACCGTGGAAGCGGTCACCGGCGCGGTCGGCGTCTCCGTGCGCACGTTCTTCAACTACTTCCCGTGCCTGGAGGACGCGATCACGCGTCCCGCCCAGGAGAACGCCGAACGCACCCGCCGGGCCGTGCTCAACGCCCCGGAGCACCTCACCGCGCTCGAAGCCCTCAGCGAGGCCATCGCCCAGGAGCTCGCCTCCATCGAGGAGGACCACGAGCGCTGGGAGCTCCAGATGGCGGTGCTGAAGAAGAGCCCGGCGCTGCTCCCCCACTTCCTGGCCGCCCGGGGTGCCGACGAGACCGCCATGGTGGCCGTCGTCGCCGAGCGCCTGGGCCAGGACCCCGAGAGCGACCTGTATCCCCGGCTCCTCGCGCACGTGGCCGTCGCCGCCGTGCGGGCCGCGGTCGAGGTATGGGTGGCCACGGGCCGTACACGTACCTTCCAGAGCCTGTACCGCGAGGCGTTCGCCTCCCTGGCCGCCGGTCTGAAGGCCTGAGCGCGCCCGCACCACCACTCCGCGCGGCACCACCGGTCGCGGAGCCAGTCACCAGAGAATGAGGAACGTCAGCCGATGACCGCTGCCGTCACACCCGAAACCGGCGCCGCCGGTGCGACCGAGGGGGCCGCGTCCGTCATGACGCGCCGCCGGATACTCCAGGCCATGTCGGGCCTGATGGCCGGTATGTTCGTGGCCATCCTGGCGTCCACGGTCGTCTCCAACGCCCTGCCCCGGATCATCGCCGACCTGCACGGCACCCAGTCCTCGTACACCTGGGTCGTCACCTCCGAACTCCTCGCCATGACGGCGACCGTGCCGATCTGGGGGAAGCTCTCCGACCTGTACGACAAGAAGCTGCTCATCCAGCTCTCCCTGTCGATGTTCGTCGTCGGCTCGCTCGTCGCGGGCTTCTCGCACAGCGTCGGGCTGCTCATCGTCAGCCGTGTCGTCCAGGGCATCGGCGCGGGCGGTCTCACCGCGCTCGCCCAGGTCGTGATGGCGGCGATCATCCCGCCGCGCGAACTCGGCCGCTACTCCGGCATCTTCGGTGCCGTCTTCGCCGTCGGCACGGTCGCCGGGCCGCTCATCGGCGGGGTCCTGGTGGACACCTCCTGGCTGGGCTGGCGCTGGTGCTTCTTCATCGGCGTACCGTTCGCGCTGCTCGCGATCGTGCTGCTCCAGCTGACCCTGAAGCTGCCCACGATCCGCCGCGAGGTGCGGATCGACTACGTCGGCGCCGTCCTCATCATGAGCGGCGTCAGCTCGCTGCTGCTGTGGGTGACCCTCGCGGGCAACCGCTTCGACTGGGCGTCCTGGCAGACCGCCGCGCTCGTCACCGCCGGTGTGGTCCTGCTGTCCGCCGCGGTGTGGGTCGAGTCCCGGGTGGCGGAGCCGGTCATCCCGCTGGACATCTTCCGCAACCGCACCGTCGCGCTGACGACGGTGGCGAGCCTGCTGGTCGGTGTGGCCATGTTCGGCGGCACGGTGTTCCTCTCCCAGTACTTCCAGATCTCGCTGGGCAAGTCCCCGACGATCGCGGGTCTGATGAGCCTCCCGATGATCCTCGGTCTGATGGTCTCGACGACCGTGGCGGGCCAGATCATCTCCGCCCGGGGCAAGTGGAAGGGCTTCCTCATCGCGGGCGGCGTCATCATGACCGCCGGCATGGGCCTGCTCTCCACGATCGGCGCCGACTCCTCCTTCGGCCTGCTCAGCGTCTACATGGTGGTCCTCGGCGTCGGTGTCGGCATGCTGATGCAGAACCTCGTGCTGGCCGCCCAGAACGACGTCCCCGCCTCCGAACTCGGCGCGGCCACCTCGGTCCTGTCGTTCTTCCGCAGCCTCGGCGGCGCCATCGGTACGAGCGCGCTGGGCGCCGTCCTCGGTCACCGGGTCGCCGAGGAGCTGAAGAAGGGCTTCGGCGGTGCGGCCGGCGGCGGTACCGGCGGCGGTGTCCCCGAGCTCAGCAAGCTGCCTGAGCCGGCGCGCGTCATCGTGGAGAACGCCTACGGTGTCGCCACCGCCGATGTCTTCCTGATCGGCGCACCCTTCGCCTTCCTGGCGCTGATCGCGGTGCTGTTCATCAAGGAGAAGCCGCTGCGCACCCAGAGCGGCATGGAGCGCCTCGCGGAGGAGACCGCGGCGGCACAGCCCGCCGCGGCCCCCACGCACTGATTCCCCTCCGGGGCCCGGCCACGGCGGACGGGCCCCGGACGGCTCTCGCGCCGCACCACCTGTCATGGTGTCGAGATGACAGACCCCTCCGGCTCGCACGCCGGCCCGTTCCCCGGCCAGTTCGCCCGTACGCGGCGCTTCTCGCTGGGCGTGCCCCGGCAGTTCACCGTCTCCCCCGACGGCGAGCGGGTCCTGTTCGTCCGGGGCACCTCGGGCACCGACCCGGTGAGCCGGCTGTGGCTGTACGAGGACGGCGCGGAGAGGATGCTCGCCGACCCGCTCGGGCCCGGTTTCGCGCAGGAGGACCCCGGCGAGGTCCCGCCGGAGGAGCGGGCCCGGCGCGAACGCGCCCGCGAGACCTCCTGCGGGGTGGTCTCCTACGCCACCGACGCCCCGGTGCGCCTGGCGGCCTTCGCCCTCGCGGGCACCCTGTGGCTGGTCCCCGTCGACGGCTCCGCGCCCCGCCGGCTGCCGACGGCCGGGCCCGCCGTCGACCCCCGCCCGTCTCCCGACGGCTCGCTGATCGCGTACGTCACCGGCGGCGCACTGCGTACGGTACGGGCGGACGGCACCGGCGACCGCGCGCTCGCCGAACCGGAGGGCGCGCACCTCACCTACGGCCTGTCCGACTACGTGTCGCAGGAGTCCATCGGCCGTACGCGCGGCTACTGGTGGTCCCCGCGCGGCGACGCCCTCCTGGTCGCCCGCGTGGACACCACCGGCGTCGAACGCCGCTATCTCGCCGACCCGGCCCACCCGGAGCGCCCGCCCCGCGAACTGGCCTATCCGGCGGCGGGCACGGCCAACGCGAAGGTCTCCCTGCACCTGGTCCGGACCTCCGGCGAACACACCGCCGTCCGCCTCCCCGAAGCCGCCGGCGACGGACACCCCGAAGGCCCCTGGACGGACCGGTCGTTCGAGTACGTGGTGGCGGCGGGCTGGGACGACCGGGGCCCGCTGGTCTCCGTGCAGACCCGGGACCAGCGCTCCGTGCACGTCCTGGAGGTGGACGAGGAGACCGGCGCCACCAGGACCGTGCACCGTGAACAGGACCCCGCCTGGGTGGCGCTGCGTCCGGGCACCCCGCTGCGCCTGCCGTCCGGGGCGCTCGTCGTCCCGGCACGCCCCGGCGGCGACACCCAGGGGCTGGACATCGGCGGCGCCCCGACGCCGGCGGGCCTGGAGGTGCGCGAGGTGCTCGGTGCGGCGGACGGCCGTGTGTACTTCACGGGCGGCGAGGAGCCGACGGAGATCCACGTCTGGTCGTACGACACGGCCGGGCGCCGCCCGGTCCGGGTCTCCGGCGCACCCGGTGTGCACACCGCGGCGGCCGGCGGCCCGACGGTGGTGCTCGACAGCCGGACCCCGGACGGCCATACGGTGACCGTGCTGCGCTCCGGGGCGGAGACCGGCCGGATCGCGGTCCTGGCCGAGGAACCGCTCGTCGCCCCGCGCCCGTTGGCCCTGAGCCTGGGCCGCCGGGAGCTGCGCGGCCGGCTCTACCTGCCGTCGTGGCACCGGCCGGGCGACGCGCCGCTCCCGGTGCTGCTGAGCCCGTACGCCGGTCACGGCATGCAGGTCGTGCTGAAGGTGCGGACGTGGTGGACGGCGGTGGCCCAGTGGTTCGCGGAGCAGGGGTTCGCCGTGCTGGTCACGGACGGGCGGGGCACGCCGGGACGGGGCGAGGCGTGGGAGAAGTCGGTGTACGGGGACCGGCTGACGGCCGTCCTGGAGGACCAGATCGACGCCCTGCACGCGGCGGCCGGTGCCCACCCCGCTCTCGACCTCACCCGGGTGGCGATGCGTGGCTGGTCGTTCAGCGGGTACCTCGCGGCGGCGGCCGTGCTCCGGCACCCCGAGGTCTTCCACGCGGCGGTGGCGGGGGCGGCCCCGGCGGACCGGCGGCTCTACGACACCCACTGGGAGGAGCGGTTCCTCGGCCACCCGGACGTGCTGCCGGAGAACTACGCGCGCAACTCGCTGCTGGAGGAGGCCGCGTCCCTGACCCGGCCGCTGATGCTGGTGCACGGGCTCGCCGACGACAACGTGTCCGTGGCGCACACGCTGCGCCTGTCGGCGGCCCTGCTCGCCGCCGGCCGCCCGCACACCGTGCTGCCGCTGTCCGGCGCCGGACACCTCGTGGGCGAGGACCGCACGGCGAGCGGACTGCTGCTCCTGGAGCGGGACTTCCTGCGGCAGGCGCTGGGGGCCTGACCGCGCTTCCCGTCACCCGAAGGGCTCGTCCAGCTCCCGGCCCGCCTCGCGCAGCGCCGCGACCGCCGCCCGGATCGACGGCCGCCGGTCCGCGTCCGTCCGCCACACCGCGTGGACGTGCCGCCGCATCTTCTGGCGTACGGGGACGAGCCGTACGCCCTCGGGCACCGGCCCCCGCCCGAGCCGGGGCGCCACGCACACCCCCATCCCGGCGGCGATCAGGGCGAGTTGGGTGTGGTGCTCGCCCGCGAGGTGGGCGATGCGCGGTTCGATGCCCTTGGAGCGGAGCGTGAACATCAGCCAGTCGTAACAGAATTCACCCTCGGGCCAGGAGACCCAGTCGTCGTCGGCGAAGTCCTCCAGAT
The DNA here is from genome assembly GCA_036226585.1 of Streptomyces sp. NBC_00708. Classification (GTDB taxonomy): domain Bacteria; phylum Actinomycetota; class Actinomycetes; order Streptomycetales; family Streptomycetaceae; genus Streptomyces. The sequence goes on from CP108997.1 coordinate 910,259, forward strand.
CCACTTCGGTCCGGCCGGCGAGCGGATGGTCCGCCGGCATCGCGATGTCGGGGGCGTCGTCGAGCAGTTCGGCCCGGGTCAGACCGCCGGGCACCGGGAGCCGCTTGTTGCTCCAGTCCAGCACCACCGCCAGGTCGATATCGCCCCTCAGCACCGCCCGGATGCCCGCCTCGGGCTCCAGTTCCAGCGTGCGCACCCGCAGTTCGGGGTGGCCGGCGCGCAGGGACAGGAGCGTCGCGGGGAAGAGGCCGCGCGCCGCCGTCGGGAACGCGCCGAGCTGGATCTCGCCCACCACTTCGCCGCGCTGGGCCTCGATGTCCGACTGGGCGAGCTCCACCTGCGAGAGGATGCGCGCCGCGTGGTCGGCGAGCAGCCGCCCCGCGTCGGTGAGCCGCACCCCTCGTCCGTTCCTGGCGAGGAGCTGCTGGCCCACCTCCCGCTCCAGCTTGGCCATCTGCTGCGAGACGGCCGACGTCGTGACGTGCAGCCCCTCGGCGGCGCCGCTGACCGAACCGAGCCTGGCCAGGGCGTCCAGGGTGCGCAGGCGCTCCAGGTTCAACATGTAAGCGATGCTACGCGAATCCGCGCACATATTCTCACTTGTGCTACGAAGTGAACGCGGTCATCGTGGTCCTCATGAGCGCCCCGACCGCACCGAGACCCGCCACCGAGCCGTCCGCCGCCCCGGCCGCACCGCCCGAGGCACCGGCCACTGCCACCGCTTCCGCCACGGCTCCCGCCCGGCGTCCGGCCCTGGACTGGCGGCTGCGGTTCGCGGCGCTCTCTCTCATCTGGGGCTTCAGCTTCCTGCTGATCAAGGTGGGGACCGACGCGTACGCGCCGTTCCAGGTGACGCTGGGACGGCTGCTGTCGGGGACCGCCGTGCTGGCGGTGGTGATGGCGGTGAAGCGGGAGCGGCTGCCGCGCTCGGCCCGGACCTGGGGCCATCTGGCCGTGGCGGCGTTCTTCCTCAACGCCCTGCCGTTCTCCCTGTTCGCCTACGCCGAGCTGAGCATTCCGTCGACGCTGGCGGGCATCTGCAACGCGACCTCGCCGCTGTGGGGCATGGCGCTGTCGCTCGTCGCCCTCTCGGAGGACCGGCCGACCCGGCGCCGCGTCGCCGGCCTCGGGCTCGGCTTCCTCGGCGTCCTGACGGTGCTGGGCGCCTGGCAGGGCTTCTCCGGACTGGACTTCAGCGGTACGGCCATGGCCCTGCTGGCGTCGCTCAGCTACCCGGTCGGCTGGATCTACGTGCGCCGGACGCTGGCGGGCAGCGGCGCGTCGACCCTCGCCCTCACCGGCAGCCAGCTCTTCCTGGGCACCGTGCAACTCGCGGTCGTCACCCCGCTGTTCACCACCGTTCCCGGCGGCTTCCCGGTCCTGCCCACGCTCGCGGTCGTCGCGCTCGGCGCGCTGGGCACGGGGCTCGCGGTGCTGCTCCAGTACGGCCTGGTCAACGAGGTCGGACCGACGACCGCGCAGATGGTCACCTACTTCATCCCGGTGATCGCCACCGCCGCCGGGGTCGCCGTGCTCGGTGAACGGCTGAGCTGGAACACCCCGGTCGGCGCGCTCATCGTCCTGGCGGGCGCCGCCCTGACTCAGAGCAGACGGCGCACGTGACCGGCCCGGCCCGCCCTCACCCGTAGCTCAGCGGCCTCGCCGGGCCCGCCGCCCGCACCACCGCGTCGGCGAGCGGCGCGATGTCGGCGTCGGCGAGCGGGGACACGGTGATCCGGACCGCCTGGGGTGTGGAGATACGGAACCGGGCCCCGGGCGCCACGGCCCAGCCCGCCTGCAACAGGCCGGCCACCGCCCCGGTCTCGTCGCTCACCGGCACCCATACGTTCATCCCGCTGCGGCCGTACGCCTCGACGCCCCGCTCCGCCAGCGCCCGTACGAGGGCGTCCCGGCGGCGGGCGTAGGACCGGGCCACCTCACGGGAGTCCACGGCGCCGGTACGCCACAGGTGCACCACGGTCCGCTGGAGCAGCCGGCTGACCCAGCCGGGGCCCAGCCGCTGGCGCCCGGACACCCGGTCGACCGTGACCGCGTCCCCGGTCAGCACCGCGACCCGCAGGTCGGGCCCGTACGCCTTGGCGGTCGAGCGGACGAACGCCCAGCGGTCCGTGACGCCGGCCAGCGGGTGCAGCGGCAGGTCGACGATGGCGTGCCCGTGGTCGTCCTCGATGAGCAGGACGTCCGGGTGGCGGGCGAGGACCGTCCGCAGTTCCGCCGCACGCGCCTCGGAGACCGCCGCGCCCGTGGGGTTCTGCGCCCGGTCCGTGATCACGACGGCCCGTGCGCCCGCCCGGAGCGCCGCGTCGAGCGCGTCCGGCAACGGCCCGTCGTCGTCGAGCGCCACGGACACGGGCCGCATGCCCAGCGCGGGCACCAGGTCGAGCAGCCCGCCCCACCCGGGGTCCTCGACCGCGACCAGATCACCGGGCCTGAGATGGGCGACGAGGACCCGCTCGATCGCGTCGAGCGAACCGGAGGCGGCGGCGACCGGCCCGGCGGGCACCCCGTCCGCGTCCATGGCGGCACGCGCGAGGGCGGCGAACTCCGGGTCGACGGGCGCCTCCCCGTACAGGCCCGGCTCGCGCGCGTACCGCTCGGCGACCGCCGCGAACGCCTCGCCGAGGCGCGGCAGCAGCGCCGGGTCGGGGCTGCCGTCGCCCAGGTCCCGTACGCCCGGCGGCGCCTCGACGCGCATCGAACCGCGCGCGGTGCTGGCAGGGCGCGGCCTGATCCGGCTGCCCCGGCGACCGGCGGTCTCGATCACCCCGCGCTCGCGCAGGATGCGGTACGCGGCCGCGACGGTGTTCGGGTTCACCTCGAGCTGGACCGCCAACTCGCGCATGGGTGGCAGGACCTGACCCGGCACCAGCTCCCCGGAGCCGACCCCGCGCTCGACACTGGCGGCAATGTCCTGTGCACGCCGTCCGCTGATCCGATACTCTCCTAGCACAAACGACAGTATGCACTAGTGCAATGGAGTTCGCAATGCCGGAGACCGCAGCCCAGCAGACCACGTCCCCGGACACCCCCTCCCGCTACGAGCCGACGGACCGCACGGTCCCCACCCGGTCGCGCGACCGGGCCGCGTACGACCGGGAGACCGTCCACTCGATACTCGACGACGCCTACCTCTGCCACCTCGGCTTCGTACGCGACGGCGCGCCGGTCGTGCTGCCGACGCTCTTCGGCCGGGTCGGTGAGCGGCTCTACGTCCACGGCTCGACCGGTTCACGGCCGTTGCGTGCGGCCGGCGGCGGTGACGAGGGGCTGCCCGTGTGCCTGACGGTGACGCATGTGGACGGCCTGGTGCTGGCCCGGTCCGCCTTCCACCACTCGCTCAACTACCGCTCGGTGGTCATCCACGGCACCGCGTACCCGGTGACCGACCCGGAGGAGCGGCGCACCGCCCTGGACGCGATCGTGGACCAGGTGGTCCCGGGCCGCTCGAAGGACTCACGCCCGGCCGACGGCAAGGAGCTCGCCGCCACGGCGGTCATCCGGCTCGATCTGCGCGAGGTCTCCGCGAAGATCCGCACGGGCGGGCCGAACGACGACCCCGGGGACGTGGGCCTGCCGTACTGGGCCGGTGTCGTCCCGGTCGCCCCCGCGTACGCCGCACCTGTCCCGGCGGACGACCTGGACCCGTCGATCGGCGTACCCGCCTACCTGACGGCGTCCTGACTCCGGGCGCCGGCCCGCTCCGCGACCGCGTCCCGCGCACCCGTCCCCGAGGCGACGGGTCCGGACGGCGGCCGGGGCGTGGCCGACTGCGCGATGAAGGCGCCGGTCAGGACGAGCGCACCGCCGATGAGCTGCGGGGCGGCCAGGTGTTCGCCGAGCAGCACCCAGGCGAGCACGGTCGCGATGACCGCTTCCAGACAGGCGACGACCCCCGCGACCGCCGGGGACAGCAGCCGTACGGAGACCACACCGGTGACGTACGCGATGACGGTGGCCAGCAGCACGATCCAGACCAGCAGCAGCCAGGCCGGAACGTCGTTGCCGTCCATGACCGTGCTGCCGCCGAGCACCGACCAGTCCATGCCCCACGGGCGGGCGACCACGGTGAGCACGAGGGCGCCGATCAGCAGCCCGTAGGCGATGACGCCGACCGGATGCGGGGGTTCCGCGCCGCCCGGGGACGCATCCCCGCTGCCCTGTTCGGAGAGGACGAAGTAGCCGACCTGGCAGCAGGCGGCGACGAGCGCGAGCAGCAGCCCGACCGCGTCGAAGCTCAGCCCGGCCCACACCTCGACGACGCAGGCCAGGCCGCCGACCGCGAGGACGACTCCGAGGGCCGCCGCCCGGGTCACCGGCCGCCGCTGGACGAAGCGCACCCAGCCGAGCACGAGCGCCGGAGCCAGGTACTCCACCAGCAGTGCGACGCCCACCGGGATGCGCGAGATGGCGGCGAAGTAGCAGGCCTGCACGCCCGCGACGGCGAGCAGCCCGAAGCCGAGCAGCAGCACGGGCCGGTCGCGCACCAGCGCCCGGTGGCGCCAGGCCACGGGCAGCATGACGAGCGCGGCGCCCGCCACTCGCAGCCAGACCACGTGGAGCGGGTCGAGGCCCGCCTCGATCAGCGGCTTGGCCGCCACTCCGGAACCACCGAATGCGAAGGCCGAGGCGAGGGCGAGTCCCAGGCCGGCGCTTCTCCCCTGAGACGCGTGCATCGGCACATCATGACAGCTGCGGTCAGGAGCGTCACCCCCATGACACCTGACGCGGGTAACAGTCCGATGTCCCGAGTGCCCCTGACACGTACAACCCCGCCTCCCTGGAGCAACCGGCAGCCCGCCCCCATACGTCCCACAGATGTGAGCGATGGTGCGCGGCGCGGCGGGAGGGGTCCGGGGTGAGCTGGCTGGTGTCCCTGCCGGCGCTCGACGGCCGCGACTACGTCTACCGGGTCCACGCACCGCTCGACGCGCTGCCGGCCGATCTGTTCTGGTCCGCGTTCCACTGCCACGACGACGGACCGCACCCCCGCGCGTCCGACCGCTTCGACGCGGCGCTGATCTGGCGGACGGGCCCCGAACAGGCCCACCAGAACTGAGGCGTGGACAGCGAGGAGCCCGGCGGCCTGAACCGCCGGGCTCCTCCCGGTACTTCCTCTCCGACTGTCACCCGGCCCACGGCCGGGACTCAGTGCTCGTCGGCGAGAATGAGGTACAGCTTCTTGCGGGTGTCGTTGATGACCGCGAGCGCCTTCTCGCGCTGCTCGGCGGAGCCGGTCTTCCAGACCTGGCCGAACGCCTCCATCAGACCGAACCCGGCCTGGCGGATCTCGTTCATGCTCTCCCAGTCGACACCGCGCCCGGCCTCTTCCCAGGGCGCCTCGGACCCGGTCTCCGCCTCGGTGCGACCGGTGTCGGTGAGCGTGAACAGCTTCTTGCCGCCCTCGCTCGCGCTGGTGATCAGCCCCTCGTCCTCCAGCAGCTGAAGGGTCGGGTACACCGAGCCGGGGCTGGGCCGCCAGGCCCCACCGCTGCGCTCGCCGATCTCCTGGATCATCTCGTAGCCGTGCATCGGCCGGTCCTTCAGCAGCGCCAGGATCGAAGCGCGCACGTCACCGCGCCGCGCCCTCCCCCGGCCGCCGCCCCGGTTCCGCCCGCCACCGAAGGGCCCCCCGCCGAACGGCGGCCCGAACGGCCCGAACGCCGCCCGCTGCCCCTCGAATCCTCCACGTCGCCCCTCGGGCCCGTGGTGGCCGCGTCCATGACCATGTCCATGCTCAAATCCGTGTGTACGCATGACCGTACTCCTCTTCTTACGTAGATCTTTCGGGTATCGCTGTACTGTCGCGATGCCTCAACGATATATCGGAACCGATCGCATGACAACCCCGGTCGTGCGCACGGTGTGCGGCCCGGCCCGCGCGGCCCGGCCCGGCGGTAGCGTGATGCCCATGGCGGCTGAGGACGAGGCACTGGTCGGCGGGATGGTGAACGCGGGGGCGGTCGTCCGCCGGGGGGAGCTGGTGGAGCGGCCGGCACCACGCAACGCACCCGCCCTGCACGCTCATCTCCGCGCGCTGAGGGCGCGCGGCTTCGACGCGGCGCCCGTACCCGCCGGCCTCACCGCGGACGGCCGTGAGCAGCTGACCTTCCTGCCCGGAGACGTGGCGCTGCCGCCCTTCCCGGACTGGGCGATGACGCGTTCCGCCCTCGCTTCGGTGGGGAGCCTGCTGCGGCGTCTGCACGACGCCGGTGCGGCCGTCACGGTCGACCCCCGTGCCGACTGGTCCCAGGAGCTCGCCGACCCGGAGGGCGGACCGATGGTGTGCCACAACGACGTGTGCCCGGAGAACGTCGTCTTCCGCGACGGCCGTGCCGCGGCCCTGATCGATTTCGACATGGCGGCCCCGGGCCGTGCCGTCTGGGACCTCGCCATGACCGCGCGCTACTGGGTCCCCATGCTCGACCCCGGGTCCGCGGCCCCCCTCTATCCCGCCGGGCTGGACGCGGCCGCACGGCTGCGGGTCCTTGCCGACGGCTACGGCCTCGCGGCAACGGACCGCGCCGGGTTGCCCGGTGTCATCGAGCAGGCCACGGAGGTCTGCCGGGCCTTCGTCGCACGCCGCGTGGCCGACGGCGACCCCGCCTACCTCCGGGCGTTGGCCGAGCGTGGCGGATGGGAACGCTGGGACCGTATGCAAGCCTGGCTGGCGGACCACCGCACGGCGTTCACGGCTGCCCTGCTGAGCTGACGGATCCCGACGGTCGAGGGATCCCGCGAAACCCGGTCGCCCCCTCACCCCGGTGTCCGCATACTGGCTGACCATGCACGACGACCAACTCGACGTAAGCACGGAAACCGTAGCGGCCCTGATCCGGGATCAGTTCCCCCGGTGGAGCGGCGAGGCGATCCGCCCGCTGCCCTCGACCGGGACAGTGAACGCCATCTTCCGCATCGGCGACCGCCTCTCGGCGCGCTTCCCGCTGCGTCCGGCCGACACCGGCCAGGCGCTGGCGGTCCTGGAGCGGGAGGCACGGGCGGGCGCGGAACTGGCGGCGGTGTCACGGTTCCCCGTTCCCGAACCGGTCGCGCTCGGGCGGCCCGGCGCGGGATACCCCATGCCGTGGTCGGTGCAGACCTGGCTGCCGGGCACGAACGCCTTCGACGCCGACCCGGGCGCGTCGGACGCCTTCGCCCGGGACCTCGCGGCCTTCATCGCCGGGCTCCGGGGAGCCGATACGCGGGGGCGCCGCTTCGACGGCGACAACCGGGGCGGTGTGATCGCCGACCACGACGACTGGATGGCGACATGCTTCCGGGAGAGCGAGGGCCTGCTCGACGTGGACCGCCTGCGCCGGCTGTGGGACCGCTTCCGCGAGCTGCCCCGTACGAGCGCCGACGTGATGACCCACGGCGACCTGATCCCCGGCAACGTCCTCGTCGCGGACGGCCGCCTCGCCGGCGTGCTCGACACCGGTGGCTTCGGCCCGGCCGACCCCGCCCTGGACCTGGTCGGCGCCTGGCACCTGCTGGACACGGGCCCCCGGGACGTACTGCGGCGCACCCTCTCCTGCGACGACCTGGAATGGGAACGCGGCAAGGCCTGGGCCTTCGAACAGGCGATGGGCCTGGCCTGGTACTACGCCGAGAGCAACCCGACGATGAGCGCGCTGGGGCGCCTCACCCTGGACCGCGTCATGGAGGCCACGGACTGAGGTCAGACGACCTCGGGACCGGGCGCGGGCTCGGCCAGCGCGTTGAGCGCCGGCCGGAGCAAGGCGCTGATGCGCTCGGGCGCCGCCTCACGCAACACCGGTAGCTCCAGGAGCTGGTGACCGATCGTCACACCGAGCAGCGTGGTGACGGCCAGCGCGGCGCGGAGTTCGCGGTCGCCGGGCGCGGGAACGGCGGCGCCCGCGTCGGTGATCTGCCGTCCGAGCGCGGTACGCACATGAGCGGCGGCGGCCGGATCGGTGAGCATGGACCGCATCACCGCGAGCGTGCCCTCGGGCAGACCGCCCAGCTTCAGGCCCAGCGTGGCCAGCATCCGGTCGGCGAACGCCTCCGGGCCCGATTCCTCCGGCACCGGCGCGGTGAACGTCCGCACGGCCCGGCCGAACAGCTCGCGCTTCGAGCCGAAGTACTGCATCACCAGGGCCGGGTCCACCCCGGCCGCACCCGCCACCGCGCGGATGGTGGTCCGGTCGAATCCCTTGGCGGCGAACTCCTCCCGTGCCTTGTCGAGGATGCGCGCCTCGGTGGCACGGCGACGGTCGGCGCGGGTCTGTCGAGGCGGGGTCACGGCGCGACTCTACAGCCGTTGACCGAACGTCCTCCCCGGCCTACGGTCATCACTCAACAGACGTTGAGCGAATGGAGCCGTCCCGTGTCGCAGCTGGAAACCTCCGCTGTCCGCACCCCTCGTGAGGCCCTGGCCGCCTACCACCGGGCCATGCTCGCCAAGTCCGCGGACGATCTCGCGGATCTGTACGCGTCCGACGCGCTGCACGAGTTCCCGTTCACCGCTCCCGGCTTTCCGCCGCGCTACGAGGGGCGCGAGGCCGTACGCGCGGGGTACCGGGCGGTCTGGGGCGCGAGCCCGGTACGGATCGACGAGGTCAGGACGGTGTCCTCGTACGAGACGGCCGACCCGGAGGTGATCGTCGCCGAGCACGCCGTGGTGGGGACGGTCCCGGCCACCGGCGCCTCCTTCACCGTCCCCGGCCTGCTGGTGCTCCGGGTCCGTCTCGGCCTGATCACCCACGTCCGCGACTACATGGACACGGCGGCCCTCGCCGCCGCCAGAGGCTGAACACCGGGGCCGGCCGAGGTCACCCCTCGCCCCGCAGCCCGCGCAGATACACCGCCGTCACCGCCACGCCCCGGTCCCCGTCCCCCGCCAGTTCCGCGAGCGCGCGCGACGCCGTCGGGCCCGGGATGTCCGCGAGCGCCTGGGTGAGCCGCCGGCGGGCGGACGCGTCGAGCGTGCCGTCGGCGAGGCGGTCGACGAGTCCGGCGGCGATCCGCTCGGCCGCCCCGGGCTCGGCGGCCAGCACACCCAGGGCATCGGCCGCCTCGACGTCCCGCACCTCCTCCGCGACCATGCCGATGAGCGTCGGGACCGCGTCGCCCACCCCGCGCGCACCGAGCGCCGGAGCCGCGTACCGGCGCACCGCGACATCGGGATGTCCGAGCGCCTCCCGCAGCAGCGCGCTCGCCGCCTCGCCCGGAATCCCGGCGACCGCCCGCACCGCACGGGCGCGGACCTCCGCGTCCGGCGAGTCCAGCCCTTCCGCCAGCAGGGCCAGCCCGTCGCCCGCCCGCGCCAGAGCCCACCGCAGGGCGCCGGCCACGCTCGGGTCCGGCTCGCTCAGCACCGCCTCGACCAGGGCCTCCACCGGCACCGGTGCCTCACCGGCCGAGGACAACGCGGCCCGCTGACGCGTGCCGGGGCTGCTGGACCCCAGCGCCTGGAGGAGGGCGACGGTCCGCAGGACGTCCTCCCAGTCGCCGGGCCCCGCGGCGCCGATCCGGCTCAGCCGGGTCAGCAGCTCCCGCTCGCTCGCGATCCGTTCCCGGGTGCGCCGGGCGAGGTCGTCGACGAGCTCCGCCGGACTGAAGCCGGGATCGTCCAGGGCGCGCCCCACCTCGCGCAGCGACAGGCCGAGGGACCGCAGGCTCTCGATGTGGAAGATCCGCCGGACGTCGTCCTCGGAGTACTCACGGTAGCCGACGTCGTTGCGTCCCGTGGGCCGCACCAGCCCCAGCGACTCGTAGTGCCTGAGCATGCGGGCGCTGACCCCGGACCGCCGCGCCACCTCACCGATCAACATCTGGGGCCTTTCGTCGGGATCACGCCTCCTGACCGTACGCCCCGAGGGCCACGCGCCGCTTCGCCTCCTCGACCGCGGACTCGAACCCGGCGTCCGGGTTTCGCCGCAGCTCCTCGGTGGCGAGCGCGTGCTCACGGATCCGGGGCTCGGCGTGTGCCATGGCGGCGTCCAGTGCGGGTCCGGCCGCCGCCCCGAGTGCGATGAGCGCCCGGCTGAGGCTCAGCCGCATGTCCCGCTCGCCGCGCCCGAGCTGCCCGGCCAGCACCGCGGCCAGCCCGGGTGCCTCGTCGTCGGGCACCAGGACGACCGCCGCCCGCCAGGCCGTACGCGCCACCTCGTCGTCGGCGTCGGTCAGCAGCGCGAGGGTGATCGCCGGCCACGCCCGTCCGTCGCCCGTCTTGGACAGGGTGTGCAGGGCCTGGCCGCGTGCCTGCGGGCGCTCCGAGCGCAGCTCCTCGACGAGCCTGGGGACCGTCAGCGCCTGCGGATGGCGGGTCAGCGCCCACGTCAGCATCTCCCGTACGGAGAAATCGGGCTCCGTTGCGCACCGTTCCACGAGCCGGTCGACGAACCGCGCGTCCGGTGCCGAGCCGACCGCCATCGCGGTGCGCAGCCGGACCGACGCGTCGCCGTGCTCCAGCCCGCGCAGGGCGCGCGCCGTGGCCGTGTCCTCGTTCGCCATGGTCATCCGGACCACCTCCTCGCGGATCAGTGAACGGCTTGCCACCGTGACAAGGTCAAGCCGGGACGTGTCCGGGGCCACCGATCCGCGATTGGCCTTGGTTCCGCACCGGGATCCGCGCCTACGGTCGGGCGCATGAGGATTCGTACCGTCGACGCGTTCACCGACCGCCCCTTCTCCGGCAACCCCGCCGGCGTCCTGCTGTTCGGCTCCGAGGGCTTCCCCGAGGACGGCTTCCTCCAGAGGGTCGCCGCCGAGCTGAACCTGTCCGAGACCGCGTTCGCCCACCCGCTGCCGCCGGGAGGCGACGCGGACTGGGCGCTGCGCTGGTTCACCCCGGTCACCGAGGTGGACATGTGCGGCCATGCCACGCTCGCCACCGCCCACGTCCTGCACACCACCGGGGCGGCGAGCGGCACCGTCCGCTTCGCCGCCCGGTGCGGCACGCTGACGTCGGCCGCCCATGCGGACGGCTCGCTCACGCTGGACTTCCCGACCGCCCCGCTGACGCCCGAACCCGCGCCCGCCGGGCTCGCGGATGCCCTGGGCGCGGAGCCGGTGTCCGTGCACGACACCGGTCCGCACGTCGGGGACCTGCTCGTGGAGCTGCGGGACGAAGCGGCCGTACGCGGCCTGACCCCCGACTTCCCGGTGCTGGCCGGCCTCTCGCGGCGCGGCGTCATCGCCACGGCCGCCGCCGGGCCCGGCCGTGCGTACGACTACGTCTCCCGCGGCTTCTTCCCGGCCGTGGGCATCGACGAGGACCCGGTGACCGGCAGTGCGCACACCGCCCTGGCCCCGTTCTGGTCGGCCCGGTTCGGCCGCGACGAACTGACCGGGCTCCAGGCCTCCGCGCGCTCCGGTCTCGTCCGGACGTCGCTGCGCGGCGCGCGCACCCTGCTGACGGGCCGCGCGGTCACGGTCCTGGACGGCGAACTCCTCGTGACGCCGTAGGGCGCGACGCTCACGGCGTGGGCAGCCAGTCCACCTTCCCGGCGAGCAGCGCGTAACCGACGAACGCGCCGATGTCGAGCAGCGCGTGCGCCGCGACCAGCGGGCCCACGCGCTGCCAGCGCCGGTACAGCAGCACGAAGACGACGCCCATCACCATGTTGCCGATGAACCCGCCGATGCCCTGGTAGAGGTGGTACGAGCCGCGCAGCACCGAGCTGGCCACCAGCGCCGCCGTCGGCGTCCAGCCCAACTGCCCCAGCCTGCGCAGCAGGTACCCGACGACGATCACTTCCTCCAGCACGGAGTTCTGGACCGCCGACAGGATGAGCACGGGGAACTTCCACCACACGTCGGGCAGTGACTCGGGGACGACGGTGAGGTTGAACCCGGTGGCCCTGGCGACCAGGTAGAACGCCAGCCCGGCGCTGCCGATGCAGGCCGCGACCACCGCGCCGCGCGCCGTGTCCTCCCCCGGCCGGGTGCGGTCGAAGCCGATGACCCGCAGCCCCGTGCCCTCTCTGAGGAGCAGATGCGCCACCAGGGCGACGGGCACCAGCGCCGTCGTGATCCCGAAGAGCTGCCAGGCGAGATCCAGCCAAGGGCGGCCCGGGGCCGCGGAACTGTTGAGGGTCGCCGCCTGATCCTTCAAACCCCCCGGTTTCGTCAGCGATCCGACAAAACTGATGAGGGCAGAGACGCCGCTCGCGCCCAGCGAGAGCGCCAGCACCAGCACCGTCTCGGACCGGAGAATCCGTCGTGACACGGCCTGCTGGGGAAAAGAATCAGCCACGTACCCCGCCTCCACCTGTACACCTGCTCTCAGTTGTGCATTCACGTCCCAAGCCCCTCGCCACCCCGCTAGGGTCTCGAATGCAGGTACGAAGATCATGCGCGACAGGCCGGGGGACGAGCACCATTGCCGATGGTGTGGTCCCCCTTTTCCTTGTACATCCTCAAGGAGGGGCACCACCGACATGGGACGTCACAGCTTGCCCGATGACCGCAGAGCGGCCGGAGGCGGGGACCGTCCCCCGCGCCGCCGCCGTACCGTGGTCATCGCCACCATGCTCGTTCTCGCCGTGGCGGGGGGAACGGCGGTCGCGGCGCAGGGCGGCTTGCTCTCGTTCTCGAAGTCGTGCGAGGAGAGCGCCGTCCACCTGTCCATGATGGCCTCGCCCGACATCGCCCCCGCCGTACGTGCCGTCGCCGACCGGGCACGTGCGGACGAGGTGCGCTCCGACGGCCGCTGCATCGACGTGAACGTGGTGGCCCGTGACTCGTACAAGGTCGCGGACGCACTCGCGAGCGGCACCCGCGCCCCCGACTACCAGATATGGCTTCCCGACTCCGACCTGTGGCTGAGCCGGGCGAAGGGGGACGGCGACGGCGTCGCGATCTCCCCGGGCGACTCCGTCGCCACCTCACCGGTCACCCTCGCCATGGTGCCCAAGGCCGCCAAGAGCTTCGGCTGGCCGAAGAAGACGTACTCCTGGGCGGAGTTGACCGGCGGGGCCATGGAGTCCGACGAGGTGCACATCGGTGCGGCCGACCCCGCGCGCTCCGCCACCGGTCTGCTGGCCCTCACCAGCATCGGCGCCTCCGCCGAGAAGCAGGGCGGGGACAGCGACACCCGGGTCGCGGCCACCGCGAAGCTGCTCGCCCAGCGGATGTCCGACGGCGACACCCAGGTGGTGGCGACGCTGCCGCAGGACGGCTCGGGGGCCGAGGAGGGCAACCCGGCACGGAACCAGGCGGTGCTGCTCTCGGAACAGGCCGCCTTCGCCCACAACGCCGAGTCGGCGGGCACCGGCAGGCTCGACCTGTTCTACCCGAAGGACGGCACACCGCTGCTGAACTACCCGTTCACCCTGGTCGACGAGCAGCACCGGAGCACGCAGGAGGGCCGGGCCGCGCTGCGGTTCATGACCCTGCTCTCCGAGGACAGCTCCCTGCGCACCCTTCAGGAGCACGGCTTCCGCACCACCTCCGGCACCGCGGACGAGAAGCTGGTCGCGGCGGCGGGCGGCAGATCCCCCCAGCCGTACGACGCGGCCCAGCCGCCCGCCCCGTCGGACGAGACGCTCCAGGAGACGCTGGGCATGTGGACGATCACCGTGCAGAGCGCACGGCTGACGACGGTCGTCGACGCGTCCGGTTCGATGGCCGCGATCGTGCCGGGCCGCAACCAGTCCCGTATGGACGTCACCAAGGCCTCGCTGATCCAGGCGCTCAACCAGTTCACGCCGAACGACGAGATCGGCCTCTGGGAGTTCGCGACCACGCTCGACGGCGACAAGGACTACCGCCGGCTGGTGACGACCGCCCGGCTGGGCGACGCCGCGAAGGGCGGCGGCACGCACCGGGAGAAGCTCGCCGCCGCGTTCGCCGCCCTGAAGCCGGTGCCGGACGGCGCTACGGGCCTGTACGACACCGCCCTGGCGGCGTACAAGGAGGCGCAGCGCACCTATGTGAAGGGCAAGTTCAACGCGGTCGTGATCCTCACCGACGGTTCGAACCAGGACGAGAAGTCCATCTCGCGCTCCGGCCTCGTCGACGAACTGAAGTCCATCGCCGACCCGGATCGCCCGGTCCCGCTGCTGGCCATCGCGGTCGGGCCCGAGGCGGACCGCGAGGAGCTGGACGAGATAGCGAAGGTCACCGGGGGCGGCGGCTACCAGGTGAACGACCCGGCCGAGATCCAGGCGGTGATCCTGCAGGCCGTGATGACCGCCGGCGAGGGCGTCCGCGCCGCCGAGCACTGACGACACCGCGGTACGGGTACGGGGGCGCCCCCCGTACCCGTACCGCGGGCTCACGGGCCCGGCGCCCGTCGCCCGTTCACGGCGCCGGGATGCCGGCCGGCCAGGTGTGCACGGGGTCGCCGCCCTGCATCAGTTCGCCGTAGCGCCGGGTCATCGCGGCGAGCGCGGCGCCCCGGTCCATTCCCGCCTCGCGGGCCCGGTGGTAGGTGTCCGCCTGCCAGGAGGCACCGTTCGTCCGCCGTCTGCAGCGCTCCTCGATGATCCCGAGGTAGTGGTCCCGGTCCGCGGGCTCGATGTTCCAGGCGTCGAGCCCGGCGGCGGCCAGGGGCAGCAGCTCGTCCCGCACCAGCTTCGCCACCGGAACCCTGGTCAGCCCGCCGGAGCGGCCGGGCCGGGGCCACATCAGCTCGGCGTCGATGCCCTGACGGCACGCGATCTCGAAGTTCTCCGCGGCGGCCGGGAACGGCATCCTGGTCCACACCGGACGCGACTCCTCCGCCAGCGCCCGGACCAGACCGTAGTAGAGCGCGGTGTTGGCGATGACGTCGGCGACGGTCGGGCCGGCGGGCAGCACCCGGTTCTCCACCCGCAGATGGGGGACGCCGTCGGCGATCCCGTACACCGGGCGGTTCCACCGGTAGACCGTGCCGTTGTGCAGGACCAGCTCCTTCAGCTGGGGCACCCCGCCGTCGGCGAGGACGCGCAGGGGATCCTCCTCGTCGCAGATGGGCAGGAGCGGGGGGAAGTAGCGCAGGTTCTCCTCGAAGAGCTCCTGGGCCGAGCCGATCCACTTCTCCCCGAACCAGGTCCTGGGCCGCACGCCCTGGTTGCGCAGTTCGGGCGGCCGGGTGTCCGTGGCCTGCTCGAACAGCGGCGGCCTCGACTCGCGCCACACCTCCCGGCCGAACAGGAAGGGCGAGTTGGCCCCCAGGGCCACCTGGACGGCGGCCACGGCCTGCGCCGCGTTCCACACGTCGGCGAAGCGTTCCGGCGTCACCTGGAGATGCAGTTGCAGCGAGGTGCAGGCGGCTTCCGGGGTGATCGAACCGGCGGTGGCGACCAGCCGCTCGACGCCTTCGATATCGAGCGCGAAATCCTCGCCGCGGGCCGCCACCATTTGATCGTTCAGGAGGGCGTAGCGGTCGACGTCCGAGAGGTTGGACCGGACCATGTCCTCGCGGCCGAGCGTCGGCAGGATTCCGATCATCATGATCCCGGCATCGACCTCACCGGCCTTCCGGTCGGCATATCCGAGCCCGGTCCTCAGCTCTTCGGCCAGCTGATCGAGAACGCGACCCGACAGAACATGGGGAACTATGTTCACCTCAAGATTGAACATCCCCAGTTCCGTCTGGAAATCGTGACTCGCGATGCGCTCCAGCACCTCCCCATTCAACATCTTCGGCAGGGCGTCGGCGCCCGTGAGATTCAGTTCGATCTCCATGCCCATGAGGTTGCGCGGCCGGTCGAACCGCCGCTCGGCCAGGAGCCCGGACAGCGCCTCCAGGCACTGATGCAGCTTCCTCCGGTACTTCTGCCGGTCGGACAGGTCAAAGGCGCCCGCGACGACCTTCTCCCCCATCTATGTGTCCCTCCTCGAGTGGCCAGCACGCGGCTCGGGCCGCTCGCATCACGATCGATAATGCCCGCAGGACGTGATCCGTAACGCCCCGCGGAGGGCGCACACGCGCTAATCTGAGCGCCGGGGCCCCGGGCACATTCACTCGGCATGAGGCAACGGACTGTTTCCCCGTATGGCGGGCCGGTAAAGCGCCGACGGGTTTCGGCCGACCGCGGCGCGGGAAAAACCCGAGGCGGCGGCTGCGCCGCTCGCGCCGAATCAGCATGATCTCCGCATAATAAAGTCCGGATACCGCCTTGCCGGCAATAGCCGTGGCGGCTAGTGGAAACACCGCGTGAACACGTGTCGTATAAACTCCGCGGACGAGGCAGAGAGTTGACGCACCGGCTCAGTCACCGGCCTCCTCTGGCCCCGCACGCCGACAGCGCCGTCTGCACCCGCCCGCGCACCACCGTGTCTCCGAAGTGAGAGGCGACCCACATTATGCCGCTGCATGTTCCCCCGGCCCCCGCGCCCGCGCTGCGCAGCGTCCTCGCGGCGCTCGGTTCACCGACCGCGGTCCGCGAGGCCCGTACGCCCGCCCTGCGGTCCGCACAGGGACCTCTGAGCCCCGAACACCCGCTGCCCGTCCATGTGCTGGACCTCGCCCAGGGCGGACTCGCACCCGCCACCCGGCTCGCCGCCTGGCGCTTCCAGATCCGCAGCACGGAGCGGGCGGTCGCGGCGGCGGACACCATGCTCACCGCGGACGGCTGGGCCTTCTCGCACTTCTTCGAGGGGCCGTACATCACCTCGACGGAGCTGGCCCTGCGCCAGGCGGAGGGGCTGAGCGGCCACTACCAGCCGAGGCTGCTGTCCATCCCCGACCTCTACATGCTGGCCCTGTGGCTGCACGGCGACCCCGAGGCCGACGCGTCCTGCGGGACCCCGGACCCGGCCGACGTCCTGGTTCCGCTGGCCCCCGCGCCTCCCGGCATCGCGGCCTTCCGGCCGCACCGGGCCGCCGACCTGCTGCCCGTGATCACCACGCGCATCATGCCCGGCCCCGGCCCGCTCCTCGGTTCCCCGGCCCCGGCCTGACACCGGCGGCCGGCCGCCGCGCACTGTGCCCCGTCGCCCCCGCCGGCGACGGGGCACAGTGCGCGGACCGGCATGGGGCATTCGGCCCATCCGGTCTAGTCCCATCCGGCCACCCCGAACCACCCGAAGTGACAGTGCAGTTGAGTTGAACCGTCCGGCCGGGTGACGCGTCATGGGAGGAGTGGAAGCGCTGCGGCGAAATCCCTGCGGATTGACGCCCGTGGGGCAACACTGGGGATCCGACCGATCGACACGGGGGCGGTCATGAACACCTCTTCACACCGCAGGTCACTCAACTCGACGCAGCGAAAGAACCCATCCATGTGCCAGCACCAGCCACCCTGCCCGACAGCCGACTCAGCCGACCGGGAGGCCGCCCGCCAGGTGGCCCACCACCCGGAGCAGGGCTGGAGCCTGCTGTGCAACGGCGTCCTGCTCTTCGAGGACACCGGTGAGCTGCTTCCGGACGGGCAGATCATCGCCCCGCACAGGCCCCTGGCGACGAGCCGGGTGGTGAAGGCCGCCTGAGCGGCCCGGCAGTACGGAAAAGGGGCCGGCCCGGAGGAATCTCCGTACCGGCCCCGACGCATGTCCGCGTCACCACGCCCTGATCAGGCGTTCCGCTTCAGTTGTCGTACTCGTCCAGGGGCGGGCACGAGCACACGAGGTTGCGGTCACCGAACGCGCCGTCGATACGGCGCACCGGCGGCCAGTACTTGTCGGCGGCCGAGACTCCGGCCGGGAAGACCGCCACCTCGCGACTGTAGCCGTGCTCCCACTCCCCGCCCAGCGCGGCGGCCGTGTGCGGGGCGTTGGCGAGCGGGTTGTCGTCCGCGCTCCACTCCCCCGAAGCGACCTTCTCGATCTCGCCGCGGATGGCGATCATCGTGTCGCAGAAGCGGTCCAGCTCCGCGAGGTCCTCACTCTCGGTCGGCTCGATCATCAGCGTCCCTGCGACCGGGAACGACATGGTCGGCGAGTGGAAGCCGTAGTCGATGAGCCGCTTGGCGACGTCGTCGATGCTGACACCGGTCGCCTTGGAGATGGGCCGCAGGTCCACGATGCACTCGTGCGCCACCAGCCCGGCCGGGCCGTTGTACAGGATCGGGTAGTGCGGTTCGAGGCGCTTGGCGATGTAGTTGGCCGCGAGTACGGCGACCTGCGTCGCACGCTTGAGGCCCTCGCCACCCATCAGGCGTACGTAGGCCCAGGAGATCGGCAGGATGCCCGCGGAACCCCACGGGGCGGCCGAGATCGGTCCGACACCGGTTTCCGGGCCCGCCGCGGGCTGCAGCGGGTGGTTGGGCAGGAACGGCGCCAGGTGCGCGCGCACACCGACGGGGCCGACGCCGGGGCCGCCGCCGCCGTGCGGGATGCAGAAGGTCTTGTGCAGGTTCAGGTGCGAGACGTCGCCGCCGAACCGGCCGGGCTTGGCCAGGCCCACCAGGGCGTTGAGGTTGGCACCGTCCACGTAGACCTGGCCGCCGGCGTCGTGCACCTCGGCGCAGATGTCGGCGACGTGCTCCTCGAAGACGCCGTGCGTCGACGGGTAGGTGATCATGAGCACGGCCAGCTCGTCGCGGTACTGCGCGATCTTGGCGCGCAGGTCCTCGATGTCGACCTCGCCGTCGTCGGCGGTCTTGACGACGACCACCTTCATGCCGGCCATCACGGCGCTCGCGGCGTTGGTGCCGTGCGCGGAGGACGGGATCAGACAGACGGTCCGGTTCTCGTCGCCGTTGGCGCGGTGGTACGCGCGGACGGCCAGCAGCCCCGCGAACTCGCCCTGCGAGCCGGCGTTCGGCTGGAGGGAGACCGCGTCGTAGCCGGTGACCTCCGCCAGGCGCTCCTCCAGCTCACGGATGAGCGTCAGGAAGCCCTGGGCCTGCTCGGCGGGCGCGAACGGGTGCAGCGCGCCGAACTCGGGCCAGGTGATCGACTCCATCTCGGCGGTCGCGTTCAGCTTCATGGTGCAGGAGCCGAGCGGGATCATGCCGCGGTCCAGCGCGTAGTCGCGGTCGGCGAGCTTGCGGAGGTAGCGGAGCATCGCGGTCTCGGACCGGTGCTGGTGGAAGACGGGGTGGGTCAGGATCTCGTCGGTGCGCAGCAGCGCCTCGGGCAGCGCGTCCCCGGTGGCGGCGTCCAGCGCCTCGACGTCCCCGTCGGCCCCGAAGGCCGCCCAGACGGCCGCGACCTGGGTGCGGGTCGTGGTCTCGTCGCAGGCGAGGGAGACGGTGTCGGCGTCGACCAGGCGCAGGTTCACGCCGCGCTCGCGGGCGTCGGCGACGACCTCGCCGGCCTTGCCGGGCACGCGCACGGTGAGCGTGTCGAAGTAGGAGCCGGTCACCACGTCGACACCGGCGGCGCGCAGGCCCTCGGCCAGGATCGCGGCGTAGCGGTGGGTGCGCCGGGCGATCGTGCGCAGCCCCTCGGGGCCGTGGTAGACGGCGTACATGCCGGCCATGACGGCGAGCAGCACCTGGGCGGTGCAGATGTTGCTGGTGGCCTTCTCGCGGCGGATGTGCTGCTCGCGGGTCTGGAGGGCCAGCCGGTACGCCTTGTTGCCGTCGGCGTCCACGGAGACGCCGACGAGGCGGCCGGGGAGGCTGCGCGCGAACTTGTCGCGGACCGCCATGTAGCCGGCGTGCGGCCCGCCGAAGCCCATCGGCACACCGAAGCGCTGCGTGGTGCCGACGGCGATGTCGGCGCCCAGGTCACCGGGCGAGGTGAGCAGGGTGAGGGCCAGCAGGTCGGCGGCCACGGTGACGATCGCGCCCAGCTCGTGCGCCTGCTCGATCACGGGCTTGAGGTCCCGGACGGCTCCCGATGCGCCGGGGTACTGGAGCAGCACGCCGAAGACGCCGCGCTCGGCGATCTCGGCCGGGATGCCGTCGCTGAGGTCGGCGACGACGACCTCTACACCGGTCGGCTCGGCGCGGGTCTCGATCACGGCGACGGTCTGCGGCAGGGAGTCGGCGTCGACCAGGAAGACGCCGTTCTTCACCTTGCCGACGCGCCGGGCCAGCGCCATGGCCTCGGCGGCTGCGGTGCCCTCGTCGAGCAGCGAGGCGCCGGAGGTGGGCAGGCCGGTCAGCTCGGCGACCATCGTCTGGAAGTTCAGGAGGGCTTCGAGGCGGCCCTGGGAGATCTCGGGCTGGTACGGCGTGTAGGCCGTGTACCAGGCGGGGTTCTCCATGACGTTGCGCAGGATCACCGGCGGGGTGAACGTGCCGTAGTAGCCGAGCCCGATCATCGGGGCGAGGACCTGGTTGCGGTCGGCGAGCCGGCGCAGCTCGGCCAGCACCTCGGCCTCGGTCCGGGCCCCCGGCAGATCCAGTGCCTCGGCGCTCTTGATCACGTCCGGCACGGCCGCCGCGGTCAGCTCGTCCAGCGAGCCGTAGCCGACCTGGGCGAGCATCTTCGCCTGGGCCCCGGCGTCGGGGCCGATGTGGCGCTGCTCGAAGGGGATGCCCTGTTCCAGCTGCGAGAGCGGGGTGCGACGGGGGGTCATGGTGGAGGCCTCCTGGTCTGTCACGACCTGCGAGGGGCACCGCGGCGCCGGGTGCCCGTACGGCCTCCCCCTCTGTCATCTCAACCTGAGAGCTTCACCGGCGCCACAGGGGCACCGGCTTTCACCGTCGGTGAGGGTGAGGGTTCCGTCCGGCCCATCGGCCGCGCGCAACCCGCCCTGCTTTCCAGAGTGACCTCGTCCGTGCGGTACGGGGGCCTGAGAGATTCCGGGGAGGATTTGCTCCTTCGGCGTCGTCCGGATGGACTCCGGTCGACTCTCCCGCACGGGGTCAGCAGCCATTGCCAGCCTACCAGCGGGGTACACGACGAGAATTCTCGAGTGGCCAAGACCACGGAACTGCTCTTCTGTAGTCCCTGTGGACCAGCCGCGACCCGTGTGGGAGGGACCGTGCAGACCGACATCGACCCGCGCAGCCTGATCGGCCGCAAGGCCTTCGACCGCAAGGGCACCAAGATCGGGACCGTGGACGAGGTGTACCTCGACGACGCGACCGGCGTACCCGAATGGGCGGCCGTGCGCACCGGCCTCTTCAGCCGTGACGCCTTCGTCCCGCTGGAGCCGAGCGAGTTCGTCGGGGAGACCCTGCGCGTCCCCTTCGACCGGGCGCTGATCAAGGACGCGCCCGACTTCGGTGTGGGCCGCCATCTCTCCCCCGAGCAGGAGCTCCAGCTGTACCGCCACTACGGCCTGGACGCCGCCCCCGGCGAGCCGCCCCCGGACCGCGACTTCGGCCGGCTGGCGGGCCAGGAGGAGTAGTCCGGCGGCTCCGGCACGAGCGGCAGGGGGTCGGCGGCCCGCAGCGCGGGGTCGTCGACGCGGAACGTACGCACCCGGCCGGGCGCCGAGCCCGGTTCCTCGAACCGCACGGTCACCCGGCCGACCCCGCTGCCCTGCACCCAGCCGTGCCCGTGCGTCTCGTGTCGTACGTCATGCCCGGCGGGCCAGCGCCGCGCCGCGAGCTGTTCCGCAGCCTCCGCGGCCGGCTCGGCCTCGCCCTCTCCCCCACGGTCCCCGGCGTCGCCCTGCGGCCCCGCGCCGGCGTTCTCCGGGAGGGCGGCGGCCGCCCGCTCCCCGGCGGCCTGGGCGAACAGGTCCTCCTGGGTGAAGTCGGCCAGCCCCGTGACGCCCACGCCCAGCAGCCGCACTCCCCCGGTGGTGTCCACGGACTCGAGCAGCCGGGCGGCAGCTTCACGGACCACCGCGGGGTCGTCCGTGGGCCCGCGCAGCGTCTCGGAGCGGGTCAGCGTGGAGAAGTCGTACCTGCGCACCTTCAGCACCACCGTGCGCCCCGAGCGGCCCGCGGCCCGCAGCCGCTGGACGCACCGGTCGGCCAGCCGCTCCACCTCGGTGCGCACCCGGACCCGGTCGTGCAGGTCCGTGTCGAAGGTGTCCTCGACCGAGACGGACTTCGCGTCGCGCTCCGCGACCACGGGCCGGTCGTCGAAGCCGATCGCCATCCGGTGCAGCGAGGCGCCGTGCGCCTTCCCCAGCAGCCGGATCAGCTCCGCCTCGCCGGCCTCGGCGAGGTCGTCGACGGTCGTCATGCCGGCGCGGCGCAGATGGTCCGCGGTGGCCGGGCCGACGCCGGGCAGGGTGCGCACCGGCATGGGCGCGAGGTGCTCCCGCTCGGTGCCGGGGGCGATCAGGCGTATCCCGTCGGGCTTGGCCTCCTCGGAGGCGATCTTGGCGAGCATCTTGGAGCCGGCGAGCCCGACGGAACCGCTCAGTCCGGTGACCGCCTCGATCGCCTCGCGCAGCTGACGGCCGATCTCCAGGGCCGAGGCGGTGTCGTCGGCCGTGCCGCCCGCTTCGAGGTCCACGAAGGCCTCGTCCAGGCTGAGCGGTTCCACCAGCGGGGAGAGCCGGCCCAGCAGCTCCATGACCTGGTCGCTGACCGAGCGGTACAGCGTGAAGCGCGGCACCAGATAGGCCGCGTTCGGCGCCAGCCGTCGGGCCTGCGCCATCGGCATCGCCGAGTGCACCCCGAACCGCCGTGCCTCGTACGAGGCGGTCGCGACGACCCCGCGCGGGCCGAGCCCGCCCACCACGACCGGCTTGCCGCGCAGGCTGGGCTTCGCCGCCTGCTCCGCCGAGGCGTAGAAGGCGTCCATGTCCAGATGGAGGATGGTGGGCGCGGCTCTCACACCTGCCGATGCTGCCCTACGGCACTGACAATCGCCGCGCCACCGCGGCCGGCCGCCCGCGGTTCACGCCCCGGGCGGGCTCTCGGCGGCTCAGACGGCCCGGTTGCGGCGCCGTGCCAGCTCGTCGGCGGGGTTGTGCCCGACGAGGGTCTCCCCGGTGTCCACGCGCTCCCCGTGCAGCTGGGACAGCGCGGCGTCCACGTCCCGCCACACCACGCCGACGGCGATACCGAAGACGCCCTGGCCGCCCTGGAGCAGATCGACGACCTCGGCGGGCGAGGAGCACTCGTAGACCGTCGCGCCGTCGCTCATCAGCGTCATGCGCTCCAGGTCCTGGAAACCGCGGGCCCGCAGGTGCTGGACCGTGGTCCGGATGTTCTGGAGCGCTACGCCCGTATCGAGGAAGCGCTTCACGATCTTCAGCAGGACGACGTCCCGGAAGCTGTAGAGGCGCTGCGTGCCCGACCCGTACGCCGGCCGGACGCTCGGCTCGACGAGTCCGGTACGGGCCCAGTAGTCGAGCTGCCGGTAGGTGATCCCCGCCGCCGCGCACGCCGTGGGCCCGCGATAGCCGATGTCGTCGGCCGATGCCACGCCGCCCCCCACCACCGCAGCCGGCACGGCCGACTGCCTCATGGTTCGGTCGGCCGTACTCCCCTGCTGCGGATACGGCGCACCCGCTGCCGTACCGTCGCCGCTGCTTCTCACGCCGACCTCCGTCCTTGACCTGCCCACTCGAAGGTAGGCAGTCACCCGGGGTGCGTCAACGATCGCCACACTCGGCACGCCGAGTGATAATCACCCTGAGGGTGGTTTCGCGTCACCGTTGACGGGGAAAGGCTGACCGGATGTGCCGACGGCGGCCCCCGGGAACGTCACTGGCTGGAACGTCACTGGCTGTTGTTCGTCCCGAAGTCCTCCGGAGAGATCTGGTCGAGGAACTCGCGGAACTTCTCCACCTCGTCCTCCTGCTCGTCGGGGATCGCGATCCCCGCGTCGTCGAGCACCCCGTCACTGCCGTAGATCGGCGTGCCGGTGCGCAGGGCGAGGGCTATGGCGTCGGAAGGCCGCGCGCTCACCTCGACACCGCCGGCGAAGACCAGCTCCGCGTAGAAAACCCCTTCGCGCAGGTCCGTGATGCGGACCTCGGTGAGCTCCTGGCCCACGGCCTCGAGCACATCCTTGAAGAGATCATGGGTCAGCGGCCTGGCCGGAGCCATGCCCTGCTGCGCGAAGGCGATCGCGGTCGCCTCGCCAGGACCGATCCAAATGGGGAGGTACCGGTCGCCTCCCACTTCACGCAGGAGCACGATCGGTTGGTTGGAGGGCATTTCCACCCGGACACCCACAACGTCGAGCTCGTTCACACAGCAACCCTAGGACGTGCTCGGCAGGTTTGGGTAGTCGGGCTGGTCCGGCTTCAGTGCAGGCGGACCTGCAGAGCGGTCTGCACAAGGGCGGAATGCAGCCGTACGGAGAGCTCCGCCAGCTCCTTCGCGGTCGCCTCCGCATGGGCTCTGGTCTGCGGATTCCGGTGCCGGCGCAGCGGCGCGACCACCTGCTCGATCAGCCCCGCCTCCCGGTCGGCGGCGGCCCGCATCGCCCTGAGATGACGAGGTTCCAGACCGAATCGCCCCAGATCCGCCACAAGCCTGGCGACGGTCACCATGTCGGCGTCGTAACCGCCCTGCGGCGAGGGCACGACAAGGCCGTACGACTCCCAGGCGTCGAGGTCGCTCTCGGTGACCTCGGCGGCGACGAGCAGCTCGGCACGGCCGATGCGTGCGGCCGTGGCCCGGCCCGGGACACCGGTCCGGTCGCCGTCCGTCTCCCGCCCCTCCCCGTCCGGCGAGGGAAGCGACACCTGTTCGCCCCGGGCGAGTGCGTCCAGGTGCTCCCGGATGACCTTGAGCGGCAGGTAGTGGTCCCGCTGCATCCGGAGCACCTGGGCGAGCCGCTCGACGTCCGCGGACACGAACTTCCGGTAGCCGGAAGGGGTCCGCTGCGGCTCGACGAGCCCCTCGGTCTCCAGGAAGCGGATCTTGGAGATCGTGACCTCCGGGAACTCCTCCCGCAGGTGCAGGAGCACCGTGCCGATGCTCATCGGCCGGTCGTCGGCGGCGGTGCCGTGGCCGGCACCGCCGCTCGGTGTTCTCAGCATGGACCTTCCTGGGGTGTCCCCCCGGACGGTGTCCGGGGGCGGGTCAGATGCCCCGCTGGCTCGCGTAGAAGACCAGCCGGTACTTGCCGATCTGCACCTCGTCGCCGTTGGACAGGGCGACGGAGTCGATCCGCTCACGGTTGACATAGGTGCCGTTGAGGCTGCCGACGTCCCCGACCGTGAAGCTGCCGTCGGCGTTGCGGCGGAACTCCACGTGACGGCGCGAGACCGTCACGTCGTCGAGGAAGATGTCGCTCTGCGGGTGACGGCCGGCCGTGGTCAGCTCGCCGTCCAGCAGGAAGCGGCTGCCGGAGTTCGGCCCGCGCCGCACGACCAGAAGCGCCGAGCCGAGCGGCAGGGCGTCGACGGCGGCCTGCGCCTCGGGAGACAGCGAGGGCACCGCCGTCTGGCCGGTCGCCTCCGCCTCGTACGCCTCCAGACCCGAGATCGAGATGGTCGACGTCGTCTCCGAGGCACGCTCGGGAACGGCCCCGCCCCGCAGCGGCGCACCGCAGTTGGAGCAGAAACGGCTGGCCTCGGCGTTGCGGTGGCCGCACCTCGTACACACCGGCATGGACGAAGCCTCCTGGCTCGGGGCTCCGAAACCTATGCGGCCGGGACCGGCAGGGTCAACGGACGACGCGCCGGGACCGCCCGGGTAGTCACTCCCCTGGCCTGCCACCTGGTCGCGGAAGAGCGGGCGCTCCGCGCCCTGCTCGTCGGGCTGACCATGACGCGGTGCGCGATGACGTGCGGCCTCATCGCGTGCGCTCTTGCCGAACAACTTCCCAAACAACTTCACGGGCGATTCCCCTTGACCGAAACAGACCCGCCCGTGGGGCAGGACGAACCCTGAATGAACACACCTGCCGACCCGGACATCTTCACAACGTCCGTAGCCACTCGACAGTTTCCACCACGCGCCACGATTACGATGCGGCGACCCCCCGCAACCGTCCGCTCGTGTTCCCCGGCGACCGGGCGCCCGGGACTCACTGGCCCGACGACCGAGCGTAGTCAGGCTGCTCCGCCGGTCGCAAGGCGTCCACGACGATGTCCTCGGCCCGCGCCACATGCACCGTGGCCTGCTCCTTCTCCAGCGTCTGCACCACACCCCCGGGGATGTTCAGCGCCGGTTCCAGATCCTGCGGCTTGCCGATGACCTTGAAGACGTACGGGGCCGAGATCTTGCGGCCGTCGACCTTGACGGCGCCGCCCTCACCGGAGAAGTACGTATTGGCCACCACGCGCACGCCGTTGACCTCCACGGCCTCCGCGCCGGCCGCCCGCAGCTCCTGCAGCGCGTCGAGCAGCATGTCGGGCCGCACGGCACCCGCGGGGTCGTTGACCGTCATCGTGATGCCCGGACCGTGAGCCGCCACGGTCCCCGCGAGCACGCCGAGTTGCCGTTCCTTCTCGACCGTCTGCTTCCGGGCCTCCTCGGCCTGGTCGGAGCTGTTCTCCAGCTCCGTGCGCTGGGCGTCGAGGCGCTGCTTCTCGTCCTCCAGCCGCTGCGTACGGTCGTCCACCTCGTCGAGGATGCGCACCAGGTCCTCCTGGCGGGCACCGCGCAGGGCGCTGTTGTCGCTGTTGGACCGCACCTGGATGGCGAGCCCCAGCCCGAGGACGAACAGCAGCAGGGCGACGATGAGTTGGGCACGGGTGACCCGGGGCGGCCAGATGCCGGCGATCAGCCGCTGGCGCCCGGTGAGCTCATGCGGGGCGTCCGCCGGCCGGCGCTCCGGCTGCTCCCGGCCTTCGTCGAACGTGTCGTTGCTCATCGGCATCAGGCCCGGAAGACGTGCCGGCGGATCGCGGCGGCGTTGGAGAAGATCCGGATGCCCAGCACGACCACCACGCCCGTGGAGAGCTGGGCGCCCACACCCAGCTTGTCGCCCAGGAAGACGATGAGGGCCGCCACGACCACGTTCGAGAGGAACGAGACCACGAAGACCTTGTCGACGAAGATTCCGTCGAGCATGGCCCGCAGCCCGCCGAAGACCGCGTCGAGCGCGGCGACGACGGCGATGGGGAGGTAGGGCTCGACCATCGCGGGAACTTCGGGCCGGACCAACAGTCCGACCACGACTCCCACGACGAGGCCCAGTACGGCGATCACGATGTGCCCTTCCCAGTGTCTGCGGCCTTGTAAGGCTCTGCCGTCCGTACGATCAGGCTCGGGGCGGCCGGCAGGCTCAGCTGCTCCTGCACGGAGATGCTGGTCCTGATGTCGAAGGTGTCCTTCAGCGCCTGCAGGTACTGCCCGTCCGCGCTCTCGCGGAAGGCCGCACCCAGCTTCTTGCCGTCCCCCACCGCGAGCACCGTGTACGGGGGCACGAGCGGTTTGTTGTCGACCAGTATGGCGTCGCCCGCGGCGCGGATCGCCGACAGGGCCGTCAGACGCTGGCCGTTGATGGCGATGGCCTCGGCACCGGACTCCCACAGGCCGTTGACGACGCGCTGCATGTCCCGGTCCCTGACCCGGCCGGTGTCGGAGAAGCCGCTGGTCTCACGCGGCCCGCCACCGCCCTGGTCGGTGTCCTCGGCGTCGTCGACGACGACCTTCACCCCGGGGCCGTGCACGGGCGTCGCCCCGGAGAGCAGCGCCACCAGCTCGCCCTGGTCCCCGCCGTGCTCCTCAAGGGCCTTGCGCTGGCGGCTGCTCACGTCGTCGCGGATCTCCTCCACCTGGGACTCCAGGGTGTCGGCCGCGTCCGTCTCCGCGTCGATGCGGTCGATGAGTTCCTGGCGCTCCTTGGCCAGGACCGGTGCGGTCACCCGCGCCTGCGCGGCGCCGAGGGTGACGACCAGGGCGGCCAGCACCAGGCACGCCGCGAATCCGAGCTTGGCCTTGAGCGTACGGGGCATGCCGGCGCGCCCGTCCGCCGCGCGCCGCGCCGAGGCCTCGGCGTAGCCGTCGTCGAGGCTGTGCTCCATCACATTGGTCAGCAGCAACATGGACGCGTCGGGGCGTCTGGACGGCGGGGCCGTGCTCCGACCGGCGGGGGGCTGCTGCGACATGCCGCACATCGTCGCATGTCGTGGCGGCTTACGCCGAATGGCCCCACCGACGGCCCGCCGGACCCGGGGACGGGCGGGCACCCGGCCGCCGGGACGGGCGGAGCGCCCGCCCGTCCCGGCGGCCGGACCTCAGTTGCCCGCGCTGTCGACGACCGCCGCCCACTCGTCCAGCAGTGCCTGGGCGGAGGCGTCGTCGGGTCCTTCGGCCCACAGATGGGTGACGGCTTCCGCCGGGTCGGGCAGGACCATGACCCAGCGCCCGTCCGCCTCCACGACCCGTACGCCGTCCGTCGTGTCGACGTCCCGGTCTCCGGCGGCCTCCACGACCCGCCGCATCACGAGGCCCTTCACGGCCCAGGGAGTCGCCAGGTCACGGCGCAGCACATGGGCGCGCGGGATACGGGCGTCGATCTGGCTCAGCGTGAGCTGGGTCCTGGCGACGAGCCCGATGAGCCGTACGAACGCGGCCGTGCCGTCGAAGACGCTGGCGAATTCGGGAACGATGAAGCCGCCGCGGCCGTCTCCACCGAAGATGGTGCCTTCCTCACGCCCCACCCGGGTCAGGTCGTCGGGCGATGTCGTCGTCCACTCGACCTGTGTGCCGTGGTAGGCGGCGACCTGCTCGGCGACCCTGGTGGTGGTCACCGGCAGCGCCACCCGCCCGCTGCGCCGCTCGGCGGCGACGAGGTCGAGCATCACCAGCAGGGCCCGGTCGTCCTCCACGATCCGGCCCCGCTCGTCGACCAGCGAGAGCCGTTCGCCCACGGGGTCGAAGCGGACGCCGAAGGCTGCCCGCGCCGAGGAGACGATCTCGCCGAGGCGCACGAGGCCGTTGCGCCGGGCCTCGGCCGTCTCGGTCGGGCGGGATTCGTCGAGCCCGGGGTTGATCGTGAGCGCGTCCACGCCCAGCCGCCCCAGGAGGCTCGGCAGCACGAGCCCCGCGCTGCCGTTGGAGGCGTCGACGACGACCTTGAGCTGGGCGTCGGCGATGCCCGTCGTGTCCACGTTGCGCAGGAGGGACCCGGTGTACGAGTCGAAGACGCTGGACGGGAAGTAGATGTCACCGATCTCGCCCGGGAAGGCGCGCCGGTACTCCTGCCTGGCGTAGACCCGGTCCAGCTTCCGCTGACGGGCCTGGGAGAGGTCCGCCCCGCGTTCGTCGAAGAACATGATGTCGACGGAGTCGGGCACGCCCTGCGAGGTCCGGATCATGATCCCGCCGGCGCTGCCGCGCGCGGTCTGCTGGCGCGCGACCGGCAGCGGCACGTTCTCCAGGTCCCGTACGTCGATGGCGCTGGCCTGCAGCGCGGAGATCACCGCGCGTTTGAGGGCTCGGGCGCCTCGGGAGTGGTCCCGGGCGGTGGTGACGGTGGAGCCCTTCTTGAGCGTCGTCGCGTACGCGCCGGCCAGCCTGACGGCCAGCTCGGGGGTGATCTCGACGTTCAGGATTCCCGAGACACCGCGCGCCCCGAAGAGATGAGCCTGCCCGCGGGACTCCCAGATCACCGAGGTGTTGACGAACGCGCCGGCCTCGATGGTCTTGAAGGGGTAGACGCGGACGTTCCCCTGGATGATCGACTCCTCACCGACGAGGCACTCGTCGCCGATGACGGCGCCGTCCTCGATGCGGGAGGCGCGCATGATGTCGGTGTTCTTGCCGACCACGCAGCCCCGCAGATTGCTGTGGTCGCCGATGTACACGTTGTCGTGGACCACGGCCTTGTGCAGGAAGGCGCCGCTCTTGACGACGACGTTCGACCCGATGACCGTGTGCTCACGGATCTCCACACCGGCCTCGACCTTGGCGTAGTCCCCGATGTACAGCGGGCCCCGCAGCACGGCGTCGGGGTGCACGTCGGCGCCCTCAGCCACCCAGACGCCCGGGGAGATCTCGAAACCGTCGATCTCCACGTCGACCTTGCGCTCCAGCACGTCGGCCTGGGCCTTGACGTAGCTCTCGTGCGTGCCGACGTCCTCCCAGTAGCCCTCGGCGACATAGCCGTAGATGGGCTTGCCTTCCTTCATCAGCTGCGGGAAGACGTCCCCGGACCAGTCGACGGAAGTGTCGGCCTCGACGTAGTTGAAGACCTCGGGCTCCATGACGTAAATGCCCGTGTTCACGGTGTCCGAGAAGACCTGGCCCCAGGTGGGCTTTTCCAGGAACCGTTCGACCTGGCCCTGCTCGTCCACGATCGTGATCCCGAATTCCAGCGGATTGGGAACACGCGTGAGGCAGACGGTGACCAGGCCGCCCTTCTCCTTGTGGAAGGCGATCAGATCCGTGAGGTCGAAGTCGGTGAGCGCGTCGCCGGAAATGACGAGGAAGGTGTCGTCCTTCAGCGCCTCTTCGGCATTCTTCACGCTGCCGGCCGTGCCGAGCGGCTTCTCCTCGTTGGCATAGGTGAGCTCCATACCGAGCTCTTCGCCGTCCCCGAAATAGTTCTTCACCAGAGAGGCGAGGAACTGGACGGTCACCACCGTCTCGTTGAGCCCGTGCCGTTTCAGCAGCCGGAGCACA
The DNA here is from genome assembly GCA_036226585.1 of Streptomyces sp. NBC_00708. Classification (GTDB taxonomy): domain Bacteria; phylum Actinomycetota; class Actinomycetes; order Streptomycetales; family Streptomycetaceae; genus Streptomyces. The sequence continues at coordinate 940,507 of CP108997.1, forward strand.
TGCTCCATGATCGGCCGGTTGGCCACAGGCAGGAGCGGCTTGGGCATGCTCGAGGTCATAGGGCGAAGGCGAGTGCCTTCGCCGCCAGCCATCACGACGGCCTTCATGTCGGAAACGTCCTCCTTGAGAGACGACGGTCGAGCCGACTTGACCCGTCAGGGCAGCTTCTGTGACATCAGCCGCGGGCCGGCAACGCTGCACGGCACCACATCAACGAGCTCAATCGGCTACTGCATCCGCCTTGACGAGGCGGCGGACCTGAACCACGTACAAGATTCCTGCCCACCAATAGAGGGTTGTACCCCACCCTGCGAACGCCCATCCGAAAACAGTGGCCACCTCTGCCAGCCAACCATGACCGTCGCTGAGCAGCAACAAGGGGAATGCGTACATCAGGTTGAACGTGGCCGCCTTGCCGAGGAAGTTCACCTGGGGCGGCGGATAGCCGTGCCGGCGCAGGATTCCCACCATCACGAGGAGCATCAGCTCGCGGGCGAGCAGGGCGATGGTCAGCCAGAGAGGCAGGATCTCGCGCCAGGTGAGTCCGACGAGAGTGGAAAGAATGTAGAGCCGGTCGGCGGCCGGGTCGAGCAGCCGTCCGAGACTGCTGATCTGGTTCCACCGACGTGCGAGCTTGCCGTCGAGGTAGTCGCTGACGCCGCTGAACATCAGGACCAGCAACGCCCAGCTATCGCTCTTGGGCCCGCCGAACTCGGGGCGGAGAATCAGCCACAGGAAGACAGGCACGCCGACGAGACGCGCCATGCTGAGGATGTTGGGGATGGTGAGTACCCGGTCCGTCTGAACGCGGGTCTCCTGGACCTCCACCCGGGGGCCTCCTGTGTCAAGAACGTGCCAATGATGCCCCCTGACCCTACCCTCAGCCCCGGCCGGCGGGCGCACAGGGGTGCCGAGCACCCCTGTAAACGCGAAAAAGCCCCGTGCCACAAGGGCACGGGGCTCTTCCTAAAAGGAGTTCGGCGGCGTCCTACTCTCCCACAGGGTCCCCCCTGCAGTACCATCGGCGCTGAAAGGCTTAGCTTCCGGGTTCGGAATGTAACCGGGCGTTTCCCTAACGCAATGACCACCGAAACACTATGAAATTAACCAACACCGGATAATGACACGGCTGTTCGTTATTTCAGAACTAACACAGTGGACGCGAGCAACTGAGGACAAGCCCTCGGCCTATTAGTACCAGTCAGCTCCACCCGTTACCGGGCTTCCACATCTGGCCTATCAACCCAGTCGTCTACTGGGAGCCTTAACCCTTCAAGAGGGTGGGAATACTCATCTCGAAGCAGGCTTCCCGCTTAGATGCTTTCAGCGGTTATCCTTTCCGAACGTAGCCAACCAGCCATGCCCTTGGCAGAACAACTGGCACACCAGAGGTTCGTCCGTCCCGGTCCTCTCGTACTAGGGACAGCCCTTCTCAATATTCCTACGCGCACAGCGGATAGGGACCGAACTGTCTCACGACGTTCTAAACCCAGCTCGCGTACCGCTTTAATGGGCGAACAGCCCAACCCTTGGGACCGACTCCAGCCCCAGGATGCGACGAGCCGACATCGAGGTGCCAAACCATCCCGTCGATATGGACTCTTGGGGAAGATCAGCCTGTTATCCCCGGGGTACCTTTTATCCGTTGAGCGACAGCGCTTCCACAAGCCACTGCCGGATCACTAGTCCCGACTTTCGTCCCTGCTCGACCCGTCGGTCTCACAGTCAAGCTCCCTTGTGCACTTACACTCAACACCTGATTGCCAACCAGGCTGAGGGAACCTTTGGGCGCCTCCGTTACTCTTTAGGAGGCAACCGCCCCAGTTAAACTACCCATCAGACACTGTCCCTGATCCGGATCACGGACCCAGGTTAGACATCCAGCACGACCAGAGTGGTATTTCAACGACGACTCCACAACCACTGGCGTGGCCGCTTCAAAGTCTCCCACCTATCCTACACAAGCCGAACCGAACACCAATATCAAACTATAGTAAAGGTCCCGGGGTCTTTCCGTCCTGCTGCGCGAAACGAGCATCTTTACTCGTAGTGCAATTTCACCGGGCCTATGGTTGAGACAGTCGAGAAGTCGTTACGCCATTCGTGCAGGTCGGAACTTACCCGACAAGGAATTTCGCTACCTTAGGATGGTTATAGTTACCACCGCCGTTTACTGGCGCTTAAGTTCTCAGCTTCGCCACCCCGAAAGGCAGCTAACCGGTCCCCTTAACGTTCCAGCACCGGGCAGGCGTCAGTCCGTATACATCGCCTTACGGCTTCGCACGGACCTGTGTTTTTAGTAAACAGTCGCTTCTCGCTGGTCTCTGCGGCCACCCCCAGCTCACGGAGTAAATCCGATCACCAGTGATGGCCCCCCTTCTCCCGAAGTTACGGGGGCATTTTGCCGAGTTCCTTAACCATAGTTCACCCGAACGCCTCGGTATTCTCTACCTGACCACCTGAGTCGGTTTAGGGTACGGGCCGCCATGAAACTCGCTAGAGGCTTTTCTCGACAGCATAGGATCATCCACTTCACCACAATCGGCTCGGCATCAGGTCTCAGCCTTAATGTGTGACGGATTTACCTACCACACGGCCTACACCCTTACCCCGGGACAACCACCGCCCGGGCTGGACTACCTTCCTGCGTCACCCCATCGCTTACCTACTACAAGTCTGGTTCATCGGCTCCACCACTACCCTCAACTCCGAAGAGATCGGGCCGGCTTCACGGACTTAGCATCGCCTGATTCAGTACTGGGCGTTTCAAAGCGGGTACCGGAATATCAACCGGTTGTCCATCGACTACGCCTGTCGGCCTCGCCTTAGGTCCCGACTTACCCTGGGCAGATCAGCTTGACCCAGGAACCCTTAGTCAATCGGCGCACACGTTTCTCACGTGTGTATCGCTACTCATGCCTGCATTCTCACTCGTGAACCGTCCACAACTCGCTTCCGCGGCTGCTTCACCCGGCACACGACGCTCCCCTACCCATCCACACAGGCGTTGGCCCTATTGTGTGAATGACACGACTTCGGCGGTACGCTTGAGCCCCGCTACATTGTCGGCGCGGAATCACTTGACCAGTGAGCTATTACGCACTCTTTCAAGGGTGGCTGCTTCTAAGCCAACCTCCTGGTTGTCTCTGCGACTCCACATCCTTTCCCACTTAGCGTACGCTTAGGGGCCTTAGTCGATGCTCTGGGCTGTTTCCCTCTCGACCATGGAGCTTATCCCCCACAGTCTCACTGCCGCGCTCTCACTTACCGGCATTCGGAGTTTGGCTAAGGTCAGTAACCCGGTAGGGCCCATCGCCTATCCAGTGCTCTACCTCCGGCAAGAAACACACGACGCTGCACCTAAATGCATTTCGGGGAGAACCAGCTATCACGGAGTTTGATTGGCCTTTCACCCCTAACCACAGGTCATCCCCCAGGTTTTCAACCCTGGTGGGTTCGGTCCTCCACGAAGTCTTACCTCCGCTTCAACCTGCCCATGGCTAGATCACTCCGCTTCGGGTCTTGAGCGCGCTACTAAATCGCCCTATTCGGACTCGCTTTCGCTACGGCTTCCCCACACGGGTTAACCTCGCAACACACCGCAAACTCGCAGGCTCATTCTTCAAAAGGCACGCAGTCACGACGCACCGAGCAAGCTCGATGCGCGACGCTCCCACGGCTTGTAGGCACACGGTTTCAGGTACTATTTCACTCCGCTCCCGCGGTACTTTTCACCATTCCCTCACGGTACTATCCGCTATCGGTCACCAGGGAATATTTAGGCTTAACGGGTGGTCCCGCCAGATTCACACGGGATTTCTCGGGCCCCGTGCTACTTGGGTGTCTCTCAAACAAGCCGCTGATGTTTCAGCTACGGGGGTCTTACCCTCTACGCCGGACCTTTCGCATGTCCTTCGCCTACATCAACGGTTTCTGACTCGTCTCACAGCCGGCAGACTGTGAAAGAGAGATCCCACAACCCCGCATACGCAACCCCTGCCGGGTATCACACGTATACGGTTTGGCCTGATCCAGTTTCGCTCGCCACTACTCCCGGAATCACGGTTGTTTTCTCTTCCTGAGGGTACTGAGATGTTTCACTTCCCCTCGTTCCCTCCACACTGCCTATGTGTTCAGCAGCGGGTGACAGCCCATGACGACTGCCGGGTTTCCCCATTCGGAAACCCCCGGATCAAAGTCTGGTTGACGACTCCCCGGGGACTATCGTGGCCTCCCACGTCCTTCATCGGTTCCTGGTGCCAAGGCATCCACCGTGCGCCCTTAAAAACTTGGCCACAGATGCTCGCGTCCACTGTGCAGTTCTCAAACAACGACCAGCCACCCATCACCCCACCCTTAACCAGGTGAGTGCACTGGGGCCGGCAACCGAAGGACGACCATGACGGCCGTACCTTCAGATACCCAACAGCGTGCCCGACCCGACGAATTGTTCCTACACGTTCCACGCCTAAGCAGTACTAGTGACCAAACAACTCGCCGTGCCGAATAGTCAACGTTCCACCCATGAGCTGACCACCGTCGAACATTTGCCGACGTAGTGGCTCTGGACCCCTTTGACAGGGTCTAGATGCTCCTTAGAAAGGAGGTGATCCAGCCGCACCTTCCGGTACGGCTACCTTGTTACGACTTCGTCCCAATCGCCAGTCCCACCTTCGACAGCTCCCTCCCACAAGGGGTTGGGCCACCGGCTTCGGGTGTTACCGACTTTCGTGACGTGACGGGCGGTGTGTACAAGGCCCGGGAACGTATTCACCGCAGCAATGCTGATCTGCGATTACTAGCAACTCCGACTTCATGGGGTCGAGTTGCAGACCCCAATCCGAACTGAGACCGGCTTTTTGAGATTCGCTCCGCCTCACGGCATCGCAGCTCATTGTACCGGCCATTGTAGCACGTGTGCAGCCCAAGACATAAGGGGCATGATGACTTGACGTCGTCCCCACCTTCCTCCGAGTTGACCCCGGCAGTCTCCTGTGAGTCCCCATCACCCCGAAGGGCATGCTGGCAACACAGAACAAGGGTTGCGCTCGTTGCGGGACTTAACCCAACATCTCACGACACGAGCTGACGACAGCCATGCACCACCTGTACACCGACCACAAGGGGGGCACCATCTCTGATGCTTTCCGGTGTATGTCAAGCCTTGGTAAGGTTCTTCGCGTTGCGTCGAATTAAGCCACATGCTCCGCTGCTTGTGCGGGCCCCCGTCAATTCCTTTGAGTTTTAGCCTTGCGGCCGTACTCCCCAGGCGGGGAACTTAATGCGTTAGCTGCGGCACCGACGACGTGGAATGTCGCCAACACCTAGTTCCCAACGTTTACGGCGTGGACTACCAGGGTATCTAATCCTGTTCGCTCCCCACGCTTTCGCTCCTCAGCGTCAGTAATGGCCCAGAGATCCGCCTTCGCCACCGGTGTTCCTCCTGATATCTGCGCATTTCACCGCTACACCAGGAATTCCGATCTCCCCTACCACACTCTAGCCTGCCCGTATCGACTGCAGACCCGGGGTTAAGCCCCGGGCTTTCACAACCGACGTGACAAGCCGCCTACGAGCTCTTTACGCCCAATAATTCCGGACAACGCTTGCGCCCTACGTATTACCGCGGCTGCTGGCACGTAGTTAGCCGGCGCTTCTTCTGCAGGTACCGTCACTTTCGCTTCTTCCCTGCTGAAAGAGGTTTACAACCCGAAGGCCGTCATCCCTCACGCGGCGTCGCTGCATCAGGCTTTCGCCCATTGTGCAATATTCCCCACTGCTGCCTCCCGTAGGAGTCTGGGCCGTGTCTCAGTCCCAGTGTGGCCGGTCGCCCTCTCAGGCCGGCTACCCGTCGTCGCCTTGGTAGGCCATTACCCCACCAACTAGCTGATAGGCCGCGGGCTCATCCTTCACCGCCGGAGCTTTCAACCTTCCTCCAGGAGGAGGAAAGTATTATCCGGTATTAGACCCCGTTTCCAGGGCTTGTCCCAGAGTGAAGGGCAGATTGCCCACGTGTTACTCACCCGTTCGCCACTAATCCACCCCGAAGGGCTTCATCGTTCGACTTGCATGTGTTAAGCACGCCGCCAGCGTTCGTCCTGAGCCAGGATCAAACTCTCCGTGAATGTTTTCCCGTAATCGGGGAACACATCACGAGAGCGGAACAACAAAGGTCGGAATAAGACCCGTTGTCCACTGCGTCCTCGCTGTGTTTTTGCCTGCCCAGTCAATGACTCGACAGGACTTTCAAAGGAACCACCAACCTGCCGAAGCAGGCCGGGGTATCAACATATCTGGCGTTGACTTTTGGCACGCTGTTGAGTTCTCAAGGAACGGACGCTTCCTTCGTACTCACCCTCTCGGGCTTTCCTCCGGGCGCTTCCCTTCGGTCTTGCGTTTCCGACTCTATCAGACTCTTTCGTGTCCGATTCCCGGTCGAAGCGGGTCAAGCGATTTCCGCTTTCCAGTTCTTCGCTTTCGCGTTTCCCTTTCCGGCGGACCAGACTCTATCAAACCTTTTCGCTCTCCCTGACCGGCCCCCCGCAGACATGCGGGTGCCCGATTTCGGGTTAGGGTTTGGGCTCAATAGCCGCTGTCGACCCCCGACTCAAAGTCGCGTTGGGGCCAGGCAGGAGTACGACAGTACAGGTTGCCGGTAGTCGAGGCAAATCGTTTCCGGTGCGTCCCTAGGTCCTCGAACCGCCAGGACTCGGGCGGAACCGGGACTTCTCATGACTTAGTCTGCTGAGCAGTACGCCGTCCTCCTATCAAGCCGCGGCGGCACCTTCGAAGCTCCACTGGGAGGCCCCCCATGACCACCGTGACGTCCCCTCTTGCCGGACGCGCCATCGGTCTCGCCGACGTACCCGACCCGGTCTTCGCCGGCGCGATGGTCGGTCCCGGCACCGCCATCGACCCCGTCCGCGAGCCCTCCGAGGCGGTCGCGCCCGTGGACGGGATCGTCGTCTCCCTGCACCCGCACGCCTTTGTCGTGGTCGACAGCGAGGGGCACGGGGTGCTCACCCACCTCGGCATCGACACGGTCCAGCTCAACGGCGAGGGCTTCGAGCTGCTCGTGAGCAAGGGCGACACCGTTGCCCGCGGCCAGGCCGTCGTCCGGTGGAACCCCGCCGACGTCGAGAAGGCCGGGAAGTCGCCGGTGTGCCCGATCGTGGCGCTGGAGGCGACGGTCGACTCCCTCTCCGATGTCGTGGAGAGCGGCGATGTCGCGGCCGGTGACACCCTGTTCGGTTGGCAGTAACGCGATCGGCGCAGTGACAGCCGACTGGATATCCACCACCGCGGAGGCAACGGGCCCCGCACGACCGGAGACGGGTGAAATGGAGACAACGCTGCGAGGCGTAGGCGTGAGCCACGGTGTGGCGATCGGCGAGGTACGGCACATGGGCACCGCGGTGCTCGAACCGCCGGCCAAGCAGATCCCGGCCGAGGAGGCGGAGCGCGAACAGGGACGGGCCCGCCAGGCCGTGGAGGCGGTGGCCGCCGACCTCATCGCGCGCGGCAACCTGGCCGGGGGCGAGGCCCAGCACGTGCTGGAGGCCCAGGCCATGATGGCCCAGGACCCCGAGCTCATGGCCGATGTCGAGCGCCGCATCGCTGTCGGGAGCACCGCCGAGCGCGGCGTGTACGACGCGTTCGCCTCGTACCGCGCACTGCTGGCCGGGGCCGGTGAGTACCTGGCGGGCCGGGTCGCCGACCTCGACGACGTCCGCAACCGGATCGTGGCGCGCCTGCTCGGTGTGCCGATGCCGGGTGTGCCGGACAGCGACGAGCCGTACGTGCTGATCGCCCGCGACCTCGCCCCCGCCGACACAGCGCTGCTGGACCCCGCGCTGGTCCTCGGTTTCGTCACCGAGGAGGGCGGGCCGACCAGCCACAGCGCGATTCTGGCTCGGGCGCTCGGTGTCCCCGCCGTGGTGGCGCTGCCCGGTGCCGGCGAGCTGGCCGAGGGCACGATGATCGCCGTGGACGGCAGCACCGGCGAGATCTTCGTCGAGCCGAGCGCCGAGAAGCGGGCGGAGATGGAGAGTGCCGCCGCCGCGCGCAAGGCCGCGCTGTCCGCGTCGACCGGTCCCGGTGCCACGTCGGACGGTCACAAGGTGCCGCTGCTCGCCAACGTGGGCGGTCCCGCCGACGTGCCGGCGGCCGTCGAGGCGGGGGCGGAGGGCGTGGGCCTGTTCCGTACCGAGTTCCTTTTCCTGGACGACAGCAAGCAGGCGCCGTCCGAGGAGAAGCAGATCGCCGCGTACCGGGCGGTGCTGGAGGCCTTCCCCGAGGGCCGTGTCGTGGTGCGGGTGCTGGACGCCGGGGCGGACAAGCCCCTCGACTTCCTCACGCCCGCCGACGAGCCGAACCCGGCGCTGGGCGTGCGCGGGCTGCGCAGCCTGCTGGACCACCCCGACGTACTGCGTACCCAGCTGACCGCCCTGTCGAAGGCGGCCGAGGGTCTTCCCGTCTACCTCGAGGTCATGGCGCCCATGGTGGCCGACCGCGCGGACGCCAAGGCCTTCGCCGACGCCTGTCGCGAGGCCGGGCTGAACGCGAAGTTCGGTGCGATGGTCGAGATCCCGTCCGCCGCGCTGCGGGCGCGCTCGGTGCTCCAGGAGGTGGAGTTCCTTTCGCTGGGCACCAACGACCTGGCGCAGTACACCTTCGCCGCCGACCGTCAGGTGGGTGCCGTCTCGCGGCTCCAGGACCCGTGGCAGCCGGCTCTGCTGGATCTGGTCGCGCTGTCCGCCGATGCCGCCAGGGCCGAGGGCAAGAGCTGCGGTGTGTGCGGTGAGGCGGCCTCCGATCCGCTGCTCGCGTGTGTGCTGACCGGTCTGGGTGTCACCTCCCTGTCGATGGGCGCGGCCTCCATTCCCTATGTGCGCACCACGCTGGCCAAGTACACGCTCGCGCAGTGCGAGCGGGCCGCGTCGGCCGCACGTGCGGCGGACTCCGCCGAGGAAGCGCGCCGGGCCGCGCAGGCGGTGCTGTCGGGCGAGTAGTCCGGCGCCGCACGCCATGGAGTGAAGGGGCTTCCCGCCGGTGACCGGCGGGAAGCCCCTTCGCCGTATCAGTGGTGCTGTTCCGGTTCGTCGGCCCCGATGTCGAAGCCCGCGCAGTACTCGACGCCGGATTCGGGGGCGACGGGTTCGCCCGTCTCCGCGTCGGTGCAGTAGGCGCTGAAGACCTCGCCCTCGGTGAGCGGGGCCAGGCTCCCCCGGCTGAGGCGCCAGCCGTGCACGCGGTCCGGGGCGCCGGGGCTGCTCGTACGCAGGACGACTCCGCCGTGGCTCTCCAGGGCGATGCCGACGGCGAGCACGCTCACGAATTCGGCGCCCTCCGCGGTGTCGAGCCGGGCCGGTCCCGCGGTGGCCCGGTCGGTGTGCAGGGCGGCGAGCAGCTGGTCGTTCTCCGTGGGGGTGCTGCACACCAGGTGGTGGGTGCCGGGCCCGGCCGCCTCCAGGGTGCGTTGCAGGAGGTGGGATGCGCGGTCGAAAGCGGCGCGGCCGATGTCCTGGCCGCAGTCGGCGCAGTCGCCGAGGCCGGCCAGGAGCATGGTGGCGTACTCCCAGGTGGCCCGGCGGACCGCCCGGCCGACGAGCAGCGGGATCAGGGTGTCCAGGGTCTGCCCGTCGTAGGCGACGGTGGCTCCGCAGGAGGCGATCTCCGCGGTGAAGCGGCTGCGGCCGGCCGGGGTGTCGTGCGATGCCGGCCTCCGCGCAGTACTGCGCGTACTCCTGGGGGTCGAAGAGGGCGACCGTCGTGTGCACGCCCTGGGCGGTGAGGGCCCTGAGAAGGGCCTCCACCTGCTCCAGGTAGACGTCGTGGTCGTCGAAGGTGAAGGTGCGGTAGCGGCGCATCGCCGCGAAGTCCTGTTCATCGGTCAGCAGGCCGATGGTGGTGGGTGCTTCGCGGCGCAGCGTGCGTCGCATGGTGGTGGTGACGGTCCGTCCGTGGACGGTGGTCCGCTTGTTCCTGGTCTGCGCCATGATTTCCCCCAGTGCGCTGTCGAACTCTTGCTCACTCAGCGTAATCATGGGCACTGACAGTGGTGGGTTCAGCGGCGTTCGCGGGCCAGCTTCTCGTAGAAGTGGAGGAGTTCGAGGTTGTCGATCGAGCCGGGGTTGACGGCCTTTTCCAGGGCTGTTCCCTGGAGCAGGCGCTTGACCGGAACCTCGATGCGCTTGCCGGTGAGGGTGTGCGGGATGCCGGGGACCTCGATGACCTCGTCCGGGACATGGCGCGGCGAGAGGTTCTCGCGGATGGTGCGCTTGATGCTGTCGCGGAGGTCGTCGTCGAGGGTGGCGCCTTCGGCGAGGTGGACGAAGAGCGGCATCCAGTAGCCGCCGTCGGGCTCTTCCAGACCGATGACGAGGGACTCGCGGATCTCGGGGAGGCGTTCGACGGCCTCGTAGATGTCGGCGGAGCCCATGCGGACGCCCTGCCGGTTGAGGGTGGAGTCGGAGCGGCCGTGGATGACGACGGACCCGCGGTCGGTGAGGGTGATCCAGTCGCCGTGGCGCCAGACGCCGGGGTACACGTCGAAGTAGCTGTCGTGGTAGCGGCTGCCGTCGGGGTCGTTCCAGAAGCGGACCGGCATGGAGGGCATGGGCGCGGTGACGACGAGTTCGCCGACCTCGCCGGTCAGCGGCTGTCCGTCGGGGTCCCAGGACTGGAGGTCCGTGCCGAGGCAGGCGGCCTGGAGCTCGCCGATGTGGACGGGGAGGGTGGGTACCGCGCCGGCGAAGCAGCTGCAGACGTCGGTGCCGCCGCTGACGGAGGCGATCCACAGGTCGTCGGCGACCTCGTCGTGGAGCCAACGGAAGCCGTCGGGCGGGAGCGGGGAGCCGGTGGTGGCGACGCACTGGACGCGGGAGAGGTCGAGGTCGCGTCCCGGGTGGATGCCGGCCTTGCGGCAGGCCATGACGTAGGCGGCGGAGGTGCCGAACAGGGTGGCGCCGGTCTGTTCGGCGACGCGCCACTGGGCGCTGACGTCGGGGTAGCCCGGACTTCCGTCGTACAGCACGAGGGTGGTGCCGGTGAGGAGGCCGGAGACGAGGAAGTTCCACATCATCCAGCCGGTGGAGGTGTACCAGAAGAAGCGGTCCTCGGGGCCGAGGTCGCAGTGGAGGCCGATCTGCTTGAAGTGTTCGAGCAGGATGCCGCCCTGGGACTGGACGATGGCCTTGGGCAGGCCGGTCGTGCCCGAGGAGTAGAGGACCCAGAGCGGGTGGTCGAAGGGGACCTGCTCGAAGACCGGTTCGGTGTCGGCCGCGGTGAGGGCGGACCAGTCGAGGGCGCCTTCGGGGGCGTCGGTGCCCAGCAGCGGGATGTGGACGACCGCGCGCAGGGTGGGCAGTTCGCGGCGCAGCTCGGCGACGGTCTCCGTACGGTCGTGTTCCTTGCCGCCGTAGCGGTAGCCGTCGACGGTGAACAGGACGACGGGTTCGACCTGCTGGAAGCGGTCGAGGACGCTGCGGGCGCCGAAGTCGGGGGCGCAGGAGGTCCAAACGCCGCCGACGGCGGCGGTGGCGAGGAAGGCGACGACGGCCTGCGGGATGTTGGGGAGGTAGCCGCTGACGCGGTCGCCGGGGGTGACGCCGAGTGCGCGCAGTTCGGCGGCGAGGGAGCCGACCTGGCGGCGGAGCTCGGACCACGAGGTGGCGGCCTGGGTGTGGCTCTCGTCGACGTGGAGCAGGGCGGGGGCTCCGGCGCGCAGGGGGTCCTCGGCGGCGCGCAGCGCGTGTTCGGCGTAGTTGAGGGTGGCCCCGGGGAACCAGGTGGCGCCGGGCATCGAGCGGTCGCCGATGACCTGCTCGTACGGGGTGGAGAAGCGGACGTCGAACCATTCGGCGACGGCCTTCCAGAAGGTGTCGAGCTCGTCCACGGACCAGCGGTGCAGACTGGCGTAGCCGCCCTCGGCCGGTGCGCCGTGGTGCTCGGCCGCCCAGCTCTGGAAGCGGGTGACGGCGGCGGCCGCGACGCGGTCGGGGCCCGGCTGCCACAGGGGGGCTTCGTCGGCTGCTGAGGTCATGGGGCGGCTCCCTGGCTGTAGCGGGTACGCGGAGTGTGCGCAGGTCGCGCGCACGGGCTGGGGTGTGCGCGTGAGGCGACGTCACGGACGATGCCATGTGATCGTCTTTCGCACCAGGGTTGCCCGTACATGCTGTCGTGTCCCGGTATGTGGTCCGGCCACGCCGGGTGCGGGGTGAACGGAAGTTGAACGGCGCTTGTTCGTGGGCGGCCGGGTGGCAGGGTGAGCGGCATGAACGGTCGTGACCTGGTGCGCTCGGTGAAGCTGGTCGGTTCGAGGCGGGGGCTGCGTACGGTGCGCTCGGCGTGGCGCCGGGCGCGTGCGGACGCGCGGGCGTTGCCCGCGCGCGGGACGGAGCGGGCGCGGGTGCCGGGGCCGGTGACGGGGGCGGAGCCGGGGCCGGGCGGCGGTGTGGTGCGGTTCGCCCGTTCGGAGCTGCGGATCCGGGTGTCGGTGGGCGGGGCGGTCTTCTGGGGGTGGGACGGGGCGGAGCCGCTGCCCTCGTACGCGTTGCCCGGTCGGGCGCCCGCGGCCGATCCGCGGGCGGTGCTGGAGCCGGGTACGGACGGCGGCTGGCAGGTGGTGTCGGAGCGGCTGACGGTCGCGGTGTCCCGGCACGGGGCGGTGGAGCTGCGCACGCCGGGCGGGGTGGTGCTGCGCCGGGAGCTGCCGCCGCGCTGGTGGGAGCCGGTGGCGGGCGGGGACGGGCGGTGGGTGCAGCGTGCGGAGGTTCCGGCGGACGCGAGGTTCTTCGGTCTCGGCGGGCGCGCGGCGGGGCCCCGGCTGCGGGACGGTTCGTACGCGCTGTGGAACACCGATCCGGGCGGGCGGTTCGGGCCGGAGGACGATCCGCTGTATCTGACGATGCCGGTGCAGGTGGTGGTGTCGGATGCGGGAACGCACCTGGTGTTCTACGACAACTCCTGGTCGGGCCGGGTGTCGTTGCGGGAGGGCAGGGAGGGCGCGGGATCCGGGCACGACCGGCCGGGGGTGTCGGAGGTGCGGGTGGACGGCGGTCCACTGCGCTGCTGGGCGGTGGCGGGCACGCCGGCCCGGGTGCTGGCGGGGTGGTCGGCGCTGACGGGGGCGGCCTCGGTGCCGCCGTCCTGGGCGCTGGGTCCGCAGCACGCCCGGTGGGGGTTCGGGTCGGAGCGGGAGGTCCGGCGGATCGTGGCGGGGTACCGGGAGCGGGGGCTTCCGCTGTCGGTGCTGCATCTGGACATCGACCACTACGAGGGGCACCGGGTGTTCACGGTGGACCGTGAGCGGTTCCCGGATCTGCCGGGGCTGGCCGAGGAGTTGCGCGCGTGCGGGGTGCGGCTGGTGTCGATCGTGGACCCTGCGGTCGCGGCGGCCGGGGGGAACGAGGTCTACGACTCCGGGCGGGCGGTGGGCGCGTCGGGCGCGTTCGTGCGGGACGCGCGGGGGCGGGAGGTCCGCGGGGAGGTATGGCCGGGTGAGTGCGTCTATCCGGACTTCACCGATCCGGGGGTGCGTCAGTGGTGGGGCGGACTGTACGCGGAGCGGCTGGCGCAGGGGTTCTCCGGTGTGTGGCACGACATGAACGAGCCGGTGTCGTTCACGGCGTTCGGTGATCCCTCGCTGCCGCGTTCCGCGCGGCATGCTCTGGAGGGGCGCGGCGGTGACCACCGGGAGGCGCACAACGTGTACGGGCTCGCGATGGCGCGGGCGGGTTACGAGGGGCTGGCCCGGCTGCGGCCTCGGGAGCGGCCGTTCCTGTTCTCGCGTTCGGGCTGGGCGGGGATGCAGCGTTACGGGGGCACCTGGTCCGGGGATGTGACGACGGGCTGGCCGGGGCTGCGGGCGTCGTTGGCGCTGGTGCTGGGGCTGGGACTGTGCGGGGTGCCGTACTCGGGTCCGGATGTGGGCGGGTTCGGCGGGTCGCCGTCGCCGGAGCTGTATCTGCGGTGGTTCCAGCTGGGCGCGTATCTGCCGTTGTTCCGTACGCATGCGGCGATCGACGCGGGGCGGCGGGAGCCGTGGGAGTTCGGGGACGAGGTGCTGGCCGCTGCGCGGGAGGCGCTGGTGGAGCGGGAGCGGCTGCGGCCGTACTGGTTGACGCTGGCACGGCTGGCCGCGCTGACGGGGGCGCCGTACGTACGTCCGTTGTGGTGGTCGTCGCCCGGGGACCGGGAGCTGCGGGACTGCGAGGACGCGTTTCTGCTGGGCGACGCGCTGCTGGTGGCGCCGGTGCTGGAGCCGGGGGTGACGCGTCGGTCGGTGCGGCTGCCGCCGGGGCGCTGGTACGGCACGGCGGATGGGTCGGCGTACGAGGGGCCGGGGCAGGTGGTGGTGGAGGCGCCGCTGTCGAGGGTGCCGGTGCTGGCGCGTGCGGGGGCGGTGATTCCGGTGCGGGGTGCGGACGGCGCCCTCGAACTGGAGGTGTGGGCGCCGGTGGAGGGGCGTACCGGTGGCGGGACGGTGGTCCTGGACGCGGGCGACGGCTGGGAGCCGGTGGAGGTCGAGCGGTACACGTCGCGGCTGGTGGGCGGGCGGGTCGTGGTGGAGCGGGAGGGGGGCGGGGTGGTGGACCGCCCGGTGCGGGTGCGGGGCGGGGGCTCAGCGGTAGCGGCCGGCGAACCAGCGGCGGACGGCCTCGGTGTGGAGGGGGAAGGCGAGCGTGGCGGGGGCCGTCAGGAGGGAGTGGCCTGAGGTCTCGTCGGTGGGGGCGGACGGCGGGAGGGCGGTGGCGGGCCGTTCCGGGAGGAGCCCGAACAGGAGCAGGTGCCCGGCGGGTGAGCTGAGGGCGTCGGCGAGGCGGACGTCCTCGGGCCGGGCCTCGATGCGGGTCTCCTCGCGCAGTTCCCGTACGACGGCGTGCTGCCAGTCCTCGGCGTGGTCGATGAAGCCGCCGGGCAGGGCGAGGCCGCCGCGTGCGGGTTCGATGGTGCGGGTGATGACGACGAGGCCGGTGGTGTCGCCGTCGGTGACGGGGAGCAGGGCGACGGCGACCGGCAGGGGGTTGCGGTAGGCGGTCTCGCCGCAGGCGGCGCAGGTGCGGGGCCAGGTGTCCGAGGACGGGAGGCCGGTGTACGGGGCTCCGCAGGCGGGGCAGTGGGAGTGGATCACGGGGCTGCTCCGTTTCCGTGGGGGCCGGGGCGCGTCGGGGCCGGCCGGTGCTCGTGGTGACCGGGCGGGGAACCGGTGGCGGACACGCGCGGACTGTACCGGATCGCCTTCCGCACGCCCCCGCACGCGGGAGGATGTGCTCATGACAGGTATTGCGACCGCTTTCCGTGCCCTGGCGGCCACCGCCGCCGCCCTGCTCGCCGTGACGGTCACCGCGCCGGTGGCACAGGCGGGGCCCGTGCCCAGGGCACCCCGGGAGTTCGTCTCGCTGCGTTCGGTGGACCCCACGATCATCCAGGAGATGCGTTACCCCACCGCCCACGACTTCATGGGCGAGCCCGTGGACGGCTACCGCCAGTCCCTCTGCATCCTGACCCGGCCCGCCGCCGAGGCCCTGCACCGCGCCCAGCTCCGGCTGCTGCGGCAGGGCTACTCGCTGAAGGTGTACGACTGCTACCGCCCCCAGCGGGCCGTCGACCACTTCGTGCGGTGGGCGAAGGATCTCGACGACGAGACGATGAAGGGCGAGTTCTATCCACGGGTCGACAAGACCCGGCTGTTCGCGGACGGGTACATCGCGGAGCAGTCCGGGCACAGCCGGGGCAGCACGGTGGATCTGACGCTGGTACGGCTGCCGGCCCTGCCGACCAGGCCGTACCGTCCGGGCGAGAAGCTGGTGCCGTGCTACGCGCCGAAGGCAGACCGCTTCCCCGACAACTCGGTGGACATGGGCACCGGTTTCGACTGCTTCGACACGCTCTCGCACACCGATGATCCCCGGATCCAGGGCGTGCAGCGCGCCAACCGGCAGTTCCTCAAGAGGACGCTCACCGAGGCCGGTTTCGTGAACCTCGCCGAGGAGTGGTGGCACTACACCTTCCAGCCCGAGGCGTTCCCCGACACCTACTTCGACTTCCCGGTGGCCCGCAGGTCGGTCGCCGGGCACTGAGCCGGTCACGGCGCGAGGAACGGGCGGCCGGGACCACCCCCGTGGGATCCGACCGCCCGTTCTCTTTTCGGGACGCGGCGCAGCCGTTTCCGGTTGCCGGATGAGCCACTACGGTTCCCGTATGTCACCGCAGACGTTCGATTCGTACGAAGAGTTCTGGCCGTACTACGTCGCGATGCACTCGCGGGCCGCGACCCGCTGGGTGCATCTCACCGGCACCCTGACCGGTCTCGCCGTCACCGCCTACGGGCTGGCGCGCGGCCGCAAGCGGTATCTGGCCGCCCTGCCGCTCATCGGCTACGGCACGGCCTGGCCCGCGCACTTCCTGATCGAGAAGAACAACCCGGCCACCTTCGGGCACCCGGGCTGGTCGCTGCGCGGTGACGCGCAGATGATCCGGATGATGCTGGCCGGGCGCGACCACGAGCTGGCGCGGACCGCCGAGAAGTGGCTGGCGGAGAACGGCCGTTAGGTCGTCACGGGCTCGCGCGGGCGGTCCGCGCGGGCCAGGGCGTGTTCGACGACGGCCACCAGCACGTCCCGCGCCGAGGGCCGGTCCCGCGCGTCGCACATCAGGAGCGGCACCTCGGGGTCCAGGTCGAGCGCGGCCCGTACCGTCGCCTCCGGGAACCGTTCCGCGCCCTCGAAGCAGTTGACGGCGACGGCGAACGGGATACGGCGGCGCTCGAAGTAGTCGACGGCCGCGAAGCAGTCCTCCAGGCGCCGGGTGTCCGCGAGCACGACCGCCCCCAGCGCGCCCTGGGCCAGCTCGTCCCAGAGGAACCAGAACCGGTCCTGCCCCGGCGTGCCGAAGAGGTACAGCACCAGGTCCTCGCGGAGCGTGATCCGGCCGAAGTCCATGGCCACGGTGGTCGTGGTCTTCCCCTCGACGCCGTCCAGGTCGTCCACCGGACGGCCCGCCTCGGTCAGCGTCTCCTCCGTGCGCAGCGGCCTGATCTCGCTGACCGCGCCCACCAGCGTCGTCTTGCCCACGCCGAAGCCGCCCGCCACCAGGATCTTGAGGGTGACGGGCTCCACGGGCCGCCTGTTGCGGCTAGAGCGCCCGAAGGCCATTGATCACCTCACGGAGAATGTTCACGTCCGGCAGCTCGGCCGGCGGAACGGGACGGGTCACGTGCACCAGCTCGTCCTCGACGAGATCACCCACCAGGACCCGGACCACTCCCACGGGAAGGTCCAGCGACGAGGCGAGCTCGGCGATCGACTGCGGCACGTCGTCGCAGAGTTCGAGGATCTCGACGTGTTCCGGGGAGAGCAGCTGGTCCGCGTCCGGATCGTCGGCCGCCGGTTCGGGCACGACGAGCGCGATCAGGTCGAGACGGTGGCGGGACGCGCTGCTGGTGCGTCCCCGGGTCATCGCGTAGGGGCGGACGACCGGCCCCGCCTCGTCGTCGTACCAGCGTGGGGTCCGCGGCCTTTCCGGGGTCTCCGGGGAGCCGGGCGATGCGACGCTCATGCCGTCCGCTCACCCCCCGGAGGGCTGACCGGTCCGGGGGGTGCTGGCCAGGTGGCGGCCCACCCGCTTGACCATCAGCGTCATCTCGTACGCCACCTGTCCCACGTCCGATTCGGATTCCGCGAGCACCGCGAGGCAGCTGCCGTCGCCGGCGGCGGTGACGAAGAGGAACGCCTCGTCGAGCTCGACGACGGTCTGGCGGACCCTGCCCGCCTCGAAGTGCCGGCCCACACCCTTGGCCAGGCTGTGGAAGCCGGAGGCGACGGCGGCCAGGTGCTCGCTGTCCTCCCGCGTCAGGTCCTTGGAGGCGCCGGTGGGAAGCCCGTCGCTGGAGAGCACCAGCGCCTTGCGGATGCTGGCGACGCGCTCGACGAGTTCGTCGAGGAGCCAGTTCAGTTCGCCGGATCCCTGGCGTACGGAGTCGGTTGCTGCGGCGTTCGGTGCGGTCATGGACCGTCCCCTCCCGGAGTGGTTCCTTGTGCTGTGTCGCCGGGACCGGTCGAGTCCTCGGCGTTCTGCAGGCGGCCGCGCTGCCAGCCGCGCTGGAGCGAAGCCATACGGCTGCGTACCTCGTCCGCGTCCCGCTCGATGTCCTCGGCGCTCTCCACCGGAGCGGGCACCGCCGTGCGGCCGTCCGGTCCTTCGCGCAACTGCGGGGCGAGGCTGGCCTGCCGGACGCGGCGGGGCAGTCCGCCCACGGTGTCGGGGGCGGGCTCGGGCTTACGGGGTGCGGGCACCGAAGGCCCGACGGGGGTGCGGAGACCGGTGGGCTGCGGGGGTTCGGCGGGGCGGCGCCGGTCCACCGGGCGGACCGGCTCGCGGTCCTCGGAGCCGGGATGCGCGCGGCCGGCACCGTCGACCCGGCGGCCCCGGTCGGTGACCAGGGTCGGCGGCCGGCGGCGACGGGGCAGCGGCCTGGTGCCCTCGGGGTGCAGGGCCCGCACGCCGTCGTCGGGGGCCTGCTGGTGCTGCTCGCGTTCGCCGTCGCGGCGCAGTGCGCGGGCGCGGAAGATGCCGCCGCGTTCGCTCTCGGTGTCCTCCAGGTCGGCCACGCCGTCGAGCACGGGGCCGAGCCCCGGACCGGCCACCGCTTCGAGGACGGGGTCGCGGGTGAAGTCCAGCGGCTCGTCGCCCTCCAGCTCGACGGGGCCGTCCAGCAGGACCGGGTCGACCAGTCCGGTGGGGACCGGCGAGAGGCCGCTCGGCCTGCCCGGCACATGGTCGTCGGCCTCCGGGCGGGCCGTGGTGCCGCCCGGACGGCTGCTGGCGATGGCCTTCTCGGACCTGCGGTCGAGGCGGAAGCCGGTGCCGTGCGACTCGGGCGCGTCGGTGAGGAGCGCGGCGGGGATGAACACCACCGCCGTGGTGCCGCCGTACGGGGAGGTCTGGAGGGAGACCCGGACGTTCTGCCGCTGGGCGAGCCGGCTGACCACGAAGAGGCCGAGGCGGTCGGTGTCGGACAGCTCGAACTCGGGGGTCTCGGCGAGCCGGAGGTTGGCGTCGAGGAGGACGTCCGGGGGCATGCCGAGGCCGCGGTCGTGGATCTCCAGGGTGAAGCCGTTGGCGACGCGCTCGCCGTGCACCTGGACCGCGGTGTGCGGGGGCGAGAACACCGTGGCGTTCTCCAGGAGTTCGGCGATCAGGTGGGTGAGGTCGGCGACGGCCGGGCCGCCCACACCGATCCGGGGCAGTCGGCGGACCTCGATGCGTTCGTAGTCCTCGACCTCGGCGACGGCGGCGCGCACCACGTCCATCAACTGGATGGGCTTGCGCCACTGCCGGGAGGGGGCCGCCCCCGAGAGGATCACCAGGCCCTCGGCGTGCCGGCGCATGCGGGTGGTGAGGTGGTCGAGGCGGAAGAGGTCGGCGAGTTCGTCGGTGTTCTCGGTGCGGCGCTCCATGGCGTCCAGGAGCGTCAGCTGGCGGTGCAGCAGGACCTGGTTGCGGCGGGCGAGGTTGACGAAGACCTCGGAGACGCCGCGGCGCATGTCGGCCTGTTTGACGGCGGCTTCGACGGCGGCGCGTTGCAGGGTGTTGAGGGCCTGGCCGACCTGGCCGATCTCGTCGCGCTCGTACTGCAGGTGCGGCGACTCGGTCTCCACGTCGACCTGTTCGCCCGCGGCGAGGCGGCGCATCACGCTCGGCAGCCGTACGCCGGACACCTCATGGGCGTCCTTGCGCAGCCGGGAGAGGTCGCGGACCAGTTCGCGGCCGATGCGTACGGACACGAAGACGGAGACGAGCAGGGCCAGGAAGCCGAGGACACCGGCGATGCCCGCCTTGATCAGGATGCCGTAGCCGGCGGGTTTGCCGCGGTCCTGGAAGCGGTTGTTCATCTCCGTCGCGTCGTTGGCCAGCCGGTCCAGGGCGGGCGGGCCGACCTCCTGCCAGCGGGCGGCGTCACGGGTGCGCGGGCCGTCGGTGGGGCCCTGGCCGATGATCTTCTCCTCGGCGGAGCGCAGCGGTTCGCTGTCCGGGCCCTGCCAGTACTGCTGGACGCGCCGGCGTTCGGAGGCGGGGAGCAGGTCGACGTTGGTCTCGTACAGCAGGCCGCGCTGGGCGACGAGGTCGGAGATCTGGCGCAGTTCCGGGGCGGTGAGGCGGCCGGCCAGGAGGCCCGAGGCGACCAGGGCGTCTTCCCTGGAAAGCATTTCGCGGGCGCGGGATATCCCGGTCAGGGCCCGCACCTGCTGGTCCATGGAGACGTTCTCCATGGTGTGCAACCCGGTCAGGAAGCGGTAGCAGGGGTCGATCAGGCGGTTGTAGTAGGCCATCGCCTTGAGCCGGCCGATGGTGCGTTTGTCGACGGATTCGCGCAGGGCGTCGAGACCTTCGACGGCGCCGAGTATCGAGGTGAGCTGGGTCTCGGCGGTCGCGCCGAGCGCGTCGCGGATGTCCTTCTCCTGGGCGCTCCTGCTGACCTCGGCCACGACCCGGTCGGTGGCGGCGCGCTGCCGGCGCAGGGCGGGCAGGGCGTCGGACGTACGCGGATCGGCGAGGAAGACGAGCGTCTGGCGGCGTTCGCTCTGGATGACCCGGACGGTGTCCTCCAGCGGGTGGCCCACCTTCTCCACGACGGCGCTCGCGCTCAGCAGTTTCCCGGCCTCGCGCCCGGTGAGATAGGTGGCGAAACCCCAGAGCGCGGTGAGCGAGACGAGCGGCACCACGAGCAACGCCACGATCTTCCTGCGGATGGACTTTCCGCGAAAGCGCATGGCCTCCCCCAGGTCGTCCCCGCGCGGCGGGGACGGGTTTCGTCAACAAACGGCGCGAGCCTACTACCGACACACAGACAACTCGAAGGCGTGTCCGGACGATTTTCGGCCGCCTTACCGGGAGTTGACCATGGCTTGTCCCGGTATTCCGGGAGATGAAATTCACGAAAGCGACAGAAGAGGCCCCGGGGAGTGGCACGTTCCTTCACGTCCCGGTTGGCTGGAATTCTTCGTTTCGTGACGGGTGGGGGGAATCTTCACCCCTGACCGCTCGTCTGTCTGTACGGGGGTAGGGGGACCAACGGGTCACGCTCGGGCGGACGGGACGGACCGTCGGCGTAGAAAGGGTGTATGCCGGGCAGCAACCCTGAAGTCGGACAGCGGTGGGAGTGAAGGGTCTTGGACACACAGGAGCGTGAGGAAGCGGTGGAGCCGACGGGGGACGCGGGCGCGCGGGAGCGGCCGGCCGTGCCCCGGCAGCTCTGGGTGGAGGAGCCGGCCCTGCGGCGGCGGATGCCGGACCCGGTGCGCACGGCGGCCGTGCGGGCGGTGCTCGTCCTGTCGTTGACGGTCATCCTGGCGATGGTGGCGTTCCTCACCGCGCTGGCCGGGTCCTGGCTCTCCTTCCCCATGGTGCTGAGCGGGGTGGCGAGCACGGTGGTCGCGACCTGGGCGGTGCTGGACGTCTGGGTCACCCGCCAGGTGTGGAACCAGCGCAATGGTGTGGTCTCCGAGCCCAGCAGCTCGGCCCGTGCGCTGCGCCGTGAGCGGCGCAGGGCACGGCGTGAGGCCCGCACCGCGCAGCGGGACGCGGCGCGGATAGGCCACCGGGGCACGGACCGCCTCTCGCGGGCCTGACCGCGCCCGGCGGCTAGGGAGTCCGGGTCTTCTCGACGGTCTCGGACGCGTCCGGTGTCCGCGGGGCCGGGGCGCCGCGCTTGAACATGCGCGTCGCGGTGATCTCGCCGTGCACCGTCTCGGCGGCGGGGTCCTGCTGCGGCAGCCCGGGGCGCAGGTGCTCCTCGACGCTGATGTACTTCAGCCCGGCCCGCAGGTCCGCGTCGTTGCGCAGCCGGATGACGAGTGGGAATTCCGCGAGCGCCGTGGTGTCGAACAGCCCGGTGGTGTACAGGAGTTGTACGCCGAGCGCGTCGGCCACCGCGCGCTGGAGCTCCAGCAGATAGGTGGCGTTGGCCCGGCCGATCGGGTTGTCCAGGAACAGCGTGCCCGCGTGCCGGTGCTGGGTGCGGTCGCGGCCCCGGTCGTTGCTGCGCAGTGCGGCCATCGTGCAGTAGAGGGCGATGGCCGCGGTGAGCAGCTGGCCGCCGGAGAAAACGTCGCCCATCTGCCCGACGGGCACGCGCTCGGCGCGCAGGACGGCGTCCGGCTTGAGGATCTCCACGGCGATGCCCCTGGGCTCCAGGGCCGCCTGAACGCCGCGCAGGAGCAGGGACATGCCGTCCCGGCGCAGGTCGGAGTTCTTCCTGAGGGCCGCCCTGGTGGCCTCGTCGATGACCTCGCCGAGCCGTTCGGTGAGGGTGGCCTGGTCGGGTTCCTCGAAGCGGATACGGAGGAATTCCTGCCCGGACCACTCCCCCAGGCCCTCGGGGAGCCGGGAGAGCCGCTGCGCGGAGCGGAGCGTGGTGAGCGCGGACTCCACCAGGCCGCGCAGCCGGTCGACGATGGAGTCGCGGTTGCGCTCCAGCTGGGCCAGTTCGTCGGTGAGAACCCGCAGCCGGGGCGCGAAGGCGATGGCCCACTTCTCCGCGTGCTCGGGGAGCGCGGCGGCGGGCAGCTCGCGGATCTGCTGCCGGGCGGGCGTGCGGACCTGCTCGTAGCGGGTGGAGTTGGCGTGCCGTACGAGGACGTCGCTCGCCTCCCGGACGGCCGCTTCGGCGGCGGACAGGTCAGCGGCGCAGCCGCGCAGCGAGCGACGGGCCTCGGCGGCGGACTGCCGGGCCTCCTCCAGGCTGCCCGGGTACGGCTCGGGATCCTCCGGGTCGTCCTCGGCTCCGTGGTCCCTGAGCAGGTCGCGCAGCAGGGCGGCGGTCTCGTCGAAGCCGCCCGCCGCGTCCTCGGCGGTGCGATGGGCGTGCAGCAGCTCGGCGTGGGCGGCCCTCGCGGTGTCCAGCGCGGCGGTCGCGGCGGCCAGCTCGGCGGTGGCGGTGCGCAGGAGGGCCTGGGCCTGTTCGGCGTCGGCGGGCACCTGGTCGTCGGGGAGTTCGGTGTGCAGGCTCTCGCCGTCGGCGGGCGCCAGGCGTTCCGCCTCGCCGCGCAGCCGGCCCAGCTGCTCGCTGGCCGCCGAGGCGCGGGTCTCCAGGAGCTGGACGAGGGATTCGGCGCGGGCGGCGGCGGCCTGCCGGGACGGGCCGTCGGCGCCGTCGGTGCCCTCCAGGAGCTGGGCGGCCCGGGTGCGGACCTTGTTGGTGAGGCGGTCCAGCTCGGCGAGCGCGGCGCTCTCGTCGCTCTCGGCGCGGGCCTGTTCGGCGCGCAGGTCGGCGCCGACGCCGACCTTCTCGTACAGCTGGGACGCCGCCCGGTAGGCCTCGCGCAGGGCGGGCAGCGCCTGGCGGGGGGCGTCCTCACCGAGGTCGGGGAGCTGTTCGGGGGCGCCGGCGATCTCGGCGCGTTCGGCGCGCAGGGCGCGGGCGGTGCGGCGGGCGTCGTCGGCGGCGCGCTGGGCGGCGCGGCGGTCCTCGTCGGCGGCCCTCGCACGCTCCAGGAGGACGGTGGCGCGGGCCTCGCACTCGGCGGCCTCGTCGGTCAGTTCGCGCAGCTTGGCCTGCCAGCCGGCCCGTTCGCGGAGCCGGAAGGCGAGTCCGGCGAGCGCGTCGGCGGCCCGGCGGGCGCGCTGGGCGGCCTCCTGGCGCTCCTCGCGGACGCGGGCGGTGTCGGCGGCGGCCTCGTCGGCCTCGGCACGGACCGTGCGGGCCTCGGCGAGGACGGCCTCGGCGGTCTCTGCGGCGGTGCGGGCGGTGGCGGCGCCCCCGGCCAGCTCGGCGAGCATGCCGGGCGGGCAGTCGGAGCGCCAGGACCCGATGCGGGCGGCGAGCGCACGGTCGGCGCCGAGGCGGGCGGCGAGCACCCGGATGTCCTCGTCGCGGGCTGCGGTCCGGCTGCGCAGCGCGTGGCGCTCCTCGTCGGCGGCGTGCTCGTCGTGCATGGCCGGGTTCGGCGGGACGAGGAAGACGTCCTCGGGGGTGCCGGACGCGCCACTGCCTGGGCCGGGCACGGGGGCGAGGAGGGCGGCGGCGGTGCCGACGGCGACGGCGGAGCGGGGCAGCAGGGCGGCGGCGCCGAGGACCTCGCGGGCGCGGGCGTGCGCGTCGGGGTCGGTGATGACGACGCCGTCGACGAGCTCGGGGCGGGCGGCGAGGACGGCCGCGTGGTCGGCGGGGTCGACGGCCTGGGCGAGGTAGCGCCAGCCGGGCAGGGCGGGGATGCCCTGTTCGCCGAGGTATTCCACGGTGGCCAGGACGTCCGGGCTCGGCGGGAGGAGGCCGCCGTCGCCGAGCGCGCCCAGGATGCGGGCGTCGTCGGCCGCGGCGGTGCGCAGTTCGAAGAGGCGCCGTTCGGCGGTGGCGACGCTCTGGTCGAGCAGGCCGCGCAGCTCGTCCGCGCCGCGGTCGAACTCGTCGGCGGTGAGGGGCTGTCCGTCGGGGTGGGCGGCGGTGGCGGCCGGGGCGGGATCCGTGCCGTCCGGGCCCGGGGCCTCGTCGGTACGGTGCGGGTCGTCGGCGGTCGCGTCGGCGCCGGGCGCGGCGGCCTGCCGGGGCCGGGGGACGCCGCCGGTCGTGACGGGCAGCCCGAGCAGTTCGGCGAGGCGGGGTTCGGCGGCGAGGGACCCGGCGGCCCTCAGCTCGGCCTCGTAGGCCTGTTCGGCGGCGCGGGCGGCGTCGGCGGCGCGGGCCGCGGCCAGTTCGGCGCGGCTCTCGTCGGCGGTGGCCTGCCGGGCCCGGTCGGCGGCGGCTCCGGCGGCCTCGCGGGCGGTGTCCCAGGCGGCCACGGCGGACTGTTCGGCGTCGTTGGCGGCGAGGGCGGCCCTGGCCGGGTCGGCGTGCGGCGCGGTGTCGTCCAGCCAGCCGGCCCGGACGGCTTCGGCGGTTTCCTGCTCGACCTCGGCAAGGCGCTGGCGCAGGTGGCCGGCCTCGCTGCGGGCGCGCTGGGCCTCGGTGGCGGCGGTGGTGGCGTCCCGGTGGGCGGCCTCGCCGGCGCTCTGCAGGGTGTCGGAGCGCTCCTCCTCCTCGTTGGCCCGGTTCTCCCCCGCCTCGGCGGCGGTGTGCAGGGCCCGTACGAGGTCGGCCGCCGCGCTCGCGCGGGCGGCGAGGGCGGGGGCCGCATCGCGCTCGGCCTCCCGGATCGCGACGGCGACGCGGGCGGAGCGGTCGGCGGCGGCGCGGTGGCGCAGGACGGCTTCGGCGGCCTGCCAGGCGGAGTGCAGGGTGCGGGCGTCGCCCAGTTCGCGGCGCTGGGCGGCGGCGCTCTTCTCGGCGGCGGTCAGGGCCAGCGAGGCGTGCCGGTAGGCGAGTTCGGCGGCGATCAGGGCGCTGCGGCCGCGGGTCTCCTCGGCGCCGGTGACGGTGTGGGCGGCGCCGGTGACCTGCTGGGCGAGCTCGGCGGCCCGGCCGCGCTCCTCGCCGGCGCGGGCGGAGAGGCGGCGGGCGAGGGTGCGGGTGCGGCGCTCGGCCCCGGCGTGGATGTCGCGGGTGCGGGCGCGGGTCGCGGCGGCCTCGACGATGCGGCCGAGGAGGTCGACGGAGCCGGCGGTGAAGTCGCGTTCGGCGGTGAGTTCGGCGCGGCGGCCGAGCTTGTTGCCGAAGCCGCTGACGAGGTCGGCGAGGCCGTCCGTGTCGCGGGTGTCGGTCACGGCGCGCAGCAGCAGGTCGGTGAAGTCGGAGTCCTTCTTCACCGCGAAGAGGCCGGCTGCCTCGCCCTCGTCGGCGTTCATCTCGCGCTGGTAGCGGAAGAGTTCGGGGTCGAGGCCCAGTTCGCCGAGGTGCTCGTTCCAGCGGTCGTGGATCTCCTCCCAGTGCACGTCGAGGTGCTGGTAGAACTTCCCGGCCTCGGTGAGCGCGTCCCGGAAGCCCTTCATGGTGCGGCGCCTGCCACGGGCGCCGGAGACGCCCTCGGCGGGGCGGCCGACGGCGGTGGACTCGGCGACGGGCAGCGAGTCCAGGCCGAGCCCGGGGCCGGGGCGGAAGGAGTACCAGGCCTCGGCGAACTTCCGGGGGTCGTTGGAGACTTGGCGCCCGCGCCACTCGCTGACCTTGCCGACGACCACGCACTCGCCGGTCACGGTGTGCTGCCACTCCAGCGCGACATGCCCGCAGTCGTCGGCCAGCAGGAACTTGCGCAGCACGCCGGAGCTGGCGCCGCCGAGGGTGTTGCGGTGGCCGGGGAGCATCACCGAGAAGATCAGCTTCAGCAGGACGGACTTGCCGCCGCCGTTCTCCAGGAAGAGCACACCGGCCGGGGCGGGCCTGCGCGGCGGGCCGACCGGCTCGTCCTCGAAGAACTCCGCCTGCGCCGGTGCGGGGCGGGGCACGGGTTCGCCGACGCCGCGCAGGTCGAGCACGGTGTCGGCGTAGCGTGCGCCGGCGGGCCCGATGGAGTAGAGGCGGACCCGGGAAAGCTCGTACATGGCGGCGGACTCTCGTCGTTCGGGGAGCGGAGGGAAGACGTCGGGGACGGGCGGCGGTCAGCCGTGGAACGGCAGGCCCGCGTCGGCCACCAGTTCCAGGTCGTCGGGGTCCGGGGGCGGCAGCAGCGTGGCGCTGCCGTCGGTGACGGGGACGACGCCCAGCTCCAGGAGTTCGGCCATGGCGGCGCTGCCGGCCATGTCGCGGACCTGGAGCTGGTAGCGGGCGGTGGTGCGGTACGTGCCTCCGGCGTCGTCGCCGGTGCGCTGGAGGAAGCCGGAGTCGGTGAGGAAGGCGACGGCCTTGCCGATGATGCCGGTGGTGGATCCGGCGAGCCGGCGGGCGTCCTTGGTGGCTCCGGTGGCGCTGCGCCGGGCGTAGACGCGCCAGCCGGCCTCCAGGCCCGGGGCGTCGCTGGCCGGGTCGGTGTTGTCGCCCTGCTCCTCGGCGCGCTCCTCCAGGCGGTTGCATGCCTGGCGGACGAAGGCGTCGACCCCGTTGACCGTGATCCGGCCGATGTAGGCGTCGTCGGCGAGGTCCTCGGGGCGCGGGAACGCCATCGCGGCGACGGCGAGGTGGGCCAGGCCGTGCAGGAAGCGGTCGGCGCTGTCCGAGGAGGCGCGGCGCGCGTAGTCGCCCATGCGGACGGCGAACAGCGAGTCCTCGCCCGCTGTCACGGCCATGCCCGCCCGGGGCGAGACCTCCAGGACGATGAGGCCGAGCCCGGTGGCGACGGCGTCGGCGAGCCGGGCGAAGGCGGGGTCCTCCCGGTAGCGGCGCAGCAGTTCGGCGTACTCGGCGTCGCGGGCGGGCAGCAGCTTGGGCTGGAGGCCGAAGGCGACGAGCCGGGCGGCGTCCGCCGCGTCCGCCGGGGTGACGGCCGGTGCGGACGCGGGCCGGTCGGGCTCGTGGGCGGAGGCGGGCCGGTCGGCGACGGGCTCGCCCCACGCGTCGGGGTGCTCTGCGCGGTGGTCGCTCACGACACTCGCTCCTCGGTGCGGAAGGTACGGAAGGTGGCTAGGGCCTGTCCCGCGGATCGTCGCGGGCCCGCGAAGATGCGCCGGACAGGCCCTAGGGGCGGCCGGGCTGTCACGGTGCCTCCGAGCGATCCGCCGCCATGCCGACGGCGTCGAGCAGGGCGGTGCCCACGATCAGGTCGGCGCCGCCGAACTCCTCGTCGTCGAGCGGGGTGCCGTCGTCCACGGAGAACAGCAGGCGGCGCTCGCCCTGGCGGTAGGCGGTGCCGACCGGGGGGCTCGCGGCGTGCACGGCGAGCAGGGCGACCAGGTAGGGCAGGTCGGGGTCGCGGCGGCGGGCGTCGGCCAGGAGGCCGGAGAGGCGGCGCGGCGCGTCGTGCTCCAGGTCGAGCAGCTCCATCGCGGCGGCCAGCTGCTCCTCGCTGAAGCGGCTGTCGTCCGGGGTGGCGATCAGGTCCGGCTCGGGCATCTCGGCGCCGAGGTGCTCGCGGGCCGGCGGCGGGCTGAGGAGCAGGTCGACCAGGTCGCCCACTCGTACGGACACCGGGGTGCGCAGGCCCGTGCCGTGGGCGAAGAAGGCGTCGGTGGCGCGGCTGGCCTGCTCGACGGGGAGCGGCAGCAGCGGGCCGAGGAGCTGCCCGTACAGGTCGAGGCCGGTGCGGGCGGCGGGTGCGGCGAAGGCCTGCCGGTCCTGTTCGGCGCGGAAGAGGGGGCCGGCCTCCAGCAGCCGGGACTGGAGCTGGGTGTGGCGGCGGATGCAGTCCTTGACGATGTCGACGAGCTCGGCGGCGCGGCGCTTGTGCTCGGGGTCCTCGGCCTCGTCACGGGCCTTGCGGATGTTGGTGAGGATCGCGTTCTCGTGGCGGTAGCGGTCGGCGACGTGGTCCAGGGCTTCGGCGATCATGTCGGGCACGGCGTTGAGCCAGTCGACCGCGCGGACGTTGCGCCGGGTGGCGTCGAGCGTCTTGCGCAGCGTTTCCGCGTACTGCACGGTCCGGTAGCGGGCCTGTTCGGCGGCGAGCTGGGCATCGGCGAGCCTGCCCCGGCTGATCAGGACCTCCAGCTTGACCTCGGCGGCGATCTGGGCGCTGGTGACGTCCGTGTCGAGGGCGCCGACGAGGACGTTGACCGCTTCGTCGGTGGCCCGGAGGTAGACGCTGCCGCCGTGCCCGGGGACCTCCTCGATCAGCTTGAAGTCGTAGTCGCGGCGGACGTAGGCGCCGTCGGGCCCGAAGGTGCCGTAGACCGCCCGGAATCCGCGGTCGACGCTGCCGACGTTGATCAGGTTCTCCAGGACCCAGCGGGCGACCCGTTCGTGCTCGGCTGCCGGGCGGCCGGGGGCCTGGGCGGCGACGCGCGGGAGGAGCCTGGTCACTATCTGGTCGTGGTCCGCGCCCGTGTCGAAGTCCATGTTGAGCGTGACGTGGTCGATCGCCGCGAGGGCGACCTCGGCCATCGCGTAGCCGCTGTACTCACCGGCGAGGTTCGCCTTGCGGACGTCCAGGTCGTGCAGCGGAGCCGTGCAGGCGAGCGCGCGCAGCCGCCGGGACAGCCCCTCGTCGGCGGCCGGGCCCGGTGCGGGCCGCGGCCCCGCGCTGAGCTGGGGCGCAGCGTTGTCCGTGTAGGCAGGCGAAGTCACGGTGCACAGATTAGGTCCTCGCACCGACAACGGTCGAAACGGCGCAGAAGGGCCGCTCCCGGCGGGACCGGTCAGCCCCCGCGTTCCCGCTCAGCCGTTCCCGTCCGCGTCGCCCGGCTCCCCGTATCCGCCGCCTCCGGGGGTGCGCAGCACCAGTACGTCGCCCGCGCCGGCGTCCGCGCTGTCGCAGCCGTCCAGTCCGGTGCGGCTGCCGTCCGCGCGCTCGATGTGCTGGCTGCCGAGCGCGCCGGGTGCACCGCCCGCCATGCCGTACGGGGGCACGCGGCGGTGTCCGGTGAGCAGGGCCAGGGTGACCGGTTCGAGGAAGCGGATGCGGCGCTCCACCCCGCTGCCGCCGCGGTGGCGGCCCGCTCCCCCGCTGCCTTCGCGCACCCGGAAGCTCTCCAGCAGGACCGGGTAGCGCCATTCCAGGATCTCGGGGTCGGTGAGGCGGGAGTTGGTCATGTGGGTCTGGACGGCGTCGGTGCCGTCGAAGTCCTCGCCCGCGCCGGATCCGCTGGCCACGGTCTCGTAGTACTGCACCCGGTCGTTGCCGAAGGTCAGGTTGTTCATGGTCCCGGACCCCTCGGCCTGGACGCCGAGGGCCGCGTACAGCGCGCCCGTGACGGCCTGCGAGGTCTCGACGTTGCCGGCGACCGTGGCGGCGGGCGGGGCGGGGGCCAGCATGGAGCCCTCCGGGACGCGGATCTCCAGCGGGTTCAGGCAGCCGCTGTTGAGCGGGATGTCGTCGGCGACCAGGGTGCGGAAGACGTACAGTACGGCGGCCATGACCACGGACTTCGGGGCGTTGAAGTTGCCCGGCTGCTGCGGGGAGGTGCCGGTGAAGTCGATGACCGCGCTGCGGGCCTCGCGGTCGACGGTGATCGTCACCTCGATCACGGCGCCGTTGTCCGTCTCGTACCGGTAGTGGCCGTCGTCCAGTCCGGCGATGATGCGGCGCACCGACTCCTCGGCATTGTCCTGCACATGGCCCATGTAGGCGTCGACCGCCTCGGCCCCGAACTGGCCGGTCATGGCGCGCAGTTCGGCGATACCCTTCTCGTTGGCGGCGATCTGGGCGCGCAGGTCGGCGAGGTTGGTCCCGGGGTCGCGGGAGGGGTACGGGGCGGTGGTGAGCAGGGTGCGGGTGGCGTCCTCGCGGAAGACGCCGTCGCGTACCAGGAGCCAGTTGTCGAAGAGGACGCCCTCCTCGTCGATGGTCCGGCTGAAGGCGGGCATGGAGCCGGGGGTGATGCCGCCGATCTCGGCGTGGTGGCCGCGCGAGGCCACCAGGAACCTCAGCACCGGCCCGTCGCCGCTCTCGTCGAACACCGGCGTCACGACCGTGACATCGGGCAGATGGGTGCCGCCGTGGTACGGGTCGTTGATGGCGTACACGTCACCCGGGCGCATGGTGCCGGCATTGCGGTGGAGGACCTCCTTGATGGACTCGCCCATGGAGCCGAGGTGCACCGGGATGTGCGGCGCGTTGGCGATGAGGTTGCCCTGCGCGTCGAACAGCGCGCAGGAGAAGTCGAGCCGCTCCTTGATGTTGACGGAGCGGGCCGTGTTCTCCAGCGTCACGCCCATCTGCTCGGCGATCGACATGAAGAGGTTGTTGAAGACCTCCAGCAGCACCGGGTCGACCTGGGTGCCGACGGCCTGCCGGGCGGGGCGCGGGCGGGCCCGGGTGAGGACGAGGTGGCCGGTGGCGGCGAGTTCGGCCTGCCAGCCCGGGTCGACGACGGTGGTGGCGTCGGCCTCGGCGACGACGGCGGGACCGGTGACCGTGTCGGTGGCCCGGAGGTCGGCCCTGCGGTGGAGCGGGGCCTCCTGCCACCGGCCTTCCGCGAACATCCGCGCGGTGTCGTACGGGCGGGGCGTGGTGGGGGCGCCCTCGTCGCGCCCGGCCGGCCGGAGCTCGGCGTGGCCGCCGGCCGTTCCGGTGGCCTCGACGGAGACGGTCTCCACGACGAGCTGCCGGTCGGCGGTGAAGCCGTAGCGGGCGCGGTGCTCGCGGGTGAACGCCTCGGTCATCGCGGCGGCCGTGTCCAGGGCGACGGGCAGGCTCGCGTCGGTCCCCTCGTAGCGCAGCAGGACCCTGGCCCGGGTGGAGATGGCGTCGCCGGGCACACCGTCGGCGCGCAGATCGGCGCTCGTACGGGCGGCGAGCTCGTCGCACAGTTCCCGCACCCGGGTCTCGGCGGCGTCGTCGAGGACGGCCTCGAAGGACTGCTCGCGCATCGCGGTGGCATCGGCGAGCCCGATGCCGTACGCGGAGAGCACCCCGGCCAGCGGGGGGACGAGGACGGTGTCGATGCCGAGCGCGTCGGCGACGGCGCAGACGGCCTGGCCGCCGGCCCCGCCGAAGCCGGTGAGCGCGTAGCGGGTGATGTCGTGGCCGCGCTGCACGGAGATCTTCTTGACCGCACTGGCCATGGAGAGGACCGCGATCTCCAGGAAGCCGGCCGCGGTCTCGGCCGCCGTCCGCTTGCTGCCGGTGGCGCAGGCGACCTCCTCGGCGAGGTCCTCGAAGCGCTCGCGCACGACGTCCGCGTCGAGGGGCCGGTCGCCGTCCGGCCCGAAGACGGCGGGGAAGTGCGCGGGGCGGATGCGGCCCAGCATCACCTGCGCGTCGGTGACGGTCAGCGGTCCGCCCCTGCGGTAGCAGGCGGGGCCGGGGTCGGCCCCGGCGGAGTCGGGTCCGACCCGGTAGCGCCGGCCGTCGAAGTGCAGGACCGAGCCGCCGCCGGCCGCGACGGTGTGGATGTTCATCATGGGCACCCGCATCCGCGCGCCCGCCACCTCGGCGCCCAGTTCGCGCTCGAACTCGCCCGCGTAGTGCGAGACGTCGGTGGAGGTGCCGCCCATGTCGAAGCCGATGACCCGGTCGTGGCCGGCCTGCGCGGAGGTGCGGACCATGCCGACGACACCGCCGGCGGGCCCGGAGAGCACCGCGTCCTTGCCCCGGAAGTGCGCGGCCTCGCGCAGGCCGCCGTTGGACTGCATGAACATCAGCCGGATGCCGGGCAGTTCGGCGGCGACCGACTCCACGTAGCGGCGCAGGATCGGGGAGAGATAGGCGTCCACGACGGTGGTGTCACCGCGCGGGACGAGCTTGATCAGCGGGCTGACCTCGTGGGAGCAGCTGATCTGGGTGAACCCGGCGGCCCTGGCCTCGGCGGCGACCGCCTGCTCGTGGGCCGGGTGGCGGTAGCCGTGCATCAGGACGACGGCCGCGCTGCTCAGCCCGTCGGCGCGGGCCTCGCGCAGCAGACCGGCGACGGCCTCCCGGTCCAGCGGGGTGAGGGTGCGGCCGTGGGCGTCGATGCGCTCGGGCACCTCGATCACCCGGTCGTACACGGCTTCCGGGAGCAGGATGCGGCGGTCGAAGAGGCGGGGGCGGTTCTGGTACGCGATGCGCAGGGCGTCCCGGAATCCTTCGGTGATCACCAGGACGGTGGGTTCGCCGCGCCGCTCCAGCAGGGCGTTGGTGGCGACGGTGGTGCCCATCTTGACGGCGGAGACCCGGTCGGCGGGGACCGGCTCGTCCGGTCCGAGCCCCAGCATCAGCCGGATGCCGGCCACGGCGGCGTCCCGGTAGCGGTCCGGGTCGTGCGAGAGAAGTTTGCGGGTGACGAGCTGTCCGTCGGGGCGCCTTCCCACCACATCGGTGAAGGTGCCGCCACGGTCGATCCAGAACTCCCAGCGCCCGGTCATGTGCCCATACTGGCCTGCCGTCCGGTGATCGCGGAACAGGGCGCGGCGCGTCCGTGGGGCCGGCGCGGGTCCCGGCGGTGGTGTGCCGGGAGGCGGGGCGGGGCACGGCCGCCGTGGGCCGGGCGGGGTGGAGCGGCGCGCCCCCGACGCGCTGCTTCCTGCGGGGCCGTGTGCGGCCCCCGTACGGACGGTGTCCGGCGGTCAGACCGCCGGGGCGTCCGGGCCGATCCTGCTGCGTACCGCCGACTGGACCTCGGCCTCCTCGGCGGGGTCGGCGGCCAGCCGGCGCAGCCGCTCGGCGACGCGCAGATCACCGGTCTCGGCGTGGAGCGCGGCGACCTCGCGGGTCGTCTCCTCGCAGTCCCACAGGCACTCGACGGCGAAGCCGGTGGCGAAGGACGGGTCGGTGGCGGCCAGGGCACGGGCGGTACGGCCGCGCAGCTGGGAGGAGGACGTCTCCCGGTAGATGTGGCGCAGTACGGGGGCGGCGCAGGCGATGCCCAGCCGGCCGGCGCCGTCGACGAGTGGCCACAGCCGTGGCGCGTCCGGTCCGTCGCCGCGTACGGCGTCGCGCAGGGCGCCGAGCACCGCGGACGCGTCCTGCGGACCGCCGCGTCCGGCCAGCACTCCGGCCGCCGAGGCGCCGAGCGCGTCGGGCCTGCGGGCCCAGCGGCGGGCCCGGTCCACGGCGTCCTCGCCGCACATGCGCTCGAAGGCGGTGACGGCCGCTTCGGCGACGGGTCCCGGGGGTTCGGTGGCGGCGGCCTCGATGAGGTCGAGCACGGCGGGGTCGCGGACCTCGGCGGCGAGATAGTGGAGCGCGGCGCAGCGGGCGGCGTCGGGGCCGCTGCGGGCGGCCTCGACGATCTCGGGCCGGTCCTCGGGGCCGGCCACGGCGGCCAGGCAGCGGGCGGCCGGCACGTGCAGGGTGCTGCCGCGCTCCAGCCCTTGGCGCGCCCAGTCGAAGACCGCCTGGACGCTCCAGCCGGGCCGGGGGCCGCCGGGGCGCATCTGGCGCTGCCAGCGGTCGAAGGAGCCCTGTTCGGAGGCTGCCCGGACGCGGGCGGCGACCGCCTCGCGCGGATCGTCGGCCCACAGGCGCCAGGGGCGGGGCTCGTAGGCGTCCCGCACGGTGGCGGCCAGTTCGGCGCGGCCCTCGGGGTCGTCGGGGAAGCGGGCGAGCACGGGTTCGGCGAGGGAGCGCAGTCCCGCGTCGTCGTCGCGCAGGGCCAGCTCGTCGAGGGCCCAGGCCCAGTTGGAGCCGGTCGCGGCGTAGCGCCGCAGCACGGCGAGGGCGTCGCCGCGCCCGTAGGAGGCGAGGTGACCGAGGACGGACAGGGCGAGGCCCGTGCGTGAGTCGTCCGTGTCGAGGTGGTCCTCGGGGTCGGACAGGTGTCGCTCGATCTCCTCGACCCCGCCGTCGAGGTCGAGGTAGAGGCGTGCGTAGTACAGGGAGCGGTTCTCCGCCTGCCAGTCGTGGCGGGGGTCGCTCAGGACGCAGTGGTGGAGAGCCGCCAGGGCCTCGGAGCGCGGTGCGGCGAGCGCGTGGAGCGTGCCGTCGCCGCGGCCTCTCTGCAGCAGGCCGAGCAGGGTGCCGCTCGGCGCTATGAACGGATCAAACATGGGGAAAGCCTCACATCAAGCTGTCGACGCAACCGGGACTGTGCAGTTCCATGTGCCGGGTTAGCACTAGGCCGCGCAGCAACATGTTTCGCCGACCGCCGTCTTCTGCCTGGTGTAGAGCATCTTCCTCTGCCTCTCGTCGGGTGGCCCTGATCGGGCCCGCGACGTCATGATGACCCAGCCATTTCGCCACCGCGACCACATTTACGGCGAACCCGTTCAGCGGGCGCCGAAGAGTTCCAGCAGGTCGTCCTTGCCGAACATGCGCGCGGTGTCCACCGCGGAGGGCGTTCCGGCCGCCGGATCGGCCCCGGCGTCGAGCAGGGCGCGGACCACCGTTTCCTCCCCCTTGAAGACCGCGCCGGCGAGCGGCGTCTGACCCCGGTCGTTCGCCCGGTCCGGGTCGGCGCCGCGGGCGGCGAGGGCCGTGACCGCGGGGGCGTGCCCGTGGTAGGCGGCGAGCATCAGGAGCGTGTCGCCCCGGTCGTTGGTGAGGTTGGCGGGCACCCCGGCGTCCACATAGGCGGCGAGGGCGTCGGCGTCGCCGCCGCGCGCCAGGTCGAACACCTTGGAGGCCAGCTCCACCACCGCGGGATCGGGGGTTTCGCTCATCGGGGTACCGCCTTCCTTGACCGTTCGCGCCGCCGCCGGCGGCCGGGACGTGCACGGCGGGGGCCGTGCGAGTGAACCGACAGGGTACTGCCCGTACGCGTGTGTGATCCGGTCCGGACCACACGTCCGCCGATCGAGTGGATAATCACCCTTTTCACCCGATTACGCCTTTTATCTTATGGATACTTGGGGTGAGCCTGGAAGGACTCATGGTGACTGTCCCCCCAACCAGGAGAACCACTCATGATCCTTTCCATGTCAGGCGTCGTCATCCTCGGCATCATCGTCTTCCTGTTCTTCCGGAAGGACGGCCTCAAGGCATCGCACGCCCTTGTCACCGCCCTGTTCGGCTTCTACCTGGCTGGTACCGCCATCGCACCGAGCATCACCGCGGGCGGAGCGAGCCTGGCCGGACTCCTGGGCGGGATCAAGTTCTGACCCTCCGCCCCCGCACCGGCCTTCAGGAGACACAGGAGACAGACGTGGCCCGGCGACCACTCCCCCGCATTCTGAGCAGCGGCAGCGCTTCGATCACCCGCAGTCGGGAGATCGCGCGCACGGCCGCCGACAGCGCCACCGACGTGCTCCATCCCCTGATCACGCTCACGCGCGGTCTGCGGATGCTGGCCGGCGCAGGACGGCACAAGTGGGCCGCGACGCCCAAGGACCGGCGTGGTCCCACGCTGTTCCTCGTCGCGGCCTGCGTACTCGTGGTCGCGCTCATCCCGTACGGGCCGCTGCTGGCCCTCGTCACGGTGATGGGCGCCGCCGCATGGAAGGGACGGGACCGCACCCCCGTCAGAACCGGCCCCGACGAGGCGGAAACCGCCCGTCTGCGGGCCCTGTACGAGGCGCTCGTGCCGTACTTCTCCACGGCCGAGGACCCCGCCCCGCTCTTCGGCCACGGCGGCGAGTGGGAGAAGGTCTTCAGCGACTACGCGTTCGACGGCGACGGCCGCGTCTCGCGCCTCCAGGTCTCGTATCCCGCGTACTTCACCGACAGCGAGCCCGAGTCCCGGGCCCGGATCGAACAGCTGCTGCACGCCAAGTCGGGCCGCGGCCGGGAGTACCACTTCGCCTGGGACGAGGAGGGCAACCGGCTCGTGATGAGCGTGCTGGACGCCCTGCCCACCTCACTCACCGCCCAGCGCTTCGTCACCGCCCCCGGCGAGACCGTTCTCGGCTTCACGGACGAGGACGCGGTGCGGCGCACCGTCCCGGTCAGCGACGGCGACGGCAGCCGGGACGCTCCCGGCGTCGTCTGGCGTACCGGTGCCCGCTCCACCGAACCGCACCTGCTCGTCGCGGGGCAGCCCGGCAGCGGCACCACCAGCCTGCTGCGGTCCATCGCCCTCCAGGCACTCCAGCACGGCGACATCCTGATCGTCGAGGGCAGCGGCACCGGCGAATACGCCTGCTTCACCGGGCGCGAAGGCGTCCTGGCCGTCGAGTGCGGACCGGCCGGCGCCCTGTCGACCCTGGAGTGGGCGGCCAACGAGACGGAACGACGGCTGATCGACGCGAACCGCGCCCGGCAGGCCGGCGACCCGGTCCCCGAGGACCTCACGCGCCCGCTGTGGATCCTGCTGGACCGCCCGAGCGCGCTCGCCCGGCCGGCCGGAGACGGGTCACCCGGTGTGCCGGAACTGCTCCAGGTCCCGCTGCGGCACGGCCGGGCCGCCCATGTGGTCGTGGTGCTGGCCGAGGCGTTCGACCACCTCGACGGCCTCGGCGAGAGCGTCCTCACGCACACCAGGGCCCGGGTGGCGCTCGGCCACTGCACCGCCGGGCAGATCGAGTCGGTGCTCGGAACGGGGCCGCACACCACCCCGCCGCCGGACGTCCCTCCCGGCCGCGGCTACGCCCGGTTCGGCGCGGGACCGGTCCTGCGCATCCAGGTCCCCGCCACGCCCGACCCGTACGACGACGCCACCAGCGACGCGCAGCGCGCGGCGGTGCTGAGCCTGCTGCCCGAGCGGCGCACGGCGGTCGAGGCGGGGGCGCCGGAGCCGGCGCCGGTGGAGACGGAGACGGAGACGGCAGGCGTCGGGATGGCTGCCGCGCCCCTCGGGGTGGAGGCCGTGGCTGTCAGCGACTGAGACGGCGGGAATGACGGAGGAGGGCCCGGCGGCGCGCCGGGCCCTCCTCCGTCATTCGGGGGGCGGGGCCGAAGTCACCCCGCGCAAGGGCGACGCGCCACGGCCGCACCCGTCAGCCGCCGCCCCGCCCGAGGGCGACGCGCCACGGCCGCGCCCGCGTCGCTCAGGCCACGAACGTGCGCGGCGCCTCCATGCCCGCGCCCGCACCCGCCCCGACCAGGCGGGCGGCCTGGGCGAGCCGCTGGGCCGCCTCCTCCGCCACCGGCCCGCCGACCGTGAACGGGAGCCGTACGTAGCCCTCGAAAGCGCCGTCGACGCCGAACCGGGGCCCGGACGGCACGCGTACCCCGACGCCTTCCCCGGCGACCGCGAGCCGCGACCCGGACAGCCCGCCGGTGCGCACCCAGAGCGTCAGTCCGCCGGCCGGCACGGAGAACTCCCACTCCGGCAGCTCCCGGCGCACGGCCGCGACGAGCGCGTCGCGATTCTCCCGGGCCTGTTCGCGGCGCAGCCGCACGGCCTCCTCCCAGCCGCCGGTCCGCATCAGCCAGTTGACCGCCAGCTGTTCGAGGACCGGGGTGCCCATGTCGGCGTACGCGCGAGCGGCGACCAGGCTGCGGATCACATCGGGCGCGGCCCGTACCCAGCCGATCCGCATGCCGGCCCAGAACGCCTTGCTGGCCGAGCCCACGGTCAGGACCGTGCTGCCGGCCGGGTCGAACGCGCAGACCGGACGCGGCATCGCCACGTCGTCGTCGAGGTGCAGCTCCCGCATCGTCTCGTCGACGACCAGGACCGTGCCGGCCGAGCGCGCGGCGTCCACCAGCGCCCGTCGGCGGTCCTCGCCGGCCAGCGCGCCGGTGGGGTTGTGGAAGTCCGCGACGACGTAGGCGAGCCGGGGCGCCGCGTCCCGCAGGACCTGGCGCCAGCGGTTCAGGTCCCAGCCGCCGAGCCCCTCCTCCATGGCCACCGGCACCAGCCGGGCGCCCGCCTCCCGCATCAGCTGGAGGATGTTGGCGTAGCTCGGCGACTCCACCGCGATCCGCTCGCCGCGGCCGGCGAAGAGGTGACAGATGGCGTCGATCGCACCCATCGCACCGGTGGTGACCATGATCTGCTCGGGCATGGTCGGGATGCCGTCGGCGGTGTAGCGGTCGGCGATCATCTGACGCAGCGCGGGCAGCCCGGCGGGGTAGTCGCCGTGGGTGTGCGCGTACGGCGGCAGCTCCTCCAGGGCGCCCTGGACGGCCCGCGTCAGCCAGGGCTCGGGGGCCGGCAGCGAGGCGCAGCCCAGGTCGATCATGGAGCCCAGGGCCTCGGGCGGCAGCGGTTCCAGACCGCGGGCGGGCAGCGGGTTGCCCGCCGGGACCGCCGTCCAGCTGCCGGCGCCGCGCCGGGACTCCAGGAAGCCCTCGGCCCGCAGCGCCTCGTAGGCGGCGGCGACCGTGGTGCGGCTGACGGCGAGGGCGACGGCCAGCTCGCGTTCGGCCGGGAGGCGGGCGGCGACCGCGACCCGGCCCTCCAGGACGAGCAGCCGGATGCCGTCGGCGAGCGCGCGGTAGGCGGGCGGGCGGCGGCTGCCGGGGCCCAACGGCCGCTGCTGCTGGGCCCGGAGCTGGCGGGCCAGCTGTGCCGCTCCCACCGCCGAAGTCCACTGCGCCATGAGAATCAGTCCACCTTCCTCGGATTGGCCATGGTTGGCGGCCAATCGCCTGCCACAGAGTGACACGGAGCAGTCCAACACCACCACTCCAGGGGGCACACCTTGTCCAAGACCCTCGTCCCGCAGGGGGCGCACCTGACCCGACGGCTGGTCCAGCTGTACGCGGGGCTCGCGCTCTACGGGGCGAGCTCGGCCCTGCTGGTCGTCGCCGGTCTTGGCCTGGAGCCGTGGGGTGTGCTGCACCAGGGGCTCGCGGAGCGGACCGGGATCAGCATCGGTGTGGTCTCGATCATCATCGGCGCGGTCGTGCTGCTGCTGTGGATCCCGCTGCGCCAGCGGCCGGGCCTGGGCACGGTCTCGAACGTGTTCGCCGTGGGGATCGCGATGGACGGCACGCTCGCCCTGGTCCCCGAGGTGCACGGTCTCGTGGCGCGGGCCGGGGTGATGACCGCGGGGATCGTGCTGAACGGGGTGGCGACGGGCCTCTACATCAGCGCCCGGTTCGGCCCCGGCCCCCGGGACGGTCTGATGACCGGGCTGCACCGGCGGACCGGCCGATCGATCCGGCTGGTGCGCACGGCCATCGAGATCGCCGTCGTGGTCACCGGCTTCGTGCTCGGCGGCTCCCTCGGCGTCGGCACGGTCCTGTACGCCGTGGCCATCGGGCCGCTGGCCCAGGTCTTCCTGCGCGTCTTCGCGATCCCGGAGGCCGGGGAGACCTCGGCCGGGACCGCCGCGCCCCGGCAGTCCATACTGCGGCGGTGACTTCCGAACGCCACCCCTATCTGGACCATCCCGCGCCGCTCGCGTTCGCCCACCGGGGCGGCGCGGCGGACGGGCTCGAGAACACGGCGGTGGCCTTCCGCCGCGCCGCCGACGCCGGGTACCGCTACTTCGAGACCGATGTGCACGCGTCGGCGGACGGCCGCCTGGTGGCCTTCCACGACGCCACGCTGGACCGGGTGACGGACGCCCGGGGCCGGCTGGCGGAGCTGCCGTGGAGCGGGATACGCCGGGCCCGGGTCGCCGGGCGTGAGCCGCTGCCGCTGTTCGAGGAGCTGCTGGAGGAGTTCCCCGGGGCCCGGTGGAACGTGGACATCAAGGCGGAGGCCGCCCTGGAGCCACTGGTGGAGCTGATCCGCGCGACGGGCTCCTGGGACCGGGTGTGCGTCGGCTCGTTCTCCGAGGCGCGGGTCGCCAGGGCGCACCGGCTGGCCGGCCCGCGCCTGGCCACCTCGTACGGCGTGCGCGGTGTCCTCGGGCTGCGGCTGCGGTCGTACGGCATCCCGGCGGCGCTGCGGGCCGGGGCGGTGTGCGCGCAGGTGCCGGAGAGCCAGAACGGCGTCCGGGTCGTCGACCGGCGCTTCGTGCGCGCGGCCCATGCGCGGGGGCTCCAGGTGCACGTGTGGACGGTGAACGATCCGGAGCGGATGGCCGCGCTCCTGGACCTCGGCGTGGATGGCATCATGACCGATCACATCGAGACGCTGCGCTCGGTGCTGAGCGAGCGGGGGGCCTGGGCCTGACCCGCCGCCGGCCCGGGTGACGTCTTCACGGGGACATGTCCAGGGGGCACCATGACGGCCGAGACCGCAGACACCACCGAACCGGCCGACGGCACGAGTGGCCCCGGCGGCCCGGACGGCGCGGCCGAGCGGCGCAGGGAACAGCGCGGCTGGTACTTCTACGACTTCGCGTGCTCCGTCTACTCGACGAGCGTCCTCACGGTCTTCCTCGGCCCCTATCTGACCTCGGTCGCGAAGGCGGCGGCGGACGCCGACGGCTTCGTCCACCCGCTCGGCATCCCCGTCCGCGCCGGCTCGCTGTTCGCGTACGCGGTGTCCGCCTCGCTCGTCCTGGCGATCGTCCTGATGCCCGTGGTGGGCGCGGCGGCCGACCGTACGGGACGCAAGAAGCCGCTCCTCGCGGCGGCGGCGTACACCGGAGCGGCCGCGACGACGGCGATGTTCTTCGTCGGCGGCCACCGCTATCTGCTCGGCGCCTTCCTGCTCATCGTGGCGAACGCCGCGACGGCGGTGGCGACGATGCTCTACAACGCCTATCTGCCGCAGATCGCGGAGCCCGACGAGCGCGACGACGTCTCCTCGCGGGGCTGGGCGTTCGGCTACACCTCCGGGGCGCTGGTCCTGGTCCTCAACCTGATCCTGTACTCGGGCCACGACTCGTTCGGCCTCTCCGAGTCCCAGGCGGTGCGGATCTGCCTGGCCTCGGCGGGCGTGTGGTGGGCCGTCTTCACGGTCATCCCGCTGCGCAGGCTGCGCGACCGGGCCTTGGGGAAGGGAGGCCGGAACGCGGCGGGCGCGGGCGGCCGGGGTGCGGCGGGCGCGGGCGGCCGGGGTGCGGCGGGCGCGGGCTGGCGGCAGCTGCGGGCCACGCTGGCCGACATGCGGCGCCATCCGCTGACCCTTTCCTTCCTGCTCGCCTATCTGGTCTACAACGACGGCGTGCAGACCGTGATCTCGCAGGCGTCGGTGTACGGCTCCGAGGAACTGGACCTCGGCCAGTCGACGCTGATCACGGCGGTGCTGCTGGTGCAGGTGCTGGCGGTCGCCGGGGCGCTGGCGATGGGCCGGATGGCCCGCGTGTACGGCGCGAAGCGCACGATCCTGGGCTCCCTGGCCGTGTGGACGCTGATCCTGGTCGCCGGATACTTCCTGCCGGCCGGCTCGCCCGTCTTCTTCTACCTGCTGGCGGCGGCCATCGGTCTGGTGCTCGGCGGAAGCCAGGCGCTGTCGCGTTCGCTGTTCTCGCACCTGGTGCCGCGGGGCAAGGAGGCCGAGTACTTCTCGGCGTACGAGATGAGCGACCGGGGGCTGAGCTGGCTGGGACCCCTGGTGTTCGGTCTCGCCTATCAGCTGACCGGCAGCTACCGGGACGCGATCATCTCGCTGGTGGTCTTCTTCGTCGTCGGTTCGGTGCTGCTGGCCCGGGTGCCGCTGAGGCGCGCGGTGGCGGCGGCGGGAAACCCCGTACCCGAGCGGATTTAGACGTTGAAGTAAAAGGCCGGTAGTGTACGCCTTTGGCCTGCCCCGGGTGAGCGTAACTGCGAGTGGAAGTCTCCGAACCGTTGGGTGACATCTTCCGTCAAAGGTGACAAACCGGGTATGGGCGGGTACCTGAACCCTGGGAAACCTGAAAATCAGCGGTACGACGGGCGACGCATGACCGGCAACGGGAATCTTTGCCGCCGACCGGACGTTGACCGATTGACGACGACAGCGACACCTGTCCTGTGGGCGACAAGCCCGGGAGGCACGATTCATGAGTGAGCGAGCTCTCCGCGGCACGCGACTCGTGGTTACCAGCTACGAGACGGACCGCGGCATCGATCTGGCCCCGCGCCAGGCGGTGGAGTACGCATGCCAGAACGGACATCGATTCGAGATGCCGTTCTCGGTAGAGGCGGAAATTCCGCCGGAGTGGGAGTGCAAGGCGTGCGGCGCCCAGGCACTCCTGGTGGACGGGGACGGCCCCGAGGAGAAGAAGGGCAAGCCTGCGCGTACGCACTGGGACATGCTCATGGAGCGGCGTACGCGCGAGGAGCTGGAGGAAGTGCTGGCCGAACGGCTGGCGGTCCTGCGCTCCGGCGCGATGAACATCGCTGTGCACCCCCGGGACAGCAGGAAGTCTGCTTGACCGGCTAGCACGGTTCCGCGACGAGCCGCGGGTTTCGGTACGCAATGCGTGCCGGGCCCGCGGTTTTGTCGTGTCGTGGCGGCCCCGTCCGGGCCGGGGTCAAGGATGGTCCTCAATCGCCGGACGGGCTTGATGCGGACGGGCGTGAGAGGTCACGGCGTCCTGAGAGGTCAGGGCGTCAGCGGGGGGCGGGGCTCGTCGTTCGGGCCCCGGTTGTCGCGGGGCGCGTCGTCGCGGATGACCTCGCCCTGGACGACCTTGCCGTCGGGGCGGTGGATGCGGGCCTGCTGGAACGCGTCCGAGAAGCCGCCGGGGGCCGCCGTGCGCATGCGCCGCTCCAGCGAGCGCTCCGCGTACCGGCTGAGTGCCGTGCGGACCGGCGGCACCAGGAGCAGGAGCCCGGCCACGTCCGAGATCAGGCCGGGGATCATGATGAGCAGTCCGCCGAGCATCAGGAAGCCGTTGCCCCGGCCGCTCTCGGGGTCGGCGGGCGAGGAGCTGTCCGCGCCCGGCCGGCCGGGCATCCGCTGGAGCGTCTCCGTGAGATTGCGGAACGCGCGGCGGCCCGCACTCTTGATCACCGCGGCGCCGAGGACGATCCCGGCGGCCAGCAGGATCACGACGGTCAGCCCGCCCGCGACGTCCGCCACCAGGATCAGGAGCCAGATCTCCAGCACCGCCCAGGCGGCGACGGCGAGAGGTACGAAGGTCCGGGCGCGCGAGCGCCTGCGGGCGGTCGGAGGCGGTGTGCCGGTCGTCATGCCCCCAGTGTGCCTGGCCACGCGTCCGTACGCCGTAAGGGGGTGACCCGCGGACTCAGGTCGTACGGCGGCCGAGCACCTTGTTCGTCCGGGTGGCGACGCCCCAGGCGGTCACCCGCCACAGCGCCTCGACCAGGATGTCCTTGCTCATCTTGGAGTCACCGACCTCGCGGTCCACGAAGGTGATCGGCACCTCGACCACGTGGAAGCCGGCCTCGATCGCGCGGCGGGCCAGGTCGACCTGGAAGCAGTAGCCCTGCGAGGCGACCTCGTCCAGGCCGATGCCCTTGAGGGTCTCGGTGCGGAAGGCCCGGTAGCCGCCGGTGACGTCCCGGGTCCGCAGCCCCAGCATGAGGCGGGAGTAGGTGCTGCCGCCGCGCGAGATGAACTCGCGGGACTTCGGCCAGTTCACCACCCGGCCGCCGGGCACCCAGCGGGAGCCGAGGACCAGGTCCGCGCCCTTGAGCGCGGTGAGCAGCCGGGGCAGCTCCTCGGGCTGGTGGGAGCCGTCGGCGTCCATCTCGACGAGGACGCCGTAGTCGTGCTCCATGCCCCAGTGGAAGCCGGCGAGGTAGGCCGCGCCGAGCCCCTCCTTGCCCTTGCGGTGCAGGACGTGGACGTGGTCGTCGGCGGCGGCCAGCTCGTCGGCGAGCTTGCCCGTGCCGTCGGGGCTGTTGTCGTCGGCGACCAGGACGTGGGCGTCCGGCACGGCGGCGCGCACCCGGTTCACGATCGG
This sequence comes from Streptomyces sp. NBC_00708, assembly GCA_036226585.1. Lineage (GTDB taxonomy): Bacteria > Actinomycetota > Actinomycetes > Streptomycetales > Streptomycetaceae > Streptomyces. The sequence goes on from CP108997.1 coordinate 984,407, forward strand.
CTTGATGTTCTCGGCCTCGTCGTAGGTCGGGATGATCACCAGAACACTGCCGAGCGGGCCGAATTGCCGCTGACCGCCGTCGTTCACTTACTGCCCCTCACGTCCGTACGCAGATGCACACCATATCGATCGCGGCGGCGCGGAATACCGACCCGGTCGGGGTGGCGCGGGAGCCGCCGAGGACAGAAGAGCGGAATCAGGGACAGAAGTGCGGATCGGGGCCCGGTGTCCTTCGGGCCGACCTGGGACCCGCTGGCTGCGGGTCGACCTAGAGCCGTTGTCTACTGAACGTCCGGGCCCCACCCGGGTCGCACCCTCCGTCCGGCTGAAACCTTCCCTCGCCCCCGAGGCGCGGGCGCTGAACCTGGCTGTCAGTGGTGGTGCGCCGGTGCGGCACACCACCCCGTGACCCAGCGGCGTTCGACGACTGCGTGGAGGTTTCACCGGTCGGACGTCCTGTGGTGGACTCGGCCGAACCTACCGGCCGATGGCCGCATTCTGTCAATAGTTGCCTGACCTGCGCCGATTACCGAAATTGCCTGGTCAGTCCCGAAGATCCCCAGGTGGCGGAAGAGCCGGGGCGCCTTCGATCGGCGGAGCGGAGAATCCGCACGTCACTCGTTCGGCCTTACGTAGACAGTTTGTCCGAGGACGACCGTGCGCAGGCAGACCGGGAGGTCGGCGCCGGGGCTGAGGTCGGGCAGCCCGGGTGTCCCGGACCGGGGGTCGGTCGACCAGCGCGCCACCCGGTCGTCCGGAGCCTGGACCAGCAGCTCGTCGGTGCGCCAGACCGCGTAGTCGGCCGGGGCGCCGGGCACCAGGGTCCCCGCGTCGTCCCGGCCCATGGCGCGCCAGCCGCCCCGGGTGTGCGCGGTGAAGCCCGCCCGCACGGAGACGCGGTGCTCGAGTGTCCGGTGGAAGGCGGCGGCCCGTACGGTCCCCCACGGGTCCAGCGGGGTCACCGGGCTGTCGGAGCCGAAGGCGAGGGGCACACCGGCCCGCAGGAGGGCCGCGTACGGGTTCAGGGTGGCGGCCCGTCCGGCGCCCAGGCGCTCGGCGTACATGCCGTCCTCGCCGCCCCACGCGGCATCGAAGGCGGGCTGGACCGAGGCGGTGAGGCCCAGCTCCGCGAACGCGGCGATCGTCTCGGGGGTCAGCATCTCCGCGTGCTCGACGCGGTGCCGGGCGGCGCGCACCCGGCCGACGCCGACCTTCTCGGCCGCGGCCCTGACGCCGTCGACGACCGCCGAGAGGGCCGCGTCGCCGATGGCGTGGAAGCCCGCCTGGAGTCCGGCCTCGGTGCAGGCGGCGACATGGGCCGCGATCTGCCCGGCGTCCAGGTGGGCGGTGCCGGAGTGCGGGGCGTCGGCGTACGGCTCGTGCAGGCAGGCGGTGTGCGAGCCGAGCGAACCGTCCACGAAGAGGTCGCCGGCCGCGCCGACGGCGCCGAGCTCGCGGACGCGCCGGGCGTCCTTCTCGTCGGCCACCTGCTGGGCCCAGTAGCCGAAGACCCGGGGGCCGGGCTGCTCGGCGGCGAGCTTCAGCAGCCCGGTGAAGTCCTCCTCGTCGGAGATGTCGGGCCCGCCGCACTCGTGGACCGTGCCGATGCCCAGGGACGCGGCGTGGCGCAGGGCGGCCCGCTGGGCGTCGGCGCGCTGGGCGGGCGACACGGCGTCGTGGGCGGCGGCGCGCACGGCGTGGTGGGCGGCGCCGGTCAGCGGGCCCTCGGGGTGGTAGCCGGCCATCGCGGTGACACCGGGGACGAGGTCGAGCAGGGCGGTGGTGACGACCGCCGAGTGCACGTCGATCCGGGGCAGGTAGACGGGCCGGCCGGCTGCCGCCTCGTCGAGCTCGGCGCGCGAGGGCGGGCGCCGCTCGGGCCAGCGCGTGGCGTCCCAGCCGTGGCCGAGGACGACCCGTCCCGCGGGGTGGGCGGCGGCATGGGCGCGGACCAGGGCCAGGGCGTCGCCGAGGGTGCGGGCGCCGGAGAGGTCGAGCCCGGTGAGGGCCAGGCCGGTCGACGTGGTGTGGACATGCGCGTCGGTGAACGCGGGGGTGACCAGGGCCCCTTCGAGGTCGATCACCTCGTCGACGCCGCTCGCGAAGGCGTCGGCGGCCCCTTCGGAGCCCACCCAGGCGACATGGCCCCGTTCGACCACCATGGCGGTGGCGAAGGGGTCGGCGGGGCTGTGGACGTCTCCACCGCGCAGCAGCACGGTGCGGTGTTCGCTCTGGGGGGCGGTGCTCTCGGTCATGGGGACCAGTCTCCCGCCTGCCGGGCCCGTCCCCGTGCGCGCCCCCTCAGATCTGCGGCGGGCGTGCCTCGTACGGGGTCGACAGGACGACCGTGGTGCGGGTGGAGACACCGGCGAGGGAGCGGATGCGGGTGAGCAGGTTCTCCAGCTCCAGCGGGGTCGCCACGCGCACCTTGAGGATGTAGTTCTCGTCCCCCGCGACGCTGTGGCACGCCTCCAGCTCGGGGACGCCGGCGAGCCGTTCGGCGATGTCGTCCGGTGCGCTCGGGTCGAAGGGCTTGACCGAGATGAACGCGGTCAGCGGCAGGCCGACCGCCTCCGGGTCGACGACCGCGGCATAGCCGCGGATCACCCCGCGCTGCTCCAGCCTGCGGACGCGCTGATGAACCGCCGAGGTGGACAGGCCGGTGGCCTTGCCCAGGTCGGTGTAGCTCATCCGCCCGTCCTTGACGAGCAACTCCACGATGTGACGGTCCAGCTCCTCCATATGGATCAATCTATGGCCATCAGTCGCTCCCGGCACAGCCGCCCAGCCCTTGGGACGGCACCTGCGCCGGGCATGTGACCAACGCCACAGGTTTACGCGACAGTAGGGGGACACGGAACGGTTACGGCCGATCGGTGGCGGGAAGTGCTTGCTGTGGCCGAGGCCACAGCGTCATGTCGGCCCATCCGAGGGGGGATTTCCCATGCCAAGCCTGAAGCTCACCGGACGTATCGAACCGGAGCCCGTTGATCCGTTCGACGACGCCGCTCCCGACGCGTACGACACGTTCGAGATGTACCGGGTCGTCTGCCCGGACTGCGCGCGGCCCATCGCGCTCCTGGCGGACGAGGACGTGCTCCCGGAGCACGCGCTGTGCCCGTCCCCGTGGAACCCGTTCGTGCTCACCGTGTGCCCCGGTACGGGGCGTGCCGCCGGGGCGCGGCCCGAGGAGGCGGACGGCGTGCAGGAGCAGGAGACGGCGCTGCTGCTGACGCTCCCCCAGGGGCTCGACTGGCGGACGCAGCCCTTCTCGCACGCCGGCGGTGCGGGATCCCGCCCGATCCGGGTGCCCGGTCAGACCCGGCGCGAGGCCGCCTGAGCCTCCTCTTCCCGAACGTGCGGCCGGGGTGCGCGAGCGGCCCGGCAGCCGGTGGGAACCGGGTGAACACGCGCCCGAATCGCACAGCCAGTGACCCTGCCGCCTCCTGCGGCGTTGGCCCGGTATGACCCTGCTGCACTCCACGGCCGGCCCCGGTCGCCGCCGTCTCGCCGCTCCGGCTCCCGAAGAATCGGTTCCGCAGCCCGGTTCCGTACCGGCGTCCCAGTCCGAAGCACCGCGCTCGGCGCCGCGTGCGGTGCCGCACTCGAGCGATCCGCCGATCTACCGGGCGCTGCTGCGGCACTGGGAGAGCACCGGGCGGACCCTGCCGGGCCGCCATGACCAGGACTGGAACCGGATCATGACGACGCCCGTGTGGTCGGAGCGGCCGTTGCGGGTCAGCGGGACTCAGGGCCCGCGAGGTGCCGGGCGATGACCATCCGCTGAATCTGGTTGGTGCCCTCGACGATCTGGAGCACCTTGGCCTCGCGCATGAGGCGCTCGACGGGGAAGTCCTGCGTGTAGCCGTAGCCGCCGAGCACCTGGACGGCGTCGACGGTCACCTGCATCGCGGTGTCCGTGCAGAAGAGCTTGGCCATGGCGGCCTGGCGCGAGAAGGGGCGGCCGGCGTCCCTCAGCCGGGCGGCCTCCAGGTAGAGCGCGCGGCCGGCCTCGATCCGGGTGGCCATGTCGGCGAGCATGAACCGCAGGCCCTGGAAGTCCGCGATGGGCCGGCCGAACTGCTTGCGGCCGGTGGCATAGCCCAGGGCCTCGTTCAGCGCGGCCTGGGCCACGCCGATGGCGCAGGCGGCGATGCCGAGCCGGCCGGAGTCGAGGGCGGACAGGGCGATCGCGAAGCCCTGGCCCTCGTCGCCGATCCGCCGGGCGTCCGGCACGCGCACCCCGTCGAAGTGCAGCTGGGCGGTGGGCGAGCCCTTCATGCCCATCTTCTTCTCGGGGACGGCCGCGCTCAGGCCTGCGGCGTCTCCGGGGACGAGGAAGGCGGTGATGCCCCGGGCGCCCTCGACGCCCGTGCGGGCCAGCACCGTGTAGAAGTCGGCGATGCCGCCGTGCGTGATCCAGGCCTTGGTGCCGGTGATGACCCAGTCGTCGCCGTCCCGTACGGCCTTGGTACGCAACGAGGCGGCGTCGGAGCCGGACGCGGGTTCGGACAGGCAGTAGGCGCCGAGCAGACCGCCGGAGAGCATCGCCGGGAGGTGTTCGGTCCGCTGGTCCTTGGTGCCGTAGCCGGCGAGCGCGTGGCAGGCGAGGGAGTGGACGCTGACGCCGAGGCCGACGGTGAGCCGGGCGGCGGCGAGCTCCTCCAGGACCTGGAGGTAGACCTCGTAGGGCTGGTCGCCGCCGCCGTGTTCGGAGTCGTAGGGCAGGCCGAGCAGGCCGGACTCGGAGAGCAGGGTGAAGACCTCGCGGGGGAAGCGGCCCGCTTCCTCCTCCTCGGCCGCCCGCGGCGCGATCTCCCGCTGGACGATGTCGCGCACGAGGTCGATGAGCTGGCTGGACTCCTCGGTGGGCAGACGGCGTTCGACCCACTGCGGGGCACGGTCGGACATGACGGCGCTCTCCTCCCTGTCGGGCGTTGCGGCGGTCGCGCGCGCGGGGTGTGAGCGGCGCCGCCGGGGGGATCTCCGGGCGATGCCCGAAATCACTGCTGCCCAGCCGATGTTGCCCTCCCGGATTACGAGAGGCGCAGGCAGGCGGCTGTGGCGGGTCGAGTATGCCCGATCGGACGGTATCCGTCACCGGTTGACCGGACATACGGATCAACGGATGCCCGGAGGCGCGGAGATCATCGAATTGGTCCGAACCATTGACCCGACTGGTCTAGTCCATCTACGGTTCCCAGCGAACCGGCTTTCCGCGTTCATGCCAACTACGTACGAGCGCGGAAGACCGGTCGTCCACTGGCACGTCCCCTCCCCCACGAGGAGCAACCATGACCGGACTGCATCGCCCGGGAGCCCGGCTCCGGGCTGTCGCCGCCGCCGCGTGTACCGCCGCCCTGGGTGCGGCCCTGCTCGGCGTCGCCGGCACCGGATCCGCCGGCGCGGCCCCCGCCACGCCCCGGGCCGCCGCACCGGCGGCAGCGCCCGCCGCCCCCACAGCGGCCGGTGACAAGGTGGTCGGATACTTCACCAACTGGGGTGTCTACCAGCGCAATTACCACGTCAAGAACATCGAGACCTCGGGCTCGGCCGACAAGCTCACGCACATCAACTACGCCTTCGGCAACGTCCAGGGCGGCAAGTGCACCGTCGGCGACTCGTACGCGGACTACGAGAAGGCGTACACCGCCGACCAGTCCGTCGACGGTGTCGCCGACACCTGGGACCAGGAGCTGCGGGGCAACTTCAACCAGCTGCGCAAGCTGAAGAAGCTGCACCCGGACCTCAAGGTGATCTGGTCCTTCGGCGGCTGGACCTGGTCCGGCGGCTTCGGTGAGGCCGCGAAGAACCCGGCCGCGTTCGCCGAGTCCTGCTACAACCTGGTCGAGGACCCCCGCTGGGCCGATGTCTTCGACGGCATCGACATCGACTGGGAGTACCCCAACGCCTGCGGCCTGACCTGTGACACCAGCGGCCGGGAGGCCTACGGCAACCTGCTGTCGGCGCTGCGCTCCAAGTTCGGCGGCGACAACCTGGTCACCTCGGCGATCAGCGCGGACGGTTCGGACGGCGGCAAGCTGGACGCCGTCGACTACGGCGGCGCGGCACAGTACGTCGACTGGTACAACCCGATGACGTACGACTTCTTCGGCGCCTGGGACGCGAAGGGCCCGACCGCCCCGCACTCCCCCCTCACCTCCTACGAGGGCATCCCCAAGGAGGGCTTCAACAGCGAGGCGGCGATCGACAAGCTGAAGGCGCAGGGCGTCCCGGCCTCGAAGCTGCTGCTCGGCATCGGCTTCTACGGCCGCGGCTGGACCGGCGTCACCCAGGACGCGCCCGGCGGCACCGCCACCGGCGCCGCACCCGGCACGTACGAGGCGGGCATCGAGGACTACAAGGTCCTCAAGAACAGCTGCCCCACCACCGGCACCATCGCCGGCACCGCGTACGCCCACTGCGGCACCAACTGGTGGAGCTACGACACCCCCGCCACCATCGGCACCAAGATGGCGTACAAGGACCAGCAGGGTCTGGGCGGCACCTTCTTCTGGGAGCTGAGCGGTGACACCACCGACGGCGAGCTGATCAAGGCGATCCACTGACCTCGTAGCGCGCCGCACAGGGCGGGGGCGGGGAGCCGGCCGGGCTCCCCGCCCCCGCCCCTGCCGTGCGCGCAGGGCTCAGAGCAGGCCGAGCTGGGTGACGAGCATGGCGACGACGACCACGAGGGTCCAGCCGAGTACGTGCTCCAGCAGCTTGGGGCCGTCGTCGGGGCCGCCGGTACGGGCGCGGCGGCGGGCGGCGGTGAGAGGGGCGGCAGTCGCACTCATGGCATCTCGTTCGGTCGGCCGGCAGAAGAGGTACCCGGCACCCGGCCGGGACCCGACCACAGTGCCAGCCCGGCGGGCCCCTGGGTAGAGATGTCCGTCACTGCCCCGCACGGCCCGGTGCGTCCCCGTCCCGCCGCCGCCCCGCGACGTGCGCAAACCGTACGGGCGGGGAGGCGGGCCGCCCGGCGCCTGTGCCGCAGACCACACCGCGCCCGCCGCTCAGCGGCCCACGGCCACCAGTCCGGCCCAGCACGCCGGGTCCGCCGGATCGTGGCCCGAGGCCGTGAGGGCGTCCAGCAGTCCGGCCGCGAGCCGCCGCACGTCGGCCGGGAGCGACGCGGGCAGTTCCCGTGCCGGGCCCACCATCCAGAGCTGCGCCCGGCGCAGCGCGTCCACCGGCGGGTGGCCCGTACGCAGCCCGTGGTGGAACAGGAGGTCGACCAGGGCCGTCGCATGCAGCCGTACCGGCCACAACGAGCCCAGCACGGACGACGCTCCCCCGGCCAGGAACGCCGCCGCCATGGTGAACGACTCGTCGTGGTGGCGGCGCGGCAGACCGTTCATGCACGAGGCCAGGGAGACGCACAGCCCCGGCCCGTCCGCCGGCACCGGGAACCGCTGGGCCGCGATGGTCTGCACGGACAGGCGGTCCATGTCCCCGGCGGGCGTCCCGTCCGGCCCCATGACCGTGCCGAAGGCGAGGTGCGAGCGCCAGCTGTCCGAGGGATCGGGCAGCAGATGCGCCGACACGTCCACGATGCCGTGCGCGAGGGCCGCCCGCCGGATCTCGTCGAGGACCTCCGCGGGCCGCGTGGTGCCGTCCGGGCCACCGCCCGTGCGGCCGGCCGGGCGGCCCGCCTCCGGGGCCAGCAGGCGCGGCCTCGGGTACAGCCGGTGCAGCGCCCTGCTCGACGAACTGCGGGCCTGCGCTCCCGTCAGCCCCAGGACCAGCAGGGCCCCGTCCCCGGCCCGGACCGGGGGCCGCCCGGCCGCGGCGACGAACATCCGGGCGGACGGGGCGGTGGACAGCACCAGCCGGCCGACCGCCCGGACCGCGCGCCCGCCCGGACCCGGCAGCGCCGCGGCGCTCCACGGCACCGCGGCCAGGGCTCCGAGCGGCACCAGCACCAGCCTCGGCGGACCGTCGGCCCCGGCACCCCGCGCGTCCCGCGTCAGGGGCCCCACCACCGCCCGCCCCGCCCAGTCGCACAGCTCGTCCAGACGGGCCCGCCAGGCGTGCTCGGCCGCTTCGGCCCGGGGCGCGGAGAGCAGCAGTTCCAGGGCGCCCGTGTAGGCGTCCAGGGCGGCGGGGTCCGCCAGACCGGCCAGGGGAGTCCAGCGGACACCGCCGTCGCGCCGCACCCGTAACGCACCCCCGGAGACGGGCGAGTTCCGGGTCGGCAGCAGGTAGACCAGCTCGTCGTTGCCGGTCCCGCGCAGCGCCGCCGCGATCTCCGCCACCGGAACCGTCCCCAGCAGGGTTTCCAGGGCGCCGTGTTCCTCCAGCACCGCCCGCACCCGGGCACCGAGGCGCTCGGGCACCGGGTGTTCGGCGTACGAGTCCCAGGCGGCCCCGGACCCGTCGGGCGTCCCCTCCGGCCGGTGCCCCGCCCTGTTCTGCCGGTGCGCGGCGTCCCGCCAGGCGCGCCACTCCCCCGCCAGGTCCGCGCGGCCGAGCCCGGTCAGGGTGCGCAGCACGTCGACGGTGGCCATCTCGGTGTGCAGGGCGAGCGCCCGGCCGCGCTCCAGGGTGCCGACGGCCTCCTCCAGGGCGCCGTCCTCGACGCACCAGCCGGCGACCTCGCGGGAGAGCGGCCCGGCCCGTTCCGCCGTCAGCACGGCGTCGGCGGCGGCCTCCTGCACGAGCACCCGGCGCGCCAGCAGGCCCAGGGCCTCCTGCCCGGTCCGGCGGGACCGCTCGCGCCCCTCCCTGCTCGCCGCGGCCGACGAGGTGCCGGGCCGGGAGGCCCGGACGAGCAGGTCACCGAGCCCGGCGGGGGCGGGGTCCACCGCCCGTTGCGCGCGGGCCAGTTGCATCCGCAGGTCCAGGGCGGGGGTGTCCACCGCGTCCGGCCGGGCGGCCACGGCCTCTTCCATGCGCCGCAGCCGCCGGTCCCGGTCGCCCGGGACCTCCCCGCCGGGGGCGGTGCGCGCCGCCAGGGTCTCGGCGTAGAAGTGGACGGCGCGCACGGTGTCCCGGAACGGCGGGCGGGACGCCACATCGGGCCGTTCCACCAGCCGGCCGATGGCGTCGGCGTGCGCGCGGGCGGCACCCGGCGGGGCGGTCGGCGCCTGCGCCTCGGCCAAGCGGGCGATGTGCAGCAGCAGTTCCCGGCCGGCGCGCTGCGGGGAGCGCTCGTCGGTGCGGCTCAGGGACTCCGTCAACGCCGTGCCGGCCTCGGAGAGCAGCGCGTACCGCTCGTCGCCGGCGAGCCGGCCGTCGTCGGTGTAGGTGGCGGCCATCAGCAGCGACCAGCCCAGGGTGTGCTGGACCAGCGCCAGCAGTTCCGGGCTGTGGTCCTCGCGGGTGTCCGCCAGCCGCCGCGCCCGGTCCACGCACAGGCGCAGCAGCTGCCGGGTGCGGGCCGCGTGTCCGGCCCGGTCCTGGGCGGGGGTGGCCTCGTCCCCGGTGCCGGTGCAGTCCGCGTCGTCGGCCCCCGCGTGGTAGTGGAACGCGGTGTGCACCTGGGCGAACACGGCGTCCAGGACCAGACGGTGCAGCGGGTCGGCGGGGTGCTGGGCCCGCGCCCGGCGCAGCATGGCGAGCGCGGACCGGATGTCGCTCAGCGAACCCTCGCCCGAGCCGCGCAGGGACAGGAGCTGTACGAGGGCGAGGTCGACCGGAGCCGTCAGCGGATGCCCCGGAGGCAACAGGGAACGGACGCCGTCGAGTTCGAGGACGACCGCCCCGATGTCGCGTTCCCGGGCCGACCAGGTCCCGATCACCTGGGTGCGGGCCAGGGCCCTGGCCGCCAGGGTCTCGGACCACTCCGGGGAACCGGGGTCCATGATCCTGACGGCGTGCTCCAGCGCCGCGACCGCGTCCTGCGGACCGAGCCCGTCGACGCTCTCGCCCACCGTGATCGCCCGCAGCAGCTCGGCGCCGAACCGGGCGGCGGCCAGCGGGTCGTCGGGGGCGGCCTGCCACACGGCCCGGTGGGCCAGGGCGAGGTCCGCGGCGCCCGTGGCGCGGGCGGCGTCCCCGCCGGTGTGCACGTGGGTGGCCAGCGCGGCCCCGGCGGCCCGCAGCTGTGCCCGCTGCGCGTCGTCCAAGTGGCTGCCGGGGCGGGCCAGTTCCTCGGCGGCCACCCGGGCCGCCTCCGCCTCGCCGGGGCTGTCCCCGCCGTACTCCGCGACGCGCTGCGCGAGGACGACGTAGCGGTACCTCCACTCGTCGCGCCGGGCGTCCTCCTCCGGGAGCAGACGTAACGCGCGCCGCATGAGGTCCTGGTGGGCGATCCTGCTCCGCACGAAGCGCTCGGGGGCCTCCTGCGGCGGGATGCCGTCGCGCCGGCCGGCGAGCGTGCGGCGGACGTGGTCGGCCGACTCGTACACGAGATGGGTGAGTTCGAGGAGGGCGAGGTAGGTGTCCCGCACCTCGTCGTCGCTCATGGGCGGTTCGACGAGCGGGCGGGCCTCGCGGAGCAGCCGGCGGCAGGGCCCCAGGCAGTCGGTGGCGCGCAGGAGCCAGGTGTCCAGCGTCCGTGCCTCGTCCGGCGGGGGCACGTCGCCGGCCGCGATGACCCCGGTGCAGGCGTCCGCCACCGCCTGCACCGTGTCGTACCAGTCGGTGAACTCCGTCGCCGGGTGCGCCTCGGCGTGCGCGCCCGGCCGAAGGAGGCGTTCGGCGTGGTCCCCGGCGGCGCGGAGGGCGGCCGCCAGCTCGCTCTCCCGGCCGCGCCCCCGCCCCGGGTGGGTGTAGTCGATCACGGTTCCGGCTCCTCGGGCGGGCGCGCGAAGGTGACCTGCGGGGCGGAGTGGCCGGTGCGCCGGAGGTACGCGGTGAACTCCTGGCCCGTCCGCCTCTCGTCCGCCGTGCCCTCCGGGAGCGGCCAGGCCGCCGCCGCGTAGAGCGCGTCCCGGTGGCGGAGCAGCGCCGCCTCCACGGTGTCCGCGTACTCGTCGACGCCGTCCCCCAGCCCGGCGAGCAGCAGCGCGCCGACCAGGGCGCCGGCGAGGGCGGCGAGTACGGCGGGCCAGAGGGCGACGCGGTCCAGGAGGGCGAGCGGCAGCGCGGTGACGACGGTGAGCGCCGCCCAGACCAGGTTGCGGGCCCGCCCCAGCACCTGGTCCGAGGCGCGTTCCAGGTCGCGCCGGGCGGGCTCGTCGAACAGTTGCTGGAGCAGCGGCCAGCAGAGCTGGGCGTCCAGCCGGTGGCGTCCCAGGATGCGTTCGCCCATGGCGGCGAAGCTGTCGCCGATCCTGGTCGGGGCCGTCAGCACGTCCTGCACCGGCCGCCGGAAGAGCTTGCGGCGCGCCTCGGCGGCGGCGCGGCCCGTCCACGGCTCCCCGGTCCGGGCGGTGAGCCGCCGCTTCGCCCGCACCCGCCCGGCGATCCGGCGGGCGACCAGGGCGGCGGCCGGTCCGCGTACGGGCAGCGCGGTACCGGAGAGCAGATGCACGAGCGGCCCCGCCAGGGCCGTCACCACGAGGGAGGCACCGCTCGCGGCGACGACGGCGAGCACCCCGAGGGCGGCGAGCGCCAGCGGCTCGCCGTGGCCGGCGTCGCAGACCACGGTGGTGGGGCCGGATGCCGGGCAGATGCCAGCGGGCGGTCGCCAGGGGCGCAGCAGCAGGACGGCCACGGCGGTGAACGCGTAGGCACCGCCGCTGATCAGCGCCGTCCAGCGCTTCGCCGGCCCCGACGCCAGCGCCGAGATGATCCCCATGGCAGCCCTCCCGGTCTCCGCCCCGGCTCAGCCCTGCGGGTTCCGCCGCCGGTAGACCAGTTCCGCGCCGCACGCGCACAGGAACTCGCCGTCCTGGGGGAAGTCCATGCTGCCCGGCTTGTCGGTGGTGCAGGGCGGGGTCTCCCCCGGTTCGCGGGAGCACTGCCAGCTGAAGGAGGCGACACCCAGCGCCTGCGCCGGCGGGGCGAGGGCGAGGTGACCGTCGGCCGCCTCGACGTCCAGCGGCTCGTCGCCGCCGAACCAGTCGTCGGCGTCCTCGTCGTGGTCGCGCCGCACCATCCGACCCCCCGGGCTCACGGCCGTATGTCGTCCCGCCACGACTGTAGCCCGGAGGCCGGAGCACGGTCCGGTGAAGCGGAGGATTCACCGGAAAGGCAGTCACCAGCCGTGCGGGGCAGTGGACTTCACCGCCCCACACGGGTCCGGGCCGGGGACGAGCGGCGGGCTCAGACCAGCCCGAAGGACCGCAGCGCCCACCGCTGCGCCGGGGTCGGGCGGGCCGGCCAGTAGACGTAACAGACCCCGCCCGTCCCGCTCTTGACGTTGCCGTTCGCGTCGTACCGCTTCGTCCGCAGCCAGATCGTCTCCCACTCGTGGCGCTTGTAGACGTGACGGACCGCGTCGTCGTTCGGGGAGGCGGGGTCGTTGGCGATGACGTCGCCGTCCGCGGTGAAGCCGATGACCGTCATCAGATGGCCGGAGGTGCCGTAGCCCGCGCCGGTCAGCTCCTCCTTGAGGAAGGACTGCGAGGTGATGACCGGGATGCCCGCGCGGACCAGGGTCTCCACGTCGTTCAGGGAGCCGAGCCGGGTGACGGCGGCGCTCATGTCGCGGTACGTGGCCGCGTAGGCGGCGTTGAACGGCCAGTTGCCGCAGCCCTCGTACTGGTTGTCGTACGTGAAGCGCGCCGCGTGGCAGACCTGGGGATCCTGTATGCCGGGCTCGACCCAGGCGAGGTCGTCGGCGGAGGGCTTGCGGCCCCAGTACTCGATGATCATCTGCGAGGAGGTCGGGCTGCACCACGCCTCGCCGCCGTTGTCGTACTCGGGGTACTGGCCGACGTGGAGGTTCTGCGAGTAGCGCGGCACCGGCAGTTCGCGGACCAGGCCCGGGGTGCTGGCGGGCACCGTGAAGCGGTCGGGGATGTCCGAGGCCATCGCGCCCACCCGCCACACCGTCGGGGTGAGCCGGGTGCCCGGGGTGCGGTACAGGGTCAGCCGGAGGCGGTACGAGACCAGGCGCAGGCCGCTCGCGGCGTCGTCCACCGAGAAGGTGTCCGTCCAGATGGAGCTCTTGCCGTCGCTCTGGTCGTCCACCGAGGTACGGCGGATGTCCCCGTCACCGGCGGCCCAGCGGCCCATCACGTACCAGGGGGTCTCGGTGCCGTCGGAGTAGCTGCCGCGCAGTTCGGTCTGGATCCAGGTGCCGGCCGGGGTGTCCGCGTTCCAGGAGGCGATGACCTCGGTGGCGGGGACGGAGGAGCGGTGGACCGGTGAGGTCCAGATCGCGTACTCCCACGCGGCGGTGGTGCCGGTGTGCGGGTCGGTGTAGTCCGTACGGCCCAGCGGGTGGGCGATGGCGAGGCCCGCGCGGAGGCCGGCGACCGCGCGCGTCCCCTCGTTCCGGCCGAAACGCCAGTCGGGGTACGTGGTCCAGGCATGGTTGTCCACGGAGGGCGGCGCGGGCCTGTCGCGGCGCGGGGCGGCGGACGCGGAGGCGGCGGACGACAGTGCTCCGGCGCCGGCGGCAGCGGCGATGGCGGCGGCGAGCACGGTACGGCGTGAGGTGGGACTGGGCATGGGCGAGACCCCCGGTCGTCGGCGGAATGGGGCTGCGGTGCACGACAGTGCGCCAACTATCGCGGTTCGCGTCCCCGTTCGGCCAGCGATTCGGCCCGTGCCGATCAACCAATATTGGTCTCTACCACTGGCGTGACCTGCGGCTGGTCCGAACGGCCCAGCGCGCACCCGGCTCGTAGGCTGGGCCCATGGACGACCTCGCTTCCCCTGCCGCCCGGCTGCGCGCTCTCGCGCCGTCCTGCGGCCCGGTGCGGCTGATCGCCGTCGACGGGCACGCGGGATCGGGCAAGAGCACCTTCGCCGGGCGGCTCGCGACGGCGCTCGGCGGGGCGCCCGTGCTGCACCTGGACGACCTGGCGACGCACGAGGAGCTGTTCGCCTGGACGGACCGGCTGCGCGAGCAGGTGACGGGGCCGCTCTCGCGCGGCGAGCCCGCGCGGTACGCCCCGTACGACTGGACGGAGCGGGCCTTCGGACCGGTCAGGACCCTGGAGCCCGCCCCCGTGATCCTGATCGAGGGGGTCGGTGCCGGCCGGCGCTCCCTGCGGCCCCTGCTGGCCCGGCTGCTGTGGATGGATCTCGGGGCCGAGGAGTCCTGGGAACGGGGCCGCAGGCGCGACGGGCCCGCGCTGCGCTCGTTCTGGGACGGCTGGACCGCGGCCGAGACGGCCCACTTCTCGGCCGACCCGTCCCGCCCCTGGGCGGATGCTCTGGTACGGCAGTTGCCTGTGGGGTACGAGTGGCGGAAGGGACCCGTACGGGAGCGGTGCTGAACCGTTCCGTCACCGGGTGTGACCGGCTCGCGTCTCCGTACTGAGCAACCGGAAATCGACTCGCGAGTACCTCAACTCCGCTTGACCGGGGGGCGGTACAGGTCTTACGTTCTCAATGTGCGGCTTTTCGGAGCCCCCACAGACGCGAAGCCCCCGGTTGTTCCCCCGTGATCGGGGGCTTCGTCCTGTGCTCCCCGCACCTCTCCGACCCTCCCGATCTCACCCTGGGTCACGACGCGTCCTGGGCCTGCGGCACCCTTCGTCGGATACGCACCGCACAGGTACGATGCCTCTCGGTGCGGTCAATTCCCGTCCACGGCACAGCGATTCGGCGCGCCTCGGCGGGCTTTCGGGCGGCGGGACATCCTGGGGGCACGTTTGTGGGGGACCTGATGGGCTTCGGTACGCAGGGCGCACAGGCCCCGGCCGACCTCGCGTGGCTGCGGGGCGTGGACGCCTACACGATGGGCGCCTATCCGCAGGCGGAGGAGGAGTTCCGGGCGGCCGTCCGGCAGGACCCCGGTATGGCGGACGCATGGCTCGGTCTGCACGCGCTGCGCGTCGACACGGCGTCGGCCCTGCTGCACATGCACCGCCACCGCGACCGCTTCGGTGAACAGCGCGGCCGCCACCGGCGCACGCTGAACTCCTGGTACTGGCTGGGCTGGTGGGTGCAGCCGGTCCTGGAGAGCCCGCGCGACCTGCTGCTGGCGCACGCCTCGCACTGGCTGGACGGCCGCCATGTGGCCGAGCTGGACCGGGCGCTGGCCGCGCTGCCGCCGGTGGAGACGGATGCCCAGGTCCGCTTCCTGCACGCCTGCCGCTCCTATCTGGTCAAGGACTGGGAGCAGCTCGTACGCCACACCGAGCAGCTGATCGACGATCCGATGCTCGGCATCGAGGCGGGGCTGTTCGGCGGGATGGCACGGGTGCGGCTGGAGATGTACGGGCAGGCCGAGCCGATGCTCGCGACGGCCCTGATGCGCTGCCGCAGCGAACAGCCGCAGCGCAAGGAGCTGCGCTACTGGCTGGCCCGCGCGCACGAGGGCACCGGCCGCAGTGCCGCGGCCCTGCCGCTGTACCGGGCCGTGCACCGGATCGACCCCGCCTTCATGGACACCTCCGCGCGTCTCGCGGCCATCGCGGACTACGACGGGCTCGACGGCACCGAGGACATCTCCGGGCTGGCAGCCGTGTCCCTGACCGGCATGGAGGCGGACGGGGTCTACGCGGAGGGCCTGGCGGAGTCCGCGCCGTCGCCGGGCGCCGAGCAGACGGACGGCCGGGAGCTGTCACCGGGCGGTGAGCCCGCCGACCCGCCCGGCGTCGGGGTCTCCCCGTTGCCCGGCGGCGGCGTACGGGCGAAGGCCTCGGGGCCGGCGCAGCCCTTCCCGGCCGGGCCCAGCGACCCGGCGCTGCTGGCCGATGCGCTGGCCGAGCTGGAGCGGATGGTCGGTCTGGAGCCGGTGAAACGGCAGGTGAAGGCCCTGTCGGCGCAGCTGAACATGGCGCGGCTGCGGGCGGGCCAGGGGCTGCCCGTACAGCCACCGAAGCGGCACTTCGTCTTCTCCGGGCCGTCCGGCACCGGCAAGACGACGGTGGCCCGCATCCTGGGCCGGGTGTTCTACGCGCTGGGCCTGCTCGGCGGCGACCATCTGGTGGAGGCCCAACGGGCGGATCTGGTGGGCGAGTTCCTGGGCCAGACCGCGGTGAAGGCGAACGAGCTGATCGATTCGGCGCTGGGCGGGGTGCTGTTCGTCGACGAGGCGTACAGCCTCTCCAACACCGGGTACAGCAAGGGTGACGCGTACGGCGACGAGGCCCTTCAGGTCCTGCTCAAGCGGGCGGAGGACAACCGGGACCATCTCGTCGTCATCCTGGCCGGCTATCCGGAGGGCATGGACCGGCTGCTGTCCACCAACCCCGGGCTCTCCTCGCGCTTCACCACCCGGGTGGACTTCCCCAGCTACCGGCCGCTGGAGCTCACCGCGATCGGCGAGGTGCTGGCCGCGGAGAACGGCGACGCCTGGGACGAGGAGTCACTGGAGGAGCTGCGTTCGATCAGCGGCCATGTCATCGGCCAGGGCTGGCTGGACGAGCTGGGCAACGGCCGCTTCCTGCGGACGCTGTACGAGAAGAGCTGCGCCTACCGCGATCTGCGGCTCTCCGGCTGTACGACGGTGCCGACCCGGGACGACCTGGCGACGCTGCGGCTGCCGGACCTGATGCAGGCGTACGGCGAGGTGCTGTCGGGGCGCGGGCCGGTCGGCCGGGGGCAGCAGGAACCGCCGGGCATGTGAACAGCGGCCCCGGCCGCCGGAAACCTCCGGCGGCCGGGGTGCGGCTCAGCCGACCAGGGCGCCCGCCCCGTCCGGGTCCGCCGTCCGCTCCTCCGTACGGCGCGGCTCCGCCACCCGGTGCGCCGGGTCGCGCACCTCGCCGACCAGCGTCTCCAGGACGTCCTCCATCGCGACCAGGCCGAGCACCCGGCCCGAGGCGTCGGCGACCTGGGCGAGGTGCGTGGCGGCGCGGCGCATCACGGTAAGGGCGTCGTCCAGCGGGAGTTCGGCCCGTACGGTCGCCATCGGGCGCCACAGCTGCTGCGGCACCGCCCGCTCACCGTCCTCCAGGTCGAGGACGTCCTTGACGTGCAGGTAGCCCATGAAGGGCCCGCCGCCCTCGGCGCAGACCGGGAAGCGCGAGAAGCCCGTGCGGACCGTCAGCTCCTCGATCCGGCGCGGGGTGACGGAGGGGTCCACCGTCACCAGGGCGGCCCGGCGCAGCAGCACGTCGGTGACGGGCCTGCTGCCCAGCTCCAACGCGTCCTCCAGCCGTTCCTGCGCCTCGGGTTCGATGAGACCGGCCTGCCCGGAGTCCTCGACCAGACGGTTGAGCTGCTCGCTCGTGAAGACGGCCTCCACCTCGTCCTTCGGTTCGACGCCGAAGAGGCGGAGCACCAGCCGGGCGCAGGCGCCGAGCGCCGCGGTGACCGGCCGGCAGAGCCGGGCGAAGCCGACGAGGCCGGGGCTGAGCCAGAGCGCGGTCTTCTCCGGCGCGGCCATCGCCAGGTTCTTCGGGACCATCTCGCCGATGACGAGGTGGAGGAAGACGACGAGGACGAGCGCCAGCACGTAACCGAGCGGGTGGATCAGCCCTTCGGGCAGGTGCACGGCGGCGAAGACCGGCTCCAGGAGGTGGGCGACGGTGGGTTCGGCGACGGCTCCCAGGGTCAGGGAGCAGACGGTGATGCCGAACTGGGCCGCCGCCATCATCCGGGGCAGGTTCTCCAGGCCGTACATCACCTGGCGGGCGCGGCCCGAACCGGCCGCGGCGAGGGGTTCGACCTGGCTGCGGCGCACGGAGACGAGGGAGAACTCCGCGCCGACGAAGAAGCCGTTCGCCAGGACCAGGAGTGCGGCGAAGAGCAGTTGCACGAGACTCATCGCGCCGCCTCCAGAACGGCCGGCTCCGGGGCGTCCGCGCCGCGGACCTCGGCGCCGGGGACCTCCGCCGCGCGTACGAAGCGGACCTTCTCGGCGCGGTAGTGGCCGACCTGGCGGACCGCGATCCGCCAGCCGGGGAGCTCGGCCCGGTCGCCGGGCGCGGGGATGCGGCCCAGCAGGTCGGCGACGAGCCCGGCGACGGTCTCGTAGGGGCCGTCGGGCACGTCGAGTCCTATGCGGCGCAGGGTGAGGACGCGGCAGCTGCCCTCGGCGTCCCAGGCGGGCCTGCCGTCCTCGGGCGGGGCGGGGGCCAGCTCGGGGCGGTCGGCGCCCTCGGCGTCGTGCTCGTCGCGGACCTCGCCGACGAGCTCCTCGATGATGTCCTCCAGGGTGACGACGCCGGCGGTGCCGCCGTACTCGTCGACGACGACGGCGATCGGCTGCTCCTTGCGCAGCCGCTGGAGCAGCTGTTCGACGGGCAGCGTCTCCGGCACCAGGAGCGGCGGCACGGCGATCCGGCCCGCGGTGGTGCGCAGCCGGTCGGCGGCCGGGACGGCGAGGGCGTCCTTGAGGTGGATCATGCCGACGACCTCGTCGATGCGCTCCCGGTAGACGGGGAAGCGGGACAGGCCGGTGGCACGGGTGAGGTTGAGGACGTCCGCGGCGGTGGCGGAGGTCTGCAGGGCGCTGACCTTCACGCGCGGGGTCATCACGTGCTGGGCGGTGAGCCCGGCGAGCGACAGGGTCCGCACGAAGAGGTCGGCGGTGTCCTGTTCGAGGGTGCCCGCCTCGGCGGAGTGCCGGGCGAGGGAGACCAGCTCACCGGGGGTGCGGGCGGAGGCCAGCTCCTCGGTGGGCTCGACGCCGAGGAGGCGTACGAGCCGGTTGGCCGCGGTGTTCAGGGCGCCGATGACCGGCCGGAAGAGGCGGGTGAAGCGGGCCTGCGGTCCGGCGACGAACCGGGCGACCGTGAGCGGGCGGGAGACCGCCCAGTTCTTCGGGACGAGTTCGCCGATGACCATCTGGACGGCGGCGGCGAGCAGCATGCCGGCCACCACGCTGACGGTCGGGATCGCGCCGTCGGGCAGCCCGGTCAGGGCGAGGGGTCCGTCCAGCAGCTGGGCGAGCGCCGGCTCGGCGAGCATGCCGACCACCAGGGAGGTGATGGTGATGCCGAGCTGGGTGCCGGAGAGCTGGAAGGAGAGTTCGCGCAGGGCGTCGACGACGGTGCGGGCCCGCCGGTCGCCCTCGGCGGCGGCGCGCTCGGCGTCCGCGCGTTCCACGGTGACGAGCCCGAATTCGGCCGCCACGAAGAAGCCGTTGGCGAGGATGAGAAGGAATGCCGCGCTGAGCAGCAAGAGGGGGGTTGTCATGCCGCCGCCTCCGCGGAGGGGGCGGCGCAGGTACTACCGGACGATCCGTCCATTGCTGGAGGGAGTCACTCCTCGGGTCGCAGGAAAAGCCCCGCCGGCCGCGTGGGCCTTTGGGCGGGGCGGGGCGCGCACGGGGCGCCGCCGCCCTCCAGAGTAATCAACGGGAGGCCGTACGGGGGAGGGGGCTCAGCCGTTGTCGGCGCCCGTGCCGTGGTTCTCGGCGAGGGCCCGCAGGGCCCGTGCGTCCTGGATGGCCCGCTGCTTGGCGATGCCGGGCTGGATGCCGAGGGCGGGCATGCTGGTGCCGTCGCTGAGGTCGAGGAAGACCCACGGATCCCCCACCCGCAGGTTGACGCGGACGATCTGCGCCCAGGAGAGGCGCCGGGTGCGCGTGAGGTTGACCACTGTCACGCCCTCCTCGTCCGCGACGACCTTGGGGCGGCTGAGCAGCGCCAGGACGCCGAAGAAGAGCAGCGCGGTGAAAACGAAGCTGACCCGCTCTCCCCCGCTGAGCTGTTCGAGGGTGAAGGCGACGACGGTGATGACGGCGAACATCGCCGCTCCGACGGTCAGCAGGACCACCCGGGTGCGGGTCGGCCGGAAGGTGACCGGCAGGGCCGGGAGGCCGGGCGGGGGTGTGGGGGCTGACATCGTGCTCTTCTTCCGTCCCGCCGTCAGAGCCGGCAGGCGTGGATCGCGGTGGTGAGGATGGCGCGGGCGCCCAGGTCGTACAGGTCGTCCATGATCCGCTGCGCCTCGGCGGCGGCGACCATGGAGCGGACGGCGACCCAGCCCTCGTGGTGCAGCGGGGAGATGGTCGGCGATTCCAGGCCCGGCGTGAGGGCGACGGCGCGCTCCAGGTGCTCGACGCGGCAGTCGTAGTCCATCATCACGTAGCTGCGGGCCACCAGGACGCCCTGGAGGCGGCGCAGGAACTGCTGGACCTTGGGCTCGTCGCCGGGGGCGCCGGTGCGCCGGATGACGACGGCCTCGGAGGTCATGATGGGTTCGCCGATGACTTCGAGGCCGGCGTTGCGCAGGCTGGTGCCGGTCTCGACGACGTCCGCGATGACCTGGGCGACGCCGAGTTCGATGGCGGTCTCGACGGCGCCGTCGAGGTGGACGACGGAGGCGTCGACACCGGACTCGGCAAGGTGCTTGGCGACGATGCCCTCGTAGGAGGTGGCGATCGTCAGGCCGCCGAAGTCCGCGGGGTCCGTGACGGTGCCGGGCTTGGTGGCGTAGCGGAAGGTGGAGCGGGCGAAGCCGAGCTGGAGGATCTCCTCGGCCTCGGCGCCGGAGTCCAGCAGCAGGTCGCGGCCGGTGATGCCGATGTCGAGGCGGCCCGAGCTGACGTAGATGGCGATGTCGCGGGGGCGCAGGTAGAAGAACTCGACCTCGTTGGCGGGGTCGACGAGGACGAGTTCCTTCGACTCCTTGCGCTGCTTGTAGCCCGCCTCATGGAGCATCGCCATCGCAGGCCCGGAGATAGCACCCTTGTTGGGGACGGCGATGCGCAGCATGAGGTCGGGTTTCCTTTGCGAAAGGTGTGGCGGGATGACGTACGGGAGCGTGCGGGGCCTTGCTCAGAGGTGGGCGTAGACGTCGTCGAGGGAGATCCCGCGCGCGACCATCATCACCTGGACGTGGTACAGCAGCTGCGAGATCTCCTCGGCGGCGGCGTCCTTGCTCTCGTGCTCGGCGGCCATCCAGACTTCGGCGGCCTCCTCGACGACCTTCTTGCCGATGGCATGGACCCCCTTGTCCACCAGCTCGGCGGTGCGGGAGGTGGAGGGGTCGCCGTTGGCGGCCTTGAGCTGCAGCTCGGCGAAGAGCTCTTCGAAGGTTTTGTTCGCCATGATGTGCTCAGAATACGGGGTGCCGGGCCCGCACTCAGCGCCAGGGTTCGCTGACCGAGCGCAGTGTGGCGGCGGTCGCCACGGCGGCGGTGACCGCTTCGTGCCCCTTGTCCTCGTTGGACCCTTCGATGCCCGCGCGGTCGAGTGCCTGCTC
The DNA here is from genome assembly GCA_036226585.1 of Streptomyces sp. NBC_00708. Taxonomy (GTDB): domain Bacteria; phylum Actinomycetota; class Actinomycetes; order Streptomycetales; family Streptomycetaceae; genus Streptomyces. The sequence continues at coordinate 1,005,515 of CP108997.1, forward strand.
CTCGGTGTCACAGGTGAGGACGCCGAAGCCGACCGGGACGCCGGTGTCGACGGCGACCTGGGTGAGGCCGTTGGTGACGCCGTGGGACACGTATTCGAAGTGCGGGGTGCCGCCGCGGATGATCACGCCGAGGGCGACGATCGCGTCGTACCCGCGTCCGGCGAGCACCTTGGCGACGACCGGGAGCTCGAAGCTGCCGGGGACCCGCAGCAGGGTCGGCTCGTCGATGCCCAGCTCGTGCAGGGCGCGCAGCGCGCCGTCGACGAGTCCGTCCATGACCTTCTCGTGCCACTGTGCGGCGACGACCGCCACACGGAGGTCACCGCAGTTGCGTACGGACAGTTCGGGTGCGCCCTTGCCGCTCATGTCTCTCCTGGCTTCTCTGTACGGGTGACTGCTGGTGGTGCTACTGGTTGCCGCAGGTCGACGCGGTGGCCGCGTCGAGCCAGGGCAGGTCGTGTCCCATGCGGTCGCGCTTGGTGCGCAGGTATCGCAGGTTGTGCTCGCCGGCCTGGACGGGCATCGGCTCGCGGCCGGTGACGGTCAGGCCGTACCGGGTGATCGCGGCGGTCTTGTCGGGGTTGTTGGTCATCAGGCGCAGGCTGCGCACACCGAGGTCCTGGAGGATCTGGGCGCCGGCCGCGTAGTCGCGTGCGTCGGCGGGCAGGCCGAGCTCCAGGTTGGCGTCGAGCGTGTCGACACCCCGCTCCTGAAGCTCGTACGCGCGCAGCTTGGAGAGCAGGCCGATGCCCCGGCCCTCGTGGCCCCGCAGATAGACGACGACGCCGCGCCCCTCGTCGGTGATCCGCTCCATGGAGGCGTGCAGCTGGGGCCCGCAGTCGCAGCGCTCGGACGCGAAGATGTCGCCGGTCAGGCACTCGGAGTGGACCCGGACCAGGACGTCGTCGCCGTCCCCGAGGTCGCCGTGGACCAGCGCGACGTGCTCGACGCCGTCCACCGTGGAGCGGTAGCCGTACGCGGTGAAGGCACCGAAGCGGGTCGGCAGCCGGACCTCGGCCTCGCGGCGGACGGTGGGCTCGTTGCTGCGGCGGTAGGCGATCAGGTCCTCGATGGAGATGATCGTGAGGCCGTGCTTGCGGGCGAACGGCACCAGCTGGGGCAGCCGCAGCATGACGCCGTCCTCGCCCGCGATCTCGACGATCGCCCCGGCGGGCCGCAGGCCGGCGAGCCGGGCGAGGTCGACGGCGGCCTCGGTGTGGCCGTTGCGCACGAGCACCCCGCCGGAGCGGGCGCGCAGCGGGAAGATGTGGCCGGGGCGCACGAAGTCGCCGGGGCCCGCCGTGCCGCCCGCGAGCAGGCGCAGCGTGGTGGCCCGGTCGGCGGCGGAGATGCCGGTGGACACGCCGTGGGCGGCGGAGGCGTCGACGGAGACGGTGAACGCGGTCTGCATCGACTCGGTGTTGTGGCCGACCATCTGGGGCAGTTCGAGCCGCTCCAGCTCGTCGTTCTCCATGGGCGCGCAGATCAGGCCGCGGCACTCGCTCATCATGAAGGCGACGATCTCGGGGGTGGCCTTCTCGGCGGCGATGACGAGGTCGCCCTCGTTCTCGCGGTCCTCGTCGTCCACGACCACGACGGGCCGGCCGGCCGCGATGTCGCGGATGGCCTGCTCGACGGGGTCGAGGGCGAGGTCCTCGACGGGGGTCTCGTGTTCCGGGTGCAGCCAGGTGGGCTGGGCAGTCATGCCGTGGCTCCTTCCAGAGCGGGTGTCCGCGTACGCAGCCACCAGTCGCGCATGCCCCACAGGACGAGGGCCCCGTAGACGACGTAGATCAGACCGGAGAAGGCGAGGCCGCTGTGGAAGTTCAGCGGGACGCCGACCAGGTCGACGAGCAGCCAGGCGAACCAGAACTCGACCATGCCGCGGGCCTGGGCGAGCATGGCGACCAGGGTGCCCGCGAAGATGTAGGCGTCCGCCCACGGGCTCCAGGACAGCGAGGGGAAAGCGGTGAACAGGCCGCCCACCGCGAGGGTGCCGAGGGCGGCGCCGCCGACCAGGTAGCCGCGTTCGCGCCAGGTGGCGAAGCGGACCGCTATGGAGCCGTCCTGTGCCTGCTGCCGGCCCCGGGTCCACTGCTGCCAGCCCCAGACGGCGACCGCGATGACGATGACCTGCTTGCCGACGCTGCCGGCCTGCTGGACGGAGACATTGGCGGCGACCAGGACGACGCCGGACAGGAGCTGGGCGGGCCAGGTCCAGATCGAGCGCAGCCAGCCGAGCGCGAGGGCGATCAGGCCGACGGTGTTGCCGATCATGTCGGACCAGATGATGTGCTGGTCGAGGACGGTGAAGGCCTCGGAGTTCAGCCAGTGCAGGGCGCTCACTTCGCCTCCTCCCCGGCCTCCGGCGCGGCGTTGCCGAGCAGCCGCTCGACGTACTTCGCGATGACGTCCACTTCGAGGTTGACCGGGTCGCCCGGTCCCTTGATGCCGAGCGTGGTCAGCGCGAGGGTGGTGGGGATGAGGCTGATGGTGAAGGAGTCCGGTCCGGCGTCCACCACGGTCAGGCTGACGCCGTCCACGGTGATCGAGCCCTTCTCCACCACGTACCGGGTGAGGGCCGCCGGGAGCGAGATCTTCACGATCTCCCAGTTCTCGGAGGGCCGGCGCTCCAGGATGCGGCCGGTGCCGTCGACGTGGCCCTGGACGATGTGGCCGCCGAGCCGCCCGCCGAGCGCCATGGGGCGTTCCAGGTTGACGCGGGAGCCGGTCGTCAGGGCGCCGAGGCTGGAGCGGTTCAGGGTCTCGGCCATCACATCGGCGGTGAACTCGTGCTCGCCGAGCTCCACGACGGTCAGGCAGACGCCGTTCACGGCGATCGAGTCCCCGTGCTTGGCGCCCTCGGTGACGACGGGGCCGCGCAGACGGAAGCGGGAGGCGTCGTCGAGGTGCTCGACGGCGGTGACCTCACCCAGTTCTTCGACAATTCCGGTGAACACTCAGTTTTCCTTCCGGGCGTGGCCGGGAACGGCGGTGACGCGCAGATCGGGGCCGATGCGGACGGTCTCCGTCACATCGAGGCGCAACGCCTCGGCGAGGGTGGGGATTCCGGCGTCGGCGAGGGCGGCGGGGCCCGCGCCGAGGAGGACGGGGGCGAGATAGCCGACGACCTTGTCGACGAGTCCCGCGGCGACGAAGGCACCGGCCAGGACCGGGCCCCCTTCGAGGAGTACGGAGCGCACGCCGCGCGCGTGGAGGGCGGCGAGCAGGGCGGCCAGGTCCAGGCCGGACCCGCCGTGGGCGCGCGGGAGGCGCAGGACGGCCTCGTCGGGCAGGTGGCGGGCGTCGGCGTCCTCGGCGACCGCGACCAGGGTGGGCGCGGAGGCGTCGAGGACCCGGGCGCCGGGCCGTACGACGGTGGCGCGGGTGTCGACGACGACCCGCAGGGGCTGGACAGCGCCGTCGATGCCGCGCACCCCGAGCTGGGGGTCGTCGGCGCGGGCGGTGCCGGAGCCGACGACGACCGCGTCCGCCTCGGCGCGCAGCCGGTGGACGTCGGCGCGGGACTCGGCGGAGCTGATCCAGCGGCTGGTGGCGTCGGCGGCGGCGACCCGGCCGTCCAGGCTGGCCGCGTACTTCCAGGTGACGTGCGGGCGGCCCCGGCGCACCGAGGTGAGCCAGGCGGCGTTGCCCGCCTCGGCCTCGTCGGCGAGGAGGCCCGCCTCGGCCCGGACACCGGCGGCGCGCAGGGTCTCGGCACCGCCGGTGGCCTGCGGATTCGGGTCGCCGACCGCGTAGACGACCCGGGCGACGCCGGCCTCGATGAGCGCCTGGGCACAGGGGCCGGTCCGGCCGGTGTGGTTACAAGGTTCGAGGGTGACGTAGGCGGTCCCGCCGCGGGCCCGGTCGCCGGCCGCGCGCAGGGCGTGGATCTCGGCGTGCGGGCCGCCGGCGCGCTGGTGGAAGCCCTCGCCCGCGGTCTGACCGGCGGCGTCGAGGACGACGCAGCCGACGACGGGGTTGGGGCTGGTGGAGCCGAGACCGCGGGCGGCGAGCGCGATGGCTCGGCGCATGGCGGTGGTGTCGGCTGCGGTGTCCACCGGGTCCTCCTGCCTCTTCGGGCACGGACTCCGGGGCCTGTCGATGACGACAGAAGAAGCGGGAACGCACGACAGGGACGCCGGAAGCCGGAAAACACGGATGGTCCGGTGGTCCGGAATCCATCCGCCGACGGCGGCGTACCCGCGAAACGGCCCGCCGCGCACTGCCTCCCATCCGGACTTTAACCGTCGGTCCAGGAATCCCACCTGGTCAACCGGCCGCTGGATGCGGACGGGTCGCGGACTATAACCGCCGGTTCGGAATTGCACCGACCCCGGAGTGCGCTGCTGCTGGTACACGATCAGTGTGCCACGAGCGGGCATGGACCATACGGGTGAACGCTGTGGAGTGGCTCACAGACAGCCCGTGACAAGGGCTCTTTTCGGACAGCCGCACAGGAATGGATCACCGATGGTCCAGACCTATTGACGCACTGGTCTAGTCCTCTTAATCTCTGCGTCACCTCCGAGGACCGGTTTCCCGGCGTGCGCACGCCGGGGACCCAACACGACCCATCCCCTTGTCAGTTGTGTTCTGCCGACCTCCCCAGGAGGAACCGAACGTGCTGTCCCCCACTCGCGCGAGAGCCTCGCTCCTCGCCGCCGGCGTCTCCGTCGCCGCGCTGCTGATCGGCTCGCTCGCCGCGGCCCCCTCGCAAGCCGCCGACCAGGAGTCCTGTCGCCCCGACGGGCTCTACGAGACGCCGGGCGTCGCCGTCCCCTACTGCTCCGTGTACGACTCCGAGGGCCGCGAGAAGATGGGCGCCGACCACCCGCGGCGCGTCATCGGCTACTTCACGAACTGGCGGACCGGCAAGGACGGCAAGCCGGCCTACCTCGCCTCCGACATCCCCTGGGACAAGGTCACCCACCTCAACTACGCCTTCGCCCACGTCGACGGGTCGAACAAGATCTCCGTCGGCGCCGATGGGCCGGAAAACGCCTCCACCGGCATGACCTGGCCGGGCGTCAAGGGCGCCGAAATGGACCCGGACCTCCCCTACAAGGGCCATTTCAACCTGCTGAGCAAGTTCAAGAAGCAGTACCCGAACGTCAAGACGATGGTCTCCGTCGGCGGCTGGGCCGAGACCGGCGGCTACTTCGACGACAGCGGCAAGCGGGTCGACTCCGGCGGCTTCTACTCGATGGCCACCAACGCCGACGGCTCGGTCAACCAGACCGGGATCAACACCTTCGCGGACTCGACCGTCGACTTCATCCGGAAGTACGGCTTCAACGGCGTCGACATCGACTACGAGTACCCGACCACCATGAAGGACGCCGGCAACCCGCTGGACTGGACGCTGTCCAACGCCCGCCGGGCCGGCCTGGTCAAGAGCTACGCCGCGCTGATGAAGACCCTGCGCGAGAAGCTCGACCGGGCCTCCGCCGCCGACGGCCACCACTACCTGCTCAGCGTCGCGGCCCCCTCGTCCGGCTACCTGCTGCGCGGCATGGAGACCTTCCAGGTCCAGAAGTACCTGGACTACGTCAACATCATGTCGTACGACCTGCACGGCGCCTGGAACGAGTACGTCGGCCCCAACGCCGCGCTCTTCGACGACGGCAAGGACGCGGAACTCGCCCAGGCGAGCGTCTACTCCACCTCGCAGTACGGCGGCACCGGCTACCTCAACACCGACTGGGCGTACCACTACTTCCGCGGTTCGATGCCGTCCGGCCGGATCAACATCGGGCTGCCGTACTACACCCGCGGCTTCAAGAACGTGCAGGGCGGCACCAACGGCCTCTGGGGCAAGGCGGCTTCCACCGACTGCCCGGCCGGCGCGGGGCTGACCAAGTGCGGTGACGGCGCCGTCGGCATCGACAACCTCTGGCACGACGAGGACACCAACGGCAAGGAGGCGCCCGCCGGCTCCAACCCGATGTGGCACGCCAAGAACCTGGAGAAGGGCATCGTCGGCGACTACGTCACGGACTACGGGTTCCCCGCGGACACGAAGCTGACCGGCGCCTACGTCCGCAACTACGACTCCACGCTGGTCGCGCCGTGGCTGTGGAACGCCGAGAAGAAGGTCTTCCTCTCCACCGAGGACGAGCAGTCCGTGCAGGCCAAGGCGGACTACGTGGCCGACAAGGGCATCGGCGGCACGATGATCTGGGAGCTGGCCGGCGACTACGGCTGGAACGCGTCCAAGGGCCAGTACGAGCCCGGCTCGACGCTCACCTCGACGATGTACGACACCTTCAAGAAGGCCGCGCCGTACGGGGCGAAGCGCTCCACCATCGACCTGCCGGCGCAGGCCCTGGACATCGACGTCTCCTTCGGCCAGTTCCCGCTGGGCGACTCGAACTACCCGATCAGCCCCAAGCTGACGATCACCAACAACACGAAGGCGACGCTGCCCGGCGGCACGGAGTTCCAGTTCGACTACTCCACCTCGGCGCCCGCCAACGCCAAGGACCAGTCGGGCTTCGGCACCACGATCGTGCGCAGCGACCACACGGCCGCGAACAACGTCGGCGGGCTGAAGGGCGACTACAACCGCGTCTCCCTGAAGCTGCCGTCCTGGCAGAGCCTGGCCCCCGGCGCCTCGGTCCAGGTGGACTTCGTGTACTATCTGCCGACGTCGACCCCGTCCAACTGGACCGTGACCTTCGGCGGCAAGTCCTACGCCCTGGCGGCGGACCTGGCCCGCGGTACGACGGTCGTCGAGCCGGGCACGGGCTCGACGCCGACGCCGGACCCGTCGGGTTCGACCGGCCCGAGCCCGGACCCGTCGGGCGGCGCGTGCGCCGCGGCGGCGTGGAGCGCGGGCGCGGAGTACGGCGCCGGTACGACGGTGAGCCAGGACGGCCACCAGTGGAAGGCGAAGTGGTGGACGAAGGGCGAGAAGCCCGGCTCCACCGGTGAATGGGGCGTCTGGCAGGACCTGGGCACCTGCTGAACCGCGTCTCTTGAAGCCCGTCTCTTGAAGCCCGTCCGGCGTTTGAGGACGGAACCCCGCGCCCCGGACCGGGGCGCGGATCAAGCTCGCGGCGCGAACAGCGCGTCCTGCGCCGCCTCCCGCGCCGCGAGCAACGCCCCCCGCAGGACCGCCGTGCCGCCCAGCAGCCCCGCCCGGACCTCCGTCCGCAGCGGGGACATCGCCTCCAGCCGCCCCGAGACCCGGGCGGCCAGCGCGCCGCCCCCCGCATGCCCCACCTCCCCGGAGAGCAGGACCAGCCCCGGGTCGAGGACCGATGCCACCGCGGCGGCGCCCAGCGCGATCCGGTCGGCGGCGGCGTCCAGGAAGCCCTCGCTGTCCCCCTCCCCCGCGAGCGCCGCCCGCACCGCCGCCGCCCCGCCGGGCTCCCGGCCCTCCTCCGTGACGGCGATGCCGTGCCGCGCGGCCAGTTCGCAGAGCGGCACCGAACCCGCCAACGAGTGGAAGCCCCCGTCGCAGTTGAGCGCCGAGGGCGTGCCGATGGTGCCGGGGACCGGCAGGAAGCCGATCTCCCCCGCGCCGCCCGAGGCCCCCCGGCGCAGCTTCCCGTCGAGCATGACCGCCGCCCCCACCCCGTGGCCGAGCCAGAGCAGGACGAACGTGTCGTGGTCGCGGGCAGCGCCGGCGCGGTGCTCGGCGACGGCGGCGAGGTTCGTCTCGTTCTCGACGAGGACGGTCGCCGGCAGCCGTTCCTGGAGCGCCCGGACCAGGCTGCGGTGCCAGGACGGCAGACCGCTGCTGTCCCGCAGCTCCCCCGTGACCGGGTCGATGAGCCCCGGTGCGCCGATCCCGACGCTGTGCAGGGGCGCGCTCCCCGCGCGCCGGGCGGTGGCCGCCAGCAGCGCGACGGCCTGCTCGACGGCTTCGTCCCCCTCGGTCTCGCTGCCGATCGGCAGGGTCGCCTCGGCGAGTGTCGCGCCCAGCAGATCGGCGACGACGACGGCGACGCTGTCGGTGCGCACATCCAGGCCGGCCAGCAGGGCGCGGTCCGCGACGATGCCGTAGAGCCGGGCGTTGGGCCCCCGGCGGTCGGCCCCGGTCTCGCCGACGACATGGATCAGACCCGCGTCCCTCAGCCGTTCGACGAGGTCCGCGACGGTCGGCCGGGAGAGCCCGGTGAGGGTCTTCAACTGCGTGGCCGTCAGCGGGCCGTCCTGCTGGAGAAGCCGCAGGGCGAGCCGGTCGTTGATGGCCCGAGCGGTGCTCGGTGATGCGGGCATGCCGGAATCCTTCCAGATCACCGCCGGGCCGGAGGAGCGGGCGGTCTATTTATCAGGCAGGGTTCCTGATAGTTTACTGCCCGCATCGTGGAGAAGGCTTCAGGGGAGGGACACGGCGGTATGACAACAGAATCCACGGCTACGGTCTTCGGCACCGGCGAGGTGCGACGGGCCAGGTATGCCGTCGCGGCGGTCTTCACCGTGCACGGAGCGGTGACCGGCAGCTTCGCCACCCGGGTCCCCTGGATCCAGGACCACGCGGGCGTCAGCGCCGGCCAGCTCGGCATCGCCCTCGCGTTCCCCGCCATCGGCGCCTCGATCGCCATGCCGCTGGCCGGTGCGGTGAGCCACCGCTTCGGCGCGCGGAACGCGCTGCGCGGGCTGCTGGCCCTGTGGACGCTGGCCCTGATCCTGCCCTCGCTGGCCCCCAACCTGCTCACGCTGTGCGCGGCGCTGTTCGTGTACGGGGCATCGGCCGGCATGTCCGACGTGGCGATGAACGCGCTCGGCGTCGAGGTGGAGAACCGCCTCGACAAGTCGATCATGTCCGGGCTGCACGGGATGTGGAGTGTGGGCGCCCTCATCGGTTCGGCGGCGGGCACGGTGGCCGCCCATGTGGGCGCCGACGCCCGGCTGCACCACGTGACAGCCGCTCTCACCCTCACCGCACTGGGTCTGGCCGCCTGCCAGTGGGTGCTCGACCTGCGCAGCGAGCCGGACGAGGAGCCGCCGCCGCGGTTCGCACTGCCGCCGAAGTCGGCCCTGGTCATCGGCGCGGTCGGCTTCTGCGCGGTGTTCGCCGAGGGGGCCAGCCTCGACTGGTCTGCGGTCTACCTCCGCGACACGCTGGACAGCTCGGCCGGTCTCGCCGCCGCGTCCACCACCGCGTTCGCGCTGACCATGGCGGTCGCCCGGATCGCCGGGGACCGGGTCGTCGACCGCTTCGGCGCGGTGCGCACCGTACGGACCGGCGGCGTCCTGGCCACGGTGGGCGGGGTGCTGGTGGTCACCGCCCCGCACGCGGCCCTCGCGATGTGCGGCTTCGGGCTGATGGGGCTCGGGATCGCCGTGGTGGTCCCGCTCGCCTTCGCGGCGGCGGGACGCAGCGGACCCAGGCCGGCCCAGGCCATCGCGGGCGTCGCGACGATCACGTACACCTCCGGGCTCATCGCCCCGTCGGCGATCGGTTCGCTGGCCGAGGCGACCTCGCTGGTGGTGTCGTTCGGCCTCGTCTCGGTGCTGGCGTTCGGTCTGGTGCTCGGTGCCGGGGTGCTGCGCGCCGGTGACCGCAAGCCGGCGGCCGGGGACGCGGTGCGGGACGTACCCGTGGCCGAGCCCCGCCCCTGACCTGCCCCGGCTCCACGGAACCGGCGAACCGGAAGGGGTGGGTCCGGCGGTGGGGCGCGAGCCGGGCGGCACTACCATGGCGCTGATCTTTTCCGCGACGAGCGCCGTGCCTACGGGCTCACGCACCTACACACAGGGAGCAACCATGGGCCTCGGCGTGCGCTGGACCTTGCACGGCGACGGGAAGACGCCCGCACCGGGAGCGGTGGTCCGCCCCGACGAACGGCTCTCCTGGCCCCGGACCTTCGGGCTCGGCGCGCAGCACGTGGTCGCCATGTTCGGCGCGTCGTTCGTCTCGCCGGTCCTGATGGGTCTGGACCCGAACCTGGCGATCATGATGTCGGGTGTCGCGACGGCCATCTTCCTGCTGGCCACGCGCGGCCAGGTGCCGAGCTACCTGGGCTGTTCGCTCTCGTTCGTCGGGGTCGCCGCGACGATCCGGGCGAGCGGCGGCGACAGCGCGGTGGTCACCGGCGCCGTGTTCGTGGTCGGCGTGGCGCTCTTCCTCGCCGGGCTCGCGGTGCAGCGGTTCGGTGCGCGGATCATCCACGCCGCGATGCCGCCGGTGGTGACCGGCGCGGTGGTCATGCTCATCGGGTTCAACCTGGCACCGGTGACCGCGTCGACGTACTGGCCGCAGGACCAGTGGACGGCCCTGCTGGTGATGCTGTTCACCGGTCTGGCCGTGGTGTGCCTGCGCGGCTTCTTCTCCCGGATCGCGATCTTCCTGGGGCTCGTCTTCGGTTACGTGCTGTCCTGGCTGCTCGACCTGGTCTTCGGGAAGATCCACTCCCCCGCCGGCGGCGCCGAGTCCGTGGACCACTGGCGGCTGGACCTCTCGGGCGTCGGGAAGGCCGACTGGGTCGGGCTCCCCTCGTTCCACGCGCCCAGCTTCGAGTGGTCGGCGATCCTGGTCGCCCTGCCCGTCGTCATCGCCCTGATCGCGGAGAACGCCGGACATGTGAAGGCGGTCGGCGAGATGACCGGCCGTTCCCTGGACGGCAAGCTGGGTACGGCGATCGCCGCGGACGGCGCCGCCTCGATGCTCTCCACCGCGGTGGGCGGCCCGCCGAACACCACGTACTCCGAGAACATCGGCGTGATGGCCGCGACCCGCGTGTACTCCACCGCCGCCTACTGGGCCGCCGCCTGCTTCGCCCTGCTGTTCGGTCTCTGCCCGAAGTTCGGCGCCGTCGTGGCCGCGATCCCGGGCGGCGTGCTCGGCGGCATCACCGTCATCCTCTACGGCATGATCGGCCTGCTCGGCGCCCAGATCTGGCTCAACGGCAAGGTCGACCTGCGCAATCCGCTGAACCTGGTGCCGGCCGCCGCGGGCATCATCATCGGTGTCGGCGGGGTCAGCCTGAAGATCACCGACAACTTCGAGCTCAGCGGAATCGCGCTCGGCACCATCGTCGTGATCACCGGCTACCACGTCCTGCGCGCCTTCGCCCCGGCCCACCTCAAGACCCAGGAGCCGCTGCTCGACTCGGGCACGTCGGCGTACGACAAGGAGCCCCCGGCCACGGATTCGTGACCGGGGATCTCGCTCAGTCCTCCGGCAGTTCGACCGGCGCCAGCTCGTCGAAGAGGTCGCCGGGCCCGGGGTTGGTCGGGTCGGTCGCGCCGCCGAACTGGTTCATCACGCCCCACACGGCGTTCAGCGCGGTCTGCACGGCCCCCTCGGCCCAGCCGGCCGTCCAGGAGATGTCGTCACCGGCCAGGAACAGGCCCCGCTTGTCGGCGGGCAGCCGGTCCTGCATGAAGTGGGTGAACAGGCGCCGCTGGTAGCGGTAGTGGCCGGGCAGGTTGGCCTTGAACGCGCCCATGAACCAGGGCTCGTTCTCCCAGGACACGGTGACCGGGTTGCCGGTGATGTGGCCGCGGATGTCGACGTTCGGGTAGATCTCGCCGAGCGACTTCAGCATGACGTCCATGCGCTCGGTCGCGGAGAGCGGCAGCCACTTCAGGCTGTCGTCGCACCAGGTGTACGAGAGGCAGATGCTGGCCGGCCGGTCCGGCCCGTCGTCCAGCAGGTACGTGCCCCGGGTCATCCGGTCGGTCAGCGTCATCGACATGGTGTCGCGCCCGGTGACCTCGTCCTTGTCCAGCCAGAACGGCCGGTCGACGGGCACGAACAGCTTGGACGACTCCATGTAGTGGGTGCGCTCCATCGCCGTCCAGTGGTCGATCGGGAAGAGCGCGTCGTCGCAGGCGATCTTGGAGAGCAGCAGCCAGGACTGGCCGGTGAAGACGGCCGCCCGGTAGGTGCGGATGTCGCCGGAGGCGTCCGTGACGGTGATCCGGTTGCCGGCCGTACGGTGCAGCCGGGTGACGGCCCCGCGCGGCTCGCCCCCGTGGAGCGAGGACAGCGAGGTGCCGAGCGGCCAGTGGACGATCTTCTGCGGTTCGCGTTCCCACAGGCGCAGCGGGAGCTGCTGGCTGCCGCCGACGATGGAGCGGTGGTGGTCGTCGGCCTCGGTGTAGACGACGCGCAGGATTTCCAGGATGGAGTTGGGGAAGTCGGTGTCCCAGCCGCCGGTGCCGAAGCCGACCTGGCCGAAGATCTCGCGGTGCCGGAAGGACGTGAAGGCGTCGGAGTCGCAGAGGAAGCCGTAGAAGGTCTGGTTGTCCAGCTTCTCGACGAGCCGGGACCAGATCTCCCGGATCCGGGGGACGTCGCGCTCGCGCATCGCCCGGTTCATGTCGGAGAAGTCGGCGCCCTCCTCCAGGCAGCGGTTCCAGGCGTCCATCACATCGCGGTAGACCTGCGGGAGTTCGTCGATGGTCCTGGCGTAGTGCGACTCGCCCTTGAGGTCCACCACGGTGGACGGAGTGGCCGGGGAGAGCGGGTTGGGGAACGGCTTCGTCTCCAGGCCGACCAGGTCGATGTAGTGCTGGAGGGCGGTCGAGGAGGGCGGGAAGCGCATCGCGCCCATCTCGGCGGTGAGCGGTTCGCCGTCCGTGCCGCAGCCCTCGAACTCGACGGTGCGCAGCCGTCCGCCGATGCGGTCGGCCTCGTAGACGACCGGCTTCAGGCCCATCTTCATCAGCTCGTACGCGGTGATGATGCCGGAGAGCCCGCCGCCGATGACGGCGACCTCGGTGCCGTGCTCGGTGGCCGGTATCTGGCCGAGTCCCGCCGGGTGGGCGAGGAAGTCGTCGTACGCGTAGGGGAAGTCCGGCCCGAACATGGTGATCGGCGGGGCCGCTTCCTCGGTGTGCTGAACGGCGGGGGGCACGGCGGTCATGGGGTACGGACTCCTTGCGGGACGGGCGAAGACGTGACGGGGGCGGACGGGCTCAGACGAGGGAGCCGTACAGGCCGGGGCGGCGGTCGCGCAGATACGGGTTGGCGGCCCGGGAGGCGGCCAGCAGGGCGAGGTCGACGTCGCCGGTGACGAGTTCCTCGCCGCGCCCCGCACGGGCGCGGACCGTGCCGTCGGGTCCGGCCAGGCAGCTCAGCCCGGTGAAGTCGAACTCGCCTTCCGGGCCGGTCCGGTTGACGTACGCGAGGTACAGCTGGCTCTCGAAGGCGCGGACCGGGACGAGGGAGTCGGCGACGAACGAGAAGGGGTGCATCAGCGCGGTCGGGACCAGCAGCAGGTCGGTGCCGGCCAGGGCGTGCGCCCGTACGTTCTCCGGGAACTCGACGTCGTAGCAGGTCAGCAGGCCGATCCGGACGCCGTCCAGCTCCGCCTGGACCACGGGCTGCCCGCCGGGGGTGAACCAGCGCTGCTCGAATTCGCCGAAGAGGTGGGTCTTGCGGTAGTTGGCGAGCGTGGTGCCGTCGGGGGCGATGAGCTGCGCGGAGTTGTACAGGGTGTCGCCCTCGCGCTCGGGATAGCCGTAGTGGACGGCGACCCCGTGCCGCACGGCGATCTCGGCGACCGCGCGGGCGGCTGGCCCGTCGGCGGCCTCGGCCAGCCGGGGGACGTCGTCACCGATGGCGTACCCGGTCAGGTACAGCTCGGGGCAGACCAGGAGCCGGGCACCGGTGGCGGCGGCGCGGCGCGCGGCGTCCGCCAGCAGCTCGACGGAGCCGGCGACCGAGCCGGGGCGTCCGGAGCTCTGGAACAGGGCGGTGCGCAACGACGGCATGGCTGACCTCGGGCGATACGGGCGGGGCGGGGACGTAGAAACGGTACGTTCCGCCGTTCGCCCCGGACAAGACGCGACTGTTGCGCACCGACAGCCGATCCGTTGCGCACATCGCGGACAAGACGAAGATTCATTGCGCCGCGGCGACGCTCCGAAACCACGGCAGCCCACCCCAGCCCATTCCAGCCCGACCGCCCGAACCCGCGCCTCAAAACCACGGCAGCCCATTCCAGCCCGTCCGGCGTTTGAGGACGGAACCGTCGCCGGAGGACCCGGTCCACCCCACGTCACCGGCCGACGGCCCGGCCGCCCCGCAGGGACCCGCTACCCCGGCGACCCGGACGAATACCGCCGCAACAGCGGCGACAACACCAGCACGGACTTCGTCCGCTCCACATACGGCTCGCCCGCGATCCGCTCAAGCACCTGCTCGAAATGCCGCATGTCCGCCGCGAAGACCTGGACGAGCGCGTCCGCGTCCCCGGTGACCGTGGACGCGGACGCGACCTCGGGATACCGGGCGAGCCCCTGCTTGATCGAGTCCGGGGACGTATTGCGGCTGCAGTAGATCTCGATGTACCCCTCGGTCTCCCAGCCGAGCGCCGCCGGGTCGACCCGCACCGTGAACCCGGTGATGGCCCCCTCCGCGCGCAGCCGGTCCACGCGGCGTTTCACGGCGGGCGCGGACAGACCGATGATCGAGCCGATGTCGGCGTAGGAGCGGCGGGCGTCCTCGGCCAGGGCGTGGACGATGCGTTCGTCGAGGTCGTTCAGTCGCACGTCGTACGGGTCACTTCTCTGCGGTGGCGCGGGCGGAGCCGGGCACGACGGTGCCGGGGGACGGCGCGTGCCGTCCCCCGGCAGTAGACCACGGGCCGGGTCCGGTCCGGCGGATCAGGGCCGGACGGGCCCCGGGGCGAAAGGCCCTAGCTCCAGCTGGCGTGCAGCGGCTTGCCCTCCGCGTAGCCGGCGGCGCTCTGGACGCCGACGACGGCCTTCTCGGCGAACTCGGCGAGCGAGGCCGCGCCCGCGTACGTGCAGGAGGAGCGGACGCCCGCGATGATCGAGTCGATCAGGTCCTCGACGCCGGGACGCGCCGGGTCCAGGAACATCCGCGAGGTGGAGATGCCCTCCTCGAAGAGCGCCTTGCGGGCACGGTCGTACGAGGACTCGTCGGAAGTGCGGTTCTTCACGGCGCGCGCGGACGCCATGCCGAAGGACTCCTTGTAGAAGCGGCCGTCGGCGCTCTGCTGGAGGTCGCCCGGGGACTCGTACGTGCCGGCGAACCAGGAGCCGATCATCACGTTGGACGCGCCGGCCGCGAGGGCCATGGCGACGTCGCGCGGGTGGCGGACCCCGCCGTCGGCCCAGACGTGCTTGCCGTACTTCTTCGCCTCGGCCGCGCACTCCAGCACGGCGGAGAACTGGGGCCGGCCCACGCCGGTCATCATGCGGGTGGTGCACATGGCGCCGGGGCCGACGCCGACCTTGATGATGTCGGCGCCCGCCTCGATGAGGTCGCGCACACCCTCGGCGGCGACGATGTTGCCCGCCACGATCGGCACCTGCGGGTCCAGCGCCCGGACCGCGCGCACGGCGCTGATCATCGACTCCTGGTGGCCGTGCGCGGTGTCCACGACGAGGGTGTCGACACCGGCGTCGAGCAGCTGCTTGGCCTTGCCCGCCACATCGCCGTTGATGCCCACGGCGGCGGCGATCCGGAGCTTGCCCGCGGCGTCGGTGGCCGGGGTGTAGAGCGTGGCGCGCAGGGCGCCCTTGCGGGTCAGGATGCCGACGAGGCGGCCGTCCGCGTCGACCGCGGGGGCGAGCTTGCGGTTGGCGCCGTCGAGCTTGTTGAAGGCGTCGCGCGGGTCGATGTCCGCGTCCAGGACGACCAGGTCCTTGGACATGACCTCGGAGAGCTGGGTGAAGCGGTCCACGCCGGACAGGTCGTGGTCGGTGACCACGCCGACGGGACGGCGCTCGGCGTCGACGACGACCCCGGCGCCGTGCGCGCGCTTGTGCAGCAGGGACAGCGCGTCGGCGACCGTCTGGACCGGCGACAGCTCGATGGGCGTGTCGAGCACCAGGTGGCGCGTCTTCACCCAGGAGATGACCTCGGTGACGACCTCGATCGGGATGTCCTGCGGGATGACGACGAGACCGCCGCGGCGGGCGATGGTCTCGGCCATCCGGCGGCCCGCGATCGCGGTCATGTTCGCGACGACCAGCGGGATGGTGGTGCCGCTGCCGTCGGGCGAGGACAGGTCGACGCCCTGGCGCGATCCGACCGCCGACCGGCCCGGAACCATGAAGACATCGTCGTACGTGAGGTCGTACGGGACCGAGGGGGACTCTGTGTAACGACCGGTGCCGGGCTCAAGAAAACGCATAACACTCATTTTTTCATACGAAATGGCGCAGGTCGCTTCCACGAAGACACAGCAAATGACTCCCGCCCTCGTACGTTCCTCCAAAGGACCGCTGCGGGAGTCCCGGGCAAGTGGAACCTGCCTTACCCGGGGACCTTACCCGAACAGCTTTCAACCATTCCCGATCATCTGCTCTGGACCTGGTGACAGGGGGTCAGGTAGCTTCAAACGCGCAGGTCCCGTGGGTCACCGCAACGCCCCGGATGAACGGACGGAGCATGCTCAACTTCCGTCACCCGTACGACCGGAGAGGATCACGACCCGCCCGTGGAGAACGAACTGCCGGACATCTACTGCCCGTTCCCCCAGCGGACGAACCCGCATGTCGCACACGTACGGGAACATCTGGACACCTGGACCCGCAACACCGGTCTGGTGCACCGGGATTCGGCCAGGGAGCGCTTCGAGCAGGCGGACTTCGGCGCGTTCGTCGGGATGGTCTACCCGACCGCCGACAGTGAGAATCTGGACCTTGTCGCCGACTGGTTCGTCTGGCTCTTCCTGGTCGACGACCAGCTCGACGACGGCCACCTCGGGCGCAGCCCCGAGCGGGTGCGGGACGTCGTCGCCCTGATGCTGGCCGTGGTCGAGGGCACCCGCACCGGCGTCATGGAGAACGAGGAACTGCCCGCCGCCGTGGTCGCCCTCATCGACCTGTGGCACCGTACGACGCCGACCGCGGCGGTGCACTGGCGGCGCAGGTTCGCCTGGCACCTGAAGAAGTACCTCACCACCGCCACCACCTGGGAGGCCGGGAACCGCGCGGCGGGCGTGGTGCCGTCGGAGAAGCTGTACATAGAGAAGCGCCGCCACACCGGCGCGATCATCGTCTGCATGGACCTGATAGAGATCGTCGCGGGCATCGAGGCACCCTCCTCGATCCACAACGACCCCCGGTTCATCACCGCGCTGGAGGCGTCCTGCAACCACGTCTGCTGGGCCAATGACGTGTATTCGTACGAGAAGGAGCAGGTGCTCGGCGAGATCCACAACCTGGTCCACCTGGTCCGCCACCACCGCGGCTACGGCAAGCAGCAGGCGCTGGAGCACGTCTGCGCGGAGATCGCCGTCGAGACGGAGCGCTTCCTGACGGCGGAGTCCGAGCTGCTGGAGGCCTACCCGCAGCTGACGCCGATGCTGGAGCCGTACCTCGACGGCATGCGCAGCTGGATGCGCGGCAATCTGGACTGGTCCCGGCAGACACCGCGCTACAACCCGGCCGACGTCAGCCAGTACGAGCAGCCGGAGCAGTATCTGGAGGCCACGGTGCTAGGGCTCTCCCAGGACTGAGCACCGGGTGTACGGAGAGGGGCGAGCGGTCCGTGACCGCTCGCCCCTCTCCGTGTTCCCGTACGGTCAGTCGCCGTCCGGGTCCGCGCGCTCCAGGGCCGGCCGACGCGGGGCCGCGGACTCCGTCAGCAGGTAGTCGGCCGCGGCCGTGTCCGTGACCAGGCTGGTGACCAGGCCCGACCGCAGCACGGCGCCGATCGCGGCGGCCTTGCGCTGCCCGCCCGCGATCGCCACCACCTCGGGAATCCGGCGCAGCCGGTCCGCCTCGACGGTGATGCACCGCTCGCCGAGGTCCCGGCCGACCCGGCGGCCCTCCGCGTCGAACAGGTGGGCCGACATCTCGGCGGCGACACCGAGCGAGGCGTAGTGCCGGCGCTCCTCGTCGGAGAGCATGTCGTGCACCGTCGAGATCCCTGGCTCCCAGGAACCGATGGAGACGGCCGCGACCGTCACCTTGTCGAAGTACTCGAAGGCGCGGGCGATCCCGGTCTGGTTACGCAGCGCGGCGGCCGTCGCCGGGTCGGGCAGCAGCATCGGCGCGTAGATCGGGTGGGCCTCCCCGCCGGAGACCTGGGCGGCGCGCCGCACGGCCTCCACCGAACCGCGCTCGGCGGTGCCCGCGTCGTACACCCCGGTGAGCTGCACGACCGTGCACGGGGGCAGCCGGTCGAGCGCGGCGGCCATATGGATCGTGGAGCGGCCCCAGGCGAGCCCGAGCACATCGCCCTCGTTCACCAGTTCGCCGAGCAGATCGGCCGCGACCTCGCCGAGGTTCTCCGGGTCGGCCGCGTCGTCCTGCTCCTCGGCCGGGGACTCGACGACGACGGCGTGACGCAGCCCGTAGCGGGCCCGGAGCGCGTCGGAGCGCTCGGCGTCCAGCTCCGCCGGGACCCGGATCTCGATCCGTACGAGGTCCCGTTCCAATGCGGTCTCCAGGACCCGGGCCACCTTGAAGCGGCTGACGCCGAACTCCTCGGCGATCTGGATCTTGGACTTGCCCTCGAGGTAGAAGCGGCGGGCCATGGCCGCCGCCTGCACCAGCTCCGCGGGCCCCATCCGCAGGGCGGACCGGCCCGCCGACATTGCAGACACCGCGTTCTCCTCACTGCTGTTCACGCTCTTGATACGCCGTTCATCCTGTCAGATACGGCGATCCCTGCCGGGTCCCGTCGGACCCCGTTCATCTGCCCTTGGCCCGGACGACCTCCTGCTCGCACGCCCGTGCCGTCACGGCCTCAGTGCGCGCAGGCCCAGCCGGCCGAGCCGATCACCCCGTCGGCCCGGTCGCGCAGGGCCCGCACCGCGGCGGCCGGGTCCTCGGCGCCGTACACCGCGGAGCCCGCGACGAAGACATCGGCCCCCGCCTCGGCGCACCGCTCGATGGTGGCCTCGGAGACCCCGCCGTCGACCTGGAGCCACAGGTCCAGGCCGTGCTTGGAGATCAGCTCACGGGTCCGGCGGATCTTCGGCAGCATGATGTCCAGGAACGCCTGGCCGCCGAAACCCGGCTCCACCGTCATGATCAGCAGCATGTCGAGCTCGGGGAGCAGGTCCTCGTACGGCTCGATGGGCGTCGCCGGCTTGAGCGCCATGGACGCGCGGGCGCCCTTGGCACGGATCTCCCGGGCCAGCCGGACGGGTGCCGCGGCGGCCTCCGCGTGGAAAGTGACCGACCCGGCGCCCGCCTCGACGTACTGCGGCGCCCAGCGGTCCGCGTCCTCGATCATCAGATGGCAGTCCAGCGGCGTGTCCGTGGCCCTGCTGAGCGATTCCACGATCGGAACGCCGAGGGTCAGATTGGGCACGAAGTGGTTGTCCATGACATCGACATGGAGCCAGTCGGCACCTTCGACTGCCTTCGCCTCCTCGGCGAGGCGCGCGAAGTCGGCGGAGAGAATACTCGGGTTGATCTGGGCCATGGGCCAAGCCTGCCATGTTCTGCGTCACTTCCCCGCCTCGGTGCGCCCCAAAGCCTCACGGGATCATTACGGTTCGCGCATTCCCGGCGTTTTCGCCCTCCGGGGCCGGTCAGCCGGTACGGCGGAGCAGCGCCAGGTACATGGCGTCGGTGCCGTGCAGGTGCGGCCAGAGCTGGACGTCGGGCCCGTCGCCCAGCGCGGGCACGCCCGGCATCAGCGGACGGGCGTCGATCCACTCGGCCTCGAACGGCTCCCCGCCGCGTCCCTTGAGCACGTCCTCGACGACGACCCGGGTCTCCGCGAGGTGCGGCGAGCAGGTCGCGTAGCCGACGACGCCGCCGATCCGTACGGCCTTCAGCGCCTCGCGCAGCAGACCCCGCTGGAGCGGTGCGAAGCCCTCCAGGTCCTCCTTGCGGCGGCGCCAGCGGGCCTCGGGGCGGCGGCGCAGCGCGCCCAGACCGGAGCAGGGCACGTCCATGAGGATGCGGTCGAAGGTGCCGGGCTGCCACGGCGGGCGGGTGCCGTCGGCGGTGACCACCTGGTACGGGCCGGGGTTGCCGGCCAGCGCGCGTTCCACGAGGCGGGCGCGGTGCGGCTGCTTCTCGGCGGCCAGCAGGGCGGCGCCGCGTCCGGCGGCGAGGGCCGCGAGCAGGGCGGCCTTCCCGCCGGGGCCCGCGCAGCCGTCCAGCCACCGGGTGTCGCGGCCCTCCAGCGGGGCGTTGGCCAGGGCCGCCGCGACGAGCTGGCTGCCCTCGTCCTGGACGCCGGCCCGGCTCTCGCGCACGGCGGTCAGGGCGCCGGGCTCGCCGCCCTCGGCCATCCGCACGGCGTAGGGCGACCAGCGGCCGGGCAGGGCGTTCTCCTCGCCCAGCTCCTCGGTGAGTTCGTCCGTGGTGGAGCGGCCGGGGCGGGCGACGAGGGTGACCTCGGGCCGCTCGTTGTCCGCTTCGAGCAGGTCCTCGATGCCGGCGCGGCCACCGCCGAGCGCGTCCCAGAGCGCCGAGACGACCCAGCGCGGGTGCGAGTGGACGACCGCGAGGTGGTCCTCGGCGTCGTCCTCGTAGGCGGGGGCCACCTTCGCCACCCAGCCGTCGAGGTCGTCGGCGGACACCTTGCGCAGCACGGCGTTGACGAACTTGGCGCGCCCCTCCCCCAGCACCACCCGGGCCAGCTCCACGCTCGCGGAGACCGCCGCGTGGGTCGGGATACGGGTGCCGAGCAGCTGGTGCACGCCCATGTTCAGGACGTCCAGGACCGGGGGGTCGACCTCGCGCAGCGGCCGGTCGATGCAGGCGGCGACGATCGCGTCGTACGTGCCCTGCCGGCGCAGCGTCCCGTAGACCAGCTCGGTCGCCAGGGCCGCGTCCCGGTGGTCGAAGTCGCCCTTGGCACGGGCCTTCTTCAGCAGCGGGGGCAGGACGAGGTTCGCGTAGGCGTCGCGCTCGTCGACGGCCCGCAGGACCTCGAAGGCGAGGAAGCGGACCGGGTCCTTCTGGGGGCGGCGGTGCGGCTTGGCGGGACGGCGACGCGGCTGGTCGTTCACGTGAAAGGTGCTCCGCTGAAGGTGAGAGGGCGAACCCTCCCAGCCTACGTCCCCGTCCCGGTGCCTCAGGTCCCGACCAGCTCGCCGGGGACGATGCGGACGCCGCGCGCCCAGTCCGCGGCACGCATCGGCTTCTTGCCCTGGGGCTGCACCCAGAGCAGCTCGACCGCGTGCGACCCGGTGCCGACGAAGACGTTGTTCTTGCCCACCGACAGCTCACCGGGGGCCAGCTCCGACCGGTCCACGGCGGGGGTCGCCTGGACCAGCTTCAGGCGCTCGCCCCGGAACAGCGTCCAGGCACCGGGGGCGGGCGTGCAGCCGCGCACGACACGGTCGACGCGCAGGGCGGGCGCGGACCACTGGATCTGCGCGTCCTCGACGGTGATCTTGGGGGCGAGGGTGACCCCGTCGGCGGGCTGCTCCACGGCGTGCAGGGTGCCGTCCTCGATGCCGTCCATGGTCGCGGCGAGCAGCCCGGCACCGGCGAACGCCAGCCGGGTCAGCAGGTCGCCGCTGGTGTCGGTCGGGCGGACCTCCTCGGTGAGGACGCCGTAGACCGGCCCGGAGTCGAGCCCCTCCTCGATGAGGAAGGTGGAGGCACCGGTCACCTCGTCACCGGCCATCACCGCGTGCTGCACGGGGGCCGCGCCGCGCCAGGCGGGCAGCAGCGAGAAGTGCAGGTTGACCCACCCCCGGGCCGGGATGTCGAGCGCCGCCCTGGGCAGCAGCGCGCCGTACGCGACGACCGGGCAGCAGTCCGGCGCGATCTCCCGCAGCCGGGCGAGGAAGTCCTCGTCCCGGGGCCTGGCGGGCTTCAGCACCTCGATCCCGGCTTCCTCGGCACGCTGGGCGACCGGGCTGGCCACCAGCCGCCGGCCGCGCCCGGCGGGCGCGTCGGGCCTGGTCACGACGGCGGCCACCTCGTGACGGCCGGAGGCGATCAGGGCGTCCAGGGCGGGAACGGCTACCTCGGGGGTGCCGGCGAAGACGAGCTTCATAGGTGGCTGACTGCCTCTCAGGCCGGACTCTCAGGCCGAAACGTTACGGTGACGAGCAACGCACAAGTCTATGGGGCCGGGGGCCGGGGGGCGTACGCGCAGTTGCGCGCCCCTTGCATGTGCTCATACGCCCCCTGAGCGTGACCAGATCCCCGGGTGCGGCGTTGGTCAAAGGAGATTGACCGAAGCGAGCCGCCCTGGTGCGGCCCGATCCCTTTCAACGCCGGTTCGAGAGGCTTCTTCATGGCCGACCACGCAACCCACGACGCCCAAGCGCGGGCCAGCCTGCACCTCCTGGTGCGGGACATCGAGCGGGTCCGGCGGCAGGTGGACGCACTGCGCACGCTCACCGCCCAGCTGGGCAACGTCTACCGTCCGCGCCGCTCCGGCCCGTCCGCGGGCTTCGTCGTCTACGGCAGGGCCCCGGCCCCCACGGTCAGACTGGCCCAGGAGCTGCGGGACAGCGTCGAGACCCTGGTCACGGCGGCTGTGGACTTCGACCGCTCGCTGGGCTTCTCCTGGGACGCGGTGGGCTCCGCCCTCGGGGTCACCAAGCAGGCCGTCCACCGCCGTTACGGGGCACGCCGGGCCACGCCCCAGCCGACGGCGGCCGAGGCCGCGGAGGTGGTCCCCCAGCGCGCCCCCACCGTCCCGGCCGCGCGCACCCCCCAGCCCCCGACGGAGCGCCCCAACCCGTTCCCGGGCCCCCGCAACGGCTGACCCCTGGGTGAGTGGGCCGCCCCGTCACACACGCCAGGGGGCGGCCCGCTCACGCGCCCGCCACTCACGCGCCAACCACTCACGCGCCACCGCCCGCGCCAACCGCGCCCGCGCAAAACCAAGCACGCCGGCGAAATCCAGCCCGTCCGGCGCTTGAGGACAAAACCCCAGCCGGGACACACCCGCACGCCCCACCAAGGCCCGCCCAAAATCCAGCCCGTCCGGCGCTTGAGGACAAAACCCCGGCCGAGACGCGCCCGCGCCCAAAAGCCCGCCCGCACCAAACCCAGCCCGTCCGGCGCTTGAGGACAAAACCCCGAGCGGCACGCACCCGCGCCCGGCAAACGACCTCAGCCGATGTCCACCGGATCCACCCGCACCCGCACCGCACCCCCACCGGCGCCGGCTCCGCCGGCCCCGCCCCGCGCCACCCGCGCGGCCCGCAACGCCGTCGCCAACGCCGCCCCGCTCCCCGGCGGCACCCGCACCAGCGCCCGCTCCCAGGCCTCCCCCGCCGGCGCCTCGAACGCCCGCCGAGGCCGTCCCGGCTCGGCGGCAGGCACCGGCACCGGCCCCAGCACCTCCGCGTCCGCGGGCAGCCGCGCCCCCGCGAGGAACGCGGCCAGCGCCTCCGGCGCCCCCGTCACCGAGGCCATCCGGGACACCGGCGGAAAGCCCAGCTCGGCCCGCTCCGCCAGCTCCCGCCGGGCGTGCCCGACCGGGTCCCAGCGGACCAGGGCCTGCACCGGCCGCAGCGTCGGCTCGGCGACGACGACCACCGTGCCGCCCTCGGACCGCCCCCGGACCAGCGCGGCGGCGGACGTCCAGCGCCGCAGCGCCTCCTCCCCCGCACGCAGGTCGGGGCGGCCGGTCATCGCCCAGCCGTCCAGCAGGAGCGCCGCCGCGTACCCGCCCTCGGCGACCGGCTCGGCACCGGGCGTACTCACCACCAGCGCGGGCTGGTCCGGCACCGAGTCGAGCACATGGTCGCGCCCGGACGTCCGCACCGGCACGGCCGGAAACGCCCGCCCCAGCTCCTCCGCCGTACGCCGGGCGCCGACGACCTGGGCCCGCAGCCGCCGGCCACCGCAGGCCACGCAGTGCCAGGCGGTCTCGGCGCGCCCGCACCAGGCGCAGTTCAGGTCCTGCTGGTCGGGCGCCTCCAGCGGCCCCGCGCACTGCCGGCACCGCGCGGGCTCCCGGCAGCGCTCGCAGGCCAGCCGGGGGGCGTACCCCCGGCGGGGCACCTGGACGAGCACCGGACCGGTGCGCAGCCCGTCCCGGACGGTCTGCCAGGCGAGGCTGGGCAGCCGGGCGGCACGGGCCGCCCCGTCCCGTGCGAGTTCGCCGTCGCCCACGGTGCGGATGACGGGCGCCGCCGCCCGCAGCTGTTCCCGCCCGGCGCGCAACGGCAGCGCCCAGCCGCTCTCGACGAGCTGCGCGGCCTCCACGGTGCAGCTGAGGGAGCCCAGCAGGAAGCCGCACCGCCCGTGCGTGGCCCGCAGCTCCAGGACCTCACGGACATGCGGGAAGGGCGCGCGGTCGTCGCTGTGGCTGGAGTCCCCGTCGTCCCAGACGACGACGAGCCCGAGGTCGGCGACGGGGGCGAACATCGCGGCCCTGGTCCCCACCACCGCCCGGACGGACCCGCGCCGCACGGCGAGCCATTCCCGGTAACGCTTCCCCGGCCCGGAGCCGGCGGTGAGCAACGCGTGCCGCCCCTCGCCGAGGAGGGCGGTGAGCGCGGCGTCGACCCGGCCGGCGGCCCGCCCGTCGGGGACGACGACGAGGGCGCCGCGCCCGGCGGACAGCGTCGCGGCGACGGCCGTGGCGATCTCGGCCGGCCAGTGCGGTCCGGGCAGCGCGGTCCACACGGCCCTGGGAGCGCCCCCGGTGGCCAGCGCGGACAGGAAGGCGGGCCCCTGCTCGTACCGCTCCCAGGTCCCGGGGGCGGGCCGCGCGGGGGCGGGCAGGGGCGCGGGCGACGGCGTGGACTCGGCCTGTGCGTTGCGCGGGGGGACGGCGAGCTGGAGGACGTCCGCGAGGCTGCCCGCGTACCGGTCGGCGACGGCGCGGGCGAGGGCGAGGAGGCCGGGGCCGAGGACCGGCTCCGGCGAGACGACGGAGGCGAGCGCGGCGAGCGCCCCGTTGTAGTCGGACTCGGCCAGCCGCTCGATGAGGAAGCCGTCGATGAGGCCGCCGCCCTCGCGCCGGCCGCCGCGCACATTGCGGCCCCCGGCGCCGAACCGGACCCGTACCCGCACCCCGGGCTGTGCGTCGGCGTCCAGCTCCTCGGGGACGGCGTAGTCGAAGTACTGGTCGAGGTGGAGCGCGCCCTTGTTGACGAGGACCCGGGCGACGGGCAGCTCCTTGGCGAGGGCGGCCCCGCGCCAGGTGCGCGGCTTGGCGCGGGGCACGTCGGCCCGGCGCACGGTCTCCCGGATCAGCGCAAGCTGTTCCGGCGCCCCGGCCCCGGGCTCCTCGGCCCGCTCGTTCTCGCTGCTCACAGCTCCATCCCTACCAGACGCCTCGGACAGCGGCGCCCGTCCTTCCCCTCATGGGCCCGGGGCGCGACGCGCCGGAGCCCGGACACCGTGACGGCGTCCGGGCTCCGGCGGAAGTCGGCCCTGCTCTGTTGCCTACAGGCCGGCGGCGGCGCGCAGCGCGTCCACCCGGTCGGTGCGCTCCCACGTGAAGTCGGGCAGCTCACGGCCGAAGTGCCCGTACGCGGCGGTCTGCGCGTAGATCGGGCGCAGCAGGTCGAGGTCGCGGATGATCGCGGCCGGGCGGAGGTCGAAGACCTCGCCGATGGCGTGCTCGATCTTCTCGGTGTCGACCGCCGCCGTGCCGAAGGTCTCCACGAAGAGACCCACCGGCTCGGCCTTGCCGATCGCGTACGCGACCTGGACCTCGCAGCGGGCCGCGAGGCCGGCGGCGACGACGTTCTTGGCGACCCAGCGCATGGCGTAGGCGGCCGAGCGGTCCACCTTCGACGGGTCCTTGCCGGAGAAGGCACCGCCGCCGTGGCGGGCCATGCCGCCGTAGGTGTCGATGATGATCTTGCGACCGGTCAGGCCGGCATCGCCCATCGGGCCGCCGATCTCGAAGCGCCCGGTCGGGTTGACGAGGAGGCGGTAGCCCTCGGTGTCGAGCTTGATGCCGTCCTCGAGGAGCTGCGACAGGACGTGCTCGACGACGAACTCGCGGATGTCGGGCGCGAGCAGCGAGTCGAGGTCGATGTCGCTGGCGTGCTGCGAGGAGACGACGACCGTGTCGAGGCGGACGGCCTTGTCGCCGTCGTACTCGATGGTGACCTGGGTCTTGCCGTCGGGGCGCAGGTACGGGATGGTCCCGTTCTTGCGGACCTCGGACAGCCGGCGCGAGAGCCGGTGCGCGAGGTAGATCGGCAGCGGCATGAGCTCGGGGGTCTCGTCGCAGGCGTAGCCGAACATCAGGCCCTGGTCGCCGGCGCCCTGCTTGTCGAGCTCGTCCTCGTCGCCCTCGACGCGCTTCTCGTAGGCGGTGTCGACGCCCTGCGCGATGTCCGGGGACTGCGCGCCGATGGACACCGAGACGCCGCACGAGGCGCCGTCGAAGCCCTTCTTGGAGGAGTCGTAGCCGATCTCCAGGACCTTGTTGCGGACCAGCGTCGGAATGTCGGCGTAGGCCTTGGTCGTGACCTCACCCGCGACATGCACCAGACCGGTGGTGATCAGAGTCTCGACGGCGACGCGGGAGGACGGGTCCTCCCGCAGGAGCGCGTCGAGAATGGTGTCGCTGATCTGGTCAGCGATCTTGTCGGGGTGACCCTCGGTCACGGACTCCGAGGTGAAGAGACGGCGGGACACATCGCTCCCTGGGGTTGCAGCGGCTGCTGGCTGATCATTGGCCGGACGGTCCGGGAGCTGCGCCCGGCACGGTCCAGGAGCAGTTTATCGGTCGGCTCCGGCCGCCGGACAACGTGTCTCGCCCTTTGGCCGTCCTGTGACGTGCCCCACCAGGTCCGGAACTCCCCGGAAGCCCGCTGCCGACAGGGTTCCGGCCCGTGTCGGACGGGTTACGGATTCCCCGGCGTGTCACCGGAAATTCATCCGAGGCGCGCCGTCACGAGGTCCCACACCGTGTCGGCGAGCGCCTCCTTGGGCCCGTACGGCACCGGAGTCTCCGTTCCGTCGGCGGCGAGCACCACGGCCTCGTTCTCCTCGGAGCCGAAGGTCTTGCGCTCCCCCACCTCGTTGACCACCAACAGGTCGCAGCCCTTGCGGCGCAGCTTCTCGCGGCCGTTGGCCAGTACGTCGTCGGTCTCGGCGGCGAATCCGACGACGATCTGGCCGGGCGTGGCGCGCTCGGCGGCGACCTCGGCGAGGATGTCCGGGTTGCGGACGAGGGTGAGGGGGGCGGGCTCCTGGCCGTCCTTCTTCTTGATCTTCCCGGTGACGTACCGGGCGGGCCGGAAGTCGGCGACGGCGGCGGCCATGACCACGACGTCGGCGTCCTGTGCCGCCTTCAGCACGGCCTCGCGCAGCTGGATCGCGGTGCCGGTGTGGACGACGTCGGCGCCGGACGGGTCGGGCAGTCCGGTGTTGGCCTCGACGAGGGTGACCCGGGCGCCGCGGGCGACGGCGGTGCGGGCCAGCGCGTAGCCCTGCTTGCCGGAGGAGCGGTTGCCGAGGTAGCGGACGGGGTCGAGGGGTTCCCTCGTACCGCCGGCGCTGATGACCACGTGGCGGCCCGCCAGGTCGGGGGCGGCCGTGCCGCGGGCGAGGACCCGGCGGCAGACCTCGAAGATCTCGCCCGGGTCGGGGAGCCGGCCCTTGCCTGTGTCGACGCCGGTGAGGCGGCCGACGGCGGGCTCGATGACGACGGCGCCCCGGCGGCGCAGGGTCGCGACGTTCTCCTGGGTGGCGGGGTGCTCCCACATCTCGGTGTGCATCGCCGGTGCGAAGACGACCGGACAGCGGGCCGTGAGCAGGGTGTTGGTGAGCAGGTCGTCGGCGAGCCCGTGGGCGGCCTTGGCCAGCATGTCGGCGGTGGCCGGGGCGACGACGACGAGGTCGGCGTGCTGCCCGATCCGTACGTGGGGCACCTCGTGGACGTCGTTCCAGACCTCGGTGGAGACCGGGTGGCCGGAGAGCGCGGACCAGGTGGCGGCGCCCACGAAGTGCAGGGCGGACTCGGTGGGGACGACCCGTACGTCGTGGCCGGACTCGGTCAGCCGGCGCAGCAGCTCGCACGCCTTGTAGGCGGCGATGCCGCCGCTGACCCCCAGAACGACCTTCGGCTTGTCCACTGCGTCTCCCCGCACTCGGTTACGCACCCGGCGTACGTACATCCCCATGCTGCCTCACGGCCGCGGGCGCCGGCCGGTCGGCCCGGACACACCTCGGGCCCGGCGGGAATGCCGCCGGGCCCGGGGTGAAGGTGCGTTGTCGCCGCTTACTGCGCGGGGCCCTCGATGGCCTCGGACGTGAGCAGGCCCGCGTTGATCTCGCGGAGCGCGATCGACAGCGGCTTCTCGTGCACGTGGGTGTCGACGAGGGGACCGACGTACTCGAGGAGGCCCTCACCGAGCTGCGAGTAGTACGCGTTGATCTGGCGCGCGCGCTTGGCGGCGTAGATCACGAGGCTGTACTTCGAGTCGGTTGCTTCGAGGAGCTCATCAATCGGCGGGTTGATGATGCCCTCGGGCGTGGTGATGGAAGAGGACACGCTCTGCCTTCCGAAGGGGATGAAGATCAAAGAAATCTTTGACAGTCAGGGGCTTTGTTACCGGCTTTGCTGCCGCGACCCCCGCCGCCGGTGATTCATTCGCTGCCGGCGCGGTGGCCGGAAGCCTCCAGCATCAAGGCTAGCAGCTCACGTGCCACATCCTCGACGGAGGTATTGACAAGGGTCCTGTCGAACTCCGATTCGGCGGCCAGCTCGACCTTGGCGGCGCCGAGCCGGCGCTCGATCACCTCGGGCGCCTCGGTCCCGCGGCCGGTGAGCCGGCGCACCAGCTCGTCCCAGCTCGGCGGGGCGAGGAAGACCAGCTGGGCGTCGGCCATGGACTGGCGGACCAGCCGGGCCCCCTGGAGGTCGATCTCCAGGAGCACCGGCTCCCCCGCCTCCAGCCGCTCCTGCACGGCGCGGCGCGGGGTGCCGTAGCGGTTGCCGGCGAACTCGGCCCACTCCAGCAGCTCACCGTTGGCGATCAGCTTGTCGAACTCCTCGTCGTCCACGAAGAAGTAGTGGACGCCGTTGCGTTCGCCGGGGCGGGGCCTGCGGGTCGTCGCCGACACCGAGAGCCACACCTCGGGGTGGACCTTGCGCATATGCGCGACGACCGTGCTCTTGCCGACCCCCGAGGGGCCGGAGAGCACGGTCAGCCGCGGACGTACGTCCGGGGGTACGGGGGACGTCCCCCGGGATGTTGCAGCCATGGGGCGATTATCCAGGTTCTCAGGGGTGCCTGAGAACTCAGGCGGCGCTGCCGCCGAACTCACGCTCCAGGGATGCGATCTGGTTGGAGCCAAGCCCCCGCACACGGCGGCTCTCGGAGATGCCGAGCCGTTCCATGATCTGCTTGGCACGGACCTTGCCCACGCCGGGCAGGGACTCCAGCAGGGCGGAGACCTTCATCTTGCCGATGACGTCGTTCTCCTGGCCCGACTTGATGACCTCGTGGAGGGAGGCGCCGGAGTGCTTGAGTCGATTCTTGACCTCGGCCCGCTCCCGGCGAGCCGCGGCGGCCTTTTCGAGCGCGGCTGCGCGCTGTTCAGGGGTAAGGGGCGGAAGAGCCACGCCTACGTCACCTCGGATGTCGATCTGTCGGATACGGACCGGTGAGGCGGCGGGATCGCCCCTCACCTGGTGAGCCGCGAACAACCCGTGCTCGTCGGCTCTCGACGGAGACTAGCGGCCAAGGCCGCCGGAGTCAGCGAGAACAGACGAAAAGTCCTGGTCAGCCTCTGCCGACCAGGACTTTTCGGGCATAACCACCGACTTTTTTGGTCAGGATTCCGTCAACACACGGTTACGTGGCAGGGTCAGCGGTCCGAGACGGCCGCGCGGACCCCGTCCGCGAAGCGCTCCGCGGCCTCGCGCAGCCCCGTCACGTCCGGACCGTGGCGCAGCACGCCCCGGCTCACGCTGGGCACCACATTGCGCACCGCGTCGCCGAAGACACCCGGCAGGTCCGCCGGGGTGGCCCCCTGCGCACCGATGCCCGGGGCGAGCAGCGGGCCGTTGATCGCCAGGTCCACACCCGCGTCGCCGAGCGTCGCCCCGACGACCGCGCCGACCGAGCCGAGCGGTTCGGCGCCCGCGTTCTCGGCGGCCATGTGGTCGAGCATCAGCTGGGCCAGCGGACGGCCGTCGGCGGCCGTGGCGCGCTGCACCTCGGCGCCCTCCGGGTTGGAGGTCAGCGCGAGGACGAAGACGCCGGCGCCGGAGACCGCCGCCGCGTCGAGCGCGGGCCGCAGCGAGCCGAAGCCGAGGTACGGGGAGACCGTGACCGCGTCCGAGAACAGCGGCGAGTCCTTGTCCAGGTAGGTCGCCGCGTAGGCGCCCATGGTGGAGCCGATGTCGCCGCGCTTGGCGTCCATCAGGACCAGGGCGCCTGCCGCACGCGCCTCCTCGACGGCCTTCTCCAGGACGGCGACACCGCGCGAGCCGAAGCGCTCGAAGAACGCGGACTGCGGCTTGAGCACCGCGACCCGGTCGGCCAGCGCCTCGACGACCGTACGGGTGAACCGCTCCAGGCCCGCGATGTCGTCGCTCAGCCCCCAGGCGGTGAGCAGGGAGGCGTGCGGGTCGATGCCGACACAGAGCGGGCCACGGGTGTCCATGGCGTGGCGCAGCCGGGCGCCGAAGGGTTCCAGGGTCATTTCGCTGCCTTCCGGGTTTCCGCGCCGACGGCGTCGGCGAGTGTGGCGTACGGGGAGGCGGCCAGGCGCGCGGCCAGGCCCTTGTGGATGGCGCGGGCGTAGAACGGGCCCTCGTAGATGAAGGCGCTGTAGCCCTGGACGAGGGTGGCGCCCGCGAGGATGCGCTGCCAGGCGTCCTCGGCGTTCTCGATGCCGCCGACACCCACCAGGGTGATCCGGTCGCCGACACGGCCGTACAGGCGCCCCAGGACCTCCAGGGAGCGTTCCTTGAGGGGGGCGCCGGACAGGCCGCCGGTCTCCTTCACCAGGTCCGGCGAGGACTTCAGGCCGAGGCCCTCGCGGGCGATGGTGGTGTTGGTGGCGATGATCCCGTCCAGGCCCAGTTCGACGGCGAGGTCGGCGACGGCGTCGACGTCCTCGTCCGCGAGGTCCGGGGCGATCTTGACGAGCAGCGGGACGCGGCGGTGGGTGACGGTCCGGTCGGCCGCCTCGCGCACGGCGGTGAGCAGCGGGCGCAGCGACTCGGTGGCCTGGAGGTTGCGCAGGCCGGGCGTGTTGGGCGAGGAGACGTTGACGACGAGGTAGTCGGCGTGGACGGCGAGGCGCTCGGTGGACTTCACGTAGTCGGCGGCGGCGTCGGCCTCGGGGACCACCTTGGTCTTGCCGATGTTGACGCCGACGGTGGTGCGGAAGACCGGGTTGCGGGCGGCCAGGCGCGCGGCGACGGCGGCCGAGCCCTCGTTGTTGAAGCCCATGCGGTTGATGAGCGCGCGGTCCGCGACCAGGCGGAACAGGCGCTGCTTCGGGTTGCCGGGCTGCGGCTCTCCGGTCACGGTGCCGATCTCGACGTGGTCGAAGCCGAGCATCGCCATGCCGTCGATCGCGACGGCGTTCTTGTCGAAGCCGGCGGCGAGCCCGAAGGGGCCGTGCATCCGCAGGCCCAGGGCCTCGGTGCGCAGCTCCTTGTGGCGGGGGGCGAGGGCGGCGGCCACGAAGGTGCGCAGCACGGGGACGCGGGCGGCCAGGCGGATCCAGCGGAAGGCCAGGTAGTGGGCCTGCTCGGGGTCCATCCGCTTGAAGACCAGCTGGAAGAAGAACTTGTACATCACGGTGTCCTCATGAAGAGGGGGACACCGTTTCCGGTGTCCCCCTTGTGGGCTGCCTAGTCGCGGGCCGCGGTCAGATGTTCCGCGTGTTCCTGGAGGGAACGGACGCCGACGTCTCCGCCGTTGAGGGCGTCGATGCCCTGGACGGCCGCGGCGAGCGCCTGGACCGTGGTCAGGCAGGGCACGGACCGGGCGACGGCCGCGGTGCGGATCTCGTAGCCGTCGAGCCGGCCGCCGGTCCCGTAGGGGGTGTTGACGATGAGGTCGACACCGCCCTCGTGGATCAGCTGGACGATGGTCCGCTCGCCGTTCGGGCCCTCGCCCTCGGACAGCTTACGCACGACGGTGGCGTTGATGCCGTTGCGCTTGAGGACCTCGGCGGTGCCGGAGGTGGCCAGCAGCTCGAAGCCGTGGGCGACCAGCTCGCGGGCCGGGAAGATCATCGAGCGCTTGTCGCGGTTGGCCACCGAGATGAAGGCGCGGCCCTTGGTGGGCAGCGGTCCGTAGGCGCCGGCCTGCGACTTGGCGTACGCGGTGCCGAAGACCGAGTCGATGCCCATGACCTCGCCGGTGGAGCGCATCTCCGGGCCGAGAATGGTGTCGACGCCGCGGCCGTGGATGTCGCGGAAGCGCGACCACGGCATGACGGCCTCCTTGACGGAGATCGGCGCGTCCAGCGGCAGCGTGCCGCCGTCGCCGCTCTTGGGCAGCAGGCCCTCCTCGCGCAGCTCCGCGACGGTCGCGCCCAGCGAGATCCGGGCGGCGGCCTTGGCGAGCGGGACCGCGGTCGCCTTCGAGGTGAAGGGCACGGTCCGCGAGGCGCGCGGGTTGGCCTCCAGGACGTAGAGGATGTCGCCGGACAGCGCGAACTGGATGTTGATCAGGCCGCGGACGCCGACGCCCTTGGCGATGGCCTCGGTGGAGGCGCGCAGCCGCTTGACGTCGTGGCCGCCGAGGGTGATCGGGGGCAGCGCGCAGGCGGAGTCGCCGGAGTGGATGCCGGCCTCCTCGATGTGCTCCATGACGCCGCCGAGGTACAGCTCGGTGCCGTCGTAGAGGGCGTCGACGTCGATCTCGATGGCGTCGTCGAGGAAGCGGTCGACCAGGACCGGCCGGGTGGGGCTGATCTCGGTGGACTCGGCGATGTACGCGGAGAGCCGGGTCTCGTCGTAGACGATCTCCATGCCGCGCCCGCCGAGCACGTACGACGGGCGTACGAGGACGGGGTAGCCGATCTCGTCGGCGATCGCCTTGGCCTCGTCGAAGGTGGTGGCGGTGCCGTGCTTGGGGGCGGGCAGGCCGGCCTCGGCCAGGACGCGGCCGAAGGCGCCGCGGTCCTCGGCGGCGTGGATCGCCTCCGGGGAGGTGCCGACGACGGGCACGCCGTTGTCCTTGAGCGCCTGCGACAGGCCCAGCGGGGTCTGGCCGCCGAGCTGGACGACGACACCGGCGACCGGGCCCGCGAGGGTCTCGGCGTGCACGATCTCCAGCACGTCTTCCAGCGTCAGCGGCTCGAAGTACAGGCGGTCGGAGGTGTCGTAGTCGGTGGAGACCGTCTCCGGGTTGCAGTTGACCATCACGGTCTCGTAGCCGGCGTCGCTGAGCGCGAAGGAGGCGTGGACGCAGGAGTAGTCGAACTCGATGCCCTGGCCGATGCGGTTGGGGCCGGAGCCCAGGATGATCACCGCGGGCTTCTCGCGCGGGGCGACCTCGCTCTCCTCGTCGTAGGAGGAGTAGAAGTACGGGGTCTTCGCGGCGAATTCGGCGGCGCAGGTGTCCACCGTCTTGTAGACCGGGCGGATGCCGAGCGCGTGCCGGACCTCGCGGACGACGTCCTCGCGCAGGCCGCGGATCTCGGCGATCTGGACGTCCGAGAAGCCGTGCCGCTTGGCCTCGGCCAGCAGCTCGGGGACGAGCTTGTCGGCGGCGGCCAGCTCGTCGGCGATCTCCTTGATCAGGAAGAGCTGGTCGACGAACCAGGGGTCGATCTTCGTAGCGTCGAAGACCTCCTCCTGGGTGGCGCCGGCGCGGATCGCCTGCATGACGGTGTTGATGCGGCCGTCGGTCGGGCGGACCGCCTCGGCCAGCAGCGCGGCCTTGTCGCCCGGCTCGCCGGTGAAGGTGAACTGCGAGCCCTTCTTCTCCAGGGAGCGCAGGGCCTTCTGCAGGGCCTCCGTGAAGTTCCGGCCGATCGCCATGGCCTCGCCCACCGACTTCATGGTGGTGGTGAGGGTGGAGTCGGCGGAGGGGAACTTCTCGAAGGCAAAGCGCGGGGCCTTCACGACGACGTAGTCGAGGGTCGGCTCGAAGGAGGCCGGGGTCTTCTCGGTGATGTCGTTGGGGATCTCGTCGAGCGTGTAGCCGACGGCCAGCTTGGCGGCGATCTTGGCGATCGGGAAGCCGGTGGCCTTGGAGGCGAGCGCCGAGGAGCGGGAGACGCGCGGGTTCATCTCGATGACGATGACGCGGCCGTCGGTGGGATCGATCGCGAACTGGATGTTGCAGCCGCCGGTGTCGACGCCGACCTCGCGGATGATCGCGATGCCGATGTCGCGCAGCCGCTGGTACTCGCGGTCGGTGAGCGTCATCGCCGGGGCGACGGTGATCGAGTCACCGGTGTGGACGCCCATCGGGTCGAAGTTCTCGATGGAGCAGACGACCACGACGTTGTCGTTGCGGTCGCGCATCAGCTCCAGCTCGTACTCCTTCCAGCCGAGGATGGACTCTTCGAGCAGCACCTCGGTGGTCGGGGAGAGCGTGAGGCCCTGTCCGGCGATGCGGCGCAGCTCCTCCTCGTCGTGGGCGAAGCCGGAGCCGGCGCCGCCCATGGTGAAGGAGGGGCGGACGACGACGGGGTAACCGCCGAGGGTGTCGACGCCGGCGAGGACGTCGTCCATGGAGTGGCAGATGACCGAGCGGGCGGACTCGCCGTAGCCGATCTTCGCCTTGACGGCCTCGACGACGCCCTTGAAGAGGTCGCGGTCCTCACCCTTGTTGATGGCCTCGACGTTGGCGCCGATGAGCTCGACGCCGTACTTCTCCAGCACACCGTTGTCGTGCATGGAGATCGCGGTGTTCAGCGCGGTCTGGCCGCCCAGGGTGGGCAGGAGCGCGTCGGGGCGCTCCTTGGCGATGATCTTCTCGACGAACTCGGGGGTGATCGGCTCGACGTAGGTGGCGTCGGCGATCTCCGGGTCGGTCATGATCGTCGCCGGGTTGGAGTTCACCAGGATGACGCGCAGGCCCTCGGCCTTGAGGACGCGGCACGCCTGGGTGCCGGAGTAGTCGAACTCGGCGGCCTGCCCGATGACGATCGGGCCGGAGCCGATGACCAGGACGGACTGGATATCGGAGCGCTTAGGCACGCTGGCCCTCCATCAGGGAAACGAAGCGGTCGAAGAGGTACGCGGCGTCGTGCGGGCCGGCGGCCGCCTCGGGGTGGTACTGGACGCTGAAGGCCGGCCGGTCGAGCAGCTGGAGGCCCTCGACGACCTGGTCGTTCAGGCAGACGTGGGAGACCTCGGCGCGCCCGTAGGCGGTGTCGGAGACCTTGTCGAGCGGGGCGTCGACGGCGAAGCCGTGGTTGTGCGCGGTGACCTCGACCTTGCCGGTCGAGCGGTCCTGCACGGGCTGGTTGATCCCCCGGTGGCCGTACTTCAGCTTGTACGTGCCGAAGCCGAGCGCACGGCCCAGGATCTGGTTGCCGAAGCAGATGCCGAAGAGCGGGGTCTGCCGCTCCAGGACGCCCTGCATGAGGGCGACGGGGTGGTCGGCGGTGGAGGGGTCGCCGGGGCCGTTGGAGAAGAAGACGCCGTCGGGGGCGACCGCGTAGATCTCCTCCAGGGTGGCGGTGGCGGGCAGGACGTGCACCTCGATGCCGCGCTCGG
The DNA here is from genome assembly GCA_036226585.1 of Streptomyces sp. NBC_00708. Classification (GTDB taxonomy): domain Bacteria; phylum Actinomycetota; class Actinomycetes; order Streptomycetales; family Streptomycetaceae; genus Streptomyces. The sequence goes on from CP108997.1 coordinate 1,040,955, forward strand.
CCATCCGGTGCGGGGTCATGCCCTTGATGCCGAGGTCGACCGCGGCGACCGTGAACTTCCTGGTCCCGATCGCGGGGACGACGTAGGCCTCCTTGGTGGCGACCTCGGCGGACAGGTCGGCGCCCTTCATCTCGGGGGCCTCCTGGACGCGGGCCAGCATCGCGGCCTCGTCGGTGACGGCCGCGCCGGAGAAGATGCCGACGCGCATGGCGCCGCGCTCGCGCAGGTGGCGGGTGAGGGCGCGGGTGTCGATGCCGCTGATGCCGACGACGTCCTGGTTGGCCAGCTCCTCGTCGAGGGTGCGGCGGGAGCGCCAATTGGAGGGGGTGCGGGCGGGGTCGCGGACGACGTAGCCGGAGACCCAGATCCGCTTCGACTCGGGGTCCTCGTCGTTGACGCCGGTGTTGCCGACGTGCGGGGCGGTCATCACGACGACCTGGCGGTGGTACGAGGGGTCGGTCAGCGTCTCCTGGTAGCCGGTCATGCCGGTGGAGAAGACCGCCTCGCCGAAGGTCTCCCCCACAGCCCCGTAGGCGCGGCCGCGGAAGATGCGGCCGTCCTCCAGGACGAGTACGGCGGGAACCTGGGCTCCCCGGGTGGAGGTCGTCATCGTGCGATGCCTTCCGTAGTGCTGGTGAGGTGGTTGACGGCGTCGACCCAGGCGGGGTGTTCGGCCGAGTGGTCGGAGCGGAATCCGGAGTCGATCAGCCGGTCGCCGAGCGCCCAGGTGATGACGAGGAGGCCGCCCTCGGGCAGGACCTTGCCCGCCAGTGCCCTCTCGGTGCGGGCGCCGCGCAGGTCGGCGGCGGGGACGAAGAAGTCCGCGGCGCCGGGCCGTACGACATCGAGGCCGTCCGCGGTGAGGGTGAGCTCGACGCGGCTGCGGGTGCCGAGGCCGTGGGCGACGATCCGGTCGAGCCACTGCCCGGCCGTGGTCGAGGCGTGGTAGCGGCCGGAGAGGGTGAGCAGCTTCTCGCCGTCCGCGTAGCCGTCCGGGACGGTCGCGGGGGCGGGCAGGTCCGACTGGAGGTTCCCGCGCCACTTCCATCCCTGGCGCATCAGCCAGTAGACGAACACGACGAGGACGACGAGTCCGATCACCCAGCTGATCCGGGCGGACCAGTCGGTCACCTCCGCCGACTTCTGCTCGGCGGCCAGTTGGTACAGGGTCTGTGTTGTCACGCGAGCTTCCCGTCGACGACCGTGGCACGGCCCCGCAGGAAGGTGTGGGTCACTCGGCCCGGCAGCTCGCGCCCCTCGTACGGGGTGTTGCGGCTGCGGGAGGCGAAGCCCGCGGGGTCCACTTCCCCACGGTATGCCGGATCGACCAGGGTGAGGTTGGCGGGCTCACCCGCCGAGACGGGGCGGCCGTGTCCTTCGAGCCGTCCGATGGCCGCGGGGCGCATCGACATGCGGTCGGCGACGCCGGCCCAGTCGAGCAGCCCGGTCTCGACCATCGTCTGCTGGACGACGGAGAGCGCGGTCTCCAGGCCGACCATGCCCATGGCGGCCGCGGCCCACTCGCAGTCCTTGTCCTCGTGCGGGTGCGGGGCGTGGTCGGTGGCGACGCAGTCGATGGTGCCGTCGGCGAGGGCCTCACGCAGGGCCATGACGTCGGCTTCGGTGCGCAGCGGCGGGTTCACCTTGTAGACGGGGTTGTAGCTGCGGACCAGCTCGTCGGTGAGGAGGAGGTGGTGCGGGGTGACCTCGGCGGTGACGTTCCAGCCCTTGGACTTGGCCCAGCGCACGATCTCGACGGACCCGGCGGTCGACAGGTGGCAGATGTGCACCCGGGAGCCGACGTGCGCGGCGAGCAGGACGTCGCGGGCGATGATCGACTCCTCGGCGACGGCGGGCCAGCCGCCGAGGCCGAGCTCGGCCGAGACGATGCCCTCGTTCATCTGGGCGCCCTCGGTGAGGCGGGGCTCCTGGGCGTGCTGGGCGACGACGCCGTCGAAGGCCTTCACGTACTCCAGGGCGCGGCGCATGATGACCGCGTCGTCGACGCACTTGCCGTCGTCGGAGAAGACCTTCACCCCGGCGGCGGAGTCGTGCATGGCGCCCAGCTCGGCGAGCTGCTTGCCCTCCAGGCCGACGGTGACGGCGCCGATGGGCTGCACGTCGCAGTAGCCGGACTCCTTGCCGAGCCGCCAGACCTGCTCGACGACGCCGGCGGTGTCGGCGACCGGGAAGGTGTTGGCCATGGCGTGCACGGCGGTGAAGCCGCCGGCCGCGGCGGCCCGGGTGCCGGTGAGGACGGTCTCGGAGTCCTCGCGGCCGGGCTCGCGCAGATGGGTGTGGAGGTCGACGAGGCCGGGCAGCAGGACCTGGCCCGCCGCCTCGATCACGGTGGCGTCGCCGGCGTCGAGGCCGGTGCCGACGGCGGCGATGGTCTCACCGTCGATGAGGACGTCCTGCGGGTCGCCGCCGAGTACCTTCGCGCCGCGGATAAGGATCTTGCTCATGGTTACTTGTTCTCCTCGGTACGGGCGGCGGTGGGGGTGCCGGCAGGGAGGCGCGCAGCGCTTCGATCAAGGGTGGTGGTGGGCGACGGGTGGGCGGCCGGCTCGTAGCCGCCGAGCAGCAGGTAGAGCACGGCCATGCGGATGGAGACGCCGTTGGCGACCTGCTCGACGACCGTGCAGCGGTCGGAGTCGGCGACCTCGGCGGTGATCTCCATGCCGCGGACCATGGGGCCGGGGTGCATGACGACGGCGTGCTCCGGCATCTTGGCCATGCGCTCGCCGTCCAGGCCGTAGCGGCGCGAGTACTCGCGCTCGGTCGGGAAGTAGGCGGCGTTCATCCGCTCACGCTGCACACGAAGCATCATCACAGCGTCGGACTGGGCCAGCACGTCGTCGAGGCCGTAGCTGACGTCGCAGGGCCACTGCTCGACGCCGACCGGGACCAGGGTGGGCGGGGCGACGAGGGTGACGTGGGCGCCGAGGGTGTTCAGCAGGTGCACGTTGGAGCGGGCGACCCGGCTGTGCAGGATGTCGCCGACGATGGTGATCCGGCGGCCTTCGAGGTCCTTGCCGAGTCCGGCGTCGGCGCCGACGAGCCGGCGGCGCATGGTGAAGGCGTCCAGGAGGGCCTGGGTGGGGTGCTCGTGGGTGCCGTCGCCGGCGTTGACGACCGCGCCGTCGATCCAGCCGGAGGTGGCCAGCCGGTACGGGGCGCCCGAGGCGCCGTGGCGGATGACGACGGCGTCGGCGCCCATCGCCTCCAGCGTCAGGGCGGTGTCCTTGAGCGACTCGCCCTTGGAGACGGACGAGCCCTTCGCGGAGAAGTTGATGACGTCGGCGGACAGCCGCTTGGCGGCCGCCTCGAAGGAGATGCGGGTACGCGTCGAGTCCTCGAAGAAGAGGTTGACGACGGTACGGCCGCGCAGGGTGGGGAGCTTCTTGATCGGCCGGTCCGCGACCCGGGCCATCTCCTCGGCGGTGTCGAGGATCAGGACGGCGTCGTCGCGGGTGAGGTCGGCGGCCGAGATGAGGTGACGCTTCATCTGGGTGTTCTCCGGGTGGCTGGAGGTTTCAGGCATGCGGGCGCGCGGAAGCCGCCGCACGGCGGGCGGGCCGTACGGACGGGGAGCTAACGCTCGACCGCGGGGGCGGCCTGCTCGACCCCGAGCAGCACGGCGTCGCGGCCGTCCTCCTCGGCGAGCTGGACCTTGACCGTCTCCCGCAGCGACGTGGGGAGGTTCTTGCCGACGTAGTCGGCGCGGATCGGCAGTTCGCGGTGGCCCCGGTCGACGAGGACCGCGAGCTGCACCGCACGGGGCCGGCCGATGTCGCCGAGCGCGTCGAGGGCGGCGCGGATCGTGCGGCCGGAGAAGAGGACGTCGTCGACCAGGACGACCAGACGGCCCTCGATGCCCTCGCCGGGGATCTCGGTGCGGGCCAGGGCGCGCGCGGGGCGCAGCCGGAGGTCGTCGCGGTACATGGTGATGTCGAGGGAGCCGACCGGAATCGTGCGGCCGGTGATCTCTTCGAGCTTGCCGGCGAGCCTGCGGGCGAGGAAGACGCCGCGCGTCGGGATGCCGAGGAGCACCACGTCGTCGGCGCCCTTGGCGCGTTCGACGATCTCGTGGGCGATGCGGGTGAGGACCCGGGCGATGTCGGGAGCCTCCAGAACGGGGCGTGCCGCGTTGCCGGTGGCGTCGTGCTGTGCGTCCATAAGAAACGGACCTCCTTCTCCGCCTCACGGGACGGACCTTAAAGGACGTCGAAATTGCGTCATCCACGTTACCAGGGCCCGTACCGGCCCTCGGCCCCGCCCCCAAGGAGAGCCGGTACGGACCATCTCAGCTTGACGCGGCCAAGTAACGCTGCGTAACCTCACAGTGAGTTACCAGCCACGCGGCCGAGCCGCGAACGTTCCAGCGTCCGGGGAGCCTTATGTCCAGCGAATACGCAAAACAGCTCGGGGCCAAGCTCCGTGCCATCCGCACCCAGCAGGGCCTCTCCCTCCATGGCGTGGAGGAGAAGTCCCAGGGCCGCTGGAAGGCCGTCGTGGTCGGTTCGTACGAGCGCGGCGACCGTGCCGTGACCGTGCAGCGCCTTGCCGAGCTGGCGGACTTCTACGGCGTCCCGGTCCAGGAGCTCCTGCCCGGCACGACGCCCGGCGGTGCCGCCGAGCCGCCGCCGAAGCTCGTCCTCCAGCTGGAGCGCCTGGCCCACGTGCCGCCGGAGAAGGCCGGTCCGCTCCAGCGCTACGCGGCGACGATCCAGAGCCAGCGCGGCGACTACAACGGCAAGGTGCTCTCGATCCGCCAGGACGACCTGCGCACGCTGGCCGTGATCTACGACCAGTCGCCTTCCGTGCTGACGGAGCAGCTGATCAGCTGGGGCGTGCTGGACGCGGACGCGCGCCGCGCCGTCGCCCACGACGAGGGCTGAGCAGCCCCCGAAGAAACGTGCCGCCGGGTTCGGCGGGGCCCCTCACGGGTGCCCTGCCGGGCCCGGCTTTCTCGTACGCCCGGCGCGTGCGCGGCCGGGCCCGGACATGCCGAAGGGCCCACGGCTTCAGCCATGGGCCCTTCGTCGGCGGAACGCCGCCGGGGGTCACTGCTCCCGGCGGAGGTTCGGCTTGAGGTCCTTGAAACGGGCCAGCAGGCCGTTCACGAAGGACGGGGAGTCGTCGGTGGAGAACTCCTTGGCGATCTGCACCGCCTCGTCGATCACCACCGCGTCAGGGGTCGCGTCGACCCAGATCAGCTCGTACGCACCGAGCCGCAGGATGTTCCGGTCGACGACCGGCATACGGTCGAGCTCCCAGTCCACGGCGTAGGTGACGATGAGGTCGTCGATGCGGTCCGCGTACTGCGCGTACCCCTCGACGAGCTCCATCGTGTACTCGGTGACCGGCGGCTGACGGGTGTCGGACCGCGAGTGCCGCACCCAGTCCGCGAGGACCGTCAGCACGGACTCGTCGCGCTGGTCGGCCTCGAAGAGGATCTGGAAGGCGCGCTTGCGCGCCGTGTTACGAGCAGCCACGACTACTTGTTCACCCGGCTGATGTACTCGCCGGAGCGGGTGTCGACCTTGATCGTCTCACCCGTGGTGATGAACAGCGGGACGCCGATCTCGTAACCGGTCTCCAGGGTGGCCGGCTTGGTGCCGCCGGTGGAGCGGTCGCCCTGGACGCCCGGGTCCGTGTGCTGGATCTTCAGCTCGACGGCGGCCGGCAGCTCGACGTACAGCACCTCGCCGTCGTGCTGGGCGACGGAGGCGGTGAAGCCCTCGATCAGGAAGTTGGCGGTGTCACCGACGGCCTTGCGGTCGACCATCAGCTGGTCGTACGTGTCCATGTCCATGAAGACGAAGTAGTCGCCGTCCATGTACGAGAACTGCATGTCGCGCCGGTCGACGGTGGCCGTCTCGACCTTGATGCCTGCGTTGAAGGTCTTGTCCACGACCTTGCCGGAGAGCACGTTCTTGAGCTTGGTGCGCACGAAGGCCGGGCCCTTGCCGGGCTTGACGTGCTGGAACTCGACTACGGACCAGAGCTGGCCCCCGTCGAGCTTGAGCACCATGCCGTTCTTGAGGTCGTTCGTGGAAGCCACGGTTGCGGAATCTCCTGGGCTGAAGCTGGTGGAACGACCGAGGGACGCGCGCTAGAGCGCGAGCAGCTCCTTGGTCGTAATGGTGAGTAGCTCGGGTCCGCCGTCCGCCTCGGGGCGCACGACGAGCGTGTCATCGATCCGGACCCCGCCCCGGCCCGGGAGGTGGACCCCCGGTTCGACGGTGACCGGCACACAAGCGTCCAGTTTACCCATGGCAGCGGGTGCCAGCTGCGGGTCCTCATCGATTTCGAGCCCCACCCCGTGGCCCGTGAAGGGCGCGAGGCCTTCGCCGTGGCCCGCGGAGTCCAGGAGATGGCGGGCAGCCCGGTCCACGTCCCGGTACTCGGCGCCGGGCAGCAGAGCCTCGCGGCCGGCCCTCTGAGCGGCGAAAACCAGCTCGTACAGCTCGATCTGCCAGTCGGCGGGCGCCGTGCCGATGACGAAGGTCCGGCCGATCTCGCAGCGGTAGCCGCGGTAGTTCGCGCCCAGGCAGACGGAGAGGAAATCTCCTTCCTCCACCCGCCGGTCGGTGGGCCGGTGGCGGCCCCGGCCGGAGTTCGGGCCGGTGGCGACGGAGGTCGCGAAGGCGGGTCCGTCGGCGCCGTGGTCCACCAGCCGGCGTTCCAGCTCCAGGGCCAGATGACGTTCGGTGCGGCCGACGAGGATCGATTCGAGGAGTTCGCCCAGCGCCTGGTCGGTGATCTCGGCCGCGATCCGCAGGCAGCCGATCTCCTCCTCGTCCTTGACGATGCGCAGCTGCTCGACGGTGGCGCCCAGATCGGCCAGCCGGAGCTTCGGGGCGACCGAGGCCATGGCCCGGTGCCGGGCGACCGTCAGGTCGTGCTCCTCGACGGCCAGCGACTCCGCGCCGCCGGTGACGGCCAGGTCCGCGGCGGCGACCACCGGATCACCGTCGGCCACCGGCAGCAGATCCACCCGCAGGGCCTCGTCGGTGCGCCCGTCGGACGGGTCGCCGGTCGGCGGCCGGGGGCAGAGCAGGACGTCCTCGCCGGGTCCGAGCAGCAGCACGGCACCCGGGGGCGCTCCCCCGGCCAGGTAGCGGACGTTGGCGGGGCGGGAGACCAGGGCGGCCGCGGATCCGACTGCGGCGCACCGGTCGCGGAGCAGCCCGCGTCGGACGGCGTACACCTCTGACATGCGTCGAGCGTACGAGCGCGGCGGCCGGCCCGCCCGGTCAGCGCATCCGACCGGGGGGCGGGCCGCTGTCCTACCAGGCCGGGGGGCTGGCCAGGGACCGGGCGAGTATGTCGTCCAGGACCCGGGCGGTGGTCTCCACGTCGTACGTGGAGTTGTCGATGATCGGGAGCCCGGAGCCGTACCAGCCGGCCATCCGGCCGTGGATGCGGGCCACCTCCTCGTCGGAGAGCCGGCGGTTGCCGCTGCGCTCGGCGTTGCGCTCCAGGACGATCTCCAGACCGGGCAGCAGCACGACGGGCAGGAGCCCGGGGCCGACGTGGCGCTTCCAGCCGCCGAGGCCGACGACGGGCCGGTCGGGGAAGACGGCGTCGTCCAGGATGCAGGAGATGCCGTTGGCCAGGAAGTTGCGGGCGGCGAAGCCGCAGGTGCGGCGGGCCAGGCGGTACTGGGCCTCGGACTGGTCGTTCCACCCGGCCTGCGGGTCCGCGAAACCGGAGCAGACCCACTCGCGGACGTCGTCGAGGCTGACGTGGGCGGTGGGCACCCGGCGGCGGGCCGCCCAGAGCCGGGCCACGGTGGTCTTGCCGGCGCCCGCCGGGCCGATCAGGAGCACCGCGAGCGTCGCGTTGCCCGTGCCGGGCTCGGCGGGCGGCGCGGGCAGCGGCACGGGCCTGCCCGGCGGGAGCTGGACATGTCCGGTGGTCTCACGGAGGGCGGGGGCCGGGGCCTGGTGCGGGGCGGGCCCGGACCAGCCCTGCCCCTGCGGCGCGGGCGGGCCCGCGGGCGGCGGTCCGGGATGGCCGGCGGGCGGGCCGGGGTGCTGGGCCTGGTGCGGCCAGCCGGCGGGGCCGTTTCCGGGACCCTGGGGCGGAGGCAGCGGGGCCCCCACTGCGTGCTGCATCCGGTGCAACTCCGTCTCGTACAGGCAACTGGCGCTGGTGCAACGGCAACCGTACCTTCCCCGGCCGCCGCACGGACAACGGCCGGGGAGGGTCCGGAGTGCCCGCGGGGCGCCCGAGACCCCTGCTCAGTCCGCGAGTTCGTCCGCGAGGGCGCGCAGGGCGAGCCGGTAGGAGCCGATGCCGAATCCGGCCACGGTCCCGGTGGCGACCGGGGCGACGACCGAGGTGTGGCGGAATTCCTCCCGTGCGTACGGGTTCGAGATGTGCACCTCGATCAGCGGGGCGGTGCGCTGGGCGGCCGCGTCCCGCATGCCGTACGAGTAGTGCGTGAAGGCACCCGGGTTGAGAACGACCGGAATTGATCCGTCGGCGGCCTCGTGGAGCCAGCGGATCAGCTCGCCCTCGTCATTGGTCTCGCGCACGTCCGCGTCGAAACCGAGCTCCTTGCCGAGCGTGCGGCAGGCCTCGACGAGCCCGGCGTACGAGGTGGAGCCGTAGACGTCGGGCTCGCGGGAGCCGAGCCGGCCCAGGTTGGGGCCGTTGAGCACGAGGACCCGGCGGGTCATGCGGAGACCTCCCCGTAGGCGGCGAGCAGCACGGCCGGGTCGGGGCCCTCCAGGACGGTGGGCTTGCCGAGGCCGTCCAGGACGATGAAGCGCAGCAGGTCACCGCGGGACTTCTTGTCGACCTTCATGTTCTCCAGCAGCTTGGGCCACTGGTCGCCGCGGTAGGTGAGCGGCAGCCCGACGGACTCCAGGATCGCGCGGTGCCGGTCGGCGGTGGCGTCGTCCAGACGGCCGGCCAGGCGGCCGAGCTCGGCGGCGAAGACCATGCCGACCGAGACGGCGGCACCGTGGCGCCACTTGTAGCGCTCGTTCTTCTCGATCGCGTGGCCCAGGGTGTGGCCGTAGTTGAGGATCTCGCGGAGTCCGGACTCCTTGAGGTCGCTGGAGACGACCTCGGCCTTGACCCGGACCGCACGCTCGATCAGCTCGGCGGTGTGCGGTCCTCCGGGCGTACGGGCGGCCTGCGGGTCCTCCTCGATCAGGGCGAGGATGGCCGGGTCGGCGATGAAGCCGGCCTTGATGATCTCGGCCATGCCGGAGACGTAGTCGTGGACCGGCAGCGAGTCGAGGGCGGCGAGGTCGCAGAGGACCCCGGCCGGCGGGTGGAAGGCTCCGACGAGGTTCTTGCCCTCGGCGGTGTTGATGCCGGTCTTGCCGCCGACGGCCGCGTCGACCATGCCGAGCACGGTCGTCGGTACGGCGATCCAGCGCACTCCGCGCAGCCACGAGGCGGCGACGAAGCCCGCGACGTCGGTGGTGGCGCCGCCGCCGACGCCGACGATGACGTCGGTGCGGGTGAAGCCGGTCTGGCCGAGCGCCTTCCAGCAGTAGGCGGCGACCTCGACGGTCTTGGCCTCCTCGGCGTTGGGCAGCTGGATCGCGATGGCCTCGTAGCCCTGGTCCGCGAGGTCCTGGCGGACCGCCTCGCCGGTCTCGGCGAGCGCTTCGGGGTGGAGGACCGCGACGCGCTTGGCCCGCTCACCGATGAGTCCGGGCAGCTCGCCGAGGAGCTGCCGGCCGATCAGTACCTCGTACGGGTCGGAGCCCGCGCTGCCGGCGATGCGGACGCGGATGGGTGCCTGCTGGGTCATGGTGTGTTCTCCCGGCCGGACGGGGCCCCGTCCGGCAGCTCCAGTGCGTCGAGGACCGCCTGGGCGACCTCTTCGGGTGTGCGCTCGTCGGTGGCGACGACCGTGCGGGCGACCTCGGTGTAGAGGTGCCGGCGGGCCTCCATCAGCTCGCGCCACTGCCGGCGCGGGTTGACCGCGAGCAGCGGGCGGGCGGTGTTGAGCCCGACCCGCCTGACCGCCTCGTCGACGTCCATCGAGAGGTAGACGACCGGGTGGCCGGCGAGCAGCGCGCGGGTCGACTCGTCGAGGACGGCGCCACCGCCGAGCGAGAGGACGCCGGTGTGCTCGGCGACGGCGGCGCGGACCGCCTCCCGCTCCAGCGCGCGGAAGTGGTCCTCGCCCTCGTCGTAGAAGATCTCCGCGATGGGCTTGCCGGCCGTCGCGACCACGTCCGCGTCGGTGTCCCGGTAGCCGGTGCCCAGCCGGCCGGCGAGCAGCTCGCCGACCGTGGACTTGCCGACGCCCATGGGTCCGACGAGGACGACCAGGGGACCGCTCACCGGATCTGGAGGTGGTCGAGGTACGACGTCACATTGCGGCGGGTCTCGGTGACGCTGTCGCCGCCGAACTTCTCCGCCACGGCGTCGGCCAGGACCAGGGCGACCATCGCCTCCGCGACGATCCCGGCGGCCGGCACGGCGCAGACATCGGAGCGCTGGTGGTGGGCCTTGGCGGGCTCGCCGGTCACCACGTCGACGGTCGCCAGGGCGCGCGGCACGGTGGCGATCGGCTTCATGGCGGCGCGGACCCGCAGCAGCTCACCGGTGGTGAGGCCGCCCTCGGTGCCGCCGGCCCGGCCGGATGCGCGCTTGATACCGTCCTCGGTCACCAGGATCTCGTCGTGCGCCTTGGACCCGGGCACCCGGGCGAGGTCGAAGCCGTCGCCGACCTCGACGCCCTTGATGGCCTGGATGCCCATGAGCGCGCCGGCGAGGCGGGCGTCGAGCCGGCGGTCCCAGTGCACGTGCGAGCCGAGGCCGACGGGCACGCCGTACGCCAGCACCTCGACGACGCCGCCGAGGGTGTCGCCGTCCTTGTGGGCCTGGTCGATCTCGGCGACCATCGCCTTGCTCGCGTCGGCGTCGAGGCAGCGCACCGGGTCGGCGTCGAGCTTCTCGACGTCGCCGGGGACGGGGTAGACCCCGTACGGCGCCTTGGCCGCGGCCAGCTCCACGACATGGCTGACGATCTCGATGCCGGCGGTCTCCTTGAGGTAGGACCGGGCGACGGCGCCGAGGGCGACGCGGGCGGCGGTCTCCCGGGCGCTGGCGCGCTCCAGGACCGGCCGGGCCTCGTCGAAGCCGTACTTCTGCATGCCGGCGAGGTCGGCGTGGCCGGGACGGGGCCGGGTCAGCGGGGCATTGCGGGCCTGCTCGGCCAGCACCTGGGGGTCGACCGGGTCGGCCGACATGACCTGCTCCCACTTGGGCCACTCGGTGTTGCCCACCATCACGGCGACCGGGGAGCCCATGGTGAGGCCGTGCCGGACGCCGCCCAGGAAGGTGACCTCGTCCTGCTCGAACTTCATCCGCGCACCGCGGCCGTAACCGAGCCGCCGCCGGGCGAGCGCGTCCGCCACCATCTCCGTGGTGACCGGGATGCCGGCGGGAAGGCCCTCCAGCGTCGCCACCAGTGCGGGGCCGTGCGACTCCCCCGCGGTCAGCCAGCGCAACCTGCTCAACGGTGCTCCTCATGCTCGCGCCTGAAAATCCAGCGGCGCGACCGGGTGCGCGGCCCTGGCCCGCCGCCCCCGATCCTCCCACGACCGGGGCCCTCGGCCCGCCGCCGGTCCAGCAGACGGACGGTGCGGGCGGAGCCGGGCGGACGTCAGCGGGCGGCCAGCGCCTCTTCCCCGGCCTTGCGCATGGCGGCGAGCGGTGCGGGCGAGCGGCCCGTCATCTGCTCGACCTGGAGGACGGCCTGGTGCACGAGGAGGTCGAGACCTCCGACGACTGCGCCGCCGCGTTCGGCCCAGGCGGACGCGAGCCGGGTCGGCCACGGCTCGTACAGCACGTCGAAGAGCGTGCCGGTTCGCTCCGGTACGGACCCGGCCAGCGCGTCGGCCGCGCCTGCGGGGGTGGTCGCGATGACGAGCGGCGCGGTCAGCGCCAGGTCGGCCTCGGCCCAGTCGGCGATCCGTACGTCGACGCCGAGCCGTTCGCCCCAGCCGCGCATCTCGTCGGCGCGGGCCGCGCTGCGGACGTACGCGGTGACGGGTCCGGCGCAGATGCCGGACAGGGCGGCCAGCGCGGAGGAGGCGGTGGCGCCGGCGCCGAGGATCGCGGCGGACTCCACCTTCTCGACGCCGCGTTCGCGCAGGGCGGCGACCATGCCGGGGATGTCGGTGTTGTCCCCGGTGCGGCGGCCGTCCGCGCCGAACACCACGGTGTTCACGGCCTCGACGGAGGCGGCGGTGTCGCTGATCGCGTCGAGCAGCGGGATGACCGCCCGCTTGAGCGGCATGGTGAGCGAGAGCCCGGCCCAGCTCCCGTCCAGCCCTTCGAAGAACCCGGGCAGCGCCTGCTCATCGACCTCGAACCGGTCGTAGGACCAGTCGTCGAGGCCGAGTTCGGCGTACGCGGCCCGGTGCAGGACCGGGGAGAGCGAGTGGGCGATGGGCGAGCCGAGGACGGCCGCGCGGTGCTGGGTGCTCACTGCCCCGCCTGCTCCTTCTTGTACTTCTCGCGGTTCCGCTCGTGTTCCTCGTTGGTGACGGCGAAGACCGTCTTGTCCTCGGTCACCGACACGAAGTAGTTCCAGGGTCCGGGGGTGGGCTTGATCGCCGACTGGAGCGCGGCATCACCCGGGTTGTTGATGGGGCCCGGGGGCAGGCCGTGGATGTAGTACGTGTTGTACGGGTGCTTGAACTCCCGCAGGTCCGAAACCGCTCCGGTGTCGAGAGTGCTCTGCTTCTTCGCGTAGTTCACGGTCGAGTCGAAGTCCAGGAGCCCCCAGGTCTGGGGGTTGTCGCGCTTCATCCGGTTGTAGACGACCCGCGCGACCTTGTCGAAGTCGTGCTTGTACTTGCCCTCGGCCTGGACGAGGCTGGCGACGGTGATCAGCTGCCAGGGGCTGTCGAGCTTCAGCTTCTTGGCGTTGGCCTCGAGGTCGCTCTTCTTGTACTCCTCGTCGGCACGGGAAACCATCGACTTGAGGACGGTCTCCGGCTTCATGCCCTTGGTGACCGGGTACGCGGCCGGGTAGAGGAAGCCCTCCAGGGGGTCCAGGACACCCTTGTGGTTCTGCGCCCAGCCCGGCAGGCCGAGGCTGCCGGACTTCTTCTCGGCCACCTTGGCGGTCGTGCCCTTGGCGACACCGAGCTTGGTGTCGATGGAGGCGTACACGAGCCGGTTCGGCGTGCCCTCCGGGATGATCAGAAGATTCTGGCTCTTCGGGTCGACCATCATCTTCACGGCCTCGGACGCCGACATCTCCGAGTGGAGGAGATAGACCCCGGCCTGGATCGACTTGCCCTTCGGGTTCTCGTTCTGCGCCGAGACGAAGGCGTCGACGCTCTTCACGACGCCGGCCTTCTTCAGGATGTTGCCGATGTCGTACCCGTACGCGCCCTTCGGGATCTCCACCTCGACCGAGCCGGAGCCGCTGCCCGAGTAGTCGGGGGCGGGGCCGAACCTGTCCTTGTAGAAGGAGTACCCGAAGTAGCCCGCTCCGCCGACGCCGGCGACCAGGACGAGGGAGACGACCAGGCACGCGCAGCCGCTGCGGCCCTTCTTCTTCTTGCCCTTGCCGCGGCGCTCGCCCCCGTCCCCGCGCCGGGAGCCCCGGGAGTCGTCGTCGTACTCGTCGTCGTAGTCGTCGTCCTTCGGACCCTTGCCGTCCTTCTCGTCGACACCCGTGAAGAAGGGGTGCGTCTCCTCCGGCGGCTCCTCGGGGTCCCAGTCCGGGGCCGGCTCCGGCGCCGGGGCGGCCTCGCGGCGGCCCGGGGGCTGCGGGGGCGGGTAGGCGTCAGGGGTGCCGTAGTAGTCGTTCGTCTCGCCGTAGCCGTACGTGGCGACGGGCTGGCCCTCGTACGGCGGCATCGCCTGCTGGCCGGTGTCCCAGCCGGTGTCGTAGCCGGGCTGCTGGGGCTGCTGGCCGTACGGGTCCTGCGGCTGCTGCTGCCCGTACGCCTGCTGCTGGTACTGCTGCTGGGCGTACGGGTCCTGCTGCTGGTGCTGGGGATACTGCGGCTGCTGCGGCTGCTGCGCGTAGGGGTCGTGCGGCTGCTGCTGGTGCTGCTGCTGGTACGGGTCGTACTGGCCCTGCGGGTACTGCTGCCGGCCGTCGTACTGGTTCTGGCCGTCGTACTGGTTCTGGCCGTGGGCAGGCTGCTGGCCGCCCCATCCCTGGTCCCCGTACAAGGGGTCCTCGGGATGCCATGGTTCGGAGCCGGGGCCCCGGCCATACTCAGTCATCGATCCCCTTGAGCCGCGAGACGATGTTCCGCCTCTTTGCTGTGCGGTGTTTGTTCGAACACCGCCGCATCGCGCGGAACGTTACCGTATTGCGATCAGACCACCACTTCGACGCCTTCGCCCGGTGGATGGCCCGATGCGCGCTCGGACTCCAGAGCGTTCTGGAGGATCACCACAGCGGCAGCCTGGTCGATGACGGATCGGCCCTTTTTGGACTTCACGCCCGAGGCGCGCAGGCCCTGGCTGGCCGTCACTGTGGTCATCCTCTCGTCCAGCAGGCGCACCGGAATGGGTGCGACCGCTCGGGCGAGCACATCCGCGAAGGCGCGGACCTTGGCGGCGGCAGGGCCCTCGCCGCCGCCCAGGGAGCGTGGCAGGCCGACGACGACCTCGATCGGCTCGTACTCCGCGACGAGCTGTCCCAGCCGCCGGTGGGCGGCCGGGACATCGCGTCCCGGCACGGTCTCCACCGGCGTCGCGAGGATCCCGTCGGGGTCGCACGAGGCGACCCCGATCCGGGCGTCCCCGACGTCGATCGCCAGCCGGCGACCGCGGCGCATCCGCGGCATGTCCGTGGTCACGCCGTCTCGGTGACGAGGCGTTCGACGGCGGCGACGGCGTCACCGATCGCCTCGGGGTTCTGGCCGCCGCCCTGGGCGACGTCCGGCTTGCCGCCGCCCCCGCCGCCGAGGGTCTTGGCGGCGGTACGGACGAGGTCGCCGGCCTTGAGGCCGCGCTCACGGGCCGCCTCGTTGGTCGCGATGACGGTCAGCGGGCGCCCGTTGGCCGTCGTGAACAGCGCCACCACGGCCGGGCGGCCCCCCTGGATGCGGCCGCGCACGTCGAGCACGAGCTTGCGCAGGTCGTCGGCGGAGGTGCCGTCCGGGACCTGGCCGGTGACCAGGGCGACGCCCCGGACGTCCTTCGCGGAGTCGACGAGACCGGCGGCGGCCGCGAGGACCTTCTCCGCGCGGAACTTCTCGATCTCCTTCTCGGCGTCCTTCAGCTTGCCGAGCATGCCCGCGATCTTCTCCGGCAGCTCCTCGGAGCGGCCCTTGACCAGCTCCTGGAGCTGGGCGACGACCGTGTGCTCCTTGGCCAGGAAGTTGTACGCGTCGACGCCGACCAGGGCCTCGATGCGGCGCACGCCCGAACCGATGGAGGACTCACCGAGCAGCTTGACCAGGCCGAGCTGGGCGGTGTTGTGCACGTGGGTGCCACCGCACAGCTCCTTGGAGAAGTCGCCGATGGTCACGACGCGGACCCGCTCGCCGTACTTCTCGCCGAACTCGGCGATCGCGCCCTGCTTCTTCGCGTCGTCGATCGACATGACCTCGGCCTGCACGTCGAGCTCGCGGGCCAGGACCTCGTTGATCTTCTGCTCGACGTCGGTGAGGACCGTGCCGGGGACGGCGGCGGGCGAGCCGAAGTCGAAGCGGAAGCGGCCCGGCGAGTTCTCCGAGCCGGCCTGGGCGGCCGTCGGGCCGAGCGCGTCGCGCAGTGCCTGGTGCGTGAGGTGCGTGGCGCTGTGGGCGCGGGCGATGGCGCGGCGGCGGGCGGAGTCGATGGCGGCGTAGGCGGTGGCGCCGACCGTCACCTCGCCGACCTGGACGGAGCCCTTGTGCACGGAGACGCCCGGGACCGGCTGCTGGACGTCGCGCACGACGATGACGGCGCCGCTGTCGAGCCGGATGCGGCCCTGGTCGGCGAGCTGGCCGCCGCCCTCGGCGTAGAACGGGGTGCGGTCGAGGACGACCTCGACCTCGTCGCCCTCGGTGGCGGCGGGCGAGGGGACGCCGTCGACGAGGAGGCCGACGATCGTCGACTCGCCCTCGGTCATGGTGTAGCCGGTGAACTCGGTGACGCCGGAGTTGTCGGCGACCTCGCGGTACGCGGACAGGTCGGCGTGGCCGGTCTTCTTGGCCTTGGCGTCGGCCTTGGCCTTGGCGCGCTGCTCCTGCATGAGGCGGCGGAACCCGTCCTCGTCCACGGAGAGCCCCTGCTCGGCGGCCATCTCCAGGGTGAGGTCGATCGGGAAGCCCCAGGTGTCGTGGAGCAGGAACGCCTTGTCACCGGCGATGACCGTGCCACCGGCGGCCCTGGTCTCGGTGACGGCGGTCTCCAGGATGTTGGTGCCGCCCTTGAGGGCCTTGAGGAAGGCGGCTTCCTCGGCGAGCGCGACGGTCTCGATGCGCTTGCGGTCGGTGATCAGCTCCGGGTACTGCTGCCCCATCGTGTTGATCACGACGTCGACCAGCTCGTTGACGACGGAACCGGTGGCGCCCATCAGGCGCATGTTGCGGATGGCGCGGCGCATGATGCGGCGCAGCACATAGCCGCGGCCCTCGTTGCCGGGGGTGACGCCGTCGCCGATGAGCATGACGGAGGTGCGGATGTGGTCGGCGACCACGCGCAGCGAGACGTCGGTGGCGTCGGCCGCGCCGTAGCGCACACCGGTCAGCTCGGTGGCCCGGTCCATGACGACGCGCAGGGTGTCGGTCTCGTACATGTTCCGCACGCCCTGCAGGATCATCGCGAGGCGTTCGAGGCCGAGGCCGGTGTCGATGTTCTTGGACGGCAGGTCGCCGAGGATCGGGAAGTCGTCCTTGCCGTCGCCGGCGCCGCGCTCGTACTGCATGAAGACCAGGTTCCAGATCTCCACGTACCGCTCGTCGTTGACGGCCGGGCCGCCCTCGACGCCGAACTCGGGGCCGCGGTCGTAGTTGATCTCGGAGCACGGGCCGCACGGGCCGGGGACGCCCATGGACCAGAAGTTGTCCTTCTTGCCCAGGCGCTGGATGCGCTCGGCCGGGACACCGATCTTGTCGCGCCAGATGGCCTCGGCCTCGTCGTCGTCCAGGTAGACGGTGATCCACAGGCGCTCGGGGTCGAGCCCGAAGCCGCCGTCCGCCACGGAGCTGGTGAGCAGCTCCCAGGCGTACTCGATGGCGCCTTCCTTGAAGTAGTCGCCGAACGAGAAGTTGCCGCACATCTGGAAGAACGTGCCGTGCCGGGTGGTCTTGCCGACCTCCTCGATGTCCGGCGTACGCACGCACTTCTGCACGCTGGTGACGCGCGGGGCGGGCGGCTTGACCTCACCGAGGAAATAGGGCTTGAACGGCACCATGCCGGCGGGGACCAGCAGCAGAGTCGGGTCGTCCGCGATGAGCGACGCCGAAGGGACAACGGTGTGACCGCGCTCCTCGTAGAAGCTCAGCCAGCGGCGACGAATTTCTGCCGACTCCATCAGTGGTCCTCATTCCGGTTGTACGAGTGGTAGGGGAGCTTGCGGTACGTGGCGGGCGCCGGGTGCGTCTCCGGCTCGGCCGCCTCGACGGCGAGGTGGCGCCGCGCGGGAAGTCCGGGGGCGGCGGGGGCCTCCAGGCCCAGCGCCTCGCCGAGTTCGGCCTCGCGCCTGACCATGCCCTCACGGACGTCCAGCGCGAAGTCCTTGAGCTTGTGACCGGCCACGATCGCCTTGTCCGCGGCCTGCGCCGCGAGGCTCTCGGGGGTCAGCTGCTTGATCTTCCGGTTGACCTTGGTGGTGGCCCACACCCCGGCGGCTGCGCCGGCGGTGAACCAGAACGTACGGCGGAACATCGCTGCGTCAGTCCTTAGATCCGCGGGAATTTCGGCCGTTGCGCTTCCTGCCGCGCGCCGACGGCACGGTCCGGCCGACGATCACCGCACGCCGGGACCGCGCCTCCGGTTCGGGGGCGGACTTGCGGCCGATGGCCTGCCGGACCCCGTATCCGAACGCCGCGACCTTGACCAGCGGGCCGCCGAAGGCGGAGGCGACCGTGGTGGAGAGCGCCGAGGCGTTGGAGGTGACTTCCTGCACGTCCGTCGCGATGGCGTCGACCTTGTCGAGCTGGGTCTGCGCGGAGCGTACGGTCGCGGAGGCGTCCGCGAGCAGGGGGACGGCCTGTTCGGTCACGTCCGCCACAAGTTTGGTGGTCGCCCTGAGCGTCTGGGCGAGCCTCACCAGCACGACGGCGAGGAACGAAACCAGGATCGCCCAGAAGACGGCCACCAGAATCCCGGCCACCTCACCACCGGACACAGTGCACCGCGCTCTCTGGCTTGTCGTTGTCTCTGTCTTGTTCTCCTGCTCTGCGGCGAGGGCCGTCGTGGCGGCCGGTCGCCTTCCCCCGAGCCTATCGCGCCGGGGCTCACGCCCCGCACCCCACGACCGGCCGGGCAACGGGAGTTCGGGCGACGAGATTGTACGGAGAGCTTTCAAGCCAGTACTCTGCGTGTTTCATGCGACGCCCTCAGCGCCCCTCTCCGCCCGCCGACGACTCCGGTGCCCCGGCCGCCGGCCGCGACACCGGCGCGCTCCCCCACCCGGGCAATCTCCCTGCCGAACTGAACGACTTCGTGGGCCGCGAGAGCGAACTCGGCGCCCTGGCAAGGTCGCTGGAGGACTCCAGGCTCGTCACGGTCACCGGGGTGGGCGGCGTCGGCAAGAGCCGGCTGGTCACCAGAGCGGCGGCGCTTTTGGAGAAACGGTACTGCGACGGGGTGTGGCTGGTGGAGCTGTCCACCGTCCACGACGCCGGACTGCTGGAACACGCCGTGGCAGCGGCGCTGGGCCTCACCGATCACACGGCCAGGCCGCCCCGCGCCGCCCTCGTCGAACACTGTGCCGGCCGCGACCTGCTGCTGGTCCTCGACGGCTTCGAACACCTGGTGGACGACTGCGCCGCGCTGGTACGGGAGCTGCTGCGCCGCGCCCCGAGGCTGCGGGTGCTCGCGGCGGGCCGGCTGCCGCTGGAGCTGGAGGGCGAGGCGGTGCATCCGCTCGCCACCATGACGGACGAGGACGCGCTCCGGCTGTTCGCCGAGCGGGCCGCCGGGGTGCGCCCCGACTTCCGGCTGACCGAGCGCAGCCGCGGCCCGGCCCTGGAGCTGTGCCGCCGCCTGGACGGGATTCCGCTGGCCCTGGAACTGGCGGCCGGACGGCTGCGGGTCCTGTCGACCGAGCAGGTGCTGCAACGGCTCGACGACCGCTTCCGGCTGCTGACCGGCGGCAGCCGGGGCGCCCTGGACCGGCACCAGACGCTGCGCACGGCCATCGGCTGGAGCCATGAGCTGTGCGCCCCGCCGCAGCGGCTGCTGTGGGCCCGGCTCTCGGTCTTCGCCGGGCAGTTCGACCTGGAGGCCGTCGAGTACATCTGCAGCGGCCCGGAGCTGCCCGCCGACTCGGTGCTCGACGTGCTCTCCGGGCTGCTCGCGCAGTCCGTGGTGCTGCGCGAGGACTCCCCCGTCGGCACCCGCTACCGGATGCTCGACACCGTGCGCGAGTACGGGGCCGAGTGGCTGGCCGCCACCGGGGACACCGACCGGCTGCGCCGGCGGCACCGCGACTGGTTCCTGGGCCTCGCGACCTGGTGCGAGCTGGACTGGTTCAGCCCCCGGCAGGCGGAGGTGGCGGCCCGGGTGGAGAGCGAGCTGCCGAATCTGCGCCGCGCCATGGAGTGCTCGCTGGAGACCCCGCAGGAGGCGCACCTGGCTCAGTACCTCGTGGGCACGCTGTGGTTCCTGTGGGTCGGCTGCGGACGGCTCTCCGAGGGCCGGCACTGGCTGGACCACGTCCTGGAGGAGGAGACGGCGTACGACTCCTCGCGGCTGAAGGCCCTGTGGGTGCTCGGGTACGTCGCGGTCCTCCAGGGGGACCCGGTGGGCGCGATCTCCGCTCTCACCGAGTGCCGCGAGGAGGCGGACGCGGCCGGCGACGCCACCGCTGCCGCGTACGCCGTGCACCGCACCGGCTGCCTGGCCCTGGTCACCGACGACATGGAGCGCGCCCGCGACCTGCTGGACGACGCGCTCGCCCGGTACCGGGAGCTGGGCGAGCTGAACAGCAACGTGCTGATGGCCCAGGTCGAACTGGCCATGTCCACGGGCTTCCTGGGGGACCCGGAGCGGGCGGTCGCGATCTGCGAGGAGGTCCGGGACATCTGCGAGGACCACGGCGAGCGATGGGCCCTGAGCTACGCGCTGTACGTCCTGGCCTACGCCGCCCTGCAGCGCGGATTCCCGGAGCGGGCCCGGGAGCTGCTGGAGGAGTCGCTGTCCATCAGCCACTCCTTCCACGACCTGCTCGGCACCGTGCTCTCCCTGGAACTGCTGGCGCTCGTCACGGTGACCGAGGGCGACGCGGCCGAGGCGGCGCTGCTCCAGGGGGCCGCCGACCGGATCTGGCCGTCGGTGGGGCTGCCGCTCTTCGGTTCGGCGCACTACGGGGCGCCGAGGGCCCGCTGCGAGGAGCTGGCCCTGCGGGAGCTGGGCGCGACACGGTACGCGGCCGCTCTGGGCGCGGGCGGGGAGCTGGGGACGGACGCGGCGGTCGCGCGGTCGCTCCTGGCGAGGCCCGGCGGGCGCGGGCAGGGGGCGGCCGGTGCCGGGGAGCCGGCCGGGGCCCCGGTGCCCGCGCCCGGCAGAACGCGAAAGCCCGCCGCCTCCCCGGGAACCGGGAAGGGGCGGGCCTGAGCGCCGGTGAAGAGCGGCTACGCCTGGATCAGCGGGCGTAGTACTCGACGACGAGCTGCTCGTCGCAGATCACGGGGATTTCCTTGCGGTTCGGGTCCCGGTCAAGGCGGAAGGCCAGGGCCTTCAGGTTCACCTGCAGGTAGCGCGGGGTCTCACCGTCGGTGTCGTAACCACCCTCGCGGGCCACCTGGAAGGGGACCTTGGAGCGGCTGCGCTCGCGGACCTGGACGACGTCGTCCGGGCGGACGCGGAACGACGGCTTGTCGACCTTGCCGCCGTTGACCTCGATGTGGCCGTGGACGACCATCTGGCGGGCCTGGTAGATGGTCCGGGCGATGCCCGAACGCAGGACCAGCGCGTCGAGACGGCGCTCGAGCTCGACGACGAGCGCCTCGCCCGTCTTGCCCTCGGCCTTCTTGGCGCGGTCGTAGGCACGCGCCATCTGGCGCTCGCTGATGTCGTACTGCGCACGCAGACGCTGCTTCTCCAGCAGACGGACCTTGTAGTCCGAGTTCTGCTTGCGGCCGCGGCCGTGCTCGCCCGGCGGGTAGGGGCGGGCCTCGAAGTACTTGACGGCCTTCGGCGTCAGCGCGATGCCGAGCGCGCGGCTCTTCTTGACCTTGGGACGCGACTGATTAGGCACGTTCTCCAGACCTCCGTTGTAGGTTAGGTTAGGCTCACCTTACTCAAGGAGATCGCATGTCTCGCCCTGGGAACACCACACACGTCACGGACAGCACAGACAGCATCGACGCAGCTGATGGCGTCGAGATGACGGAGGACCGATCAGATCGTGGTCAGCCGCGTCCCAGCGGGCTTGAAATCACACGGATGCCGTCAGCAGCCGAGCGCACACGAACTCTCGTACAGAGTACCTGCTCCGCGGTACTGCTCGTTCCCGGGCTGGAAACAACGGGCTGGGACCAGCTCACACCGCTGTCCCGCGGCGTGGGTCCCGACGGCGACGTGTTCCTGGAGTTCCCCGCGGACTCGCCTGCCGTACGGGCCGCGACACACGCCCAGGACGACGAACTGCCGGCCGTGCTGGAGATCACGGACGTCGCCCCCGTCTCCGTACCCCACCGTATCCGCGGCCGCGCCCGGGTCAGCGGCTGGCTGACCTCCGTGCCCGGTATGGCGGGCCCCGGCAGGATGCTGCTGCGGCTGGAGACCGGGGAGGCCCACATCGACGACCTGTGGGGGGTGGAGTGCGTCGACGCGGAGGCCTTCCGCGACGCGGCCCCCGACCCACTGGCCGCCCACGAGACGGACCTGCTCCAGCATCTGTACGCGGGGCACGGCGAGGAACTGGCGACGCTGTGCGAACTGCTCGGCGAGCGCGCCGTGTGCACCTGCGCCGAGCACCGGCCGTCCGTGGTGCCGCTGGCGCTGGACCGGTTCGGACTGCGGGTGCGCTTCTGCGACCGGGACGGCGGCTGCTTCGACGCGCGCTTCGAGTTCCCCGAGCCGGTCCGCGACGTGGTCGAGCTCAGCCACGCCATGCACACCCTCTTCGCGGCGGCCGGGCACTGAGGAGCCCCCGCGTCGAGACCGCCCGCGGCCGGGTCAGGCCGTGCCCGTCCCGTCCTCGGCGTCCGTCCGGCCGAGCCGCTCCCTGACCCGGTCCACCACGTCCGCGTACCGCGCCTCGGCGCCGTAGCGGGTGGGGCGGTAGTACTGCTTGTCGCTCACGGCGTCCGGAGCGTACTGCTGGGCGGCGATGCCGCCGGGGACGTCGTGCGGGTAGACGTAGCCCTGGGCGTGGCCGAGCTTGGCCGCGCCCTTGTAGTGACCGTCGCGCAGATGGGCCGGGACCGGGCCGGCCAGCCCCTTGCGGATGTCCTCGCGGGCCGCGGAGATCGCCAGCGTGGCCGCGTTGGACTTGGGGGCGAGTGCCAGGGCGATGGTGGCGTGGCTGAGGGTGAGCGCCGCCTCCGGGAAGCCGATCAGGGCCACCGCCTGGGCGGCGGCCACCGCCGTGGGCAGCGCCGTCGGGTCGGCGAGGCCGATGTCCTCGCTGGCCGAGATCATCAGCCGCCGGGCGATGAACCGGGGGTCCTCCCCCGCCTCGATCATGCGGGCCAGGTAGTGCAGGGCCGCGTCGACATCGGAACCCCTGATCGACTTGATCAGCGCGCTCGCCACGTCGTAGTGCTGGTCGCCGTCGCGGTCGTACTTCACGGCGGCCCGGTCGACCGTCTCCTCCAGGGTGAGGAGCGTGATCTCCGCCTCCTGCTTGGACAGCGCGGCCCCGGCCGCGGCCTCCAGAGCGGTCAGCGCCCGGCGCGCGTCGCCCCCCGCGATGCGCAGCAGGTGTTCCTCCGCGTCCTCCGGCAGGCTCACCGCGCCGCCGAGCCCGCGCTCGTCGGTGAGGGCGCGGCGCAGCAGACCGCGCAGGTCGTCGTCGGTCAGGGGCTCCAGCGTGAGCAGCAGCGACCGCGAGAGCAGCGGGGAGATGACGGAGAAGTACGGGTTCTCGGTGGTCGCGGCGATCAGGGTGACCCAGCGGTTCTCCACGGCGGGGAGCAGGGAGTCCTGCTGGGCCTTGGAGAAGCGGTGGATCTCGTCGAGGAAGAGGACGGTCTCCTTGCCGTAGCCCCCCGTGGCGCGGCGGGCGCCCTCGATCACCGCGCGTACTTCCTTGACGCCGGCGGTGATCGCCGAGAGTTCCACGAAGCGCTTGTTCGTCGCCTTGCTGACCACGTACGCGAGGGTGGTCTTGCCGATGCCGGGCGGGCCCCAGAGGATCACCGACGAGGGTCCCGCCGGTCCTCCGCTGCCCTCGCCGACCAGGCGGCGCAGGGGCGAGCCCGGCTTGAGCAGGTGCTGCTGGCCGACGACCTCGTCGAGCGTACGCGGACGCATCCGGACAGCGAGGGGGCTGCTGGACGGGTCCTTCTCCTGGCGGTCTTCGGCAGCTGCGGTAAAGAGGTCGGGCTCCACGTCTCGAAGCCTATGCCACCCCACTGACAGCGCCGCCGGGCCGGTCGTCCGGCCCGGCGGTACGGGAGGCGCCGGTCAGCTGGTCCAGAAGTCCCACCAGCGGGTCAGGATCAGCATGCCGATGATCCCGATCCAGAGCACCGGGGGCACCCAGTGGAACTCGGTGAGGCCGTTGCGCAGCCAGGAGGGCGCGGGGATGATCCCGTCCCGGATGTTGTGCGTGGTGATGTAGCAGAACATGAAGATGGTGGCGACCCAGGCCAGGCAGCACCACAGGCACAGCGAGTTGATGTTGTACAGCGACTGGTACTGGAGCCAGGTGCAGAAGCCGACGCCGAACAGCGTGCCCGCGTTCATACCGAGCCAGTACCAGGGGCGGAAACGGGCTCCGGCGAGCAGGGCCAGGCCAATGGCGATGATCACCGGGTAGGTGACCATGCCGAGCCAGGGGTTGGGGAAGCCGAAGGCGGACGCCTGCTCGCTCTTCATGATGTTGCCGCAGGCCACCACGGGGTTGAGGCTGCAGCCCGGGACGAAGGACGGGTCCTCCATCATCTTGAGCTTGTCGAGCGTGATGACCCATGCGGCGAGCGTTCCGGCGGCGCCCGTGATCATCAGCAGGATGGCCAGCGCGCGACTGCCGCCGAAGGTCCGCTTCCCGCCGCTCTCGTCCTGGTCGGAGGAGGGATGGTCAACCGCTGCAGTCGTCATATCGCCGTTTCCGTCACTGAGTAGCCTGCTGGGGCAGGGTCATTGTGCCGCACGGTTCGGCCGCTCTTCCGTTCGATGCACATAAAGGCGTACGCAGCTCCGGGGGCCCGCGAGGGAGCGGAACCCCGGCCCCGCAGCCGCGACGAGGGACATCGCGGTCCGCCCGGCCGTCCCCCCGACGTCATCGGCCGCATGCACGGAATCACCGTCCGGGATGAATCCGCACCCACCGCGTTGACGCGAGGGCCCGGGGGCGGGCGGACCGCCCCCGGGTACGTCTCACGCCAGGCGCGCGCGGACCGTCTCGACGACGTCGGAGACCGGGACCGGCGTCTGCTCGCCGGTCTCCATGTCCTTGAGCTGGACGTGGCCCTCGGCCAGGTCGCGCTCGCCGGCCACGATCGTGAACCGGGCGCCCGAGCGGTTGGCGCTCTTCATCGCGCCCTTGAGCCCCCGGCCGCCGTACGCGAAGTCGGCGGCCACGCCCTCCCGGCGCAGCCGGGTGACGACGCCGAACAGGACCCTGCGCGCCTCCTCGCCGAGCGGGACGGCGAAGACGCTGGTGGTGGAGGGCAGCTCCAGCTCGATGCCCTCGGCCTCCAGGGCGAGGACCGTGCGGTCCACGCCGAGCGCCCAGCCGACCGACGGGAGCGCCGGGCCGCCGATCATCTCGGAGAGGCCGTCGTAGCGGCCACCGCCGCCCACCGCCGACTGCGAGCCCAGGCCGTCGTGGACGAACTCGAAGGTGGTGCGCGTGTAGTAGTCGAGTCCGCGGACCAGCTTCTCGTCGTCCTCGTAGATCACACCCGCCTCGTTGAGCAGGTCGCGGACCTCCTCGTGGTACGCCTTGCAGGCGTCGCACAGGAAGTCGCGCAGCACGGGGGCGCCGGTCAGCTGCTTCTGGACCTCGGGGCGCTTGTCGTCGAGGACCCGCAGGGGGTTGATCTCGATGCGCCGGCGGGTCTCCTCGTCCAGGTCCAGCTCGCGCAGGAAGCCCTGGAGCGCGTCGCGGTAGACGGGGCGGCACTCCTTGTCGCCCAGCGAGTTGAGCAGGATGCGGAACTCGCGCAGGCCCAGCGCGCGGTACGCCTGGTCGGCCAGGATGATCAGCTCGGCGTCGAGCGCCGGGTCCTCGGCGCCGATGGCCTCGGCCCCGACCTGCGAGAAGTGGCGGTAGCGGCCCTTCTGCGGGCGCTCGTAGCGGTAGTACGAGCCGGAGTACCAGAGCTTGACCGGCAGGTTGCCGAGCTTGTGGAGGTTGGCCTCCAGGGCGGCGCGCAGCACGGACGCGGTGCCCTCGGGGCGCAGGGCGAGCTGGGAGCCGCCCTTGGTGGTGAGGGTGTACATCTCCTTGGTCACGATGTCGGTGGACTCGCCGACGCCGCGGGAGAAGAGGGCCACGTCCTCGAAGCCGGGCGTCTCGATGTAGCCGTAGCCGGAGTTCTTCAGCGGGGCGGAGATCGCCTCCCGCACCGCGAGGTACTTCGCGGAGTCCGGCGGGGTCAGGTCGTACGTGCCCTTGGGGGCCTTGAAGGTGCTCACGATGTCGCTCTCGTCACATTCCTCGTCGGGGCGCGTTCCCACCGGCCATACCGGTCAGGTACGGGTTGGTGGCGCGCTCGCGGCCGATGGTCGTCTGGGGGCCGTGGCCGGACAGCACCACGGTCGAGTCGTCGAGCGGCAGGCACACACGGGCCAGCGACTCGAGGAGCTCGGCGTGGTCGCCGCCGGGCAGGTCGGTGCGTCCGACGGAGCCGGCGAAGAGCAGGTCGCCCGAGAAGAGGACCTGGGGTACCTCCGGGGTCTCGGGCATCCTGAACGTCACCGACCCCTTGGTATGGCCGGGCGCGTGCGAGACGCCGAACTCCATGCCCGCGAGCGACAGCCGCGCGCCGTCGCTCAGCTCCTTGACGTCGTCCGGCTCCCCCACCGTCAGCTCGCCCATGAGCGGCATCCCGATGGAGCGGCCGAGGGCCTTCTCCGGGTCGCTCATCATGTAGCGGTCCTCGGGGTGGATCCAGGCGGGGACGTCGTGCGCGCCGCACACCGGGACGACCGAGGCGACGTGGTCGATGTGGCCGTGCGTGAGGACGACGGCGACGGGCTTCAGCCGATGCTTCCTCAGCGCCTCCTCGACCCCCTGGGCGGCCTGGTGGCCCGGGTCGATGATCACGCACTCCTCACCTGCGGCGGGGGCGACCAGGTAACAGTTGGTCCCCCAGGCCCCGGCGGGGAACCCGGCAATCAGCACGATCGTCCTTAATGGTCGTCCTACGGGGAATGCGGCCGCGAGGTCGCAGCAGTTCAGAGCCTACCGGCGCTCCTCATTCCACAGCTAACCCATATACGGTACGGGGCAACCCAGGCCCGATCGGACGACGTACAAGGAGAACACCCGGTGGTCACCAGCGATCAGCGGCGGCGGCAGCTCGCCAGGGAGAAGTACGAGCGGCAGCAGCAGCGCCGGGAGGAGGCGCGCACCCGGACGAGGCGGCTGACGCTCGTCATCGCCTCGGCGGTGGCCGTGGTGGCGGTCGTCGGCGGCGCCACGTACTTCGCCACCAGCGGGAACGACGACAAGGACAAGACGGACGCGGCGGCGAGCCAGAGCCCGTCCGCCGAGGCCTCGCCCACGCCGACGAAGAGCGAGAAGCCCGAGCCGGCGATGAAGATCGACAAGAAGGCCGAGTACACGATGTCGCTCACCACGAGCCAGGGCGACATCGCGTTCACCATGGACGCGTCGAAGACCCCGCACACGACGAACTCCTTCAAGTCGCTGGCCGACAAGAAGTTCTTCGACGGGACGAAGTGCCACCGGCTGACCACGGACGGCATCTTCGTCCTGCAGTGCGGCGACCCCAAGGGCGACGGCACCGGCGGTCCCGACTACACGATCCCGGACGAGAACCTGACCGCGCTGGGCAAGGCGGGTGCGGACGGCACGGTGACGTACCCGGCGGGCACGGTGGCGATGGCCAACACCGGCCAGCCGCACACCGGCGGCAGCCAGTTCTTCCTCGTGTACAAGGACAGCAAGCTGCCGCCCAGCTACACGCCCTTCGGCACCATGGACGCGAAGTCGCTGAAGGCCGTCGAGGCCATCGGCAAGGCCGGTGTGGACGGCGGCGGCGCCGACGGTGCGCCGAAGAAGGCCGTGAACATCTCGAAGCTGACCGTCGACAAGGTGTGATTCCGGCGGCGGGTGCCCGGTGCGGCCGAATAAATCCGGCCGCGCTGAGTGCGGACAGCCGGGCGGCCCGTCGCCTAGATTGGCGTCGTGCAGGGCGGGCGCTGCCCGCCCCAGGAAACTGTGGACGATGCCAGGGGGGTGATCCCCTCGCGGGCATCAGGTGGAGGAGGCGCTGTGAGCAGCGACCCGTGGGGCCGTGTCGATGAGACGGGCACCGTGTACGTGCGTACAGCCGACGGCGAGCAGGTCGTCGGATCGTGGCAGGCCGGTTCTCCGGAGGAGGCCCTGGCCTACTTCGAGCGCAAGTACGAGGGCATTGTGGTCGAGATCGGCCTCCTCGAACGGCGGGTGAAGACCACCGATCTGTCCGCGAAGGACGCGACGACCGCCATCGAGCACCTGCGCGGCCAGGTCGACGAGCACCACGCCGTCGGCGACCTGGACGCGCTGCGCAAGCGGCTGGACGCGCTCGTCGCGACGGTCGACTCGCGGCGCGAGGAGCGCAAGGCACAGAAGGCGAAGCAGGCCGACGAGGCGAAGCTCGCCAAGGAGGCCCTGGTCGCCGAGGCCGAGGAGCTGGCGCGGAGCGAACAGTGGCGCTCCGCGGGTGAGCGGCTGCGCGCCCTCGTGGACACGTGGAAGGGCCTGCCCCGGCTCGACCGCAAGTCCGACGACGAGCTGTGGCACCGCTTCTCGCACGCCCGCTCGGCGTTCTCCAAGCGCCGCAAGGCCCACTTCGCCTCGCTGGACGCCCAGCGCGAGGACGCCCGCAAGGTCAAGGAGAAGCTGGTCGCCGAGGCCGAGGCGCTCTCCGGGTCCACGGACTGGGGGACGACGGCCGCCCGCTACCGCGACCTGATGACGCAGTGGAAGGCGGCGGGCCGCGCCCAGCGCGAGGCCGAGGACGACCTGTGGAACCGTTTCCGCGGTGCCCAGGACGTCTTCTTCGCCGCCCGCGGCGAGGTCTTCGCCGAGCGGGACGCGGAGCAGGGCGAGAACCTCAAGCTGAAGGAGGAGCTCGCCGACGAGGCCGAGAAGCTGGTGCCGGTGACGGACCTGAAGGCGGCCCGTGCCGCGTTCCGGGCCCTCAACGAGCGCTGGGAGGCCATCGGCCACGTACCGCGCGACGCCCGTCCGAAGGTCGAGGGGCGGATGCAGGCCGTGGAGCGGGCGCTCCAGGAGGCCGAGGAGAGCGAGTGGCGCCGGACGAACCCGGAGGCGCGTGCTCGCGCGGCGGGTCTGACCGGTCAGCTCCAGGCGGCCGTGGACAAGCTGCGCGGCCAGATCGACGCGGCCCGTGCCTCGGGCAACAACGCCCGTGCCGACAAGCTGGCCCGTGAGCTGGAGGGCCGGCAGGCGCTGCTCGACCAGGCGCTCAAGGGCCTGGAGGAGTTCGGCGGCTGACACCCTGCCACCGGTTCGAGGGGCCTTTCCGCGTACGCGCGGGAAGGCCCCTTCCGCATGCGCAGGGCAACGAGGAGGGGGCGACGACTGCCGGGAACCGGCAATGCGCGGGAAGGGCCCCGGAGGCGATGATCTTCGTGCCGGCAGGCCGCACGGCCGGGCCGGAATCCCTTGTACGTTCCCGTAGTTGAGGCAGGTTCACGATGAGAACGACCCGCGTCGCCCTGACCGTGGCGGCCGCCGCCCTGGGCCCCGCCCTCCTGCTGTCCGGCCCGGCGTTCGCCGCCGGGCCGGCCGCCCCGTCCACCGCCGTCGCCGCCGCCCCGACGGTCTGGTCGCCCGATGTCCCGGTGGACGACATGTCCGACGACGACGTCCGCGTCGCCCTCTTCCGCATCCTGGGCGACCCGGACTCCGGCAAGCGCGTCACCAAGGAGGTCACCGCGCTCCTGGAGAGCGGCGACATCGCGCAGGCCCGCGCGTGGCTGAAGACCGGCTACGCCCTGGCGCAGGCCGAGGACGACCGCGTGGCCGTCCTCCGTATCCTCGCCGACCCCGACTCCGGCAAGCGCGTCGCCAAGGAGATCAACGCGCTCCTCGACCGCAACGACCCGGTGGAGATCCGGGAGTGGCTGGAGACCGGCTACCGCCTCGCCCAGGCCGAGGACGACCGGGTCGCGCTCTTCCGCATCCTCGCCCGCCCCGACATCAGCGACGCCATGCGCGCCGCCGTCATCGCGGTGATCGACGGCACGCCCGAGGAGATGCGCTACTTCCTGGAGTACGGCCAGTACGAGGTCGACGCCTAGGAGCCCCTACGGCCTGCGGGCCGAGGTCACCCGGTAGACGTCGTACACGCCCTCCACACCCCGTACCGCCTTCAGGACGTGACCGAGGTGCTTCGGGTCGCCCATCTCGAACGTGAAGCGCGAGGTGGCGACCCGGTCGCGTGAGGTCTGCACGGCAGCGGACAGGATGTTGACGTGCTGGTCGGACAGGACCCGGGTGACGTCCGACAGGAGCCGGGAGCGGTCCAGGGCCTCGACCTGGATGGCGACGAGGAAGACCGAGGACTGCGTGGGCGCCCACTCGACCTCCAGGATGCGTTCCGGCTGCTGCGAGAGCGAGTCGACGTTCACGCAGTCCGCGCGGTGCACGGAGACGCCGCTGCCCCGGGTGACGAAGCCGATGATGGGGTCGCCGGGCACGGGCGTACAACAGCGGGCGAGTTTGACCCAGACGTCCTCGACGCCCTTGACGACGACCCCGGGGTCGGCGTTGGAGCGGCGCTTGTTGCGGCTGCGCGAGGGCGGGGTGCTCTCCTCCAGGTCCTCGTTGGCCGCGTCCTCGCCGCCGAGGGCCTGGACCAGCTTCTGCACGACGCCTGCGGCGGCGACATGGCCCTCGCCGATCGCGGCGTAGAGGGACGAGATGTCGGGATAGCGCATCTCGTGCGCGAGGGTGACCAGCGAGTCGCCGGTCAGGATGCGCTGGATCGGCAGGTTCTGCTTGCGCATGGCCCGCGCGATGGCGTCCTTGCCCTGCTCGATCGCCTCGTCCCGGCGCTCCTTGGAGAACCAGGCGCGGATCTTGTTGCGGGCCCGGGGCGACTTGACGAAGCCCAGCCAGTCGCGGGAGGGACCGGCACCGGCCGCCTTGGAAGTAAAGACCTCCACCAGGTCGCCGTTGTCGAGCGTCGACTCCAGCGGCACGAGCCGGCCGTTGACCCGCGCCCCTATGGTGCGGTGGCCGACCTCCGTGTGGACGGCGTAGGCGAAGTCGACCGGGGTGGCCCCGGCCGGCAGCGCTATGACGTCGCCCTTGGGCGTGAAGACGAAGACCTCGTTGCGCGAGAGGTCGAAGCGCAGCGATTCCAGGAACTCGCTGGGGTCCTCGGTCTCCTTCTGCCAGTCCAGGAGCTGGCGCAGCCACGCCATGTCGTTGACGGTGTCCTGGCCCCGGCCGGTGTTCTTGGGGACATCGGTGCGGACCTTGGAGGCGCCCGCGACGGCCTCCTGCTTGTACTTCCAGTGCGCGGCGATGCCGTACTCGGCGCGGCGGTGCATGTCGAACGTACGGATCTGGAGCTCGACGGGCTTGCCGCTGGGACCGATCACCGTGGTGTGCAGCGACTGGTACATGTTGAACTTGGGCATCGCGATGTAGTCCTTGAACCGGCCGGGGACCGGGTTCCATCGCGCGTGGACGGTGCCGAGCGCCGCGTAGCAGTCGCGGACGGTGTCGACGAGGACCCGGATGCCCACCAGGTCGTAGATCTCGGCGAAGTCGCGGCCCCGCACGATCATCTTCTGGTACACGCTGTAGTAGTGCTTCGGCCGTCCGGTGACGGTGGCCTTGATGCGGGCCGCGCGCAGGTCGGACTGGACCTCGTCGGTCACGATGGCGAGGTACTCGTCGCGCTTGGGCGCGCGCTCGGCCACCAGCCGCACGATCTCGTCGTACATCTTGGGGTAGAGGATCGCGAAGGCGAGGTCCTCCAGCTCCCACTTGATGGTGTTCATGCCCAGGCGGTGGGCGAGCGGAGCGTAGATCTCCAGCGTCTCGCGGGCCTTCTTCTCCTGCTTCTCCCGCTTGAGGTACCGCATGGTGCGCATGTTGTGCAGCCGGTCGGCGAGCTTGATGACCAGGACGCGCGGGTCCTTGGCCATGGCGACGACCATCTTGCGTACGGTCTCGGCCTGCGCGGCCTCGCCGAACTTGACCTTGTCGAGCTTGGTGACGCCGTCGACGAGCAGGGCGACCTGGTCGCCGAAGTCGCGGCGCAGGGTGTCCAGGCCGTACTCGGTGTCCTCGACGGTGTCGTGCAGCAGCCCGGCCATCAGCGTGGCCGGATCCATGCCCAGCTCGGCGAGGATCGTGGTGACGGCGAGCGGGTGGGTGATGTACGGGTCGCCGCTCTTGCGCTTCTGGCCCCGGTGCCAGCGCTCGGCGACCTGGTAGGCCCGTTCGATCTGGCGCAGGGTGGACGTCTCGGTCTTTGAATCGTTGCCGCGGACGATACGCAGCAGCGGTTCGAGGACCGGGTTGTACGGGCTGGAGCGCTGGACGCCGAGGCGGGCGAGCCTGGCCCGGACGCGGTTGGAGGAGCCGCCGGAGCGGGACGCCGGGCCGGTGGGCGCGGCGGAACCGGCCGCGGGCTTGGCCGGCGGCTTGGGCGCGGTCGGGGCGGGCTCGGCCGGCTGGGCGGGGGAAGCGGGCGCGGGGCCGTTGGCCTCGGCGGACGCCGGGCCCGTCCCGGGCTGGGGCGCGGGGGGCTTCGGCTTCTCCGCGGGCTGCTGCTTCGCGGGCGTGGCGGGGGCCGCCGCGGGCTTGTCGGGCTGCGGGGCGGCGACTGGCTGGGCCTCGTCTGGCAAGAGCGCTCCTCGTGCGGATCCGGACACCCGGAAAGGCCATCGTATCGACCCTGCGGCCGGACCTCGCCCGGGGACCGTGAGAGCCCTCACAACGCCGAGGGGCACCCGGTTGTTCCCGGGTGCCCCTCGATGGTGGTGCGGGTGGTCCTCAGACCGTGATCAGGGCCTCCAGCGGGGCCCCGCGCAGGCTGTCGGTCAGGCGGGCCCGGCCGGCCAGGAAGCCCAGTTCCATGAGGACGGCGACGCCGGCGACGTCGGCGCCCGCGCGGCGGATGAGCTCCAGCGAGGCGTCGGCGGTGCCGCCGGTGGCCAGGACGTCGTCGATGACCATGATCCGGTCGTCGGCCGACAGGTCCTCCGCGTGGATCTCGATCTCCGCGGTGCCGTACTCCAGCTCGTACGCCTGGCTGAGCGTGGCTCCCGGCAGCTTCCCGGCCTTGCGGACGGGTACGAAGCCGAGACCGGCCCGGACCGCGACGGGCGCGGCCAGGATGAAGCCGCGGGCCTCCAGGCCGACGATCTTCGTGGCGCCGTGCCGCAGGCACAGCTCCGCGAGGGCGTCGGTGAGGGCCGTGAACGCGACCGGGTCCGCGAGCAGCGGGGTGATGTCCTTGAACATCACGCCCGGCTTCGGGTAGTCCGCCACGTCACGGATGCGGCTGAGCAGGAGTTCCCGCGTGCTCTCGGTGGTGCTGGTCATCGACGCTTCCCCGAGGTCCGGCCGTGGCCCCTGGGGGGCTGCTGGCGCTGGCCGACGACCGCACCGGCGGGCGCGGTGTCCTCCGGGTCGGCCGCGTCCTCCTCGTACCCGTCCGCCTCGGCGTCCTCACCCTTGGCGGCGGCCGCCGCGCGCTTGGCGAGGACCCGCTTCTTCAGGGCCTTCATCTGCGGCTCGCGTTCCTTGAGGTCGGCGACCAGCGGGGTGGCGATGAAGATCGAGGAGTACGCACCGGCCGCGAGGCCGACGAACAGGGCGAGCGAGATGTCGTTCAGCATGCCGGCGCCGAGGACGCCGCCGCCGATGAACAGCAGACCGGCGACCGGCAGCAGGGCCACGACGGTGGTGTTGATCGAGCGGACCAGGGTGCTGTTGATGGAGCGGTTGGCGACATCGCTGTACGTCCACCGGGTCTGCTTGGTGATCCCCTTCGTGCCCTCCTTGAGGCTGTCGAAGACGACGACCGTGTCGTAGAGGGAGTAACCGAGGATGGTCAGCAGACCGATCACGGTGCCCGGGGTGACCTCGAAGCCGACCAGGGCGTAGACACCGACCGTGATGGTGATGTCGTGGATCAGCGCGACCAGAGCCGCGACGGCCATCCGCCACTCGAAGGCGATCGCCAGGTAGATCACGACCAGGACCATGAAGACGCCGAGGCCCGTCCAGGCCTTGTTGGCGATCTGCTCACCCCAGCTGGGGCCGACCAGGTCGGCGGCGATCTTCTCCGACGGGACGGACAGGTCCTTCGAGAGCTTGGCCTTGATCTCGTCCGACTTCGCGGTGTCGACCTCGGTGATCTGGATGCGCAGACCGCCGTTGCCGAGCTTCTGGACGATCGCCTGGTGGCCGGAGGCCTCCGACGCCAGGTCCTCGGCGTCGGAGACGGACACGCTCGTCTTCGGGGTGGTGAAGACGGCACCGCCCTTGAACTCGATGCCCATGTTCAGGCCGCTGACCGCCAGACCGACGATGGCCGTGATGGTGATCAGGACCGAGACGCCGTACCAGATCTTGCGCTTGCCGATGAAGTCGTAGCCGACCTCGCCTCGGTAGAGACGGGCGCCGAGATTCCCGAGTCGCGACATCTCACGCCTCCTTCGGATCGGTAGGGGCGTTGACACGACGGGAGCGGCGCAGCGGCGGCTTGGCGCCGAGGCGCTTCGGGTCCAGTCCGGACCACGGGTGACCGCCGGCGAAGAACTTCTTGCGGGCCATGAGCGTCATGAGCGGCTTGGTGAAGAGGAACACCACGACGACGTCGAGCAGGGTGGTGAGACCCAGCGTGAAGGCGAAGCCCTGCACCTTGCCGACGGTGACCACGAAGAGCACGGCCGCGGCGAGGAACGATACGAAGTCGGAGACCAGGATGGTGCGCCGGGCGCGCGGCCAGCCCCGCTCGACGGCGGGCCGCAGCGTGCGGCCCTCGCGGATCTCGTCCCGTACGCGTTCGAAGTACACGATGAACGAGTCCGCGGTGATACCGATGGCCACGATGGCACCGCAGACGGCCGGCAGGTTCAGCGCGAAGCCGATGGCCGGGCCGAGCAGCGACATGATCGTGTAGCTGAGGATGCCGGAGACCAGAAGGCTGAGCAGGGCGATGAGCGCCAGCCCGCGGTAGTAGGCCACCAGGTAGATCACCACGAGGGCGAGGCCGATGGCACCGGCGATGAGGCCGGCCCGCAGCTGCTCGCCGCCGAGCGCGGCGGTGACGGTGGTGACGCTCTGCTCCTTGAAGGAGAGCGGGAGCGCACCGTAGGAGAGCACGTTGGCCAGGTCCTCGGCGGACTGCTGGTCGAAGCTGCCGGAGATCTCCGCGTTGGCGCTCAGCTCCGTACGCACGGACGGGGCCGAGACGACCTCGTTGTCGAGCGCGATGGCGAACTGGTTCTGCGGCGACTGCTGTGCGGCGAGCTTGCCGGTGATCTTCCGGAACTTCTTGGCGCCGCCGCCGTTGAACTCCATCTGGACGATCCACTGACCGTTCTGGTCAAGGGCCGCCTTCGAGGACTTCACGTCCGTGCCGTCGACCTCGGCCGGGCCGAGGACGTACTTGGCGGACCCGTCCTGCTCGCACGCGACCACCGTGTCGGTGGCCTTGGAGCCCAGGGCCGCCTGGGAGCGGGCGGCCTTGGTCGAGCAGTCGAGCTCCTCGAACTTCTTCTGGAGCTTCGCGGCGGCCGCCTCGTCCGCCGCGGAGGCGGAATCGCTCGCCTTGGGCGTCGGCGACGAGTCCTTCTTCAGGGCGCCGGTGACCGCGCGGCCCTGGGTGGTGGCGGACGCGGACGGCTTCGACGAGGAGCCGGTGGCCTTGTCGCCGTCCGTGGCCTTGTCGCCGTCCGTCGCCTTCTCGGAGGCCGAGGCCTTCGGCGACGGCGAGGTGCTGGCCTTGCCGGAGGACGAGGCGCTGGGCTCCGGGGTGGGCTTGCCCGCGGCGACGGTCAGCACGGGCCGGAAGTACAGCTTGGCCGTGGTGCCGACCTGCTCCCGGGCCTGGGCGGAGTTCGTGCCCTTGGGGATGTTGACGATGATGTTGCTGTTGCCCTGGGTCTGGACCTCGGCCTCGGAGACGCCAAGACCGTTGACGCGGCGCTCCATGATGCGGACCGCGGTGTCCATGTTGGTCTTGTTGATCGCCTTTTCCTGGCCCGGCTCGGCCTTGGCCTCCAGCGTGATGGAGGTGCCGCCCGCCAGGTCGATGCCGAGTCGCGGCGTCGGCTGGTCGGCCAGGAACATCCCGCCCGTGAGGGCGACCATGATGATCAGGATCAGCGCCAGGGAACGCCCTGGCTTCCCCTGACCGCCGGCCGCGCCTCGGCCCTTCTTCGGTGCTGCCACCTTGTCGTTTCTCCCTGTCCAACCGCCCCGCGCCGGGTGTGCGCCCGAGCGGCCACGAAGTTTAGTGGGGGCCCGCCCCCGCGAAGGAGCGCACGGACCGGGGAGCGCCGCAGCCCTGTGGGCTCACGGCGTCCCCGCGTCGTACGTGCTACTTCGCGTCGGACTCGCCGTCGGCCTTGCCCTCGGACTTCTTCTCGTCCTCGGCCTCGGCCTCGTCGCTCTCGTCCGCGTCGGTCTTCTTGACCAGGTCGGTCTTCGCGTCGTCGGCGTCGGTGGCGTCGGGCCCGGTCAGCGAGGAGGCGTCGTCGGGCACGACCGCGCCGTCGACGTCGAGCTCCTGCTCCTCACCGTGGACGATGCGGTTGTACTCCGCGTCGTCCAGGACGGCGCCGATCGCGTTCTTCGCGTACACGGCGTGGACGCCGGGCGCGACCTCCAGGAGGACCGTGTCGTCGTGAAGCTCCTTGACGGTGGCGTACATGCCCCCGATCGTCCGGACGCCGGTGCCGGGCTGCATGTCATTGCGCATGGCCGCAGCCGCCGCCTGCTTCTTCTTGGCGGACCGCGTCATCAGGAACATGGCCCCGATGAGCACGATGAAGGGGAGGAGAGTCACGGGATTCACGGGACGAGTTTCCTTCGCACGACCGCGCTGGAAGGCGGCCTGGTCTACGGGGGTGGGTACACCGACCTGTAAGGGCGGCATCGGCGGAGTCTAAGCGAGTCCGCATCGATGGAACAACGCCCAGCATGGCACCGTGGTTCCGCTTCCGGTCAACCTGTGACGCATCACGCCCCGAACAGGCCCTGTTGTCCCGTTACGCCGTGCTGCGGCGGGACGAGCCCGAGGTGGGCCCAGGCCGCCGGTGTGGCGACCCGCCCGCGCGGCGTCCTGGCCAGCAGCCCTTCGCGTACGAGGAAGGGCTCGGCGACCTCCTCGACGGTCTCGCGCTCCTCCCCCACGGCGACCGCCAGCGTGGACAGGCCGACCGGGCCGCCGCCGAAGAGCTTCAGCAGCGCGCCGAGCACCGCCCGGTCCAGCCGGTCCAGGCCCCGGGCGTCGACCTCGTACACCCCGAGGGCCGCGGCGGCGATCTCCCGGTCGATCCGGCCGTCGGCCTTGACCTGGGCGTAGTCCCGCACGCGGCGCAGCAGCCGGTTGGCGATACGGGGCGTGCCCCGGGAGCGTCCGGCGATCTCCG
Source organism: Streptomyces sp. NBC_00708 (assembly GCA_036226585.1). Taxonomy (GTDB): domain Bacteria; phylum Actinomycetota; class Actinomycetes; order Streptomycetales; family Streptomycetaceae; genus Streptomyces. The sequence goes on from CP108997.1 coordinate 1,078,074, forward strand.
CCGCGCCCTCGGCGTCCAGCTCGACGTCGAGCAGGCGGGCGGAGCGGTGGATCACCCGTTCCAGTTCGGCGGGGGCGTAGAACTCCATGTGGCCCGTGAAGCCGAAGCGGTCGCGCAGCGGGGGCGGCAGCAGGCCGGCCCGGGTGGTGGCGCCGACGAGGGTGAAGGGGGGCAGCTCCAGCGGGATGGCGGTGGCACCGGGGCCCTTGCCGACGATCACGTCGACCCGGAAGTCCTCCATGGCCATGTACAGCATCTCCTCGGCGGGCCGGGACATGCGGTGAATCTCGTCCAGGAACAGCACCTCGCCCTCCTGGAGCGAGGAGAGGATCGCCGCGAGATCGCCCGCGTGCTGGATGGCGGGGCCGGAGGTGATCCGGATCGGGGCGTTCATCTCCGCCGCGATGATCATGGAGAGGGTGGTCTTGCCGAGGCCGGGGGCGCCGGAGAGGAGCACGTGGTCGGCGGTGGCACCGCGGGCACGGGCGGCCTTGAGGACCAGGTCGAGCTGTTCGCGGACCTTCTCCTGGCCGACGAACTCGTCGAGGTCCTTGGGGCGCAGCGCCGCCTCGACCGCGGTGTCGTCGCCGTCCGCCCCGGCGTCGACCAGCCGCTCGTCGAGCCGGTCGTCCGTGCCGGCTCCGGTGTCGTCCCAGTTCATCTCGTCTGTCCGCCTCGGGTGGATCGGTGCCCGGCCGGGGGTGGCCGGCCGGGCGGAGAAGGGTGGCCCGCGCCGGGGTCAGCGCGCCCGGTTGAGGGTCTGCAGGGCGGCGCGCAGCAGCTGCGGCACGGGCGGCCGGCCGCCCGCGGCGAGGGCTTCCTCGGCCTGCGGTGCGACGGCGGCGACCGCCTCGTCCGCCTCGCGGGTGGCGTAGCCGAGGCCGATCAGGGCGGCCTGGAGCTGGTCGCGCCACGAGGCGGAGACGGCGGTGCCGATGCCCTGGCCGGGGCTGTGGGCGCCGACCGGGTCGCCGAGCCGGTCCTTCAGTTCCAGCAGGAGCTTCTGCGCGCCCTTCTTGCCGATGCCGGAGACCGCGGTGAGGGCCTTCTCGTCACCGGTGGCGACGGCCAGGCGCAGGGCGTCCGGGGTGTGTGTGGCGAGCATGGCCTGGGCGAGCCGGGGTCCGACGCCGCTGGCGGTCTGCAGCAGCTCGAAGACCTGCCGCTCGTCGTCGTCGGCGAAGCCGTAGAGCGTCAGCGAGTCCTCGCGCACGACGAGGGAGGTGGCGAGCCGGGCCTGCTGGCCGACGCGCAGGGCGGCCAGCGTGTTCGGTGCGCACTGGACGGCCATGCCGATGCCGCCGACCTCGATCACGGCCGTGGTCGGGGCGAGCGCGGCGACAGGGCCGCTGACGAAGGCGATCATCGGGGGACCTTCCGGACGGGAACGGCTGCGGTGCGCGGGGGGCGCGGGGTGCGGGCGGCGGCCGCCGCGTGCGCCTGCTGGAGGCGGTTGACGGCGGGGGCGCGCCAGATGTGGCAGATGGCGAGCGCCAGGGCGTCGGCGGCGTCGGCGGGTTTCGGCGGGGCGTCCAGTCGCAGGAGCCGGGTCACCATGGCCCCCACCTGCGCCTTGTCGGCGCGTCCGCTGCCGGAGACGGCGGCCTTGACCTCGCTGGGCGTGTGCAGGGCGACGGGGAGGCCGCGCCGGGACGCGCAGAGCATGGCGACCGCGCTGGCCTGGGCGGTGCCCATCACCGTACGGACGTTGTGCTGGGCGAAGACCCGCTCGACGGCGACGCAGTCGGGGCGGTGCTCGTCGAGCCATTCCTCGATACCGCGCTCGATCGCCACGAGGCGGTGGCCGAGTTCCGCGTCGGCCGGGGTGCGCACGACCCCCACGCCGAGCATGGTCAGGGGCCGGCCCGCGACGCCTTCGACGACGCCGACTCCGCACCGGGTCAGCCCCGGGTCCACGCCGAGTACCCGCACGGTCCCGCCCCTCCCTGCCGATCGGTCAACTGTTCCAGCAGGCTATCGGTCGGCACCGACAATGCGGCGGGCCGACGGGGTGTGTCCCCGTCGGCCCGTCCACCACTCTCACCGCGCGGGGCGCGGCTCAGGCGTCGACCTTCTCCATGACCTCGTCCGAGACGTCGAAGTTGGCGAAGACGTTCTGCACGTCGTCGCTGTCCTCCAGCGCGTCGATGAGCTTGAAGATCTTGCGCGCGCCCTCCTCGTCGAGGTCGACCTGCATGGTGGGCAGGAAGTTGGCCTCGGCCGAGTCGTAGTCGATGCCCGCCTCCTGGAGCGCGGTGCGGACCGCGACCATGTCGGTGGCCTCGCTGACGACCTCGTAGCTGTCGCCGAGGTCGTTGACCTCTTCGGCGCCCGCGTCCAGGACGGCACCGAGCACGTCGTCCTCGGTCAGCTCGCCCTTGGGGACGATGACGACGCCCTTGCGGTTGAACAGGTACGAGACCGAGCCCGGGTCGGCCATCGAGCCGCCGTTGCGGGTCATGGCGACGCGTACGTCGGACGCGGCACGGTTGCGGTTGTCGGTGAGGCACTCGATGAGCACCGCGACACCGTTGGGGCCGTAACCCTCGTACATGATCGTCTGGTAGTCGACGCCGCCCGCTTCGAGACCGCCACCGCGCTTGACCGCGGAGTCGATGTTCTTGTTCGGGACCGAACTCTTCTTCGCCTTCTGGATCGCGTCCACGAGGGTCGGGTTGCCCTCGGGGTCCACACCACCGGTGCGGGCCGCGACCTCGATGTTCTTGATCAGCTTCGCGAAGAGCTTGCCGCGCTTGGCGTCAATCACGGCCTTCTTGTGCTTCGTCGTAGCCCATTTAGAGTGGCCGGACATCTGCCTTCTCCTTCGCGTCACCAAATTCCGTACGAACCCGAGAGATCCTACCGGGATCGAGTCACCCGGCCGCGCGCACCATCTCGGTGAAGTACGCGTGGAGGCGGTGGTCTCCGGTCAGTTCCGGGTGGAATGAGGTGGCGAGGGCGTTTCGCTGCCGCACCGCCACGATGTGGCCGCCGTGCTCGGCGATCACCTTCGCCCCGGCGCCCACGGACTCGACCCAGGGGGCCCGGATGAAGACGCCCTCCACCGGTCCGCCGTCGATTCCGGCGACCTCGACGGCCGCCTCGAAGGACTCGTTCTGCCGCCCGAAAGCGTTACGGCGCACGATCATGTCGATGCCGCCCAGCGTCTCCTGGCCGGACCGGGGATCAAGGATCTTGTCGGCGAGCAGGATCATTCCGGCGCAGGTGCCGTAGACCGGCATCCCGGCCGCGATCCGCTCGCGCAGCGGGTCCAGCATGCCGAACAGGGCGGCCAGCTTGGACATGGTGGTGGACTCGCCGCCGGGCAGGACGAGCCCGTCCACCTCGGCCAGTTCCTCGGGACGCCGGACCGGCCTGGCCAGGGCGTCCGCCGAGGCCAGGGCGATCAGGTGCTCCCGTACGTCGCCCTGGAGGGCCAGGACTCCGATCACAGGGGTGTCGCTCATCGGTGACTACCAGCCGCGGTTGGCGTAGCGCTCGGTCTCGGGCAGCGTGTCGCAGTTGATGCCGACCATGGCCTCGCCCAGGTTCCGGGAGGCGTCCGCGATGATCTTCGGGTCGTCGTAGAAGGTGGTGGCCTTCACGATGGCGGCGGCGCGCTTGGCCGGGTCGCCGGACTTGAAGATGCCGGAGCCGACGAAGACGCCCTCGGCACCGAGCTGGCGCATCAGCGCCGCGTCGGCCGGCGTGGCGACGCCGCCCGCGGAGAAGAGGACGACGGGCAGCTTGCCGAGCTCGGCGACCTCCTTGACCAGCTCGTAGGGGGCGCGCAGGTCCTTGGCGGCGGCGTACAGCTCGTTGTTGTCGTAGCCGCGCAGCCGGGCGATCTCGTTCTTGATCTGGCGCAGGTGGCGGACGGCCTCGACGACGTTGCCCGTACCGGCCTCGCCCTTGGAGCGGATCATGGCCGCGCCCTCGGCGATACGGCGCAGCGCCTCGCCCAGGTTGGTGGCGCCGCAGACGAACGGGGTGGTGAAGGCGAACTTGTCGCTGTGGTTGACCTCGTCGGCCGGGGTCAGGACCTCGGACTCGTCGATGTAGTCGACGCCGAGGGACTGCAGGACCTGCGCCTCGACGAAGTGCCCGATGCGGGACTTGGCCATCACCGGGATGGACACCGCCTCGATGATCTCCTCGATCATGTTCGGGTCGGACATCCGGGCCACGCCGCCGTCCTTGCGGATGTCGGCCGGCACCCGCTCCAGGGCCATGACGGCCACGGCGCCCGCGTCCTCGGCGATCTTCGCCTGCTCGGCGTTGACGACGTCCATGATCACGCCGCCCTTGAGCTGCTCGGCCATGCCGCGCTTGACGCGGGCGGTGCCGGTGGCCGGGTTGTCGGCGGACTGCGGGGTGCTGGGAAGCGTGGACACGGATGACCTCACTGGGGGGAGCGAATGCGGGAGCGCCGTACGACGCACTCCCGAGCAAACTCCCCGGCACCAGTCCACAGCAAGGGCCAATGAGAGGCCGGTGGATCGTTTTGGCCCGCACCCCCGTGTACGGGGAGGGGCCACTGTCCGTCAGCTGCCGGGGCGGTCCGCCAGGGCCACCGGCGGCTCGTCGTCCATCTCGAAGGCCAGCGGGAACGGGGCGTGCCCCGCCAGCCGGAACCAGCGCACCGTGCGGTGCCGGCGCAGCGCCCGCGCCGCCCGCACCGCGTCGTTGTGGAAGCGGCGCGCCATCGGCACCCGCCGCACCGCGGCCGCCAGCTCGGACGCCGCCTCCTGACCCCCGGGGATCTCCCGCACCGCCTCCACCTGCGCGCTCTCACCGAACACCGCGCGCAGGGCGGCGCTCAGCTCGCTCTCGGCGACCTCGCGATGGTCCTGGGGCGACTGCCTCGCGGCATGCGCGGCCTCGTACAGCACGATCGACGCGGCCGGGTCGAGGACCCCGGAGGTGGCGAGCTCCTGGGTGACCGAGGCCCGGCGCAGCAGTTGCGCGTCGAGGGCGGCCCGCGCCGCGTCGATCCGGGTGTGCAGCCGGTCGAGGCGGCCGGCCGTCCAGCTGAGGTACAGGCCGATCGCGACGAGCACGACGACGGCCCAGATGATGAGGGTTACGGTCACGGGCGGCAAGGCTACCGGGACAAAGGCTCCCGCCCGGCCGGGTTACTCCCGGGCCAGCCCGAACCGGGCGCGCAGACCGGTGCGTTCGTCCGCCGCGACCGAGGCGGCTCCGTCCGTCACCGTCTCGTACACCGCGAGGATGTCCGCCCCGACCGTCGACCAGTCGAAGCGCCGGACATGGGCGCTGCCGCGCTCGCGCAGTCCGGCACGCCGCTCCGGGTCGCCCAGCAGCCGGACCGCCGCCGCGGCCAGCGCGTCCGCGTTCTCGTTGGCGAACAGCTCGCCCGCCGCGCCCTGGTCCAGGACCTGCGCGAAGGCGTCCAGGTCGCTGGCGAGGACCGGTGCGCCCGCCGACATGGCCTCGACGAGGATGATCCCGAAGCTCTCGCCGCCGGTGTTGGGCGCCACGTACAGGTCGACGCTGCGCAGCAGCCGCGCCTTGTCCTCGTCGCTCACCATGCCGAGGAACTCCACGCGCGAGCGCATCTCCTTCGGCAGCGAGGCGACGGCCTCCTCCTCGTCGCCCCGGCCGGCCACCAGCAGCCTGGTGTCCGGGCGGGCGGCCAGGATCGCGGGCAGCGCGCGCATCAGGACGGGCAGGCCCTTGCGGGGCTCGTCGATGCGGCCGATGAAGCCGATCGTGCCGCCCTGCCACTCGGGCCTGGGCTCGGCGCGCGCGAAGAAGTCGACGTCCACACCGTTCGGGATGACCACGGCGTCACCGCCCAGGTGCTCGACGAGGGTCCGGCGGGCGTACTCGCTGACCGCGATCCGCGCGCTGATCTTCTCCAGCGCGGCCTGCAGGATCGCGTACGCGGCGATCATCGCCCGGGAGCGCGGGTTGGACGTGTGGAACGTGGCGACGATCGGGCCCTGCGCCGCCCAGCACGTCAGCAGCCCCAGCGACGGCGAGGTCGGCTCGTGGATGTGGATGACGTCGAAGGTGCCCTCGTGCAGCCAGCGCCGCACCCGCGCCGCCGACAGGAACCCGAAGTTCAGCCGGGCCACCGAGCCGTTGTACGGGACCGGCACGGCCCGGCCCGCCGAGACCACGTACGGCGGCAGCGGCGTCTCGTCGTCGGCGGGCGCCAGCACGGACACCTCGTGGCCGAGCCGGATCAGGTGCTCGGCCAGGTCACGGATGTGGAACTGCACACCGCCCGGTACGTCCCAGGAGTACGGGCAGACGATGCCGATCTTCACTGCGGGTCTCCGCTCCGGTCCGTGCGGGGTTCGAGGTCGGCGAGCCAGAGCCGTTGCAGCATGTGCCAGTCCTCCGGGTGCTCGGCGATGCCCAGGGCGAACGCGTCGGCCAGGGCCTGTGTCATGACCGACGTCTTCCCCGCCCTGTCACCGGACTCCGGCACCTCGACGGCCGGATGGATGCGCGCCTTCATCACCGGCGTGTCGTCGTACGAGAGCGTCACCGGCAGCAGCAGCGCGCCGGTCTGCTGGGCCAGCAGCGCGGGGCCGGCCGGCATCCGGGCCGTGTCGCCGAAGAACGACACCTCGACCCCCGACGCCGACAGGTCGCGGTCCGCGACCAGACAGACCAGCCCGCCCGAGCGCAGCCGCCGGGCGAGCGTCCCGAACGCGGCGCCGCCGTTGTGCGGCAGCACCTCCATGCCCAGGCCCTCGCGGTAGGCGACGAACCGGTCGTACAGCGACTCCGGCTTCAGCCGCTCGGCGACCGTCGTGAACGGCACCTTCAGATCGGTGGTGACCCACGCCCCGGCCAGGTCCCAGTTGCCCAGGTGCGGCAGGGCGAGGATGACCCCGCTCCCCGAGTCGAGCCCGTCCGTGAGCCGGTGCGCGTCCGTGACGTCGATGGACGCCTTGATCCGCTCCGCGCTCCAGGTGGGCAGCCTGAACGACTCCATCCAGTACCGCATGTACGAGCGCATCCCGGCGCGCGACAGGGCGGCGAGCCGGTCGGGGCCGGCGTCGGGCACGACCCGCTCGAGGTTGGCCTCCAGGCGCAGCACGCTCTTGCCCCGCCGCTTCCACACCTGGTCGGCGAGGGTACGGAAGAGGGCGCGGGCGGCCGGTTCGGGCAGCGTCTTGACCGCCGTCCAGCCCAGCCCGTACAGCGCGTCGCTCAGCCGCTCCTTCACGCCGGGCCGCGCGTCCGCGCCGGCGCCGCTCACGTCCCGGCCGCGTCGGCCGCGTCCGCCTCCGCGGCCTCGCGGCGCACGGTGACGACCCGCTGGACCAGCGTCACCAGGCTGCCGACGGCGACGATCCACAGCGCGATCGGCAGCAGGATCTGGATGCCCGGCACCCCGAACTTGTGCAGCCCCGCGAATCCGGCCGCCACGAGCGAGATCACCAGGCGCTCGGCACGCTCCACGAGCCCGTTGACCGCCACCGGCAGACCGATCGACTCACCGCGCGCCTTGGTGTACGAGACCACCTGACCGCTCGCCAGGCAGAAGATCGCGACCGCGCACAGGACGTTGTCGTCGCCGCTGCCCGCGTACCAGAGAGCGAAACCGGCGAAGATCGCGCCGTCGGCGACCCGGTCGAGCGTGGAGTCCAGGAACGCGCCCCACCGGCTGGAGATACCGGCCTGGCGCGCCATGTTCCCGTCGACGAGGTCGGAGAACACGAAGATCGTGATGACGATCGTGCCCCAGAAGAACTCCCCCATCGGGAAGAAGACCAGCGCACCGGCCATCACCCCGGCCGTGCCGATCAGGGTGACCGCGTCCGGGCTCACGCCGAGGCGCAGGAGCAGTGCGGCGAACGGCGTGAGGACACGCGTGAAAAAGGCACGCGCGTACTTGTTCAGCATGGCCTTCCCGAGGGGTAGGTGGGCCGCTTGGCCCCGTCGGCCACCGGCTGGAGGGCGCTGAAGGTCCTGGCCGGATCAGGGCCGCGAGCCCAGCCGGGGCCTTCAGCACCCTCCGCGCCCATCGTAGTCACGCTCGGCAGCGGCGACCGTCCGGGCACCCCGCGCCGGTGCGGGCGGCCCCTGTGGACGCGGCCCGCGGGGAGTGCCAAGCTCGAAAGACCGCGGGCGTCGCCGCAGCCGCCGCGCCGGCCCTGAAGGTGTGCCCGTGCCCGTCCGACTGGAGGCACGACCATGGGCGACAAGGCGCACGCACACACCGGAGCCGCCGGAGGGGTACCGGGGGCCGGCCGTCCCCGCGCCCTGCGCAACGTGGCACTGGTCGGCCACAGCGGCTCCGGCAAGACCACCCTCGTCGAGGCGCTCGCGCAGACCGCGGGCGCCATCAACCGGCCGGGCCGGGTCGAGGACGGCACGACCGTCTCCGACCACGAGGAGATCGAGCACCGCCAGCACCGGTCCGTCCAGCTCTCCCTGGTCCCCGTGGACTGGGACGGCTGCCGGATCAACCTGCTGGACACCCCCGGCTACGCCGACTTCGTCGGAGAGGTCAGGGCCGGGCTGCGGGCGGCGGACGCTGCCCTCTTCGTCGTGTCGGCGGCCCAGGAGGCCGAGGCCGTGGCGGGCACCACCCGCGCCCTGTGGGAGGAGTGCGCCGCCGTCTCCATGCCGCGCGCCCTCGTGATCACCCACCTCGACACCGCCCGCACCCCCTTCGACGCGATGACCCGGCTCTGCGGCGAACTCTTCGGCGCCGACGACCCCGACGCCGTACTCCCCCTCTACCTGCCCGTGCTCGGCCCCGAGGCCGCCGACGGGCACGCCCCGCTCACCGGCCTCACCGGCCTGCTCTCGCAGCGGATCCTCGACTACTCCGGCGGCGAGCGCACCGAGCACCCGCCCGCCGACGACGAGCGGGCACCCCTGGCCGGGGCCCGCGCCCGGCTCATCGAGGGGATCATCGCCGAGAGCGAGGACGAGACCCTGATGGACCGCTACCTCGGCGGCGAGACCATCGACACCAAGACCCTCGTCGACGACCTCGAACGCGCCGTGGCACGCGGCACCTTCCACCCCGTCCTCGCCGCCGCACCCGCAGCCGCCGGCGCCCGCCAGGGCATCGGCACCGTCGAACTCCTCGACCTGATCACCGGCGGCTTCCCCACCCCCCTCGAACACCCGCTTCCCGCCGTCACCACCCCCGACGGCTCCCCGCTCCCCGCCCTGACGGGCGACCCCGACGGCCCCCTGGTCGCCGAGGTCGTCAAGACCTCCTCCGACCCCTACGTCGGCCGGCTCTCCCTCGTCCGCGTCTTCTCCGGCACCCTGCGCCCCGACGACACCGTGCACATCTACGGCCACGGCCTCGACGGCCCCGCGCACGAGGACCGCCCCTGCCACGGGACGCGCACCCGGGCCGGCGCCCTCACCTCGCCGTTCGGGAAGCAGCAGCGCCCCCTCGACGCCTGCGTCGCCGGAGACCTCGCCTGCGTCGCCCGCCTCGACACCGCCGAGACCGGCGACACCCTCTCCGGCACCGGCCACCCCCTGCTCCTCGAACCCTGGACCACCCCCGACCCCCTGCTCCCGCTCGCCGTCCGGGCGCACAGCAAGGCCGACGAGGACAAGCTCTCCCACAGCCTGGCCCGGCTCGTCGCCGAGGACCCGGCCCTGCGCCTCGAACAGAACCCGGACACCGGACAGCTCGTCCTGTGGTGCCTGGGCGAGGCCCACCAGGAGGTCGCCCTGGACCGGCTGCGCGACCACTACGGGGTCCAGGTCGACGCCGTCCCGCACCGCGTCGCCCTGCGGGAGACCTTCGCCGGACCCGCCACCGGACGCGGCCGCCACGTCAAACAGTCCGGCGGCCACGGCCAGTACGCCGTCTGCGAGATCGACGTCGAGCCGCTGCCCGCCGGCTCCGGCGTCGAATTCGCCGACCGGGTCGTCGGCGGCTCCGTCCCCCGCCCGTTCATCGCCTCCGTCGAGAAGGGCGTCCGCGCCCAGGCCGCCCGGGGCGTCGCCGCCGGCCACCCGCTCGTCGACATCCGCGTCGTCCTGCGGGACGGCAAGGCGCACTCCGTGGACTCCTCCGACGCCGCCTTCCAGACCGCCGGTGCCCTCGCCCTGCGCGAGGCCGCGGCCGAGGCGCACGTCCGCTTCCTGGAACCCGTCGCCGAGGTCCGCGTCCTTGTCCCCGACGCCTACGTCGGCCCGGTGATGAGCGACCTCTCGGGGCGCCGGGGCCGGGTCACCGGCACCGAGCAGTCGGGCCCCGGGCGCACCCTCGTACGCGCCGACGTCCCCGAACTGGAGATCGGCCGGTACGCGGTCGACCTGCGCTCGCTCACCCACGGCACCGGCCGCTTCGACCGCGCGTACGCCCGTCACGAACCGATGCCCGCACAACTCGCCGACCGCGTCGCCGCCCAGGACGGCTGACCGGCGGGGCCGCACCCCCACCCGTTGTCCACAGGGCCCCACGGCGTACGTTTCCGGACGATACGCTGGTACCCCAGCTCAGAAAGTGTGCCGGGCACGGCAGTTGGGAAACAGCCGCAGGAGCGGTTCCTCGGTGGCGAGTGGGGGCGACAGTGGCCAGCAACGGATTCGATTTCTCTCCCGGAGCGCAGATTCCGCTCCAGGGGTCGGCAGGCGCGGCGGTGGCGACCAATGCCCTCGCCTCCGCCGCGTACCGCGACAGCCCGGTGGAGGACCTCCTCAAGGCCAACAGCGAGTGGCACAAGTCCGAAGTGAAGAAGGGCCGTTCCGACTACTTCAAGCCCAACCTCGGCGAGGCGTTCTCCCGCGCCGTCCAGGAACGCATGCTCGGCGGAGCCCGTAAGGCGCTCATCCAGTCCTTCGGCAGCGACCCGCAGACCGTCGTCGAGCACTGCCTGTCCGCGACCCGCCTGCGCAAGGCCCGCGACGCCAGACTCACCGCCGTCACCGCCCTGTTCGGCTTCCTGTTCCTGCCCGGCATGCTGATGTGGGTCATCGCCTTCCGGGTGCGTGACGGCTTCGCCAAAACCAAGGACAAGGTCCTCACCACCCTCGGCAACAGCCTGCTCCCCCTCGTCGCCATCGGCGCCCTCCTCCTCCTGGTCAAGCTGCCGCTGACCGGACTCCTCGGGCTCTACCTGCGCGCGATGGTCGTCGCTCCCGTCATCGGCTGGTACATCGCCAAACGGATCGCGGAGAAGTCCGCCCAGGACATGCGCACCCGCTGGGAGGGCCTGCTCTCCGGCGGCGGCGTCATCGCCAAGATCCCCGAAGCGGTCCCGAAGAACCCCAGCGAGACCGCCCGCGAGGCCCTGCGCCAGGGCCTGGAGAAGCTCTCCGCCGAACAGCAGTCCAACTCCGTCTTCTACGCCGGCCCCAAGGGCATCCTCGGCATGGGCACCCGCTGGGGCAGCTGGCAGCTCGCCGAGGACCTCGTCGCCAAGGACCCCGGCAAGGAGATCCACCAGTTCCGCAGCTGGGACGTCATCCGCGTCATCCACGACCAGCTGAAACTGCTGGAACGAGGCCCCCTGAACACCGGCGGATTCCCCACCCCCTCCGTCACCCACTGGATCGTCACCCCCGTCGGGGAGAACGCCGACGCCGTCACCCGCCGCGAGGGCGAGGACGTCGCCACCTTCCAGATCAAGCCCCACGAGATACAGCGGATCTGCAACCACCAGCAGTTCGGCGGCGGCGACCGGCACTACCTCGGCGTGCAGTTCACCCTCTGGGACGGCCAGCTCGTCATCACCATGATGATCACCGTGACCGTGCTCTTCGAGACCCTGCGCATCGAGGTCACCGGACACGCCCTCGGCCCCGTCCACTCCCTCTTCACCAGCAAGCCCGCCGCCAAGACCCGGACCGTCAACAAGACCGTCCGGTTCTGGGAGACCCGCGACATCACCCTCGCCCTCGTCGACGCCCACGAGGTCACCCGCCTCGCCCTGCGGGCCCCCTTCACCTGGTACCCGCCGCTTCTGGACTACCTCGGCGGCAAGATCGCCCTGCCCGAGCCCTTCGGACTGCGGCACGCCTGGGCCGAGAAGCCCTGGCGCCACCGCTTCATGGCCGACGACGCCATGCGCGCCGCCACCCCCGTCCTGCGCGTCGTGCACAGCGCCGCCATCAAGGTCCTGGAGGAGCACGGCGTGGACACCGAGCGCTTCAACAGCCGCTCGTCGGTCCTGAGCGGCCTCGTCCAGCAGCCCGCCCCCGGCAAGGCCGACCTCTACGACGCCTGACCACCCACGTACGCGAACGGGGGCGCCCCGGAAAGAATCCGGAGCGCCCCCGTTCGCCGAGCGAGCGGATCAGTCGACGGGCCAGGCGTCCGCCAGCATCTTCCGGGTGTCCGCCAGCAGCTGCGGCAGCACCCGGGTGTGCCCCACCACCGGCATGAAGTTGGCGTCGCCACCCCACCGGGGCACCAGGTGCTGGTGCAGATGCGCGGCGATCCCCGCCCCCGCCACCGCACCCTGGTTCATCCCGATGTTGAAACCGTGCGCACCCGAAGCCGCCCGCAGCGCGGTCATCGCCCGCTTCGTGAAATCGGCCAGCTCCGCCGTCTCCGGACCGTCCAGCTCCGTGTAGTCCGCGACATGCCGGTACGGCACCACCATCAGGTGCCCGCCGTTGTACGGGTACAGATTCAGCACGGCGTAGACCTTCTGACCGCGCGCGACGACGAGCCCGTCCTCGTCCGACAGCTCCGGAATCCCGCAGAACGGACAGCCGTCCCCCGCCTCCGGGCCGGTCGGCTTGTTCTCCCCCTGGATGTACGCCATCCGGTGGGGCGTCCACAGGCGCTGGAACGCGTCGGGCGTCCCCACTCCGATCTGCTGCTCCGGCTCACTCGTCATGCCGGCCAGCATATTGCTTCACCTGTGCGGAGCGTGTCGCCGGGGCCGATCCCGTTCACGCACGGCGATGCTGGGCCGATGAGCGCGCACACCCCGGCCCCGCCCCCTCCCGCCCTCACCCAGTGGGAGCGGCGCACCGAGGTACCGCTGCTCGCCGCCTCCGTCGTCTTCATGGCCGGCTACGCCTTCCGCGTCCTCGCCCCGCACGACGCCCAGCCCTGGCACGACCTCTCCCTCGCCCTCGTCGGCGCGACCTGGCTGCTCTTCATCCTCGACTACGCGGTACGCCTCCGGCTCAGCCGCCTCGGCCACCGCTTCCCGCGCACCCACTGGCTCGACACCCTCGTCCTCGTCATGCCCCTGCTGCGCCCGCTGCGCATGGTGAAGGTCTACACAGCGGTCCAGGAGCGGCGGGACCGGCCCCGGCTCGGCCTGTACGCCCGGGTGATCTCGTACGCGGGGATGACCGCCGTCCTTCTCGGCTTCTCGGCGGCGCTCAGCGTCTACCACTGGGAGCACGACGCCCCGGGCTCCTCGATCCGCACCTTCGGGGACGCCGCCTGGTGGGCGTGCGAGACGCTGACGACGGTGGGGTACGGGGATGTCGTGCCGGTGACGACGGCGGGCCGGATCATCGCGGCGGGCCTGATGGCGTGCGGCCTGGGGCTGCTGGGAGCGGTGACGGGCTCGTTCTCGTCGTGGCTGATCCAGGTGTTCCGCCGGGAGGACGAGAAGGAGCCCCCGGCGAGCGGGTAGCTCGGCCGGGGGCTTCTGGAACGGCTCGGATCAGACCTGGACGCGGTCCTCGACGGCCTTGGCGATCTTGGCGATGGCCTCGTCGACCGGGATGCCGTTCTCCTGCGAGCCGTCGCGGTAGCGGAAGGAGACGGCACCGTTGGCCATGTCCTCATCGCCCGCGATGATCATGAACGGCACCTTGCTCTTCTGCTGGTTCCGGATCTTCTTCTGCATGCGGTCCGAGGAGGCGTCCACGTCCACCCGGAGCCCCTGCTTGCGGGCCTTGGCCGCGAACTCCTGGAGGTACGGGATGTGGGTGTCGCCGATCGGGATGCCGACCGCCTGGACCGGGGCCAGCCACACCGGGAACGCACCCGCGTAGTGCTCCAGGAGCACCGCGAAGAAGCGCTCGATGGAGCCGAACAGGGCGCGGTGGATCATGACCGGGCGCTGCTTGGAGCCGTCCGGGCCGGTGTACTCCAGGTCGAACCGCTCCGGCAGGTTGAAGTCGAGCTGGATGGTCGACATCTGCCAGGTCCGCCCGATGGCGTCCCGCGCCTGCACCGAGATCTTCGGGCCGTAGAACGCGGCGCCGCCCGGGTCCGGGACCAGGGGCAGGCCCTGCTTCTCGGCGACCTGGCGCAGCGTCTCGGTGGCCTCTTCCCAGGCGTCGTCCGACCCGACGAACTTCTCCGGGTCCTTGGTGGAGAGCTCCAGGTAGAAGTCGGTGAGCCCGTAGTCACGGAGCAGGTTCAGGACGAAGGTGAGCGTCCGGTCCAGCTCCTCGGCCATCTGCTCACGGGTGCAGTAGATGTGCGCGTCGTCCTGTGTGAAGCCGCGCGAGCGGGTCAGACCGTGCACGACGCCCGACTTCTCGTACCGGTACACCGTGCCGAACTCGAAGAGGCGCAGGGGCAGTTCACGGTACGAACGGCCGCGTGCGTCGAAGATCAGGTTGTGCATCGGGCAGTTCATCGGCTTGAGGTAGTAATCCACCCCGTCGTCGAGCTGCATGGGCGGGTACATGCCGTCGGCGTACCAGTCCAGGTGGCCGGACTTCTCGAAGAGCTTGCCCTTGGTGGCGTGCGGCGAGTAGACGAACTCGTAGCCCTCCTCCTCGTGGCGGCGGCGCGAGTAGTCCTCCATGGCCCGGCGGATGACGCCGCCCTTGGGGTGGAAGACGGCGAGGCCGGGCCCGATCTCGTCCGGGAAGGAGAAGAGGTCCAGCTCGTTGCCGAGCTTGCGGTGGTCGCGCTTGGCGGCCTCCTCCAGGAACTCCAGGTGCGCCTTCAGCTCGTCCTTGGTCGGCCAGGCGGTGCCGTAGATGCGCTGGAGCATCGGGTTCTTCTCGCTGCCCCGCCAGTACGCGGCGGCGTTCCGCATCAGCTTGAACGCCGGGATGAACCGGGTCGTGGGCAGGTGCGGACCCCGGCAGAGGTCCTTCCAGCACAGCTCGCCGGTCTTCGGGTCGAGGTTGTCGTAGATGGTCAGCTCGCCGCCGCCCACCTCTACGTCCGCGCCGTCGTCCGAGGAGGCGGAGCCCTTGATGCCGATGAGCTCCAGCTTGTACGGCTCGTCGGCCAGCTCCTCGCGGGCGTCCTCGTCGGAGACCACGCGGCGGGAGAACTTCTGGCCCCGCTTCTGGATCTCCTGCATCCGCTTCTCGATGGCCTTGAGATCCTCGGGCGTGAACGGCTTCTCGACGTCGAAGTCGTAGTAGAAGCCGTCCTTGACCGGCGGGCCGATGCCGAGCTTGGCCTCGGGGTGCAGCTCCTGCACGGCCTGGGCCATGACGTGCGCGGTGGAGTGCCGCAGGATGTTGAGGCCGTCCTCGGAGGAGATCTCGACGGGCTCGACGGTCTCGCCGTCCCGGAGCTCGTACGCGAGGTCCTTCAGCTCGCCGCCGACGCGGGCCGCGACAATGGTGCGCTCGCCGGGGAAGAGCTCGGCCGCCGTAGTGCCCGTCGTCACCACGCGCTCTTCCCGCTCGGAATCGCGTTGGATGGTCACACGGACGTCTGACACCGGTCTCTCCTGACTCAGGGGGCGCACCGCACTCCTCTGGCGCGTGCAGAAGGAATCGTACCGAGCCGAGGGCCCCCGATGCGAAAGGGCCGGTTTCCCGCCTACTCCCCCGCGCACGCCTCCTCGAACGAGTCCACGTTCTCCTGGAGCGACTTCATCAGCCGGTCCCGCTCCTCGTCGTCGACCTGGACCGGAACGACCTGCGAGGCCCCGGTCAGCCGCCGGAAGCCGCCCCGGCTCTCCAGCCGGCCCTCCACCCGTACGGGCAGCCCGACCAGATGGGCCTGGCCCGCTATCCGGTACGCCTCCTCGTCCAGTTCGATCCGGACGTGCGGCACCTCTGCGCCGGCGAGCACCCGCAGCCGTACGATCCCGGCCCCGCGCGGCCCGGAGCGGCGCAGCCGGACGACGGCGCCGGTGATCCGTACGGTGACGGCGGGCTCGTCGCGCAGGTAGCGGGCGCCGGCGCGGCGCAGGGCGGGCAGGTCGCCCGGGGTGAACTCGACGGGCTCGGGGCGGGCGGGGCAGCCGTCGGGCGTTCCGGCGGCGGGCGCCCAGTCGAGCGCGATCGCGGCGCCCTCCGAGCCCCGGACGAGGGCGACGAGTGCCTCGGTGAGTTCGCGGCTGACGCCCGCCGCGACGGCGTTGTCGAAGGCCTCCATGCCGCCGGTCGCCCGTTGGTAGTCGACGGCCTCGCGGGTGGCGTGCAGGGCGTGGTGGAGGCGTACGGCGACGGGGCGGCCCGGTGCGACGGGGACGAACGCGGTGAGCGTGCGGCCGCCGGGGGCGGGGCCGATGAGGACGGGGCCGAGGGCGGCGAGGGCGCGCCTGCGGCGGCGGGCGCCGTGGTAGCCGGCCCGGCCGCGCACGGCGAGGGCGCCGGCCAGCAGGATCTGCCGGGCCGCGCCGTGCAGCTGTTCCGCGCCGAGCCAGTCGGCGGCTCCGGCGGGCGGTTCCGGGACCTCGCGCCACCAGCGGATCTCGTCGCTGGGCACGGCGAGGGCGACCAGGACCTCGCGGGCGGAGGGGGTGGCGCTGCGGGCGAGTGCGGTCAGGGCCTCGCTCAGCAGGTCCTCGCTGTCGGGGAAGGTCCTGGTGTGGGGCACGAGCAGGCCCGCGGTGCCGCCGGGCGGGGTCCAGCGACTGTAGGAGCCACCGCTCCCGCCGCGCCGCTGCCAGCCGTGCCGGGCGAGCAGGGCGCCGAGCACGGCGGGGTCGACGCGGGCCGGGTCGGGCAGGGACGAGGACGGTGCCGCGGCCTCGCCGTGGAGGCGTACGGAATCGGGCCGGCTGACGGACTCGTGCATCAGGGTCTCCCTCCCGCCCCGACGCGGGTCATGATCTCGCAGAGCGCACGGTCGTCGAAGACGCGCGAGGTCAGGAGCCGCACGGTGGTCCGGTGGCGGCCGGTCACGGGGTGGCCGGCCAGGTTGGTCCAGTAACAGCAGTGCCGCAGGTCGAGGCTGTCGGGCCCGGCGCGCAGCCAGTCGTCCTGGCTGCGCGGTACGAGCATCACGACCAGGATCTTGTGCACCGAGACGGGCGTCCGGGCGAGCTTCACGAGGTGGGCGTTGTCCAGCGTGAAGGAGAAGGTCCGGCCGGGCGGCCGGGGCGGTATCTGGTAGGTGCACTTCAGCTGGACCTTGATGGTCACCTCGTCGTCGACGACATGGCCGGGGGCGCCGTGGCTGACGTGCCAGTCGATGCCGTTGTCGGGGAAGGGCTGCGAGAGCGAGCAGCCCGCCGCGGCGGCGACGGCGTGCAGGTAGCCCACCTGGAGGGTCTCCATGCAGGCGGTGGTGGCGAGTGCGCCGCGCAGCGGTGCGGTCCGCTGGGGCAGCAGCCCGCTCGGTTCGGGCTGCGCGAGCGCCATGGCTCCGTAAGCCTTCCGGGCCGTACCAATGGGGATGAGGGGTCCGGTCGGTCAACTCGCGCCGCCGGTACTTGTGTTGTCACCGCACGGGGGCGCCGCCAAACGGCGTATCAGGCAAAGGGCGCGGGTATCACCGAACCGGGCAGGGGTATCACGCCATCTGCCGTGCGTGCGCGAGGAGTTCGGGGATGACTCATTGGTACGAAGGGCCGCTGGCCGCATTCGACACGGAGACGACGGGTGTGGACGTCGAGGAGGACCGGATCGTTTCGGCCGCCCTCGTCGTCCAGGACCGGGCGGACGGCCCGGTGCGCGTCACCCGCTGGCTGGTGAATCCCGGGGTGCCGGTTCCCCCGGGCGCGACGGAGATCCACGGGCTGACCGACGACCATCTGCAGCGCAACGGCCGCTGGCCGGCGCCCGCGGTGGAGGAGATGGCCCGCGCGCTGGCGGAGCAGAGCGCGGCGGGCCGGCCGCTGGTGGTGATGAACGCTCCCTTCGATCTGACGCTGCTGGACCGGGAGTTGAAACGGCATCGCGCGTCGTCGCTGGGCACGTATCTGGAGGCGTCGCCGTTGTGCGTGCTCGACCCCCGGGTGCTGGACAAGCATCTGGACCGCTACCGCAAGGGCCGGCGCACGCTCACGGACCTGTGCGAGCTGTACGGGGTGCTGCTGGACG
This sequence comes from Streptomyces sp. NBC_00708, assembly GCA_036226585.1. Taxonomy (GTDB): domain Bacteria; phylum Actinomycetota; class Actinomycetes; order Streptomycetales; family Streptomycetaceae; genus Streptomyces. Next base: position 1,096,203 of record CP108997.1, read on the forward strand.
GGGCGCATGACGCGGCGGCGGACGCGGCGGCCTCGCTGGAGCTGGTCCGGGCGGTGGGGCGCCGGTTCACCACGCGGCTCGAACGGCTGACGCCGGCGGAGCTGCACACGCTCCAGGCGGTGTGGCACGCCGCGCAGGCGCGGGGGCTCCAGGCGTGGTTCGCACGCAGCGGGACACCGGAGACGGTGGACCCTTCCTGGCCGCTGCGTCCGGAGCTGCGTACGGCCGCGTGAAGGGGCAGAAGCAGCCGGACACGCGGAAGCCGGCCCGTCGGTGGTGCTGACGGACCGGCTTCTCCCGGGGTGGGCGATACTGGGTTCGAACCAGTGACCTCTTCGGTGTGAACGAAGCGCTCTCCCACTGAGCTAATCGCCCGGGAACGGGTTGAACCATACAGGGCCGGACGGCCGTGGTTCAAACCGCTCGCAGCCGGGCCGCGAGCCCTCGCCGCCCGGCCCGCATCATCAGGGCGTGGTTGGCGCGGAACACCGGCCGGCACGGCAGCGCAAGGAGCCGTATCAGCGTCCTGCGTACCTCGACCTCCTGCTCGTACACGACGCGGGCGCCGGGGCCGTGCGCGGTGACCGTCCAGCGGGCCCAGCCGTCGAGGTCGCCGCCGAGGCCCGCTTCGAGAATGCCGTTCGCCGGGTCCCGCCGTCGCTCGCGCACGGTCGTGACGAGGTCGTACGGGAGGACGGAGCGGATGCGGGTGGTGCCGGAACCGTCGTCCGACCGGCCGGCCTCGCGGACCTGCGGCCACCAGAGCGGGTAGTCCTCGACGCGTTCGAGCTGTGCGTAGACGGCGCCGGGTGGTGCGGGAAGCTCCCACACGCTGACGAATCGGTAGTGGTTCCAGTTCATTTCCTCAGGATGCTCGTACTCAGACGGGGATCTGAGTACGAGCGCGCATGTCCGCCGGCGTGGCGCGCAGCACACTCGCTTCCATGGAACATGTGCCGCCGCCCGCCGAGGAATTGGCGCTCCTCGACCGTGAACTGGCCTGGCTGGACGCCCGCCGGTCCCAGCTGCTGACCCGACGCGCCTGGCTGGTGCAGGCGCTGAGCACCGTCACCGCGCCGTCTGCCGCCGCGCCGGGCCCGTGGACGGCGCCTCGGGGACAGGGGCAGGCCGCCGGGGTGTTCGGCCCGCCGGTTCCCCCGGCCCCCGCGCGCGGTGCGCAGAATGTGCTGCTCGTTCTCGGCGGGCTGCTGCTGACGGTCGCCGCGCTGGCGTTCACCCTGGTGAGCTGGGGCGACATGGGGATCGGCGGGCGCAGCGCGGTCCTGACCGCTGTGACGGCCGGGGCGCTGGTCGCGCCGGCGACGCTGCTGCGACGGGGACTGGCCGCCACGGCCGAGGCGCTGGCGGCGCTGGCCTCGGTGCTGATGGTGCTCGACGCGTACGCGGTCCATGAGGTGGCGATGCCGGACGCGGGCGGTGCCGGTTACACGGCGACGGCCGCGGCGGTGCTCGCGGTGGTGTGGGCGGCCTACGGGCTGCTCCTGGGCCGGCTGCGGCTGCCGTTGCCGCTCGCGGTGTTCACCGCGCAGCTGCCGTTGGTGCTGTGGGCGTGGGCGGCGGGTGCCGGTCCGCTGTGGTTCGCCGCCTCCCTGCTGGTGACGGCGGCGCTGGACGGTGTGGTGGCGCTGCGGGTCGAGCGGGCCTCGGTACGGGTCACGGCGTTCGCCGCTCTGTGTGTGACGGGCGGGGCCGGACTGCTGGTGGCGCTGGTGGAGTCGATGACGGCGTCCGGGCCGGCGGGCGCGGTGGCGCCGGGGGCGCTGCTGCTGGCCGGTGCGGCGCTCGCTCTGGCGGGGGCCCGCACGGCTCCGGGGCCGTTCGCGGTGGCCGGTGGCCTGGTGGCCGGTCTGGCGGCCGTGGCGGCGGTGGGCGGGGTGGCCGCCGCCGGGATGCCGGACGGCTGGACGGTGCTGGTGTACCTGCTGTGCGGCGGGGCGCTGCTCACCGGCGTACGCGCTCCGCTGGGGGTGGCGGCGCGAGGGCTGGTGTGGGCCTCGGGCGTGGTGACGGCGGGCGCGGTGCTGGTCTCGCTGCCCATGGTGACGGTGGTCGCGGCGGGTCCGGTGTCGCGGCTGGGCGGGCTGTGGTCGGGCGTTCCGCGCGACGGGGCCCGGGGCGCGGTGGGCGCGACGGATCTGCCGTGGGCGGAGATGGCCTACGCCCCGGTGGTGCTGTTGCTGGTGGCCGTGGCGCTCGGTGCCGCGTACCGGTGGTGGGAGGGCCTGGCCGGGTGGGCCGGGGCCGCGGCTCCCGGGCCGGCCTGGCGCGGTGCGGCGGGCTCGGCGGCGGTCGTGCTGGGCTGGGCGGGGCTGATGGTGCTGCCGGCGGCGCTGGACCTGTCCTTCGCGGCGGCCCTCGCGACGCAGCTCGTGCTGATGGTGGCGGCGTTCGGCCTCGCGGCGGGCGGGCTGCGGGCCGGCGCGCGAGGTGTGGCGGTGACGGCCGGGGTGGTCGGGTCGGCCGGTGCGGTGGGTGCCGGGCTGCTGTCGCTGGCGACGGAGGCGGCCACGTACACGGCGTTCGGTCTGCTGGTGGCGGTGTTCGCCGGGCTCGCGCTCGCCCTGGACGGGCAGGAGGGTGCCTCGGCGGGGGCGGTGCGGGCGTCGGCGTGCGCGGCCGTGGTGTGTGCCGTGGTGCCGATGGCGGCGCTGGGGTCCTCGCTGGGGTTCACGGCGTACGGGACGGCTCCGCTGCTGCTGGCCGTGCCGACGGTGACGGTGCTGGTGGGCGCCCGGCTGAAGGGTCACCCGGTGGCGCTGCCGGTCGAGGTGACCGGTGCGGTGGCGGGTGCGGTGGCCGTGGCGACGGCGGCGGGCGACGCGCGCTACCTGGCCCTGGTGCTGGCGCTGTGCGGGGTGCTGGCGGCGGCGACGGCGCTGCGCGAGGAGCGGCGTCCGCTCGCCGGGTACCTGGCGACGGGGCTGTTCGTCCTGGCGGCGTGGGTGCGGCTCTCCCTGTCGGGGGTGTCGGCTCCGGAGGCGTACACCCTGCCGGTGACCGTGCCGGCGCTGGTGGTCGGGATGCTGCGCCGGCGCCGCGATCCGTCGGCCTCGTCGTGGGCGGCGTACGGGGCGGGTCTCGCGGTGACGCTGGTCCCGTCGCTGGGCGCGGCCTGGACGGACCCGCACTGGACGCGTCCGCTGCTGCTGGGGGTGGCGGCCCTGGTGATCACGCTGGTGGGTGCGCGGCTGCGGCTGCAGGCGCTGCTGGTGCTGGGCGGCGTGGTGCTGGCGCTGGACGCGCTGCACGAGCTGGCGCCGTACGTGGTGCAGGTGGCGGGCGCGCTGCCGCGGTGGGTGGCCCCGGCGCTGGCCGGGGTGCTGCTGCTCGCGGTGGGGGCGACGTACGAGAAGCGGCTGCGCGACGCCCGCCGACTGAAGGACGCGCTGGGGCGGATGCGGTGAGCTGACAGCGGGAACGCCGACGGCCCGGAAGCTCTGGAAGCTTCCGGGCCGTCGGTCCGGGGTGGGCGATACTGGGTTCGAACCAGTGACCTCTTCGGTGTGAACGAAGCGCTCTCCCACTGAGCTAATCGCCCGGGTGCGCTGCATACGTTACCCCATGTCAGCGCCGCCCCCCGACCACCTCTTGCGTCACTCGTGGATCTTCCACGGCATGACGATCCCGAACTTCCACACGTAGATCCCGACGAGCACCGCGATGATCACGAGCCCGATCACCGTGAGGGTGATGTTGCGCCGCCGGACCTTGGGGTCGAGCGCCCGCTGGGCGGCCTCGGTGACCTTGCGCCGGGTCCAGCGCAGCACCAGCTGGGCCCAGACGAACTCGGTCGCCCAGATCGCCATGCCGCCGAAGATCACCAGCCAGCCGGGGCCCGGCAGCGGCAGCATGATGATGCCGGCCACCACGACGGCGAGGCCGACCACGAAGACGCCGACCTGCCAGCTCAGGTGCAGGGCTCTGGAGGCCTTGATGAAGCCGGGCGCTCTGGAGCCGAGCCCCGCGTCCTCCTTGGTCACTCCCTGTATGACGTCCCCCGTCGCATCGCGGGGCGCTTCCCCCGCGGCGGGAGCCGGTTCCGCCGCTGCGGCGGCACCGTCCCGCTCGTCACTCTCCGCGTTCATGGACTCAACCTACCGGACCGTCCCGTGTCACTGGAATGGCCGCATGACGCAAAGTTACACACCGCTGTACGAGCTACCTGAAGCATCACAAAACGGTCAGAGGGGTTTACAACGCCACCGTAGGTGGCATGTCGATTTCGCCGACGTGCGAATCCCCGAGCGCACACTGAGCGAAAGGCCCTGGCGCTTATGAACACCACGGTCAGCTGCGAGCTGCACCTGCGCCTCGTTGTGTCGAGCGAGTCCTCACTGCCTGTACCCGCGGGCCTGCGGTATGACACGGCCGATCCGTATGCCGTGCACGCCACCTTCCACACCGGAGCGGAGGAGACGGTCGAGTGGGTTTTCGCCCGTGACCTCCTTGCCGAGGGGCTGCACCGGCCCACCGGCACCGGAGACGTCCGCGTCTGGCCATCCCGTAGTCACGGCCAGGGCGTCGTCTGCATCGCGCTGAGCTCCCCAGAGGGCGAAGCACTGCTCGAGGCCCCGGCACGGGCCCTGGAGTCGTTCCTGAAGCGGACCGACGCCGCGGTTCCACCGGGCACCGAACACCGCCACTTCGACCTCGATACGGAGCTCTCACACATCCTGGCCGAGAGCTGAGCCAGGCCGAGAGCTGCACGACGCCGTCCGACTCGGGGAGACGGCGTCGCGCGGACAACCTCATACGGCTGACACCGGCGCCGGTGACCACGGAATCCACCGTGGTGACCGGCGCCGGTCAGCGTTGCGCCCCGGCCGCCGGCGCCCGCGCAAGGCCGTCGCACGCCCCCGTACACCGCTGCGCGCCCCGGCCGAGCCAGTAGAGTCGACCGGCATCGGCGGGCGCCCGCCCGCCGGAGGCCAGGGAGCGAAAGCGTGCTGATCCCCCACGACACCCGGATCGCCCTCGACGTAGTGGTCGATCTGGTGAACACCGCGCCGGAGAGCGAGCCGGAAGGGGGCGAGGCGCCCGCCGACGGACTCGGCGGCATCGAGGCGCTCCACGCGTTCGCCGTCCGCCACCGGGTGAGCGGGGTCGGCACGCTCGACGAGAAGGACCTGCGGGCCGTGCACGACGTACGGGCCCGGTTCGCCGAGGTCTTCGCGGCCGAGGACGCGCGGACCGCGGCCGGACTGGTGAACGCGCTGGTGGCCGCCGCGGGCACCACGCCGCAGCTCACCGCCCACGACGGCTACGACTGGCATGTGCACTACTTCTCGCCGGACGCCTCCCTCGCCGACCATCTGGCGGCCGACTGCGGCATGGCCCTCGCCTTCATCATCGTGGCGGGCGAGACGGAGCGGCTGCGGCGGTGCGAGGCACCGGACTGCCGGCACGCCTTCGTCGACCTCTCCCGCAACCGCTCCCGGCGCTACTGCTCCAGCCGCACCTGCGGTAACCGCCTGCACGTGGCCGCGTACCGCGCGCGCCGCAGGGAGGCGGCGGGCTGACCGCTCACAGCACGAAGAGATCGTGCAACGCGGCCATCAGCAAGAGGGTGCCGACGACCGTGAGGAAGATCATCAGAGGGGGCTGGGAGAGCGCGAAGAGACAGCCGCGCGGCTCTTCGCCAGGGGGTGCGGGGGCATCGCCCCGAGAGGTGTCCACCATTTCGGGACGATCATGACGCAGTCCGAGGTGTGCTGCGTACCAACATGCCTCTTCGCGACGGGAGTTCACCCGTCATGGGGGCACCCTTATTCGCTCCGGCGTCCGATCGCCACGCGTGCTTTCGGAACTCTTGCCCCGCTCCCACCGGCCGCCCCGGCTCAGCGCAGGTCGCGCAGCATCCGCAGCTGGACCTGACGGTGGACGCCGGTGCCGCCCTCGTGGCCGTTCCAGGGGTAGATCTCGATCTCCTTGGGCCCGGCCCAGCGGTTGTAGGCGGCGAAGACCGTGGAGGGCGGGCAGATCGCGTCCATCAGGGCGACCGAGTAGAGCGCGGGCACCGTCGCGCGGGCCGCGAAGCTGACGCCGTCGAAGTACGACAGGGTGCGGAACACCTGGTCGTCCGCGCCGTGCCGGGTGGCGAGGAACTGGACGATCTCCTGGTACGGATCCTCGTCGGTGATCTCGACGGCCCGCCGGTAGTGCGTCAGGAACGGTACGTCGACGAACGCGGCCTTGACGTGCGGGCTGAGGGCCGCGACCGCCTGGGCGATGCCGCCGCCCTGGCTGGCGCCGTTCACGACGATGCGGGCGGGGTCGACCGACGGGTGGCTGCGGGCGACCTCGACGGCGCGCACCGCGTCGGTGAAGACCCGGCGGTAGTAGTACGTCTCGGGGTCGAGGATGCCGTTGGTCATGAACCCGGGCGCCTGCGGGTTGGCGGCGCCGTGCGGATCCGGGGTGGCGCCCGCCGAGTGGTGGTTGACCGCGCCCTGGCCGCGGGTGTCCACGATCAGGGCGGCCCAGCCGGCGGCGGGCCACACCAGATGATCGAGCGGCAGCCCGCGCCCGCCGCTGTACCCGAGGTAGTGGACGACGGTCGGCAGGGGGCCCTCGGCGCCCGCGGGCACGTTCAGCCAGGCGCGTATCCGGTGACCGCCCCAGCCGGCGAACGACACGTCGTACGAGTCGACCGCGCTCAACGCGGCGTCGTAGGGCGCGAATTCGGCGTCGAGCGGATGGGCCGCGGCCTCGTCGAGGGTGAGCTGCCAGAAGGCGTCGAAGTCCTCCGGCTCGTCGGGGTCGGGGCGGTAGCCGCGCAGTTGGTCCAGGGGCAGGTCGAACAGGGCCATGGCTTCTCCGTTTCGGGCATGCGGAGGAGGGCGTCCGCCGCACGCGCCACGCGTCCCGCCCCCCGGTGTCCTGGGGCCTGAACGCACCGGTTCACAGCCCAGCGGGACGCTATGCGGCCTCGCGGGCCATGGTCAAGGAACCCCGGGCGAAACGATTCACCTGGTGAGACGGCATGGGCCCCGCCGCGTGATGCGGCGGGGCCCGACGGCTCGGACGGCCGGCGTCAGATGCCGTGCTTCTTCAGAATGGCCTCGATGTCGCTGAAGTCCTCACCGGCTCCGGCCGAGGCGGACCGCTTCTTCGCGCCCTGCGAGCGCGCGCCCGGAGCCGGGGCGCCCGCGCCCAGCGAGGGGGCCGGCGCGGCCGGGGCCACCGACTCGTCCCGGGCGGCACGGGCGGCCGCCCGGCGCTCCTTGCGGCTGCCGCCGCCCCGGCGTTCGACCGCGCGCGTGAGCATGAACAGCAGCCAGGCCACGCCCAGCAGGCCGAAGCCCAGCCAGACGCTCGGCTTGAAGGCGATGTCCGACACCCACTTCACGACCCCCGTCAGCACCAGGCCGACCGGCACCAGGGAGTAGGCGGCGATCCTCGTCGCGGCGAGGAACCGCTTGCGGTACGCGGTGACGGCCGCGATGCCCAGGCCCGCCGCGGACACCGCGGAACAAATGGTCTCGGCAAGCATCGGTGCCTCCTGGCGCAGGGGGATACGTCCCTTCCATCCTGCACCGGCGACCGGGTGCGCGGCCACGCCCCGGCCCCGTATCAGGGAGATCTCAGGGGCCGGGCTCCTCCCCAGGTGCCGGGCGGGCGGTGCCGGGAGGAGGCGGGGGCGCGCGCCCTGCGAGACTGACCCCATGAGCGATTCCTCCCCCGCCGCACCGGTCGTCCTCGACGTCTGGTGCGAGCTCCAGTGCCCCGACTGCCACCACGCCCTCACCGATGTGCAGGCCCTGCGCGCCCGGTACGGGGACCGGATCGAGGTCCGGCTGCGGCACTTCCCGCTGGAGAAGCACAAGCACGCGTACGCCGCCGCGCAGGCCGCCGAGGAGGCCGTGGCCCAGGGCGACGGCTGGCCGTACATCGAGGCGGTTCTCGCCCGCACCGGTGACCTCGGGGCGCGGGGCGAGAAGCTGCTGGTCGAGGTGGCCGGGGAGCTGGGGCTGGACGCGGAGGAGTTCGACACCGCGCTCATCGATGGCCGCCACATGCTGATCGTCGACGCGGACCAGGCCGAGGGCAAGGCGATCGGGGTGACCGGCACGCCGACGTATGTGATCGGCGGGGAGCGGCTGGACGGCGGGAAGAGCCAGGAGGGGCTGCGCGAGCGGATCGAGGAGATCGCCGACCGGCTGCTCGCCGGGGAGGGCTGAGGCCCGGGCGGGCGCCCTACAGCGGTTTGGCCGGGTAGGACTTGGTGAGTACGTAGCCGAGCGACTCGTACAGCCGCAGGGCCGGGGCGTTGGCCGTGACGACGTGCAGGCCGATCCGCGTCTCGCCCGCTTCCAGGGCCATCCGCTCGGCCTGGAGCATCAGCGCCCGCCCGTGGCCCCGCCCCCGGAATGCCTCGCGCACCTCCACGTCGAAGACGTAGGCGACCCGCAGACCGGGGTGCATCTCGAACGGCGACACCCAGACGTTGCCCACGATCCCGCCCTCGTGGATCAGGTGGTCCAGCCGCGCCCCCTCGGTGGCGAGGCCGTCCGGCAGGTAGCGGGCGTGGGAGGCGCGGGACATCTCCAGCGCCCGCTCCCGGGGGAAGCCCCGGCTGATCAGGCTCTCCGCGTACCCGGCGACCGCCTCGCCCTCCCAGACCGCGAACTCCTCGGGCGTCATCGGGCGCGCGGTGAGACCGGCGGCCAGGACCGGCGGCCGCTCGGGCAGGGTCTTGAGCATGTGCCGGCTGCGCTCGGTGTAGCCGAGGGCGTCGGCCATCCGCTGCCCGGCGGTGTCACCGGCGGGCACCTCGGTGAACACCTGTGTGCAGCCCCACCCGCGCAGGATCTCCTCCGCGGCCAGCGCGGCGATGGTGCCCCTGCCCCGGCGGCGGACGGCCTCGTCGATCCGCAGGTCCTTGACCGCCCCCGTGGCCCCGCCCGTCCCCGGTTCGAGAGTGAGCGTCACGGAGCCGACGGGGCGCCCGTTGTCGCACACGTCGTACGCGCGCCGCTGTGCGCCGTCGGCGCCTGGCTGGATCGGCCCGGACGGCCGCAGTGTCGTCGTCATCAAAGGGGTTCTATCCCCCGTGCGGGGGCCTGTCACCCGGATTTGCCGAGACCGGCCGGGCCGCGGCCGCGACGATCACGGGTCGATGTCGTCCGCGGCCCGCTCGTCGAACACGCGCATCGCCTTCGCGGTCACCGGTCCGGGCACGCCCGTCAGCTCGCGGCCGTCGACCCGGTGCACGGCCTGGACGTCACGCAGGGTGGAGGTCAGGAAGATCTCCTCGGCCCGTTCCAGGACGTCGAACGGCAGGTCGGTCTCCTGCGCTCCGGTCCACTCCACGGTGAGCGCCCGGGTGATGCCGGCCAGGCAGCCGGAGGCGACGGGCGGGGTGTGGAGCTGCCCGTCCAGGACGACGAAGACATTGGACCCGGTGCCCTCGCAGAGCCGGTCCGCGGTGTTGGCGAACAGGGCCTCGGACGCGCCCTGCTCGTGGGCTCGGGCGAGGGCGACGACGTTCTCCGCGTACGAGGTGGTCTTGAGGCCGGTGAGCGCGGAGCGTTCGTTGCGGGTCCACGGCACGGTGACGACCGCCGTGGTGTCGGGGCGGCGCGTCACCTCGCCGAGCGCGACGACGAGGCCGGGGCCTTCGTCGCCCCGGTCGGAGCCGAGGGGCGAGATGCCGCCGGTGTACGTGATCCGCAGCCGGCCGAGTTCCACCGGGTTGGCCCCGACGACGGCGGCGCAGGCGCGGCGCACCTCGTCGAGGTCGGGATCGGGAAGGCCCAGGCCCCGGGCGGAGCGGGTCAGGCGGCCGAGGTGGCGGGTGAGGGCGAAGGGGCGGCCCCGGGAGACCCGGAGCGTCTCGAAGACGCCGTCGCCGACGGTGAGGCCGTGGTCGAGCACGGACACCCGGGCGTCGTCGGCGGGGCGCAGCTCGCCGTTGACCCAGATCCTCATGGTGCGGTCCTTCCGGTTGCTTCGTATGCGCCCGACGCTACAGCGAGCAGCCTGGACGCCTTCAGCTCGGTCTCGTCCCATTCGCGTTCCGGATCGGAGCCCCAGGTGATGCCTGCGCCGGTGCCGAAGCGCAGGAGGGGGGCGGGTCCGGTGCGGTCGGTCCAGAAGGTCCTGATGCCGACGGCGAGCGAGGCGGTGGCCCGGTCGGCGTCCACCCAGCCGATGCCGCCGCAGTACGGGCCGCGCGGGGCGGTCTCCAGTTCGCGGATGATCCGCAGCGCGCTGGACTTGGGGGCGCCGGTGACCGAACCGGGCGGGAAGGCGGCGGCGAGGATCTCCGGCCAGCCGGCACCCTCGGCGAGGCGGCCGCGCACCGTGGAGACGAGATGGACGAGCCCGGGGTGCTTCTCGACCGCGCACAGGTCCGGGACGGTGACCGATCCGGTGGCGCAGACCCGGCCCAGGTCGTTGCGGACCAGGTCGACGATCATCACGTTCTCGGCGTGGTCCTTCTCCAGCAGGTCGGCCTCGGTGCGGCCGGTGCCCTTGATGGGCCCGGACTCGACGGTGCGGCCGTCCCTGCGCAGGAAGAGCTCGGGGGACGCGGTGGCGATCCCGACGCCGTGCGCGGGGAGCCGAATCGTTCCTGCGTACGGGGCCGGGTTGCCGCGCGCCAGCAGCGCGGTGAGGGCGTCGACGTCCGCCGCGTCCCCGTCCGGCAGCGGTGCGGTCAGTACGCGGCAGAGGTTGGCCTGATAGACCTCGCCGGTCGCGATGTACGCACGGATGCGCCGTACGCCTTCGGTGTACGCGGCCCGGTCGAGCGAGGAGGTCCAGTCGCCGGCGGCGGGGCCGCGCCAGGCGCCGGGGACCGGGGCGGGCACGGCGTCGGGGCGCACGGTGTCGAAGCGGGCGCAGAGCAGGGAGCCCTCGAAACCGGCGCAGACGGCCCAGAAGCCGGACGAGTCGAGGGCGGCGGGATCGCTGGTCACATCCCGCAGACCGGAGGCGACGAGGCCGCCGAAGCGGGCCATGGGAGCGAGGTCGTGCACGTTGGTGAGTCTAGGACGGCACGCGGTGACCTGCGCCGGGGCGGGCGCACCTCAGCACGCTGCGCAAACGCGTTTTTGTGCTGGCCCCGGAATCCGCTAGAGTTCAACACGTCGCCGGGACGCGCAAGCGGACCGGGAAAGACAAGCGGACGTAGCTCAGTTGGTAGAGCGCAACCTTGCCAAGGTTGAGGTCGCCAGTTCGAACCTGGTCGTCCGCTCGCAGAAGGCGGGGGTCTTCCCGGACTCCCGCCCCTGGTGGAGTGGCCGAGAGGCGAGGCAACGGCCTGCAAAGCCGTCTACACGGGTTCAAATCCCGTCTCCACCTCCACGGACGATTAGCTCAGCGGGAGAGCGCTTCCCTGACACGGAAGAGGTCACTGGTTCAATCCCAGTATCGTCCACTGATCCGCAAGGATCGTCGGTCCGCAAGGATCACCCGCGCGATTAGCTCAGCGGGAGAGCGCTTCCCTGACACGGAAGAGGTCACTGGTTCAATCCCAGTATCGCGCACGCAGTACACGCAGGGTCACCTGCGCGATTAGCTCAGCGGGAGAGCGCTTCCCTGACACGGAAGAGGTCACTGGTTCAATCCCAGTATCGCGCACTGTCATGAAGCCCCGGTCGCCTCGGCGACCGGGGCTTCGTCGTGCTCGCACGCGTACGAGCGGGGCGGGCCGCCGGCCTGAGCCGGGGCCCGCCGTACGCGGTCAGGAGGAGAAGAGCATGCGGCCGAAGCTCTTCTGCCGGTAGTGGCCGTGGTGGCCGCCGTGGTGCGGGGCGCCCCAGGCGGGCGCGGGGGCCGAGGGGTAGGCCTGCGGCGGGGCGGCCGGCGGCGGGGCCTGCTGCGTCCACTGGGCCTCGATGCGGGTCAGGGACTCCAGCTCGCCGTAGTCCAGGAATATCCCGCGGCAGCCGCTGCACTGCTCGATCTGGATGCCGTTGCGGTTGTACGTGTGCATCTGTGCGTGGCACTTGGGACACTGCATGTTCGGGCTCACTCCTCGCCGTCGGTTCGCCGTCGCCGGAATGCATGCCCGCCGACGGTCGGTTCACCCTACGACGTGTGTTCGGCCGCCAACTCGGGCGGGAGCAAGGCAATTCGGGCACAGGCGTCGATCATCACCTGTTCCACCTCATCCGGAGCGCGGCCCTCCGCCGCGGACTTCGCCCACGCCAGCGCCGCGGTCTGCACGGTCAGTGCGCGGGCGGACACGTCCAGTTCCGGCCAGGGGTCGCCCTCGGCGCGTACGGCGGGCCCGCCACCGGCCCGGTAGGCCTCCAGGAAGCGGAGCCAGACCTCCGGGGGCAGCAGCCCGGCCGCGTACCAGGCGGCGGGGCGGGCGAGGTCCCAGGCGGGGTCTCCGCGGCCGGTGTCGTCCACGTCGATGAGCAGCCAGGGGCCGTGCGGCGCGGGGTGGCGGACGAGCTGGCCCAGGTGCAGGTCCCCGTGGCAGAGATAAGTCCCCCGGCCCTCCGGGGACGCCGCCTCGCCCCGGGCCCAGGCCGGCAGCCCGCGCCAGGCGGTGAGCACGGGGGCGACGGCCGGGTCGCCGGGGCGGGCGGCGCGCATCCGGGCCACGGCGAGCGCCGCCTTCAGGGGCCCTCGCATGGCGGGGAGCGGTTCCCGGACCTCGGTGCGGTGCAGCCGCGCGAGCAGCGCCCCGGCCTCCTCCCAGGGCGCGGCGTCCGGGTCACCGGGGTCGACGGGCTCGCCGTGGGGCCACAGGGTGACGGGGCGGCCGTGCAGCTCGGTGAGGTGCGGCCCGTGGGCCGGGTGCGCGGCGGGCGGCAGTGGCAGGGGGGTCAGCAGGGTGCCGGCCTGCCCGGCATCGCCCGCCAGGCGCAGGCGCGCGGCCAGGGCGGCGGTGTCCGTGCCGGGGGCGTGCGCCTTGGCGACGACGGGACCGCTGCGGACGACGGTGCCGTCGTCGCGGTCGGCGAGCACCACCGGGGGCGGACAGGAACAGTCACCGGGAGCGTGGGCCGCGCGATGGGCGAGGTCCCCCAGGGCACGAACGAGTACGGCGGTCACGGTCTCCCCCGGCGGCACGGATACGGCCGCCGTCCCTGGGCGCCCGCGCCGAGCGTAGCCGCCCGGCCGGGAGAGACGTTCGGGGGCGGTCCGGGCCCGCCGGGCAGGTCTGCGCGGGGCGGGGCGCGGCAGAGGGCCGGCCGGCGCGTCCGGCCCCGGACAGCGCGATGTCCGGTCAGCTCCCCAGCTGACCGGACAAACGCTGCCGTCCGCCGCACCCCCGTCCCCACGGGGTTGTTGGCCGGATGTCCCGGTCCGGACCGCTCTTCCGGACCCGGGGCGCCGCTCAGCGCCCCAGCATCACGCCCACGGACGACGCCTGTGTGACCACTGCTTCCCAGCCGCCGAAGACGACGACGAGCAGGGCCGCCAGGGGAAGGACCATGGCGGTCGCCACCAGCGGGTGGCGTCGGCCGGACGCGGCGTACGAGCCGCGTGTCCGCGTGCGGACCACCGTCCGCGCTGCCGTGTCAGCCATGGTTCCTCTCCTGACCTGATGTGGGGGCGGCGGGCGTGTGACCTCGGGGGACGAGTGCAACGCCCGCCGCTTGACCTCAACATTAGGGATCCGGGGGGCGGGCGGCGTCATGCCCGCGTACCGAATCCCGGGCCTCCCGGAGGATGAGCCGTGCGCGGTCGGCGTACTCCCCTGGGTGGAGACGGGGCTACGCGGAACCGGGGTCCTCCCCGAGGGGACGCTCGGAGGTGTCCTCCCTGGGTACCGGTTGTTCGACCAGGGCGAGCACCCTGGTCGACATGAACCGGGCCGTGCGCACCACGGACCCGTTCCGGGTGACTTCACTCACTTCGACCACTCCCCTGCGGACCGCTGTCTCCACCCTGCGGCCGGCCCGGGAGGCCACCACCTCGTAGGTCCGGGTGCTGTCCCCGGCGTCCACGACTATCTCGACTCGATCGCCCTTCATTGATCCAATCCCCCTTCCGCGACGGACCTTTGAGATCTCGCACCGGCCGGGGGGCCCGGATCCGCGGCCCCCTGACCACTCCTCAAGTTTCCCACCCGGCACTGACAATCGAATCTCCGGCGAGGGCGCGGCCTCTGAGCGCCCCGGGCGGCGGGTACGTAAGCTGTCCGTCGTCAGGCGTACCAGGCAGCGGGGATGGGCAGACATGGCGATGATGCGGCTCCGGCGCGAGGACCCGCGTGTCGTCGGCTCGTTCAGGCTGCACCGGCGGCTCGGGGCCGGCGGCATGGGTGTCGTGTACCTGGGTTCGGACCGGCGCGGCCAGCGGGTGGCGCTGAAGGTGATCCGCCCGGACCTGGCGGAGGATCAGGAGTTCCGTTCGCGGTTCGCGCGCGAGGTGTCCGCGGCCCGGCGGATCCGCGGCGGCTGTACGGCCCGGCTGGTCGCCGCCGACCTGGAGGCGGACCGCCCCTGGTTCGCCACGCAGTACGTGCCGGGGCCGTCGCTGCACGACAAGGTGGCCGAGGAGGGCCCGCTGTCGGCCGCCGAGGTCGCCTCGATCGGGGCGGCGCTCTCCGAGGGCCTGGTGGCGGTGCACGAGGCGGGCGTGGTCCACCGGGACCTGAAGCCGTCGAACATCCTCCTCTCCCCCAAGGGCCCCCGGATCATCGACTTCGGGATTGCCTGGTCGACGGGCGCGTCCACGCTGACGCACGTCGGTACGGCCGTGGGCTCGCCCGGTTTCCTCGCGCCCGAGCAGGTACGGGGCGCGGCGGTGACCCCCGCGACGGACGTGTTCTCGCTCGGGGCCACGCTGGCGTACGCCGCGATGGCCGACTCCCCCTTCGGGCACGGCAGTTCCGAGGTCATGCTGTACCGGGTGGTGCACGAGGAACCCCAGCTGTTCGATGTGCACGACGCGCTGGCGCCGCTGGTGAGCGCCTGCCTCGCGAAGGACCCGGAGGAGCGGCCGAGCACGCTCCAGCTGTCGATGCGGCTCAAGGAGATCGCGGCGCGGGAGGCCCAGGGACTGCACGAGAGCCGGCCGCCCGTCCAGCGTTCGGCCCAGGAGGCGGACCGGCCGACCGGCCGGCTAGACGGCCCGTACACGGAACAGCAGACCCGCCGCGCGGCCGGTCCCGCGCCGGGGTCGCGTCCGCAGAACCGGCCTTCGGCGGCGCGTCCCGCCCCGGCCCGCACCGGTGGCGGCCGCCCGGTGCAGCAGCCGCCGCGCGGGGCGACCCGGCCGGGCAGGCGTCCGCAGGGCACCAACGGGACGAACGGCAGGCCGGGCACCCGGCCCGGGACCCGGACGACGTCGACGGGCCGGCGCCCCGCCAACCCCAGGCTGCTGCGGCAGCGGCTCGTCGTCTTCGTGGTGGTGACGCTGCTGGTGGCGCTGGGGATCGCGGCGGCCCAGGGCTGCCAGGGCCCGGCCCAGGGACTGGGCGTCGACCTCGGCCACGGCCGGTCACAGAGCCAGGGACAGGGCGACCGGCCCTAGTTCTCCGGGCGGCCCGTGGCCACCGCGTAGAAGGCGACGGCCGCCGCCGCGCCGACGTTCAGCGAGTCCACGCCGTGCGCCATGGGGATGCGCACCCACCGGTCGGCGGCGGCGAGGGCGCGGGCGGAGAGCCCGTCCCCCTCGGCGCCGAGCATCAGCGCCACCCTGTCCATCCGGTGCGGCGCCGCCTCCTCGATGCTGACGGCCTTCTCGGCGGGCGTCAGTGCCAGGAGCGTGAAGCCGGCCCCGCGTACGGTCTCCAGGCCGCCCGGCCAGGTGTCGAGGCGGGCGTACGGGACGGAGAAGACCGCGCCCATCGAGACCTTGACGGAGCGCCGGTAGAGCGGGTCGGCGCAGTCCGGGGAGAGCAGCACGGCGTCCATGCCGAGGGCGGCGGCGCTGCGGAAGATCGCGCCGATGTTCGTGTGGTCGTTGACCGCCTCCATGACGGCCACGCGGCGGGCCGTGCGGAGCAGTTCGCCGGCGGCCGGGAGGGGCTTGCGCTGCATGGAGGCGAGGGCGCCGCGGTGCACGTGGTAGCCGGTGACGCGTTCGGCGAGGTCCGGGGCGACCGCGTACACCGGGGCCGGGACCTCGTCGATGACGTCGCGCATCAGGTCGATCCACTTGGCCGAGAGCAGCATGGAGCGCATCTTGTACCCGGCCTGCCGGGCGCGCCGGATCACCTTCTCCCCCTCGGCGATGAAGAGGCCCTCGGCGGGCTCCTTCCTGCGCCGGAGTTCCACGTCAGTGAGGCCGAGGTAGTCGCTCAGGCGCGGGTCGTCGGGGTCGTCGATGGTGATGAGTTCAGCCACGGGTCTGCTGCTGCCTTGTCCGGTGTGGGATGCCGAGGGTCCCGTGGGACCGCCGGCACGGGTTACTTGCCGCTCGGCG
This sequence comes from Streptomyces sp. NBC_00708, assembly GCA_036226585.1. GTDB lineage: Bacteria > Actinomycetota > Actinomycetes > Streptomycetales > Streptomycetaceae > Streptomyces. Next base: position 1,112,562 of record CP108997.1, read on the forward strand.
CGGTGGCCGTGCCGACCTCGACGACATCGCCGATGACGATGACGGCGGGCGGGCGGACGTCCTCGGCGGCCACGCGCTCGGCCACCGTCGCGAGGGTCGCGTCGACGCGGCGCTGGGCGGCCGTCGTGCCCTCCTGGACGAGGGCGACCGGCGTCTCGGGCGACCTGCCGTGCTCGACGAGCGCGCGGGCGATGGCGCCGATCTTGTCGACGGCCATCAGGAGCACCAGGGTGCCGCGCAGCCGGGCGAGGGCCGCCCAGTCGACCAGCGAACGCTCGTCGTCGGGGGCGACGTGTCCGCTGACCACGGTGAACTCATGGGCGACGCCGCGGTGGGTGACGGGGATGCCGGCCGCGCCGGGGACCGAGATGGAGCTGGAGATGCCGGGCACAACGGTGCACGGGATGCCCTCGGCGGCGAGCGCCTGGGCCTCCTCCATGCCCCGGCCGAAGACGAACGGGTCGCCGCCCTTGAGCCGGACGACCGCCTTGCCCGCCTTGGCGTGCTCGATCAGCGCGTTGTTGATGGCCTCCTGGGCCATGTAGCGGCCGTACGGGATCTTCGCGGCGTCGATCACCTCGACGTGCGGCGGGAGCTCGTCCAGCAGGTCGCGGGGGCCGAGCCGGTCGGCGATGACGACGTCCGCCTCGGCGAGGAGGCGGCGGCCGCGGACCGTGATCAGGTCCGGGTCGCCGGGGCCGCCGCCGACCAGGGAGACGCCGGTGGTCCGGGTGCGGTGGTGCGGGGCGGCGATGCTGCCGTCGCGCAGGCCCTCCACGATCGCGTCGCGGACGGCCGCCGAGTGGCGCGGGTCGCGGCCGTGCGCGCCGGCGGTGAGCACGGCTACGGTCACGCCCTCGCTGCGGCCGGTGGCGGGGGTCCAGGCGGTGGCCGCCTCGGCGTCGTCGCTGCGGACGCACCAGGTGCGGGTGCGCTCGGCCTCGGCGGAGGCGGCCTCGTTGGCCGCGTCGTCGTCCGTGGCGATGAGCGCGTACCAGGTATCGGTGAGGTCGCCGTCGGCGTACCGGCGGCGCTCCCAGCGGATCTCGCCGGCGTCCGCCATCGCCTCGACGGACGGGGTGGCGGACGGGGACACGAGGACGATGTCGGCGCCGGCCGCGATGAGGGCGGGGAGGCGGCGCTGCGCCACCTGGCCGCCGCCGACGACGACTACACGGCGCCCGCTCAGGCGCAGTCCGACGGGGTAGGCGGGGCGATCGGCGTGCTCGGCCATGGCGGTGCGGGCTCCTCGTGCGATGCGGGGTGCGCGGCCGCTGCGGCGGTGGAGCGGCGTGTGTGGGTGGGGTTCACGATACGGGGTGGCCCGGGGGCCACGGTGTTCGGTGCCTGGTGGGCGGGGCGCGGGCCGGGACGCCCGCGGCGGGCCTGTTCCCCTACCCGCCCCTTCACGAACCGGGGCGCTGCCCCGGCCCCCGCGCCTCAAACGCCGGCGGGGCTGACAGATCCAGCCTCGCCGGCGTTTGAGGCGCGGGGGTACGGGGGCAGCGCCCCCGCAACGGGCCGCGCTACTTCTCCGTCACGCCCGCCGAGTCGAACGTCGCCACCTCGTGCATCGCGCGCGCAGCGCTCTGCACGATCGGGAGGGCCAGCAGTGCGCCGGTGCCCTCGCCGAGGCGGAGGTCGAGGTCGACCAAGGGGCGCAGGCCCAGCTTGTTGAGGGCCGCCACATGGCCCGGCTCGGCGCTGCGGTGGCCGGCGATGCAGGCGGCCAGGGCCTCCGGGGCGATCGCGCGGGCCACCAGGGCCGCCGCGCCCGCGCTCACGCCGTCCAGGATCACCGGCGTACGCAGCGACGCGCCGCCCAGCAGGAAGCCGGCCATCGCCGCGTGCTCCAGGCCGCCGACGGCCGCGAGCACGCCGATCGGGTCGGCCGGGTCCGGCTGGTGCAGTTCGAGGGCGCGGCGCACCACGTCGATCTTGCGGGCGTGCATCTCGTCGTTGATGCCCGTGCCCCGGCCGGTCACCTCGGCCGGGTCCATCCCCGTGTACACGCAGATCAGCGCGGCCGACGCCGTCGTGTTGGCGATGCCCATCTCACCGGTCAGCAGGCCCTTGTTGCCCGCCGCGACCAGATCGCGGGCGGTCTCGATGCCGACCTCGATCGCCGCGTGGACCTCTTCGCGGGTGAGGGCCGGGCCGGTCGTGAAGTCCGCCGTGCCCGCGCGTACCTTCCGGGGCAGCAGGCCCGGCATCGGGGGCAGTTCCGCGACCGCGCCCACGTCGACGACGCAGACCTCGGCGCCCACCTGAGAGGCGAACGCGTTGCAGACCGCTCCGCCGCCGAGCATGTTGGCGATCATCTGGCCGGTGACCTCCTGCGGCCACGCCGTGACGCCCTGCGCGTGCACTCCGTGGTCACCCGCGAAGACCGCGACGGCCGCGGGCTCGGGGATCGGCGGCGGGCACATCCGGGACAGCCCGGAGAGCTGCGCCGAGATGATCTCCAGCATGCCGAGCGCACCGGCCGGCTTGGTCATCCGCTTCTGGCGCTCCCACGCCTCGCCGAGCGCCTTGGCGTCCAGCGGCCGGATGTTGGAGATGGTCTCCTGGAGGAGGTCGTGCGGCGCCTCGCCGGGCAGGGCGCGACGGCCGTACGTCTCCTCGTGGACCACCCAGGACAGCGGGCGCCGCTTCGACCAGCCCGCCTGCATCAGCTCCGGGTCCTCGGGGAACTCGTCCACGTACCCCACACAGAGGTACGCCACGATCTCCAGGTGCTCCGGCAGTCCCAGCGCGCGCACCATCTCGCGCTCGTCGAAGAAGCTGACCCAGCCCACGCCCAGGCCCTCGGCGCGTGCCGCGAGCCAGAGGTTCTCCACGGCGAGCGCGGACGAGTAGGGGGCCATCTGCGGCTGTGTGTGGCGCCCGAGCGTGTGGCGGCCGCCGCGCGTCGGGTCGGCGGTGACGACGATGTTCACCGGGGTGTCGAGGATCGCCTCGATCTTCAGTTCCTTGAACTGCTTGGCGCGGGCCTTCGGCAGCGACTTGGCGTACGCCTCCCGCTGCTGCTGCGCCAGCTCGTGCATCGAGCGGCGCGTCTCCGCGGACCGGATGACGACGAAGTCCCACGGCTGCGAGTGCCCCACGCTGGGCGCGGTGTGCGCGGCCTCCAGGACGCGCAGCAGCACCTCGTGCGGGATGGGGTCGCTGCGGAACCCGTTGCGGATGTCCCGGCGCTCCCGCATGACCCGCAGGACCGCCTCCCGCTCGGCGTCGTCGTAACCGGGCGCGGGGGGCGCGGTGGGCGCCTCCTCGGACGCCTCGGCCGGTACGGGCTCCGCCTCGTCGCTCAGGTCCGGGGTCTCGATGACCTCGGGGCCGGACTCGGGCTCCGGGGCGGACGCCTCGGGCTGTATCGACTGCTCGGGCACCGGGAGCGGGGCGACGCCGGGGGCGTCTGCCTCCGGCAGGGGCGCGGCTTCCTGTGCGGTCACGAGGGCGGGCTCCGGGGCCGGTGCGGGGTCCGCTGCGGCTACGGGTTCGGGCACGGCCACCGGGGCGGGCTCGGGCTCCGCGACCGGTGCGAGCACGGCCTCCGGCTCGGGCTGCACCGCGACAGCGGCCTCCGGCTCGGCGGTCGGGGTGGGCTCGGCCACGGGCTCGGGCTCCGCGATCGGGGCCGGCTCCGCGACCTGGACGGGCTCCGTGACCTGGGCGGGCTCGGGCACGGCCACCGGCGCGGGCTCCACGACCGGTGCGATGACCGGCTCGGCGACCTGGGCCTCGGCGGCCGGTGCGGCGTCCGCCGCCACCTCGGGCCCCGTCGCGTCGGCAACCGGGGCTTCCGGAACCGGTACGGCCTCGGGCGCGGGCACCACGTCGGGCACGGCCTCGGGCGCCGGAACGGCCTCCGGAGCGGCGACCGCCTCCGCGGGTGCCGCCGCCTCCGCGACCTGCGCCTCCGGAGCCGGAACGGCCTCCGGAGCGGACACGGCCTCGGGCGCCACCACGGCCTCCGGAGCGGTGGCCGCCTCGGCAGGTGCTCCCTCCGCCGCGACCGGCGCCGGCGCGGGCGCCTCGGGCACGGCCTCCGGCTCGACCGCGACCGGCTCGGCCACCACGGCCTCCGCCTGCGCGGGCTCCGCGGGTGCCTCGGCGACCGGCGCCGCCTGGGCGGCGTCCACGGCGGCGGTCTCGGCCGCCACCGCTTCCGGAGCGACCGTTTCTGCTGCCTCCGCCGGCGCCTGCGCCGGCCACGCGTTCTGCGGCGGGATCTCGCCGAGCTGGGGGCCCGGGAGCGGGGGCTGCTCGGTGTGCTGCGGCTCGAAGTACTCGGGTTCGACGGTCGCCGGTCCCGCGTGACGGGCGGCCGGCGCGGGGGCCTGGGCCTGCGCCTGGGGTGCGCCGGCGGGGCCCCGGTCGGCCAGGGAGCGGACCACGCCGACGCCCGACGTGCCGCCGTAGGACGGCTCGGGCGAGGCCGGGCCGCGGTGCAGCGGGCGGCGTACGGGGGGCTGCGGGGCGGGCGAGGGAATGCGTACGGCGCCGAGGTCGACGGAGCCGGAGTCACGGCCTCCGGACTCGTGCGCGCCGGGGCCGGTAGCGGGCTCCTGCCCGGGGGCGGCCTGGTGCATCGCGTACGCCGGGACCTGCTCCTGGAGCTGGACGGGGCCCTGCGCGTGCGCCGGGTCCGCCGGCTGGGCCTGGAACTGCGGCTGGTACGCGCCCTGCGCGCCCACGGCGTCCGGGAAGTGGCCGGTGCCCTGGGCCTGCGGGGGTTCGCCCCAGGCGCCCTGGGCGCTCGGCATCAGCAGGAGGTCGTCGTCCTCGGTCGTATGCGCGGAGGGTTCGAGGTAGGTGTAGGAGTCCGGCGCGGGGACGCCCGGCTGCTCCACCATGCCCGCGTTCTCCGGCAGTCCCTCGCCCGGGATCCGGCCGGTGTCACTCATGCGTTCCCCTCGCCCATCGTCAGTGCTCCTTCGGCCCTGCGCCCGGGACGCCCGGACACGGCACGCGGTGCTCGTCCAGTGGAACGAGCGGGCGCGCCGCGCGGCACGAATCGGTCGCGGACATCCTGCATTCTCGCGGTCGTTCGCCGCCGCGGCAGGTCATTTCGCCACGGCCCGCTGTGGACTGCGCCACGTTGCGCGTCCCAGGGTGCTGCCGTACCACAACGAGGACCAAAACGGTCCCCTTTTCCGGACATTGACGAACGAAGCGACGAACGTCCTGGAGCGGTGCGACGATCGGCCAGCCTACCTCGCACCGGTTGCCGACGGGTCAGGGGGCAAGGTCCGAACGCAGTGCGGAAAGCAGAAAGACGACCGTGCGTTCGCGCTCCGACCAGGCGGTCGTGTCGAGTTCGACGGACTGGAGGAGCGAGCAGGCGACCGTGTAGCCGTTTCCGGCCAGTGCGGCACCCAGTGCCTCGGCCTCGTCGCGCGTGGAGGCGTGCGTGACGATCCGCTCCGGCCTGCGGTCGGCCACGGCGGTGACGACGGGGACGCCGCCGCCTCCGATGCGTACGACGTCGGGCTCGGGCAGCCGTTCCAGTACGTGCGGGGCGCGGCCCTCGACGACCTGGAGCTGGACGCCGGAGGCGCGGGCGGCGGCCGTGGTGCGGGCGCAGGCGTCGGGGTCGCTGTCCACGGCGAGGACCGCCGCGCCGAAGCGGGCCGCCTCCACGGCCAGGGCGCCGCCGCCGGAGCCGATGTCCCAGACGAGGTCGCCGGTGCGGGGGCCGAGGTGGGCGAGCTGGGCGGCGCGCAGGACGGGGCCCTCGCCCTCGCCGCTCTCCCCCGCCGGGCGGGTGCCGGGCCCCGGGCGGTCCTCGGCGTGCGGGGCCCAGCCGCGTACGCCCGAGGGCCTGCGTCCGGCGATCCAGACGCCTTCCTGCCGCTCGGGGCCGCCGCCGATGACGATGACGACGTTGGGGTCGCGCCAGACGTGGTCGGCGGCCGTGTCGGAGGTGACGACGGTGACCTGTTCGCGGTCGGTGCCCAGTTCCTCGCAGATGACGAAGGTGCGGTGGACGCCTTCGAGGAGCAGGGCCAGTTCGGCGGGTCCGGCGCCGGGCGAGGTGAGGACCGCGACCTTGTGGTGGGCGCGGCAGACGTTCACGGCGCGGCGCAGGGTGCGGGGGTGGGCGACGACCGTCAGGGCGTCCTCCCACGGCATGCCGGCTCGGGCGAAGGCGGTGGCGACGGAGGAGACCGCCGGAACCACCTCGACCTCCAGGCCGTGTTCCGGGGCGCGCAGGGTGCGGACGACGCCGAAGTAGCCGGGGTCGCCGTCGGCGAGGACGACGGCGCTGCCGCGGTGGCCGGCGATGCGGCGGGCGGCGAGGTCGACCGAGCCGAGGCGGATGCGTTCGGCGTCGCGGGGCACTTCCGGCAGCGCGAGGTGGTGGGCGGCGCCGGCGACCAGGGTGGCGGCCGAGAGCGCGGCGGTGGCCGCTCTGGTCAGGGGTGAGCCGTCCCAGCCGATCACTGTGACCCGGTCGGCCATCTTGGTGTCATTCTCCTGGAGTCGTCGCAGGCGGGGCGGGGGTGCCCGGAGGCAGGCAGGGTGAGGTTACCGGGTCCCCGCCGAGGGGGCGCCGGGGCCCCGGCACGGTCAGTTCCAGTCGTTGTAGGTGCCGTACCCGCCGGCGTCGGCGAGCTGTTCGGCGACCCCTTCGAGGTCCTCCGGGAGCAGTCCCCAGACGATGAGGTCGGTGCGGATGTCGGTCCATCCTCCGTCCTCCGTCTGTGAACGCGCTATGCGGGCGTTGCGCAGGACGCCCTCGCTGATGCAGCCGAGCTTCTGGGCGACCTGCTGGGACGCCGTGTTGTCGGCGGCGGTGCGCAGTTCGATGCGTTCGAAGCCCTGGTCGCGGAAGAGCCACTGGGCGACGGCGAGCACGGACTCGGTGGCGTATCCCTCGCCGCGCGCCCAGGGGGCGGTGATGTAGGCGGCCTCGGTGGAGAGGGTGTGCCAGTCGGTGTTGCGCAGCCGTACGGAGCCGACGAGGCGCTGGGTGAGGAACTCGGTGACCGCCAGGGCGATCCCGTCGCCCTTGGTGCGGTGCGCGGGAGCGATTCTGCGCACCCAGCGTTCGGCGTCGACCTGGGTGTAGGGGTGGGGTGCGCCGGTCCAGGCGGTGACGAGTTCGTCGTTCATCATCTCGATGTACGCGGGGATGTCCGCCATGTCGAATGGGCGCAGCACCAGCCGGTCCGTGCTGATGGAGATGTCCGGGAAGGTGGAAGTCATGCGCAGCTCCATGCCGAAGACCGTGTAAATGCACAGCATGCAGCATCACCGGGCCCGCGCGCATGGCCGGGTCCGTACGGCGGAGCCCCGCACCCCCCGGGCGGGGTGTGCGGGGCTCGTCGGGCAAGTGCCGCGTACGGGTCAGGACTTGGCGGCGTCGCCGAAGGCCGGGACGACCGAGCCCTGGTAGGTGTCCTCGATGAACTTCTTGACCTCGTCGGAGTGGAGGAGCTTCACGAGCTTCTGGACGCGGGGGTCCTTCTCGTTGCCCTTCTTCACGGCGATGATGTTGGCGTACGGGTTGCCGTCGGACTTCTCCAGGACGAGGGCGTCCTTCGCCGGCTTGAGCTTGGCCTCGATGGCGTAGTTGCCGTTGATGACGGCGGCGTCCACGTCGTTCAGGGCGCGCGGGACCGTCGCGGCCTCCAGCTCCTTGAACTTGAGGCCCTTCTTGTCGGTGATGTCGCTCAGCTTGGCGCTGGTGCCGACGCCGTCCTTGAGGGTGATGAGGCCGTTCTGGGCGAGCAGCTGGAGCGCCCGGCCCTCGTTGGTGGTGTCGTTGGGGACGGCGATGGTCTGGCCGGACTTGATGCCGTCGAGGCCCTTGGCCTTCTGGGAGTAGAGGCCGAGGGGTTCCAGGTGGACGGTGCCGACGGAGACCAGGTGGGTGTCGTTCTTCTTGTTGAAGTCGTCCAGGTAGGGCTGGTGCTGGAAGAAGTTGGCGTCGACCTGGCCGGTCTCGGTGGCGGTGTTCGGCAGGACGTAGTCCGTGAACTCCTTGACCTCCAGCTTGAGGCCGGCCTTGTCGGCGAGGTTCTTCTTGACGAAGCCGAGGATGTCGGCGTGCGGCGTCGGGGACGCGGCGACGACGAGGGCCTTGGAGCTGTCGGCCGTACCGACGCTCTTGGAGGCCGGGTCGGAGTCGGTGCCGCAGGCGGTGAGGCCGAGGGCGAGGGCGGTGGTCGCGGCGGCCGCGGCGGTGATCTTGATGGTGTTACGCACGAAAAGTGCCTCTTTCAGGTGGTGATGGTGGTGCGCCCGGACAAGGAGTGCGGGCTTGAGGGGGAGGAGAAGTCAGGAGGTGCGGCCCCGGCGGGCCAGCAGGCGTACGGCGAGGTCGCCGATCAGCTGGACGAGGGTCACGATGACGATCAGCAGCGCGACGGTGATGAGCATGAAGCGGTTGTCGAAGCGCTGGAATCCGTAGGTGACGGCCTTGGAGCCGAGTCCTTCGCCGCCGACCGCGCCGGCCATCGCGGAGTAGCCGATGAGCACGATGACGGTGGTGGTGATGCCGGAGACGAGGGACGGCAGGGCCTGCGGAAGCAGGACCTTGCGGACGATCGTCGGGATGGATCCGCCCATGGACTGGACGGCCTCGACGAGCCCGTGGTCGACCTCGCGCACCGCCGTCTCGACGAGCCGGGCGAAGAACGGGATGGCGCCGACGGCGAGCGGAACGATCATCGCGGTGGGGCCGATGAAGGTGCCGACGACCCAGGTGGTGAAGGGGATCAGGGCGATCAGCAGGATGATGAAGGGCAGCGAGCGGCCGATGTTCACGATCACGCCGACGGCCTTGTTCACCGGGGTGTTCTGGAGCAGGCCGCCCTTGTCGGTGAGGACGAGGAGGACGCCGAGCGGCAGTCCGGCCAGGACGGTGACGACGGCGGACCACAGCACCATGTAGAGGGTGTCGACGGTGCCCTGCGTCAGCAGCGGCTGCATTTCGGACCAGGTCACTTCGCCACCTCCTTGGTGAGCTGTGCGGGTACGGGGACGGGCTCGGCGTCCGTGCCGTCGACGAGCTCGGCCTGGAGGCCCTGTTCGCGCAGGAAGCCGATCGGCACGACGTTCTCCTCGAACCGGCCGGGCAGTTCGATGCGCATGCGGCCGATCTGCCGGCCGCCGACGGTGTCCATCGCGGCGCCCAGGATCGAGATGTCGATGTTGTACGTACGGGAGAGCTGCGAGATCACCGGGCGGGCGGCGGCCTCGCCGTGGAAGGTGACGTCGACGACGGTGCGGTCCGGTGCGGAGGCGGTGCCGCCGACGGGGAACAGCTCGTGGGCCAGCTCGGAGCCGGGGGTGGCGAGGAGTTCGCCGACGGTGCCGGACTCGACGATCCGTCCGCCCCGCATCAGCGCGGCGGAGTCGCAGATCGTCTTGACGACGTCCATCTCGTGCGTGATGAGCAGGACGGTGAGGCCGAGCTGCTGGTTGAGGTCGCGCAGGAGCTGGAGGATGGAGCGGGTGGTCTCGGGGTCCAGGGCGGAGGTCGCCTCGTCGGAGAGGAGCACCTTGGGGTCGCCGGCGAGGGCGCGGGCGATCCCGACGCGCTGCTTCTGGCCGCCGGAGAGCTGACCGGGGTAGGCCTTGGCCTTGTCGGCGAGGCCGACCAGGTCGAGGAGTTCGAGGGCCTTGCGGGAGCGCTCGCGGCCGGTGACGCCGAGGATCTCCAGCGGGAGTTCGACGTTGCGCTGCACGGTGCGGGAGGCCAGCAGGTTGAAGTGCTGGAAGACCATGCCGATACGGCTGCGCGCCTCGCGCAGCTCCTTGCCGGCCCGGCGGCCCCGGCCCGCGAGGGCGGTGAGGTCCTGGCCGGCCACGGTCACGGTGCCCGAGGTGGGGCGCTCCAGGAGGTTGACGCAGCGGATCAGCGAGGATTTGCCGGCGCCGCTGCGGCCGATGACGCCGTACACCTCGCCCTCGCGGACGTGCAGGTCGACGCCGTCCAGGGCGGTGACCTCGCGGTCGCGCGACTGGTAGACCTTTGTGAGGCCCGTCGTGGTGATCACAGGATTTCCGTCACTGTCGAGTGCGCGGCGCGGTGTCCGCCGGGCACGGGGCATGCGTCCGGGGGTGATCCGGACGTTTCGATCGGACGTTTCCGAGCGGTCTCCCGGGGGGGCCGGGCGCGGCGGTCACCGCGGGCCGGGGCCCGTGCGGGCTCGTTCCGCCGGGTGCGGACAAACCAGGGGGGAGGGTTCTCGCTTCGGGGCGCGAGGCTCGGTCGTGGGCCCTCAGAAGGCGCGCATTCGACACATACAACGAGCACCGGGCGTCGTGATCGCCTCGGTCGCAAGGGTGCGGCTGCTCGTCGTGGTCATGGGCACAAGTAAAACAGACGTGAGCTTGCGGCCGGACCGATTGTCCGGATAGCGGACAGCGGTGGATGGTGCGGCGCCTGCACCCCGTATCGGCCGACGCATTCCGGCCACACCGCTCTGACCTGCACCGATGTGGCCGCCACCGGCCCCGTGCGGCTGTCTCCACGGCGACCGGGGCCGGTGCGCGCTGTGGTCAAGGCCACGACCACCCGCTCCTGACGGCCGCCCGGGGCGCGGGGGCGCAGACGGCGGGCGGGGCGCCCCGTAATACCCTCGGCTCATGCTCGACGCCCTGACGGTCGCGGTCGCCGCGGCCGCCCTCGCCCTCGCCGCCTGGTGCGGATACGCCGCCTACCGGGACCAGCCCACCAAGGACTGGCACTTCATCGGCATGGCCGTCGTCTCGCTGCTGGCCCTGGCGCAGCTGGTCGTGGGAATCGTGCAGCTGGCCCGCGGCGAGCGGCCCGAGCAGGGCATGACCATCTTCATCGCCTATCTGGCCGGGGCGTTCCTCGCCGTGCCGGCGGCGGGGTTCCTGTCGCTGAGCGAGCGGACCCGCTGGGGTTCGGTGACGGTGGCCGCGGGCGCGGTCGTCCTGGCCGTCCTCGAAGTACGGCTCTACGACATCTGGGGAAGCTGACCGTGACCGACACCGACACCACGCAGGCGACGGCCGGCGGCGAGAAGCGGCCCTTCGACCTCGGCACCGGTCCCGGCCGCGTCCTGGTCTGGTTCTACGGCGTGTTCACCGTGGCGGCGGCGTCCCGCTCGATCGTCCAGATGATCCTGGACTTCGGCCGCGCGCCCCTGGCCTATGTGCTGTCGGCGGTGGCCGCGCTGGTGTACGGCTTCATCACGTACTCGCTGGTGCGCGGCGGCGAACGGGCGCGCCGCACCGCGCTGGTGTGCTGCGCCGCCGAGCTGGTCGGCGTGCTGGTCGTGGGGACGTGGACGCTGGTGGAGCCGTCCGCGTTCGCCGACTCGACCGTGTGGTCGTACTGCGGCCGGGACTACCTGTTCATCCCCGTGATCCTGCCGGTCACCGGGATGATGTGGCTGCGCCGCGCCCGTACCGCGTAACGGCGGGGCGCGGCGTACGGCTAAGCGCTGGCCACGTACGCGGTCGTGGCCGGGGCCTCCTTCTCCAGCAGGATCATCATGACGCCGTCGTTGCCGGTGGCGTTGCCCACGGCGGCGTAGCCCGCGCGCTGATAGAGCCTCAGGTTGGCCTCGCTGCGGTGGCCGGTGTGCAGCCGGAAGCGGGTGGCGGCGCGCTCGTCGGCGAGGCCCGCCTCCGCCGCCCGCAGCAGCCGGGCGCCGAGGCCGTGGCCGCGCAGGCGCGGGTGGACGCAGAGCCTGCCGATCTGCCCCGTGCCGTCCTCGTCGGTCGAGCCGCGCACCGAGCCGACCACCTGATCGCCGAGCCGCGCCACGTAGACCAGGTTCTCCCCGATCTCGGCGCGCAACGAGTCGAGGGTCTGGACGAGCGGGTCGATGCGGTAATTGCCGTACAGCTCCGCCTCGCTCTGGAAACAGAGGTACTGCAGCTTCAGAATCTCTTCGGCGTCCTGCGCGTCCGCCGCCGAGATGATCACGCTCATGCCCATGTGCGCATGCCTCCCGCTCACCTGATCCGCCGGTTGTCCCCTGCTCCTTTCCCACGGTTCAGGAGCGACAACCTCCGCCGCGAGCATTCTGCGCAGACATCCAAGGCAACGGGAACGGATGAGGACCAAACTCCCCTGTGACATACCCAACTCCCCTGCGATGTGACGGGAGCGGGGTGCTGACGGGGAGTCGGGTCCGCCGTCCTACCTCTTGTTCGCGAAGTCCGCCGCCGCCAGCAGCGCGGTGTCCGGGTTGTCGGAGAAGATCCCGTCGATCCCGGTCGCGAAGTACGCGGCGAAGGCGCCGAACGCGTCGCCGTACGCGTTGGGGTCGGTGCCGCGCCGGAAGTCGGCGGGCAGGAAGGTGTTCTCGTTGCGCATCGTGTACGGGTGCAGGACGAGGCCCTGCGCGTGGGCGTCGCGCACCAGCGTGGTGGGCTCGGTGAGCCGGCCCGCGGCGTCCTTGGGGATGATCAGGTCCAGGGTGGGGCCGATGCCCTGGGCGAAGGAGGCCATCCACTTCAGGCCGGCCGGCTTCACCAGATCGTCCGTGGTGCGCGGGTCGCCGGACACCTCGAAGTCCCAGGGCCGGGTGCCAGTGCCGGAGAGCAGGACGATGCGCGGGGAGGCGACCAGCTTCGCCAGGCGCTGGATGCTGCCCGGTTCGAAGGACTGGAGGATCACCGGGGACTGCGCGCGGTGCCGGCCGTAGCGGCGCAGCAGTTTGGCGAGCGGCTCCTCCAGGCCGAGCCCGAGGCCCCGGAAGTAGGTGGGGTGCTTGGTCTCGACGTACAGCCAGACGGGCTTTCCGCGGCGGCGGCCCTCGCGGTCGGCCCAGCGCAGGACCTCCTCGAAGGTGGGGACCTCCCAGCGGCCGTCGTAGAGGGTGTTCTTCTGGCGGTTGGCCGGAATGCGCTCCTTGGCGCGCAGCGTCTTCAGCTCGGCCAGCGTGAAGTCCTCGGTGAACCAGCCGGTGAGGGAGACGCCGTCGACGCTCTTGGTGGTCCTGCGGTTCGCGAACTCGGGGTGCGCGGAGACGTCGGTGGTGGCGGTGATGTCGTTCTCGTGCCGGCAGACGAGGTGGCCGTCGCGGGTCGGGACGAGGTCCTGTTCGATGATGTGCGCGCCCATGTCCAGGGCGAGCTGGTAGGAGCCCAGGGTGTGTTCGGGGCGGTAGCCGCTGGTGCCCCGGTGGCCGATGACCGTGGGGACCGGCAGGTCGAGGCGGTGGCCGCCGCCGTGTCCGCCGTTGCGGTCGGCCGCCTGCGCCGTTGTGGTGACGCCCAGGGCGGCGGTCCCGAGGACGGCCGCCCCCGCCCCGATGACGGTCCGTCGTCCCGGTGCGGCCTGCGCACGCTCTGTCATGAATGCTCCTCGCATGTGATGTACGGCACCTGTCGAGCGAGGGTCGAGCGTAGGCAGGACGGCGGTCCCCGGAGGCGGCACCTGGGCGAACATGGCGCGAACACATGTCAACACGCTGTATCCGATGCGTGAACCCGATGTGCGATCAGCGAGTACCCGCGAGTATCGTCCTCACCTGCATGGACCTTCACCATCCGTCGCCTCGGCCGGGCCCGGCCACTACACCGGAGGAAGCGTTGTCCCGACTCGCACTCATCAAGGCAGTGCTCGGACCGATCCTGCGCCTGATGTTCCGTCCCCGGATGGAGGGCATCGAGAATATCCCGGGCACCGGGCCGGTGATCCTGGCGGGCAACCATCTGACGTTCATCGACTCGATGATCATGCCGATCTGCTGCGACCGTCCGGTGTTCTTCATCGGCAAGGACGAGTACGTGACGGGCAAGGGCCTCAAGGGCCGGCTGATGGCCTGGTTCTTCACGGGTGTGGGCATGATCCCGGTGGACCGCGACGGCGGGCGCGGCGGTGTCGCGGCGCTGATGACGGGCCGGCGGGTGCTGGAGGAGGGCAAGGCCTTCGCGATCTACCCGGAGGGCACCCGCTCCCCCGACGGCCGGCTGTACCGGGGCCGTACGGGCATCGCGCGGCTGACGCTGATGACGGGCGCGCCGGTGGTGCCGTTCGCGATGATCGGCACGGACAAGCTCCAGCCGGGCGGCTCGGGGCTGCCCCGGCCGGGCAAGGTCACGGTGCGCTTCGGTGAGCCGATGGAGTTCTCGCGCTACGAAGGCATGGACCGCGACCGCTATGTGCTGCGGGCGGTGACCGACTCCGTGATGGCCGAGGTGATGCGGCTGTCCGGCCAGGAGTACGTCGACATGTACGCGACGAAGGCGAAGGCAGCCTGATCCGCTGACACACGCGAAAGGGCCCGCCCCCGGCCGGGGGCGGGCCCTTTCGCGTGTGTCCGGGCGGCGCTACTCGTGGATGATGCCCTCCTCCAGCTCCTGCCCGCGCAGCAGGAACCAGGCGGCGACCGCCGTCGCCAGGAGGACGACGGCTCCGACGACCGAGGCGAGGTGCAGCCCGTCGACGAACGCGTCCTGCGCCGAGGAGACCAGTTCATGGGCCTCGTGCGGTGGCAGCAGGTGCGAGGACTCCACGGCGCCGCCGAGCGACTCGTGCGCGGCGTCCGAGACGGCCGGCGGGGTGCCGGGCGGGGCCTGGAAGCTCTTGTAGGCCCCGGTCACGATGGAGCCGAGCAGCGCGATACCGAGGGCGGCGCCCAGCTCGTACGCCGTCTCGGAGACCGCGGATGCGGAGCCGGCGTGCTCCTTGGGGACGCTGGAGAGGATCACGTCCGAGGTCACGGTGAACGCGAAGCCCGCGCCCACGCCCACGATCAGGAGCAGGGCGCCGATCAGCGGATAGGACGTGTCCCGGTGGACGGCGGCGACCGCGGCCAGCGCCACGCCGATCGCGCCGAGCCCGCCGGACACCACCGTCCGTACGGTGAAGCGCCGGGCGACCGTACCGGCCAGCAGACCCGCGGTGACCGCGCCGATCGCGGCGGGCAGTTCGGCGAGCCCCGCCTCCAGCGGTCCGCGCCCCTGGACCAGTTGCAGGAACTGGGAGAGGAAGAAGACCAGGCCGGACAGGCCGAGGATGGTCAGCAGGTCGGCCAGGACCGCGCCGGAGAAGCCCCGGTGGTGGAAGAGCCGCATATCGAGCAGGGGTGCGGGGAGCCGGAACTGACGGCGTACGAACCAGATCAGCGCCAGCAGACCGGCGACGCCCACCAGGGCCGGGGTCCAGCTCACGCCGTGGGCGGCCATCTCCTTGATGGCGTAGACGACCCCGATCATGCCGACCAGCGAGAGGCCCACGCTCGGCACGTCCCAGGGGCCGGGCGCCGGGTTCTTCGACTCGGGGATCATCTTGATGCCGACCACCACCAGCACCGCCATCACGGGCAGGTTGATCAGGAAGACCGAGCCCCACCAGAAGTGCTCCAGCAGGAACCCGCCGACGACGGGCCCGACGGCCGCGCCGGCCGAGGCCATCGCGCCCCAGATGCCGATGGCGAGGCTGCGCTCGCGGGGGTCGTGGAAGAGGTTGCGGATCAGGGCGAGGGTGGACGGCATCAGGGTGGCGCCGGCGACACCGAGCAGGGCCCGCGCCACGATCATCATCTCGGGCGTGTGCGCATAGGCGTTGAGCACCGAGACGGCGCCGAAGGCGGTGGCACCGCACAGCAGCAGCTTCTTGCGGCCGATGCGGTCACCGAGGCTGCCCATGGAGACCAGGAGCCCGGCGATGACGAAGGAGTAGACGTCACCGATCCAGAGCAGCTGGGTGCCCGTCGGCTCCAGGTCCTCGCTGAGGAACGGCGTCGCCAGGCCCAGCACGGTGGCGTCGACGGCCACCAGCAGCACCGCGAGGACGAGGACGGCCAGCGCGATCCACCGGCCGGGGCGGTACGGCTCGACGGCGGGCTCCGGCTGCTCTTCGACGCTGCTCATTGCTCCACGCTCCGGCGTGCGCCGCCGAGCAGCAACTCGACGATCATGTACGGGAAGTCCCGCGCGGCCACCCGGCCCGCCTGAACGGCCCAGGCCCCGCTGCCGATGAGCCCGTACAGGGCCTCGGTCAGCCAGGCCGGGGTCAGGTCGATGCGGAACTCGCCGCGTTCCTGGCCGCGCCGGAAGAAGGCGGCGACGCGGGCGTCCAGCCGGTCCCAGCCGGCATTCTGGTCGCCGTCCTCCCAGAGCTGGTTCTCGGTCACGAGGAAGGAGAGCAGTCCGGCGCTCGGCTCGACGGCGTGGACGAACCGGCGCAGCGCGTCCTCGCTCGTGCCCTCGTCCATCGCCGCGGCATCGAGCGCCGCCTCGAACTCCTGGATGCCCAGCTCCTCCAGCGCCCTGACCAAGGCGTCCCGGCCGGCGAAGTGCCGGTGCAGGGTGGCACGGCCGATACCGGCCGCCCTCGCGACCTCGTCCATGGTGGCGGTGGATTTACGGGTCAGCAGGGCCGCGGCACTCCGCAGCACCTGCTCACGATCAAGAGTCATGAGACAACACTAACCCAGGTGAGACATATGCGTCTCACCTGGGTTCCTCGTGTCCTCTTTCGGCCTCCGGGGGGTCCCGGCCGGTCCGGCGGCGGGTCAGTCGTCGAGCAGGACGAGGTCCAGGCCGGGCAGCCGCGCCGGGTCGCTGATCGCGTACATCTCGACGATGCGCCCGTTCTCGACGGTGAACCGCATGACCGAGAAGGACACCCCGGTGGCCGAGGAGACGACCGCCGGACGGCCGTCGAGCAGGGCGGACCGCCCCGCGGTGGCGAACCGCGCGAACATGATCGCCTGCCGCGCCACATTCGCGGCGCCCCGCACGGGCGCGGGCGCCCCGGCATCGCCCGAGCGGACCACCACATCCGGGTCGAGCACGGTCAGCAGCGCCTCGAAGTCACCGCCGCGGGCGGCGGCCAGGAAGGCCTCGACGACCTCGCGCCGGCGAGCCGCGCCCGGATCGGCCACGGGGGCGGCGCCCCGCACCCGGCGGCGGGCCCGGCTGGCGAGCTGCCGGGCGGCGGCCGGGGTGCGGTCGACGATCCGGGCGATCTCGTCGAACGGCACGGCGAACATGTCGTGCAGCACGAACGCCAGGCGCTCGGCCGGATCGAGCGTTTCGAGCACCACGAGCAGCGCCAGGCCGACGGAGTCGGCGACGAGGGCCTGCTGCTCCGGGTCACCGGCCGGCCCGGTACGGGGCGGCTCCGGAGCCCCCGGCCCGGTCTCCAGGGGTTCTTCGCGCCGGGAGCGGCGGGAGCGCAGCATGTCCAGGCAGACGCGTCCGACGACGGTCGTCAGCCAGCCGCCGAGGTTGGCGATGCCGGCACTGTCGCTGCGGCCGAGCCTGATCCACGCCTCCTGGACCGCGTCCTGCGCCTCGGCGGACGAGCCCAGCATGCGGAACGCCACCGCCTCCAGATGGTTCCGGTTCTCCTCGAAGCGTGCCGCCAGGTACTCGTGGTCGCTCAACTTCGCCCTCCCGCGTCGGATGCCGTCACCACCCTGACGTACCGGAGGGCTCTGATGTGACGGGCCGGCGCGGGACCCGGTCCGGGCTCAGCTCCAGGGCAGCGACGCGCGGTGGCGCCAGTAGGCCTCCGGCTCCTCGACCAGGGCGTCCAGCCGGGCCCGCCGTTCCTCGTCGAGGACGGGGACGGTCGCGTGGAGGTTGCCGGCGAGCTGGGCGACGGTGGCCGCGCCGGAGAGCACGACACCGGCCCACGGCTGGTGGAGCACCAGGGCCAGGGCGACCGCGTCGCTCCCGAGCCCCTCCTCGTCGGCGATCTCCCGCACCACGGCGGGTGCCTGGTCCCCCGCGAGCCGGCCGTTGGCCATGCCCTCCTTGACGAGGACGGTGAGCCCGGCGGCGTGCGCCTCGGCGAGCGCGGGCCCGGCCGAGGTCTCCAGCGCGTTGTAGGTGGCCTGGACCGTACGGAAGAGGGGCGCGCCGTCGACCGTGACGGCGAGGGCGGCGAGGATCGCCTCGGCCTGGCCGGGCCCGCTGGTGGAGATGCCGACGCTGACGCCCTGGGCGGCCAGCTCGGCGAGGCGGGCGTGCAGTTCCTTGTCGGTGAGCGCCGGGCTGTCCGGGGTCACCGAGTGGATCTGGTAGAGGTCGAGCCGGTCGCCGAGGAGCGCCGCGGACTCGGCGCGCTGGCGTTCGAACGCGGCGAGGGAGTGGTCCTTCACCTCGTGCGCCTCGGCGTCGAGGCTCCAGTCGGCGGTGTAGGTGTAGCCCCATTTGCTGCCGACGACGACGTCGTCCGCCTCCGGGTGCGCCGTCAGCCACTCACCGAGGAACTCCTCGGCGCGCCCGTAGGAGCGTGCCGTGTCGACGTAGCGGACGCCCTGCGCGTAGGCGGCGTCGAGGAGTTCGTGCGTACGGTCGCGCAGGGCGTCCGGCGAGCGGTCCGCGGGCAGGTCGCGGTCCCGGTGGAGGTTGATGTAGCCCGGCCTGCCGACGGCGGCGAGGCCGAGCCCGATGTGGGCGGTGGGGGTGGTCGCTGCGGTCAGTCGGGCGAACGGCATCGCGGGCTCCTCGTCGTCGGGCAGGACACGCGCCTACCCATCAACGTAGCCCGCGATGCGCGGCCGGCTACTTGTGCGCGTCCGCCCAGGCGTGCTGCACCGCGAGGTCCGCCTTGACCTCGGCGAGCTGGACGGCGACGGCGGAGGGAGCGGTGCCGCCGCGTCCGCTGCGGGAGGCGAGGGCGCCGGCCACGTTGAGGACGGTGCGGACCTCCGGGGTGAGGTGCTCGGAGATCTTCGCGAACTGCTCGTCGGTCAGCTCGTCCAGCTCGATGCCGTGGTGCTCGCACTCCTTGACGCACTCGCCGGCGACCTCGTGGGCGACGCGGAAGGGCACACCCTTCTTGACCAGCCACTCCGCGATGTCCGTGGCGAGCGAGAAGCCGGCCGGGGCCAGCTCCTCCATGCGGTCCCGGTTGACGGTGAGCGTCGCCATCATGCCGGTGAAGGCGGGGAGCAGGACCTCCAGCTGGTCGCAGGAGTCGAAGACCGGCTCCTTGTCCTCCTGGAGGTCGCGGTTGTAGGCGAGCGGCAGGGCCTTGAGCGTGGCCATCAGGCCGGTGAGGTTGCCGATGAGCCGGCCCGACTTGCCCCGGGCGAGTTCCGCGATGTCCGGGTTCTTCTTCTGCGGCATGATCGAGGAGCCGGTGGAGAAGGCGTCGTGCAGGGTGACGAAGGAGAACTCCTTCGTGTTCCAGATGATGATCTCCTCGGCGATCCGGGAGAGGTTGACGCCGATCATCGCGGTGACGAACGCGAACTCGGCGACGAAGTCCCGGGACGCCGTGCCGTCGATGGAGTTGCCCACCGAACCGCGCTCGAAGCCGAGGTCGGCCGCGACCGCCTCCGGGTCCAGCCCCAGCGAGGAGCCGGCCAGCGCGCCGGAGCCGTACGGCGAGACGGCGGTCCGCTCGTCCCACTGGCGCAGCCGCTCCGCGTCCCGGGACAGGGACTGGACGTGGGCCAGGACGTGGTGGGCGAAGAGCACCGGCTGGGCGTGCTGGAGGTGCGTACGGCCGGGCATGGCGACGTCCGGGTGCGCCTCGGCGAGACCGACCAGCGCGTCCTGGAGGTCCGCGACCAGGCCGCCGATGATGCGGGCGTGGTCGCGCAGGTACATCCGGAAGAGCGTGGCGATCTGGTCGTTGCGGGACCGGCCGGCGCGGAGCTTGCCGCCGAGGTCGGGGCCGAGCCGCTCCAGCAGGCCGCGCTCCAGGGCGGTGTGGACGTCCTCGTCGGCGATGGTGCCGGTGAAGGAGCCGTCGGCCACGTCCACTTCGAGCTGGTCGAGCCCGGCGGTCATCCGGGTCAGCTCGTCCTCGGTGAGCAGGCCCGCCTTGTGCAGGACGCGGGCGTGGGCACGGGAGCCGGCGATGTCGTACGGCGCGAGCCGCCAGTCGAAGTGGACGGACGCGGACAGCCGGGCCAGCGCCTCGGCCGGTCCGTCGGCGAAGCGGGCGCCCCAGAGACGTACGTCGCCGTTGCCGTTGCCGTTGCTCACTACGTGCTCCTCGGAAGTGCCACGATCACTGTCAGGCATAACTATGCAGAGGTCTGCATGCTTTGTCAAAGAGGGGGCGGGAGCGGGTACAGCCCGTCCCACGGGCTGAAAATTCCGCCGCCCTCCGAGCGTCGGTATTGATACTCATCCCATGGGGAAAACATACGAGCGCATCGACGGCCGGCTGCGGACCTTCATCGAGGAACAGCCGATCTTCTTCACGGCGACCGCGCCGCTGGACGGGGAGGGCACGGTCAACCTCTCCCCCAAGGGGGTCAGCGGCTCCTTCGCGGTGCTGGACGAGCGGCGCGTGGCCTATCTGGACTTCGCCGGGAGCAACGCCGAGACGGTGGCCCATCTGCGCGAGAACGGGCGGATCACTCTCATGTGGTGCGCCTTCCAGGGCCCGCCGAACATCGTGCGGGTGCACGGCCGGGGCGAGCCCGTCTTCCGCGACGACCCCCGGTTCCCGGAACTCCTCGGCCGGTTCGCCGGGGTCGACGCCTCCGCGCACGGGCTGCGGGCCGTCATCGTGGTCACCGCCGAGCTGATCCGGGACACCTGCGGCTACGGCGTCCCCTTCATGACGTACGACGAGGACCGCACGCTGCACGGCCGGCGCTTCGCGCGGGAGGACGACGCCTCGCTGAGCGCCTACTTCGAGAAGAAGGAGCACATCGCCACCAGCATCGACGGACTGCCGGGACTCCCCCTGCCCCTGCCGGCGATGCCGCCCGTGCCCTGAACGGCGCACCCACCGAACGTATTTCCGGGTGACGGGGTGTCGGACGGCCTACAGTCCGTGGCATGCGAAGACTTGTGACAACCGCCGCCGTCCTGCTCGCCCTCGGCACCGTGGTCGGGGCCGGGCGGCCGCCGCTGGCCACCGCCCCGCTGCCGGTGCGGCTCGCCGACACGGGCGGCGGCACCCAGCTCATCACCGCCATGGCGGACGCCACCTCGTCCACCACCGGCACGCTCACCTGGTGGGACCTGCGCGACGGGAAGTGGACCCCCGCCGGAACCGCCGCCGCACGGTTCGGCTCGAAGGGGCTCACCGAGGGCAGCACCCGCAAGCAGAGCACGTACACGACGCCGACCGGCCTCTACGACCTGCCGTACGCCTTCGGGGTCGAGGCCGCGCCCGCCGGCACGCGCTTCTCCTACCGGCGGGCCACCGCCGCGTCCTGGTGGTGCGAGGACAACGAAGCGCGCGACTACAACCGCTGGGTGGAGCCGCTGCCCTCGGACTGCCGGGCCTCGGAGTCCGAGCAGATCACCGCGTACCCCACGCAGTACGCCCGCGCGCTCGTCATCGGCTTCAACTACGACAAGCCGGTACGCGGCCGGGGCGCCGGGATCTTCCTGCACGTCAACGGATCCGGCGCGACCGCCGGTTGCGTCTCCGTACCGGCGGACGCGATGGACCGCATCCTCGCCTGGGCCGACCCGGCCCGCAGCCCGCACATCGCGATCGGCACCGTCTCGGGCACGACCGCGATCACCAACTACTAGCGCTCGTTCTGCGCGAGCCGCAGCAGATGGTCGGCGAGCGCCTGCCCGCCGGCCGGGTCGCGGCTGATCAGCATGAGCGTGTCGTCACCCGCGATGGTGCCGA
This sequence comes from Streptomyces sp. NBC_00708, assembly GCA_036226585.1. Lineage (GTDB taxonomy): Bacteria > Actinomycetota > Actinomycetes > Streptomycetales > Streptomycetaceae > Streptomyces. The sequence goes on from CP108997.1 coordinate 1,134,079, forward strand.
GGATGTCGTGCAGTTCGGCCTGGTCGATGGCCGAGGCGAGGAACTGCGCGGCGCCCGGCGGCGTACGCAGCACCACCAGGTTGGCCGACGCCTCCGCCGAGATGAGCAGCTCGGCGGAGAGCCGGCGCATCCGCTCCTCCTTGGCGGAGCCTCCCAGCGGCGCCTGCGGGGTACGGAACCCGCCCTCGCTCGGCACCGCGTAGATCAGCTCGCCCCCGGTGTTGCGGATCTTCACCGCGCCCAGCTCGTCCAGGTCGCGGGAGAGCGTCGCCTGGGTGACGCTCAGCCCGTCGTCGCCGAGGAGCTTGGCCAGCTGGCTCTGCGAGCGCACCGGCTGCCGGTTGAGGATGTCCACGATCCGGCGATGGCGCGCCGTGCGGGTCTGCGGCACCGACGGCCCCCCGTACTCGGTTTCCTGCGCCTCGGTCATCGTCGTCGCCTCATTCCCCGGAAGGTCCTTCCCCGGATCGTCCGTCCCCGTAAGCCGCGTCGAGGGCGCCCGGCAGCGCCCGCAGGAACGCGTCCACCTCCGCGTCCCCGATGGTCAGCGGCGGCATCAGCCGCACCACATCGGGCGCGGGCGCGTTCACCAGGAGGCCGGCTCCCTGAGCCGCCTGCTGCACCTGGGGTGCGCGGGGCTCGGTGAGCACGATACCGAGCAGCAGCCCGGAGCCCCGGACATGGGAGACCAGCGGGTGGTCCAGCGCCTCGACCTCCTGGCGGACGCGCTCGCCGAGCCGCTTGACCCGGTCCAGCGCGCCGTCGGCGGCGAGGGTGTCCAGGACCGCGAGGCCGGCGGCGCAGGCGACCGGATTGCCGCCGAACGTCGTGCCGTGCTGGCCGGGTGCGAGCAGGTCGGCCGCGGCGCCGAACGCGACCGCGGCGCCGATCGGGAGCCCGCCGCCGAGCCCCTTGGCGAGGGTGACGACATCCGGCTCCACGCCCTGGTGGGCCTGGTGCTCGAACCACGTACCGCACCGGCCGATGCCGGTCTGCACCTCGTCGAGCACGAGCAGGGTGCCGGTGGCCCGGGTGATCTCCCGGGCGGCCTCCAGATAGCCCCTGGGCGGGACGACGACGCCGTTCTCGCCCTGGACCGGCTCGATGATCACGAGCGCGGTGTCGGTGGTCACAGAGGCCCGCAGCGCCTCCACGTCGCCGTACGGGACGTGCGTGACGTCGCCGGGCAGCGGGGTGAACGCCTCGCGCTTCTTGGGCTGTCCGGTGAGCGCGAGGGCGCCCATGGTCCGGCCGTGGAAGCCGCCGTCGGTGGCGACCATGTGGGTGCGCCCGGTCAGCCGGCCGATCTTGAAGGCGGCCTCGTTGGCCTCGGCGCCCGAGTTGCAGAAGTAGACCTTGCCGGTGCGGCCGAAGAGCGCCAGGAGCCGTTCGGCGAGCGCGACGGGCGGCTCGGCGATGAACAGGTTGGACACGTGCCCGAGGGTGGAGATCTGGGCGGTGACCGCCTCGACGACGGCGGGGTGGGCGTGGCCCAGGGCGTTGACCGCGATGCCGCCGACGAAGTCGAGGTACTCGGTGCCGTCCGCGTCCCACACGCGGGCGCCCTCGCCGCGCACGAGGGACAGCTTCGGGGTGCCGTAGTTGTCCATCAGTGCGTGCTGCCACCGCTGCGAAAGCTCGGCGTTGCTCATGACTCCCCCTGTGCGTCGGGCACGACCATCGTGCCGATTCCCTCGTCGGTGAAGATCTCCAGCAGGATCGAGTGCTGGACCCGGCCGTCGATGACACGGGCGGTCTCGACGCCGTTGCGTACGGCGTGCAGACAGCCCTGCATCTTGGGCACCATGCCGCTGGACAGCTCGGGCAGCAGCTTCTCCAGCTCGGTGGCGGTGAGCCGGCTGATCACGTCGTCGCTGTTGGGCCAGTCCTCGTACAGCCCCTCCACGTCCGTGAGGACCATCAGCGTCTCGGCGTTCAGCGCGGCGGCGAGCGCGGCGGCCGCGGTGTCGGCGTTGACGTTGTAGACGTGGTTGTCGTCGGCGGAGCGGGCGATGGAGGAGATGACCGGGATGCGGCCGTCGTCCAGCAGGGCCTGGATGGCGCCGGTGTCGATGGCGGTGATCTCGCCGACCCGGCCGATGTCGACCGCTTCGCCGTCGATGGTGGGCCGGTGCTGTACGGCGGTGATGGTGTGGGCGTCCTCGCCGGTCATGCCGACGGCGAGCGGCCCGTGCTGGTTGAGCAGGCCGACCAGCTCGCGCTGGACCTGGCCGGCGAGCACCATGCGTACGACGTCCATCGCCTCCGGCGTGGTGACGCGCAGCCCGGCCTTGAACTCGCTGACCAGGCCCTGCTTGTCGAGCTGGGCGCTGATCTGCGGACCGCCGCCGTGCACGACGACGGGCTTGAGACCGGCGTGCCGCAGGAACACGACGTCCTGGGCGAAGGCGGCCTTCAGCTCCTCGTCGATCATGGCGTTGCCGCCGAACTTGATGACGACGGTCCTGCCGTTGTGCCGGGTCAGCCAGGGCAGCGCCTCGATGAGGATCTGCGCCTTCGGGAGTGCGGTGTGCTTCCGCGCCGTCGTCATGAGCTGTACGCGCTGTTCTCGTGGACGTAGTCCGCGGTGAGGTCGTTGGCCCAGATGACGGCGGACTCGGTGCCCGCGGCGAGGTCGGCGGTGATCCGGACCTCGCGGTAGCGCATGTCGACGAGGTCGCGGTCCTCGCCGACCGAGCCGCCCCGGCAGACCCAGACGCCGTTGATGGCGACGTTCAGCGCGTCCGGCTCGAAGGCGGCCTTCGTGGTGCCGATCGCGGAGAGCACCCGGCCCCAGTTGGGGTCCTCGCCGTGGATGGCGCACTTGAGGAGGTTGTTGCGGGCGATGGAGCGGCCCACCTCGACGGCGTCGTCCTCGGTCGCGGCGTTCACGACCTCGATCCGGATGTCCTTGGATGCGCCCTCGGCGTCCCCGATGAGCTGCCGGGCCAGGTCGTCGCAGACGGCCCGTACGGCTTCGGCGAACTCCTCCTGCTCCGGGGCGATCCCGCTGGCACCGGAGGCCAGCAGCAGCACGGTGTCGTTGGTGGACATGCAGCCGTCGGAGTCGACCCGGTCGAAGGTGGTGCGGGTCGCGTCGCGCAGGGCGGCGTCGAGACCGGCGGCGTCCACGTCGGCGTCGGTGGTGAGCACGACGAGCATGGTGGCGAGGCCCGGGGCGAGCATGCCGGCGCCCTTGGCCATGCCGCCGACGGTCCAGCCCTCGCCGCCGGCGACGGCGGTCTTGTGCACGGTGTCGGTGGTCTTGATGGCGATGGCGGCCTTCTCGCCGCCGTGCTCGCTGAGGGCCGCCGCGGCCTTCTCGATGCCGGGGAGCAGCTTGTCCATGGGGAGCAGGAGGCCGATGAGCCCGGTGGAGGCGACGGCGATCTCGCCCGCGCTGTGGCCGTCCAGCACCTCGGCGGCCTTCTCGGCGGTGGCGTGGGTGTCCTGGAAGCCCTGCGGGCCCGTACAGGCGTTGGCCCCGCCGGAGTTGAGGACGACGGCGGAGACCTCGCCGCCCTTGAGGACCTGCTCCGACCAGAGGACGGGGGCGGCCTTGACGCGGTTGGAGGTGAAGACGCCCGCGGCGGCGCGGCGCGGACCGTTGTTGACCACGAGGGCCAGGTCCGGGTTGCCGTTCTCCTTGATTCCGGCGGCGATGCCCGCCGCCGAGAATCCCTGTGCTGCCGTGACGCTCACGGTGCGACTCCGATCGTGGAAAGACCTGTGTCCTCGGGCAGTCCGAGGGCGATGTTCATGGACTGCAGGGCCCCGCCCGCGGTGCCCTTGGCGAGGTTGTCGATGGCACTGATCACGATGATCCGCCCGGCCGCCTCGTCGTACGCGACCTGGATCTGCACGGCGTTGGAGCCGTACACGGCGGCGGTGGCGGGCCACTGCCCCTCGGGCAGCAGATCGACGAACGGCTCGTCCGCGAACGCCTTCTCGTAGGCGGCGCGTACGCTCTCGGCGCTCGTCCCGGGCTTCGCCTTCGCGCTGCACGTGGCGAGGATGCCGCGGGGCATGGGCGCGAGGGTCGGCGTGAACGACACGGTGACCGGCTCGCCGGCGGCGGCGCTGAGGTTCTGGATCATCTCGGGCGTGTGGCGGTGGACGCCGCCGACGCCGTACGGCGACATGTTGCCCATCACCTCGGACCCGAGCAGATGGGGCTTGGCGGCCTTGCCGGCGCCGGAGGTCCCGGACGCGGCGACGATCACGGCCTCCGGCTCGGCGAGCTGCGCCGCGTACGCCGGGAACAGCGCGAGCGAGACGGCGGTGGGGTAGCACCCCGGCACCGCGATCCGCTTGCTGCCCGCGAGGGCGGCCCGCGCGCCGGGCAGCTCGGGCAGCCCGTAGGGCCAGGTGCCCGCGTGCGGAGAGCCGTAGAATTTCTCCCAGTCCCCGGCGTCCCGGAGCCGGAAGTCGGCCCCCATGTCGACCACCAGGACCTCGTCGCCGAGCTGCTCGGCGACGGCGGCGGACTGCCCGTGCGGCAGGGCGAGGAAGACGACGTCGTGCCCGGCGAGCACGTCGGCGGTGGTGGGCTGGAGGATGCGGCCGGCGAGCGGGCGCAGGTGCGGTTGCAGGGCACCGAGGGGCTGGCCCGCGTTGGAGTTGGCGGTGAGTGCGCCGATCTCCACCTCGGGGTGGGCGAGCAGCAGGCGGAGCAGTTCCCCGCCCGCGTATCCGCTCGCTCCTGCCACTGCTGCGCGTACCGCCATCGAAAGCCTCCTAGTCGATGGCATGACTATACGCAGCAGTGCACTCTTATGCAAAGAATGCGGAGCCGGATCCCGTGGAAGGACCGGCGGTCCCCGTCCTAGGGTGACCCCATGGCAACGATCAAGCAGTTCCAGGTGACCTTCGACTGCGCGGACCCCGAGCGGGTGGCGCGTTTCTGGTGCGAGGTGCTGGGGTACGTCGCGCCGGAGCCGCCGGAGGGATTCGGCTCCTGGGACGCGTACAACGCATCGCTGCCGGCGGAGGAGCGCAACACGTGGTTCGCGGCCTCCGACCCGACGGGGGCGGGCCCGCGGATGTACTTTCAGCGGGTCCCGGAGGGCAAGGCCGCCAAGAACCGGCTGCACCTCGATGTACGGGTGGGCACCGGGCTCGTGGGTGAGGAGCGGCTTGCCGTCCTCGAGTCCGAGTGCGCGCGGCTCGTCGCGCTCGGCGCGGTGCGCGGGAAGCTGCTGCTCGCCGACGAGGAGAACGAGTCCTGCCTCAACATGCAGGACGTCGAGGGCAACGAGTTCTGCCTCGACTGATGACCGGACCCCGGCCCGGCCCGGCCGCCCTCGCCCGCCTTCCGGCCGGTCTCGGCCCGCTCGCGCTCGGCACAGAGCCGCGGTAGGCGTCCGGGCACGTACGCTCGCGCCCATGTCCGCGCCCTCCCCCGCCTCCCGTCCGCACCGCGTCGCCGTCCTCGTGCTCGACGGTGCGAAGCCGCTCGACGTCGGGATCCCGGCGCAGGTGTTCACGACCCGGGCGAGCATGCCGTACGAGGTACGGGTGTGCGGCGCGGCACCGGGGCTGGTGACCGGCGGTGACGGGCTCGCGTACCACGTCACCCACGGGCTCGACGCGCTCGGCTGGGCGGACATCGTCTTCGTCCCCGGGTACCGGCAGCCGGACCGGGAGGACCCGCCCCGGGCGGTGATCGAGGCGCTGGTCGCCGCGCACGGGCGGGGAGCGCGGCTCGCCGCCATCTCCACCGGGGCGTTCGCGCTCGCCGCGACCGGGCTGCTCGACGGCCGGCGGGCCACGACGCACTGGCACTACACGCGGGCGCTCGCGGCGAAGTACCCGCTGGTCCGGGTGGACGAGAACGTGCTGTTCGTCGACGAGGGCAGCGTCCTCACCTCGGCCGGCGCCGCCTCCGGGATCGACCTGTGCCTGCACGTCCTGCGCGGCGACCTCGGCGTCGCCGCGTCCAACTACGCCGCCCGGCGGCTGGTCGCGGCCCCGTACCGCAGCGGCGGCCAGGCGCAGTACGTACCGCGCAGCGTGCCCGAGCCGCTGGGCGAGCGGTTCGCGGCCACCCGCGAGTGGGCCCTGCACCGCCTCGGCGAACCGCTCACCCTGGACGCGCTCGCCCGGCACGCGGCGGTGTCCCCCCGTACGTTCTCGCGGCGGTTCGCCGAGGACACCGGCTACACCCCCATGCAGTGGGTGATGCGGGCCCGGATCGACCTGGCGCGCGAGCTCCTGGAACGCTCGGAGCGGGCCGTCGAGCAGATCGCCGCCGATGTGGGGCTCGGGACCGGCGCGAATCTGCGGCTGCACTTCCAGCGCATCCTCGGCACCACCCCGAGCGAGTACCGGCGCACCTTCACCCGGGGCGAATAGGGCGGATCCGGTCCGGGGCGAGGCTGGCGGGATCCTTGCGGACCGTGGCGATCGCGCCGCTGTCCCGGACCCGCGGCGCGCGCGATCGTGGAGGGCGAAGAGAGAAGGGACATCTCACATGACTCGCATCGCCATCAACGGATTCGGCCGCATCGGACGCAACGTGCTGCGCGCGCTGCTCGAACGCGACAGCGACCTCGACCTGGTCGCCGTCAACGACCTCTCGGAGCCGGCCACCCTCGCCCGGCTGCTGGCGTTCGACACCACGGCGGGCCGGCTGGGCCGCCCGGTCACCGTGGACGGGGACACCCTCGTCGTCGACGGCCGCCGCATCAAGGTGCTCGCCGAACGGGATCCCGCGCGGCTGCCCTGGGCGGAGCTGGGCGTCGACATCGCCGTGGAGGCGACCGGCCGCTTCACCTCGGCGAAGGCCGCCCGCGCCCACCTGGACGCCGGTGCGAAGCGGGTGCTGGTCGCCGCGCCGTCGGACGGCGCGGACGTGACGCTCGCGTACGGGGTCAACAGCGACGCGTACGACCCCGAGCTGCACACGATCGTCTCGAACGCCTCCTGCACCACCAACGCGCTCGCGCCGCTGGCCTCGGTGCTCGACGACCTCGCGGGCATCGAGCACGGCTTCATGACCACCGTGCACGCCTACACCCAGGAGCAGAACCTCCAGGACGGCCCGCACCGCGACGCCCGCCGGGCCCGCGCCGCCGGCGTCAACATCGTGCCGACCACGACCGGCGCCGCCAAGGCGATCGGCCTCGTGCTGCCCCGGCTGGAGGGCAAGCTGTCGGGCGACTCCATCCGCGTACCGGTACCGGTGGGCTCGATCGTCGAGCTGAACACCACCGTGGCCCGGGATGTGACGCGCGATCAGGTGCTGGAGGCGTACCGGGCGGCGGCCGAGGGCCCGCTCGCGGGCGTACTCGAATACTCCGAGGACCCGCTGGTGTCGGCCGACATCACCGGCAACCCGGCGTCCTCCATCTTCGACTCGGAGCTCACCCGGGTCGACGGACGCCACATCAAGGTGTCCGCCTGGTACGACAACGAGTGGGGCTTCTCCAACCGGGTGATCGACACCCTCACCCTGCTGGCCGGCCGCTAGCAGCGGGGCGCGGGGGCGGCCACGGACCGCCCCCGAGCGCCCCGACTGCCTTGCCCGGCAGCCGAGTTCACCTTCCGTTCGCCGTGCAACCTTCTCCCCGTCGCGCGTGTCTCCTATGCGAGCCCTCACACCTCGTACGCCATTGGCTCCACGTATGCGACCAAGGAGAATTTTGTGGGCATTCGCACCATGCTGACCGTGGCCGTGTGTGCCGCCACGGCGCTGACCGGCGGCGTGGCCGTCGCAGCGCCGGGGGGCGCGCACGCGGGTACGGCCGGGGGAACGGCAAGCACCACGGTCCGCGAGGACTTCGACGGGGACGGGTACCAGGACGTCGCCGTCGGGTCCCCCAACGCGACGGTGGACGGGCAGCTCTACGCCGGACACATCACCATCGCCTACGGCTCCGCCCAGGGCATCGGCCCGGCCCGCACGACGACGATCGACCAGAACACCCCGGGCGTGCCGGGCGAAGCCGGGTGGGCTCACAGCATCGGCCAACAGATGTACCCGGCCGACCTGGACCACGACGGACTCACGGACCTCGCGCTGTACTCCAACGAGTCGCTGCCGGAGCTGGACAACTACGGCTCCGTGATCATCCTGTGGGGCCGCACCGGCGGCATGACGGGTGAGGACTCGGTGCGCGTTCCCGGCCCCGAGAGCGGCGAGATGGGGAACAACCTGATCGCCGGCGACTTCAACGGCGACGGCAACGCGGACCTGATGATGGCGCACGGCTCGCAGGACGAGTACTTCGACCAGCGGAGCGTGCTCTACGGGCCGTTCAACCGGTCCGGGGAGCCCGCGCGCGAACAGTTCGTGCCCATGTTCACATCGGACAGCCGCATGAGCACCCCCGCCAAGGGCGACTTCAACGGTGACGGCATCGACGACCTGATCACCTTCTACGGCTGGGAGGGGAACGTCGAGGACACCCGGCTGTGGCTCGGCACCCGTCAGGGCCTGTCCACGACCTACACCCAGCTGCCCAGCGGCAGGGTCCCGACCGTCGGTGACTTCGACAACGACGGCAAGGACGACCTGGCCCTCCGGCTGGTCCCGAACGGCAACGAGGAGGACTACCCGACCGACCCGGGCACCATCCGGATCCTCTACGGCTCCGCGACGGGTCCGAGCACCGCCCGGTCCCGGATCATCACGCAGGACACGGCGGGCGTGCCCGGGGTCAGCGAGAAGGGCGACCAGTTCGGCGCCCGGATGAACGCGGGCGACGTCAACGGCGACGGCTACGACGACCTGGCGGTGGGCGTTCCGTTCGAGGCCCTGGGGTCCAGGGCGGGTGCGGGCGCGGTGATCCTGCTGAAGGGCGGGCCCGGCGGGCTGAGCGGCACCGGCGCCAAGTCGTTCCACCAGGACACGGCGGGCATGCCCGGAGTGGCGGAGACGGGCGACCACTTCGGCGGTTCGGTGCGGCTGCTGGACGTGAACAAGGACGGCAAGGCGGATCTGACGGCCGGCGCCCCCGGTGAGGACCTGGAGGCGATCGCGGACGGCGGTGCGGTCTGGTCGCTGCGCGGCACCTCGACGGGGCTGACGACGACCGGCGCCGTCGCGTTCAACCCGGTCGACCTGGGGCTCCTGGCGAAGAAGGCCCGGTTCGGCCTGAACCTGGCCGGCGACAACGGACCCGGCGTCAGCGGCTGAGCACGTACGAGGGCCCCTTCCGCGACGGCGGAAGGGGCCCTCGTACGTGCTGCGGGTATCAGGCGCGCTCGTCGCGCCCCTTCGCCTCGCGCTCGGCGTTCCGCTCCTTGATGCGGATGTTCTCCTTGCGGACGTCGGCCTGGGTGGCGCGCTCCTTCTGCAGCCACTCGGGGTTGTCCTGCTTCAGCGCGTCGATCTGCTCGGTGGTCAGCGGCTCGGTGACCCCGCCGCGGGCCAGGCCCGCGATGGAGACGCCCAGCTTGGAGGCGACCACGGGGCGGGGGTGCGGGCCGTTGTTCCGCAGGTCGCGCAGCCACTGGGGCGGATCGGCCTGGAGGGCCGCCAGCTCGGCGCGCGAGACGACACCGTCCTGGAATTCGGCGGGGGTGGCGTCGAGGTACACACCCAGCTTCTTCGCCGCGGTCGCGGGCTTCATGGTCTGGGTGGTCTGGTGGGACTTCATGGGGTCAAGGGTATCCAGCGCGTACGGCGTCCTCGACCACGGCCGGTAACCTGGCGGGGTGACAGGCCCGGAAGCAACCCCTTCGTTCCGGCTGGCGTACGTCCCCGGAGTGACCCCCACCAAATGGGTGCGGATCTGGAACGAGCGCCTGCCCGGCATCCCCCTGACCCTCGTCCAGGTGCCCGCGACCGGGGCCCAGGACCTGCTGCGCGCCGGTGAGGCCGACGCGGGGTTCCTCCGGCTGCCGGTGGAGGGCACGGATCTCAGCGCGATCCCCCTGTACACGGAGACGACCGTCGTCGTGATCCCGAAGGACCACCTCATCGCGGCGGTCGAGGAGCTGTCCGTCGCCGAGCTGGCCGACGAGATCGTGCTGCACCCGCTGGACGACGCCCTGGCCTGGGAGCGGCTGCCCGGCCGCCCGGCCATCGAGCGTCCGGCGACCACGGCGGACGCGATCGAGCTGGTGGCGGCGGGGGTGGGCGTCCTCGTGGTCCCGCAGTCGCTGGCCCGGCTGCACCACCGCAAGGACCTGACGTACCGGCCGCTGACGGACGCGCCCGAATCGCGTGTCGCGCTGTCGTGGCCGCAGGAGAAGACCACCGACCGGGTGGAGGACTTCATCGGCATCGTGCGCGGGCGGACCGTGAACAGCTCGCGCGGCCGTGCGGGGGCGGCGCCCGCCGACCGGGCGAAGGCGAAGGACAAGCCGAAGCGCCCTTCCGGTACGGGGACGGCGAAGGGCTCCCGGAGCGGCGCGGGCGGCTCCGGTGGAGCGAAGGGCGCCAAGAGCTCCAAGGGCGCACGCGGCGCTGCCGCCAAGCGCGGCAAGCCCCGCCGGAGGCCGTGACCGCGCTGTTGTCAGTGCCGACTGACAGCATCGGTGACCATGGAACCCACCGAACGCCCGATGCCGCCCCTCGACGCCGACGAGCGCACCGGCCTGGAGAGCTGGCTCGACTTCTACCGGGCCACCGTCGCCCTGAAGTGCGAAGGCCTCACCGACGAGCAGGCGCGCAGCGCCTCCGTACCGCCGTCGTCGCTGACGCTGCTAGGGCTCGTCCAGCACCTCGCCGAGGTCGAGCGGAACTGGTTCCGCCGGATTCTGACCGGTGAGGACGTGCCGCCGCTGTTCGGCCCGCCGGCCGGTCCGGGGGTCCACAGCGGGGGGTTCGACCTGCCCGCCGAGGCCACGTTCGCCGGGGCCGTCGCGGTCTGGCAGGAGGAGATCGCCGTGTCCCGCGCGGTGTGCGCCGGGCGGTCGCTGGAGGACTCGGCGCCCTTCATGGGCGGCGAGGTGAACCTCCGCTGGATCCACCACCACATGATCGGCGAGTACGCCCGCCACTGCGGTCACGCCGATCTGCTCCGCGAGCGGATCGACGGAAGCACCGGCGTGTGACGGGCCGGGTTTCCGGGACGGTCCGGGGAGATGTCAGGATGGATCCATGACGAGCCAGGTTTTCTTCGACATCACCATCAACGACGAGCCCGCCGGGCGGATCGTGTTCAATCTGTTCGACGACATCGTTCCCAAGACCGCCGAGAACTTCCGCCAGCTGGCGACCGGCCAGAACGGCTACGGCTACAAGGGCTCCTCCTTCCACCGGGTCATCCCGGCGTTCATGCTCCAGGGCGGCGACTTCACGCGCGGTGACGGCACCGGCGGCAAGAGCATCTACGGCGAGAAGTTCGCCGACGAGAACTTCAAGCTGGCGCACACCAAGCCCGGCCTGCTCTCCATGGCCAACGCCGGCCCGAACTCGAACGGTTCGCAGTTCTTCATCACGACCATCGTGACGTCCTGGCTGGACGGCAAGCACGTCGTCTTCGGCGAGGTCGCGGACGAGGACAGCATGGTCCTGGTCAAGCGGATCGAGTCCCTCGGCTCGCAGAGCGGCCGCACCAAGGCGAAGGTCACCATCGCCGACTCCGGGACCCTCTGACCCCGGACCCCCGGCACACAGCCCACGGCTGACCGAACGCGCCGCCCGACGTATCCCGTCGGGCGGCGCGTTCTCGTCATTCGGGCGCATGGTCCCGGCGCACACCCCTCGCACTGTCAACCGATAGTTGACACCTCGATGCTGTCAACTTACGGTTGACACATGACGCATCCCGTAGTCCCGACGCACCCCGTCCGCCTCGACGACCTGATCGACGCCATCAAGAAGGTCCACTCCGACGCCCTCGAACAGCTCCAGGACGCCGTCATCGCCGCCGACCACCTCGGCGACGTCGCCGACCACCTGATCGGCCACTTCGTCGACCAGGCGCGCCGCTCCGGCGCCTCCTGGACCGACATCGGCAGGAGCATGGGCGTCACCCGGCAGGCCGCCCAGAAGCGGTTCGTCGCCAAGGCCCCCGGCGAGGGCACCGACCTCGACCCGAGCCAGGGGTTCGGCCGCTTCACCCAGCGCGCCAAGAACGTGGTGATGGCCGCCCAGAACGAGGCGCGGGCGGCCGGCAACGCCGAGATCGGCACCGAGCACCTGGTCCTCGGCCTGATCGGCGAACCCGAGGGGCTGGCGGCGGCGTTCATCAAGGCGCAGGGAGTGGCCCTGGACACCGTCCGGCAGGCGGCCGGCGAGGCGCTGCCTCCGGCCACCGACGGCGAGCTCCCCGAGCTGATCCCGTACGACGCCGGCGCGCGCAAGGTGCTGGAGCTCACCTTCCGCGAGGCCCTGCGGATGGGGCACAACTACATCGGCACCGAGCACATCCTGCTCGCCCTGCTGGAGCACGAGGACGGGTCCGGCGTGCTCGGCGGCCTCGGCATCGACAAGGCCGCCGCCGAACAGGCCATCGCCGAGGCGCTCTCGATCCTCACCGCCGCGCAGGGGGCCTCCGCGTCCGGGGAAGGCACCGCCCAGGAGGGGTGACCTCCGTGCGGTGGAACCGCCGCCTCGGCCGAACGTGTCGCACCGCCCGCCCCCCGTACCGGCCTCTACGTTCGCGACGTGAGTACGTATACGGCAAGGGCGGAGCGGCGCGGACGGCTGCTGCGGCTCGGTGAGTGGTGCGCCCGCCACTGCGTGGTGGTCCTCGTCCTGTGGCTGCTGGCGCTGGGCGGGCTGCACGTCCTGCAGAGCGCCTTCGGAGGCACGTACTCCGACGACTTCGATCTGTCGGGTACGCAGTCCAGCACCGGTGCCGACCTGCTGCGGGCGCACGACCCGGCGGCGGGCGGCACCGGAGCCCAGGTGGTCCTGCACGACGCGCAGAAGCCGCTGACCGAGGTGAGCGGCCAGGTGGACCAGGTGGTGGGGAACCTGGAGAAGCTGCCGCACGTCCTGTCCGCCCAGAACCCCCTGCCCTCGTCGTCCTCCGCCACGTCCACCTCGCTGTCGAAGGACGGGAAGACGGCGTACATCACCGTACGGTTCGACGTGAACCCGACCTCGCTGGACGACTCCTACCTCGACCAGGTCGACACGGCGGTGAAGCCGCTGCGCAGCGCCGGGGTGCAGGTGGAGTACGGGGGTCCGCTGGGGGAGCTCGCCCGGCCCGAGACCAGTGACTTCACCAGCGAGGCCATCGGCTTCGCGGTCGCGGTGATCGTCCTGCTCATCGGCTTCGGGAGCGTCATCGCCGCGGGCCTGCCGCTGGTCACCGCGCTGATCGCGGTGATCGTGGGGGTGAGCTGTCTGGGGCTGCTGGCCGCGCTCACCACCTTCGCCAGTGTCTCGCCGACGCTGGCCACCATGATCGGGCTCGGCGTCGGCATCGACTACGCGCTCTTCCTGATCACCCGCCACCGGCAGCTCGTCATGGACGGCGACGACCCCGTACGGGCGGCCGGCCGGGCGGTGGCCACCAGCGGGCGCGCCGTGCTGGTGTCCGGCTGCACGGTCGTCGTCGCACTCGCCGGGCTCTACGTCTCGCGGGTGTCCTTCATCGGCAAGCTCGGGGCCGCCGCCGCGGTGACCGTGGTCACCGCCGTCCTCGGCGCGCTCACCCTGGTACCCGCCCTGCTGGGGCTCGTCGGCCGGCGGATCGACCGCTTCCGGGTCCGGCCGCCGGTCGCCGAGGGAGGGGCCGGGGCCGGCGTGGAGCAGCAGGGCGGCTGGCACCGCTACGCCCGGCGGGTGGAGCGGCGGCCGTGGTGGTTCCTGCTCGCCGGGGTGGTCGTGGTGGGTGTCCTCGCGGTCCCGCTGTTCTCCATCCGGCTCGGGCACATCGACGACGGGGCCGATCCGACGAGCTTCACCGACCGGCGCGCGTTCGACCTGATCTCCACCGCCTTCGGACCCGGCGCCAACGGGCCCTTCACCCTGGTCGTGGACCAGCGGTCGGTGCCGGACTCGGACCGTTCGGCGCTCGCGTCCGACCTGAAGAAGGCGCTCACCGACGTGCCCGGCGCGGCGAGCGTCGGCGCGCTGCAGCCGACGAGCGACAACGCGCTGCTCGTCGGGACCGCCGTGTCGAAGGACGCCCCGCAGGACGCGGGGACGACGGACCTGTTCAAGCGCCTCAAGGACGACGTACTGCCCGAGGGCGTGTCGGGCACGAAGGCCACCGGCTATGTGACCGGGACGACCGCCGCCCAGGAGGACTTCCTCGCGATCATCGCCGCCCGGCTGCCCGAGATCATCGCCGTCGTGGTGGGCCTCGCCTTCCTCATCATTCTGATCGTCTTCCGCGGTGTGCTGGTCGCGGTGAAGGCCGCCGTCCTCAACCTGCTCTCGATCGCCGCCTCGTACGGGGTGGTGGTGGCCGTCTTCCAGTGGGGCTGGGGCGGTCCCTCGCTGGGTGTCTCCGGGACGGTGCCCATCGAGAGCTATGTGCCGATGATGATGTTCGCCATCGTCTTCGGGCTGAGCATGGACTACGAGGTGTTCCTGATCTCACGGGTGCACGAGGCATGGCTGCGCGCCCGGGACAGCAGGGGCGCCGTCGCCCACGGTCTGGAGATCACGGCCCGGGTCATCACCTGCGCCGCGCTCATCATGGTCAGCGTCTTCGCGGCGTTCATCCTCAGCGACGACATCGTGGTCAAGATGCTCGGCCTCGGGCTCGCGGTCAGCGTGCTCATCGACGCCACCGTCGTACGGCTGCTCCTGGTCCCCGCGGTGATGACGCTGCTCGGCCGCGCGGCGTGGTGGGCGCCCCGGTGGCTGGACCGGGCGCTGCCGCACATCGACACCGAGGGCGAGACACCGTCCGGGCCGCCCCCGGCTACAGGCGCAGGCTCCAGCGGCGCGGCAGGCCGGTGAGGGTGACGGCGGCGAGCGGGCTGACGTCGAGGTTCCAGTACGAGGACGGCGGGGCCTTCAGCGCGTAGACGAGGGCGGCCCGGACGACGGCGGGCTCGGCGACGGCGACGATCGCGCCGTCGCAGGCGGGGCGGGTGTCCAGCCAGCCGCCTATCCGGGAGATGAAGGCGAGCAGCGGTTCACCGCCGTGCGGCGCGGAGCGCGGGTCCGCCAGCCAGGCGTCCACGGCCGCCGGTTCGCGGGCGGTGACCTCGGCGAGGGTGTGGCCCCGCCAGCGGCCCATGTCGCAGTCACGCAGGGCCGGCTGGACCAGCGGGTGGAAGCCGAGCGCGTCGCCGGTGGCGCGGCTGCGCGGGGTCGGTGAGCAGTAGCGCAGTTCGGCGGCGCCCAGGGGCACCAGGGCCGGGGCGGCGAACGAGACGGCGTGCCAGCCGGCCTCGTCGAGCGGCCGGTCGTCGTCGAAACGCTCGGCGAGCAGGGCGGAGCCGCGCGCGGCGGCGACGAGCGTGACCCGAACACTCATGGGCGCGATCGTGGGGCGGATCGCGACGCGGGTCAAGAGGTCTTTCGCGCACTCCTACGCCGGAGTAGCCCGGCCGGCGGGCGGCTCCGTCGCCGGTGTGCCCTCCCACGCCGTACGCAGCCGGTGCACGCCCTCCGCGAGTTCGGCCGGTCCGGCGGCGGAGACGAAGCTCAGCCGGATGTGCGGCGCGGGGGGCTCGGCGCAGAAGTAGGGCCGTCCCGGCGCGACGGCCACCCCCGCGCGCAGCGCCGCCTGGACCATGGCGGACTCGTCCGTACCGGCCTCGGACTCGGGCAGGCGCAGCCAGAGGTAGCCGCCGCCCGTCGGCAGGTGCGGCAGCCCGATGCCGGGCAGGGTCGCGCGCAGGGCCGCCGCCGTCGCCGTGCGCCGGGCCCCGAGTTCGGCGGACACGGCACGCAGGTGCCGGCTCCAGGCGGGCGAGCCGACCAGTTCGAGCGCGGCCTCCTGGAGGGGCCGGGGCACGAAGAAGCTGTCGACGATCTGGATGCCCCGCAGCCGTTCCAGGGCCGGGCCCCGGGCGGCGAGCGCGCCCACGCGCAGGCTGGGCGAGGCGGCCTTGGTGAGCGAGCGGGTGTGCACGACGACTCCGTCGGGGTCGTCGGCGGCGAGCGGCCGGGGCAGCGGTCCCGCGTCGTCGTGGGCGAGGAGGCGGGCGAAGTCGTCCTCGACGACGAAGGCGCCGGCCTCCCGGGCGATCCGGACGACCTCGGGGCGCCGGGCCTCGGACAGGACGGTGCCGGTCGGGTTCTGGAAGAGCGGCTGGCAGACGAAGACGCGGGCCCCGGTGGCGTGGAAGGCGGCGGCGAGCAGGTCGGGGCGGACGCCGTCGGAGTCCACGGGGACGGGCACGGGCCGCAGCCCGGCCGCGCGGGCGGCCGCCAGCATGCCCGGGTAGGTGGGCGACTCGACGAGGACGGGCGCGCCGGGCGGGGCGAGCGCCCGCAGCGCCGTGGCCAGGGCGCCCTGTCCGCCGGCGGTGATCAGCACGTCGGCGGCGCCGTGCGCGGGGCCGATGCCGCGGGCGAACCAGGCACGCAGTTCGGTGAGCCCGTCGAGGGGCGGGCGGCTCCAGGCGCCGGGGCGGCGGCCGGCTCGGGCCAGGGCCGCGGCGAGGGCCCGTTCGGGCTGGAGCGAGGCGTGCAGATAGCCGCCGTTGAGCTCGATGACACCGGTGGGCGGGGCGGCGAGGCTGGCCAGGAGGCCGGACACGTCGACGCTGCGGGGCACCGCCTCCGGGGAGCCGTCTCCGCTGAGCGAGACCTCCTGCCAGGAGGTGTCACCGGCCGGGGGCGCCGCCTGGGAGGGAGGCCGGGCGCGGTAGGCACCGGAGCCGGGGCGGGTGACGACAAGTCCTTCGGCGGCGAGCTGGGCGACGGCCCGCGACACGGTGACGGGGCCGGCCCGGAAGCGTTCAACGAGGGCCCGACTGGACGGCAGCTTCTCACCAGGAGAGTAGCGGTTCACTTCCTCCCGCAGCGCTGCGGTCAACTCCCCCACACTGCTACGCTCTTGCATGAGAGCTGAGGATAGCGCTACTTCCGCGACGACGATAGCGGTCGCATCCGTCGGGGGCCGCCCGGTCCCTTCCGCCCCGGCCCGTCGGGGGACGCTGCTCGCCCTGCTGGGCGTGGTGACGTTCTCGCTGACCTTCCCCTCCACCGTGTGGGGCCTGGAGAGCTTCGGCCCCTGGTCGCTGGTGGCGCTGCGCAGCCTGCTGGCGGCGGCACTCGCCGGCGCCCTGCTGCTCGCGGGCCGGGTGCGGGTGCCGGGCCGCGAGCACTGGGCGGGGATCGCCGTGGTGGCGGGCGGTGTGGTGGTCGGCTTCCCGCTGCTGACGACGCTGGCGCTGCGCACGTCGACGACCTCGCACGCCGCGGTGGTCGTGGGGCTGCTCCCGCTGACCACGGCGGTCTTCTCCTCGCTGCGGACGGGGACGCGTCCACCGCGCGCCTTCTGGGCGGCGGCGGTGGCCGGCGCGGCCGTGGTGGCCGTCTTCACCGCGGCGCAGAGCGGCGGGGCGCTGTCGGCCGGCGATCTCTTCCTGTTCGGGGCGCTGCTGGTGTGCGCCGCGGGGTACACCGAGGGGGGCAGGCTGGCGAAGGTGATGCCGGGGTGGCAGGTGACCGGCTGGGCGCTGATCCTCACGCTGCCGCTCAATCTGGCCTGGGCGGCCGTGGCGCTGGCGCACGAGCCGGTGCGGCCGAGCGTGCACGGGGTCGTCGGGCTGGTCTGGGTGGCGGCCGTCTCCACGTTCCTCGGCCTGTACGTCTGGTACCGGGGCATGGCCGAGATCGGGGTGGCGCGGGCCAGCCAGCTCCAGCTGGCCCAGCCGCTGCTGACCCTGTTCTGGTCGTTCTTCCTCCTCGGCGAGGAGGTCGCCGCGGCGGCCCCCGTGGCCGCGGTCGCGGTCCTGGTCTGCATCGCGCTCACCCAGCGCGCGGCCCGCCCCCGGTCATAGACTGGCGGCAGCACCGCAACACGCCACCCGCGAGGAGGTCACTCCCGATGGAGGCACACAAGGGCGACCAGCTGCTGACGCACGGCAGGACCGTGGGGCAGCACGACCGGGTCGCGGAGATCGTCGAAGTGCTCGGGGACGGGGGCTCTCCCCCGTACCGCGTCCGCTTCGACGACGGACATGAACATCTGCTCGCCCCGGGCCCCGACACCGTCGTCCAGCACACGGGCTGCGCGGCGGGCCGGGACGCGGACATCACGTAACCGGCCGCGTGACCGTCAGCGCGGCGGCCTCGCGCGGGTCCGGTAGTGGTCGGCGACCAGCCGGTCCATCGCGCCGATCCGGTCCGCGGCCACGCTCTTCGCCGAGAAGTACGCGTGGCCGCGGACCTGGTCGTGCCCGGCCGCGAGGGCGATGTGGCGGGACAGCTCCGCCGGGTCCTGCCAGGCGGCGGGCTGGGCCGGGTCGCCGCACTTGTACAGGGCCTCGCCGATGAACAGGTCGACGCCCGTGCCGCGTACGGTGTCGGACCACCAGGGTACGAGGACGGCGTAGTCGGCCGCCTCGTTGCCGATGTGCCAGTACAGCTGCGGGCAGATGTAGTCCAGCCAGCCCTTCCGGATCCAGCCGCGCGTGTCCGCGTACAGGTCGTCGTAGGTCTGCACCCCCGCCCGGGTCCGCGAGCCCGCCGGGTCGGTGCCGGCGTTGCGCCATACGCCGAAGGGGCTGATGCCGAACCGGACGCCGGGCTTCAGCGCCTTGACGCGCTCGGCGGTCTCGCGCACCAGCCGGTCCGTGTTGTCGCGGCGCCAGGCGGCCCGGTCGGGGAAGCCGGCGCCGTACTTCTCGTACGCGGCACCGTCCGCGAAGGTCTGGCCGGCCACCGGGTACGGATAGAAGTAGTCGTCCCAGTGCACGGCGTCGATGTCGTAGCGGCGGACCGCGTCGAGCATCGCGTCCTGGACGAAGGCGCGGACCTCGGGCAGGCCCGGGTTGTAGTAGAGCTTGCCGCCGTACGGCAGCACCCAGCCGGGGTTGCGGCGCGCCGGGTGGGAGGCGGTCAGCCGTGCGGGGTCGGTGTGGTTCGCGACCCGGTACGGGTTGAACCAGGCGTGCAGCTCCAGGCCCCGGTCGTGCGCCTCCCGGACGGCGGTGCCCAGCGGGTCCCAGCCGGGGTCCTTGCCCTGCGTCCCGGTCAGACACTCGGCCCACGGCTCGTACGGCGAGGGCCACAGCGCGTCGGCGGTCGGGCGGACCTGGAGGATGACCGCGTTGAGCTTCCGCTCCACGGCGCCGTCGAGATGGGCGGTCAGCTCGGCCCGCTGGGCGGCGGCCGACAGCCCCGGCCTCGACGGCCAGTCGGTGTTGGCCACGGTCGCGACCCACATCCCGCGCAGCTCGCGCCGCACCACATCGCGCCCGGCGGCCGGACCGGGCAGCGCCCGGGCCCCCCGGGGCCGCGCCACCGCGTCACCGGCCACCGTCGCCGCGCCCACCGCGCCGGCCACCGCCCCGGCCGCCCCGGTCACGAATCCTCTTCGTGGCATTCCTCGCATCGCGTCGCACCCGCTCTCTCTCCGCACTCGAACAAATCCCGGCAATCCGGGCACCAAGGGTGTCCGGAGCCGAGCATGCACGCCCCGGCCTGCTATCCCTGGTAAGGCGCGGAGTAACGTCGGGGGGTCGTGGTGGGGCCCGGAACCAGACGGAAGCCGCCGAACGGGAACAGCGAAAGGCACGAGGTGACGGACTCTATGGCCGACATTGCACGCGTCGGAGTGGTGGGCTGCGGCCAGATGGGCGCCGGCATCGCGGAGGTGTGCGCGCGCAGCGGCCTCGACGTCAAGGTGGCCGAGACGACCGGTGAGGCGCTGGAGATAGGGCGCACCCGGCTCCACAACTCCCTGACGAAGGCCGCCGAGCGCGGCAAGATCACGGCGGAGGAGCGCGACGAGACCCTGGGGCGGCTCAGCTTCACCACGGACCTCGGCGAGTTCGCCGACCGTGACCTCGTCATCGAGGCCGTCGTGGAGAACGAGCAGGTCAAGACCGAGATCTTCCAGGTCCTCGACCAGGTGGTGACCCGCCCGGACGCCATCCTCGCCTCCAACACCTCCTCGATCCCGCTGGTGAAGCTGGCCGTCGCGACCTCCCGCCCGGACCAGGTCATCGGCATCCACTTCTTCAACCCGGCGCCGGTGCAGAAGCTCGTCGAGCTGATCCCCGCGCTGACCACGTCGGACGAGACCATCAAGCGCTCCGAGGCCGTGGTCCAGGACGTCCTGGGCAAGCACCCGATCCGCGCCCAGGACCGCTCCGGCTTCGTCGTCAACGCCCTGCTGATCCCGTACCTGCTCTCCGCGATCCGGATGTTCGAGTCGGGCATCGCCAGCCGCGAGGACATCGACAACGGCATGGAGATGGGCTGCGCCCACCCGATGGGCCCGCTCAAGCTCGCGGACCTGATCGGTCTGGACACCGTCGCCTCGGTCGCCGACTCGATGTACGCCGAATACAAGGAGCCGCTGTACGCCGCTCCCCCGCTCCTCCAGCGCATGGTCGACGCGGGCCGGCTCGGACGCAAGACGGGC
The DNA here is from genome assembly GCA_036226585.1 of Streptomyces sp. NBC_00708. Taxonomy (GTDB): domain Bacteria; phylum Actinomycetota; class Actinomycetes; order Streptomycetales; family Streptomycetaceae; genus Streptomyces. The sequence continues at coordinate 1,154,490 of CP108997.1, forward strand.
TCGGGGTTCTACCCGTACGCCTGAGCCGCCTCCCTGTCCCGTTCGGACAGGACACATTCGTACGCGCTCGTACGCGCGAGGACCGCACCGTCCTCGCGCGTACGGGAACGGCTCAGCCCAGCCGTAAGTGGTGCAGCATCATCAGCCCGGCCGCCATGCCCGCTGCCGGGATCTCGCCGGCGGCTATCAGGTCCGGGACCAGCTTCAGGGGGACCCACTCGCGGCGCGAGGACTCGAAGGCGTCGCACGGCTCGCCGGTCCACTCCGCCTCCTCGCCCCAGTAGAAGTGGTGCCGGGCATCGGTGAGGCCGTTGGACGGTTCCACGGTCAGCAGCGGGTGGAGCGGCCCAGGGCGCCAGCCGGTCTCCTCCTCCATTTCCCGGGCCGCCGCCTCCACCAGTGACTCGCCGTCCTCCACCACGCCCGCCGCCAGCTCCCAGCCCCAGCTGTCGGTGATGAAACGGTGCCGCCACAGCAGCAGCACCTCATTCGCCGCGTTGACGACGGTGGCCGCCGCCACCGGGCGCAGCCGGATCACGAAGTGGTCGAGCCGGCCGCCGTCGGGAAGCTCGACATCGGCCAGACTGACCCGGAACCAAGGGTTCTCGTACACGGGTTGTTCGTTCAGATTCGTCCATTGCACGGTTCTGCCACCTTCTGTTCGTCGGTGGCCGTATCGCAGCAGACTTCCGGTCAGAGCGGTACGCGCAGCGCCCCCTCCACACGTTCGGCGGCCCGCTCCGCGTCGGCGCTCCCGCTGGCGACCAGGTCCGCGCGCACCGCCCGCAGCCGGTCGCGCAGCCGCTGCGACTCCATGCCCCGGACCCGGTCGGCCATCTCGGTGGCCGTGGCCGCCGCCCGGTCCGCCTCGCCCCGGCGCAGCTCGATCGTGGTGAGCATGGCGAGGCGGTGGACCCGGCCCCGGTCGTGCGCGGGCGTGCGGACCGCCGCCAGCGCGTGTTCCCGGGCCGCCGCCAGGTCGCCGAGGCTCAGCAGCGCCTCCGCCACCTGCACATCGACCAGTCCGGGCTGGACATAGCCCGTCTCGTCCGGTTCCCGGCCCGGCCGGATGCGGGCGGCCTCCGACTCGGCGCGGCCGATGCACGTCAGCGCGCTCGCCCGGTCGCCGAGCCGCGCGTACGCCTTGGCCTGCATCGCGTGGAGGTCGGCGGCGAGCGCGGGGGAGATCGCGCACCCCGCCGCGCGCAGGGCCGCCTCCGCGAAGGCCACGGACTGGCGGTACTCGGCGAGGAACAGCGACTGATTGACCAGCAGCGCGATCACATAGCCGCCGAGGCCCCGGTCCCCGCTCGCCTTGGCCAGCCGCAGGGCCTGGTGGAAGTAGCGCTGGGCGGGGCCGTGCGCGTCGGAGTCGTAGGCGCAGATGCCCGCCACGGCCACCAGGGCGCCCGTGGCGCGGTGCAGTTGACGGCCCGTCGTATCGCTGTAGCCGCCACGCAGCAGGGGGGCCGCACCGGCGTTGAGGAAGCCGACGACGCGCGGACGTGTCGCGATTCCGCCCGCCCTGCGGTACATCAGTTCGTAGTGGTCACGGGCGGCCCGCAGCGTTGCTATGTCGGCCGCGCCGACCCCGGCCGGCCCGGTCCGCGACACATCGGTGTCCTCCGGCGGGTTCTCCCACTCCCATACGGGCATCACCGCTCCGGTCCCGGTGACGGCCGGGGCGGTGACGACATGCGGGCGATGCTGGGCGTCGGAGCGCCAGACGGCGGTGGTCCGTTCGACGAAGCCGGTCAGCGAGGAGCCCCGGACGGGTGCGTGGCCGTCGGGGACCGCCATGCCGATGTCGTCCAGCGAAACGCCTCTGTGCAGGCGGTTCCCGAGGACCTCGCAGATCAGGTCGGGCACCTGGCCGCGCGGGCGCTGGCCCTTCAGCCAGCGCGCGACGGCGGTGTGTTCGTAACGCAGTCCTAGACCGCGCGCGCGGCCGGCCCGGTTCACATGGGCGGCCAGTCCGGCCCGGGAGACGCCCGCCTCCTCGATCAGGGCCTCCAGCGCGGTGTTGGGCTCCTTGGGCCCCATGTCCCCCTCCGGTGGTTCGGCACGCCTGGACGTGTCGCCCCAGTGGAGCACGATTCACACGGGGTGTGAACGGAATGCCCGAACCGTCCCACCGCGCACCCTGCCTCAGAGGCCGCGGGCTCGCTTGAATGATTCCCCTCGCAGGGCGCGGACGGGCCGTCTGCTCCCCCTCGTACAGCAAGGCGGCCCGCATCCGTGCAGTCCACCCCGCCGGCCTGCCCGACACTCCACGGCGGGGGCGGACGGGCGAGTGCACAGGAGGGGCGCATCCGGTGGCCGGATGCGCCCCTCCTTCGTGTGCGGGGTGCCTACGCCCCGCGCAGTACCGCGCCCGTACGCTCGGCGGCCAGGGCCACCGCCGCGTCACGGGCGGCGCTCGCCTCGTCGACCGTCAGGGTGCGGTCGGCGGCGCGGAAGCGCAGCGCGTACGCCAGGGACTTACTGCCCCCGCCGATCTGCTCGCCCGTGAAGACGTCGAACAGCCGCAGCGACTCCAGGAGTTCGCCCGCGCCCTCGCGCAGCGCCCGCTCCACGTCGGCGGCCGGCACGTCCTGGTCCACGACCAGGGCGACGTCCTGGGTGGCCACCGGGAAGGCGGAGATCCGCGGAGCCCGCAGGACGCCGTCGACGGCCTGCTCCAGGACATCGAGCTCGACCTCCATGGCGCAGGTGCGCTCGGGCAGGTGGAGCTCCTTGATGACGCGCGGGTGCAGCTCGCCGGCGTGCCCGAACAGGGTCTCCTCGCCGTCGACCGTCACGAACAGCGCGGCGCAGCGGCCCGGGTGCCAGGGCGCGTGCCGGTCGGCGCGCACCGTCACCTCGACGCCCGCCTCGCGGGCGATGGTGCGCGCCGCCTCGACGGAGTCCGCCCAGTCGGCGGGGCGGCCCTTGCCCCACCAGCCGGCCTGCTCGCGGGCGCCCGCGAGGACGACGGCGGCGCGGCGCGGCTGGCGCGGCAGCGCGGCGTCCAGCGAGGCGATCTCCTCGTCGGAGGGGCGCCGGTCGACCGGGAGCCGGACGGGCTTGGTCTCGTCGCCGGTGGGCCGGAAGACGAGGCCGGTCTCGAACAGCGCGAGGTCGTGGCTGCCCCGGCCGTCGTTGCGCCGCAGCGCGCCGAGGAGGCCCGGCAGCAGCGTGGTGCGCAGCGAGGGCTCCTCGTCGGAGAGCGGGTTGACGAGCCTGACCGTGCGGCGGCGGGCGTCCTCCGCCTCCAGGCCGAGCTGGTCGAGGACCGCCTCGCCGATGAACGGGTAGTTCAGCGCCTCGACGTAGCCCGCGCCCGCGAGCGCCCGGCCGACGCGGCGGTGCAGCCGCTGGCGGTCGGTGAGGCCGCGGCCGGAGGGCGGCGTCGGGAGCGTGGAGGGCAGGTTCTCGTAGCCCTCCAGGCGGATGACCTCTTCGGCCAGGTCGTTCGGCTCGGTGAGGTCGGGGCGCCAGGACGGCGTGGTGACCAGGAGCTCGTCCTGCCCGTAGACGTCGCAGCCGACCTCCTGGAGGCGGCGTACGACGGTCTCGCGGCCGTAGGCGACACCGGCGACCTTGTCGGGGTGGTCGGCCGGCATCGTGATGGTGCGGGGCGCGGACGGGGCGGTGACCTCGGTGACGCCCGCCTCGGCGGTGCCGCCGGCCAGGAGGACCAGCAGGTCGACGGTGCGCTGCGCGGCAGCGGCGGCGGCCTGCGGGTCGACGCCGCGCTCGAAGCGCTTGGACGCCTCGGAGGGCAGCTTGTGGCGGCGCGCGGTGCGGGCGATCGAGATCGCGTCGAAGTGCGCGGCCTCGATGACGACCTCGGCGGTGTGCGCGCCCTCGGCCGCGTCGGCGATCTCCGTGTCGGCCCCGCCCATGACGCCCGCGAGGCCGATGGGGCCGCGGTTGTCGGTGATGACGAGGTCGCCGGAGTCCAGGACGCGGACCGCGCCGTCGAGCGTGGTGAGCTTCTCGCCCTGCTCGGCGCGGCGGACCCCGATCGGTCCGTCGATGCGGGTCCGGTCGTAGGCGTGCAGCGGCTGGCCGAGTTCGAGCATCACGTAGTTGGTGACGTCGACGGCGAGCGAGATCGGCCGCATGCCGGCCTTCTGCAGCCGGCGCTGCATCCAGATCGGGGTGCGGGCCTCGGGCTGGAGCCCGACGACGGTGCGCGCGGTGAAGCGGGAGCAGCCGATCGGGTCGGCGACCTTGACCGGGTAGCCGTACGCGTTGGGCGCGGGCACGTCCAGGAGGGCCGGGTCGCGCAGCGGCAGGCCGTAGGCGATGGCGGTCTCACGGGCGACACCGCGCATCGACAGGCAGTAGCCGCGGTCGGGCGTGACGGCGATGTCCAGGACCTCGTCGACCAGTTCGAGCAGTTCGATGGCGTCGGTGCCGACCTCGTACTCCGGCGGGAGCACGATGATGCCGTGGGTCCCGTCGTCGCCCATGCCGAGCTCGTCGGCGGAGCAGATCATGCCGTGCGAGGTCTTGCCGTACGTCTTGCGGGCGGCGATCGCGAAGTCGCCGGGCAGCACGGCGCCGGGCAGGACCACGACGACCTTGTCGCCGACGGCGAAGTTACGGGCGCCGCAGACGATCTCCTGCGGCTCGCCGGTGCCGTTGGCGGTGCCGACGTCCACCGTGCAGAAGCGGATCGGCTTCTTGAAGCCCTCCAGCTCCTCGATGGTCAGCACCTGTCCGACGACGAGCGGCCCGGTGAGGCCGGCGCCGGTCCGCTCGACCGTCTCGACCTCCAGGCCGACGGCGACGAGCTTGGCCTGCACGTCACGGCCGGTCTCGGTGGCCGGCAGGTCGACGTATTCCCGCAGCCAGGAAAGCGGGACGCGCATCAGATCTCCATCCCGAAGGGCCGGGTGAACCGGACGTCACCTTCGACCATGTCTCGCATGTCTTCGACGTTGTGGCGGAACATCAGCATCCGTTCGATGCCGAACCCGAAGGCGAATCCGCTGTACTTCCGGGGGTCGACGCCGCAGGCGGTGAGCACCTTCGGGTTGACCATGCCGCAGCCGCCGAGCTCGATCCAGCCCTCGCTGCCACAGGTGCGGCAGGGGCGGTCCGGGTTGCCGACGGACGCGCCGCGGCAGACGTAGCAGACCATGTCCATCTCGGCGGACGGCTCGGTGAACGGGAAGAAGTTCGGCCGCAGCCGGGTCTTCATGTCCGGGCCGAAGAGCGCCTGGACCATGTGGTCGAGGGTGCCCTTCAGGTCCGCCATGGTCAGGCCCTCGTCGACGGCGAGCAGCTCGATCTGGTGGAAGACCGGGGTGTGCGTGGCGTCGAGCTCGTCGGTGCGGTAGACGCGGCCGGGGCAGACGACGTAGACGGGGGGCTCGCGGTCGAGCAGGGTGCGGGCCTGGACCGGCGAGGTGTGCGTACGCAGGACGACACCGGACTCGTCGTTCTTCGCGCCGTCGGCGCCCTCGACGAAGAAGGTGTCCTGCATCTGCCGGGCCGGGTGGTCGGGCACGAAGTTCAGGGCGTCGAAGTTGAACCACTCGGCCTCGGCCTCGGGGCCCTCGGCGATCTCGTAGCCCATGGCCACGAAGACGTCGGCGACGCGCTCCATGAAGGTCGTCAGCGGGTGGCGGGCGCCGGCCGGGGTGCGGTCGTACGGCAGCGTGACGTCCACCGCCTCCTCGACCAGGACCCGGGCGTCACGCTCGGCCTCCAGCTCCGCCTGGCGGGCCGCGAGGGCGCGGCCCACGGCGGCGCGGGCCTGGCCCACGCGCTTGCCGGCCTCGGCCTTGGCCTGCGGGGGCAGCGCGCCGATCTCGCGGTTGGCGAGCGACAGGGGCGAGGTGCCACCGGTGTGCGCGGTCTTCGCCTGGGCGAGCGCGTCGAGGTCACCCGCGGCGGCGAAGGCGGCGAGCGCCTCGTCCCGGATGCGCTCGATCTCTTCCGGTTTCAGTGCCTCGACCTCGACTGGGTCGTACGACTTGTTCGGTGCCGACATCTCTTCCCGTACTTCCGATTGGCTGAGTGCTGCGCTTACCGGGGGATACTCCCGGACCCCCGTGACCTCGCTCGAAGACCGGAGGACGCAAAGGTGCCAAGGGTCGAGTCTAAGGGTCGCGGGGCGGGTGGGGCGCCCGTGGGCCGCTCGGGGCCTTAACTGAGGTAGGCCGGCGTGCTCACGGGCAGCATAAATCGGAACTCCGCGCCGCCTCCGGGGCCGCGGCCGACCGTGATGGTGCCGCCGTGGGCCTCGACGATGCCCTTGACGATGTAGAGGCCCAGGCCCGTGCCGCCGCGCTTGCTCCCCCGCCAGAAGCGGGTGAAGACGCGGCCCATCGACTCCTCGGGGATGCCGGGACCTTCGTCGCTCACGGTGACGGCCGCTCCCCTCTCGTCACTCTTCGCCGGTGCGGGTGCCACATCGATGGTGACAGTTCCCTCACCGTGCCGCACCGCGTTTTCCAGCAGGTTGCCGAGCACCTGGTCGACCTTGTCCGGGTCGGCCCACACCGCGGGCAGCGGCTGGCAGGTGCGGACGAGGAAGCGGCCGGGGTCCTGGCCGGCCGCGGTGTGCGCCCGGACGTGGCGCTCGACGGCGGCGGACAGGTCGACGGGCTGGCGGCGCAGCTCCAGGCGCCCGGAGTCGATCCGGGAGATGTCCAGGAGCTCGGTGATGAGGCGGGTGACCCGGTTGGCGTCCGCGTACACCGTCTCCAGCATGAGGCGCTTCTGGTCGTCGGTGAACCGTTCCCACTTGGCCAGCAGGGTCGCGGTGAAGCCCTTGACCGAGGTGAGCGGGGAGCGCAGTTCGTGGGCGACCGTCGCGATCAGCTCGGCGTGGCTGCGCTCGGTGCGGCGGCGGGCCTCGGTGCCGCGCAGGCTGATCACCAGACGGCGGACCGGGCCGGTGGGCGTCTCGCGCACATAGCGGGCGGAGACCAGGACCTCACGGCCGCCGGGCAGCAGGAGGTTGCGCTCGGGCTGGCCGACCCGGGTGGCGAGACCGCCGTAGGGGTCGGTCAGCTCCCACCAGCGGCGGCCCTTGAGGTCCTCCAGCGGCAGCGCGTGCTCCACCGGGCGGCCGAGGGCGGCGGCCCTGGGGACGGCGGTGATGCGGACGGCGGCGGCGTTGAAGCAGATGATCCGGCCGGTCTCGTCCGCGACGACGAGCCCGTCGGGGAGGTCGTCGGGGTCCAGCCCGAGGCCGCCCGCCGCGGCGTCCGCGACGGCGGGGCCGTCCGGTCCCCCGGCGGCGCGCACGACGGCCGCGTGGGCCGCGCGCGGCCCGCTCATGCCGACAGCCATTCCCGTACCCCACCTCTCGAACCGGTGCAGTGGGCCACCCCCGAGTGCGTCACCCTACTAGTCGTCGGTGACGGAGCGACACCCTGTGGCGGCTCTCCGTCGAAGCAGGGGCGCTCGGAGGCGCTCAGCCGGTGGTGCGGCGCGGGCGCTGGGCGCGCGCGGAGGCGTAGAGGCAGACCGCGGCGGCGGTGGCGAGGTTGAGGCTCTCCGCCTTGCCGTGGATCGGCACCCGCACCACGGCGTCGGCCAGGGCGCGGGTCTCCTCGGGCAGCCCCCAGGCCTCGTTGCCGAAGATCCAGGCGGTGGGCCCGCCCATCGTGCCGGCGTCGAGTTCGTCGTCGAGGTCGTCGCTGCCCGCGCCGTCGGCGGCCAGGATGCGCACGCCCGCCCCGCGCAGTCCGCGTACGGCCTGCTCGACGGGGACGCCCACGGCGACCGGCAGATGGAAGAGCGAACCGACCGAGGCACGCACCGACTTGGGGTTGTACAGGTCGACGGAGGCGTCGGTCAGGACGACCGCGTCGGCACCCGCCGCGTCGGCGCAGCGCAGCACCGTCCCGGCGTTCCCGGGGTCGCGGACGTGGGCCAGCACGGCGACCAGCCGGGGCCGGGCCGCGAGGATCTCGTCGAAGGGCGAGTCGAGGAAGCGGCAGACGCCGATGAGGCCCTGCGGGGTGACGGTCTGCGAGAGGTCGGCCAGGACGTCGCCGTCGGCGAGGTGGACGCGGGCGCCCGCCTCGTGGGCGGCGTCGATGATGGGGGCGTAGCGCTCGGCGGCCTCGACGGTGGCGAAGAGTTCGACGAGGGTGGGCTCGCCGTCGGCGCCCCGGTGTCCGGCTGCCTCGCGCACGGCCTGCGGCCCCTCGGCGATGAATCTGCGCTCCTTGCCGCGGAAGTTGCGCCTGGCCAGCCGCCGGGCGGCGGCGACCCGCGGCGATCGCGGGGAGATCGGTTCGGGGGTGCCCATGTCGGCGGCGAGCCTCTCTGCGTTACGAAAAAGGTCCTGGTGGTACAACGCACCGGACCCGCAGACGGCGAGCGCCTGCGGGTCCGGCTCGAGAGCCAAGAAGTGCGGCCTGGGTCAGGCGGCCTTCGGGGCGTTGACGTCGCTCGGGAGGGCCTTCTGGGCGACCTCGACGAGGGCGGCGAACGCGTTGGCGTCGTTGACCGCGAGCTCGGCCAGGATCTTGCGGTCCACCTCGACGTTGGCGGCCTTCAGACCCTGGATGAGGCGGTTGTACGTCATGCCGTTCTGGCGGGCAGCGGCGTTGATGCGCTGGATCCACAGCTGACGGAAGTCGCCCTTGCGCTTCTTGCGGTCGTTGTAGTTGTAGACCAGGGAGTGGGTGACCTGCTCCTTGGCCTTGCGGTACAGGCGCGAACGCTGACCGCGGTAACCGCTGGCCTGCTCGAGGATCGCCCGGCGCTTCTTGTGGGCGTTGACTGCCCGCTTGACGCGTGCCACTTGTTAACTCCTTGTAGCGGGGCCGTGGTCGTACTCACACGGCCCGGAAACGAATTGGTCCCGGTCGGATCGAGGGCGCGTCCCCGGTGAATCCGGGGACGACGGCCTCACTTGCCGAGAAGCTTCTTGATCTTCTTGGCGTCGGCCGGAGCCACGACGACCGTGCCGGTCAGCGAGCGGGTCTTCTTGGACGACTTGTGCTCGAGCAGGTGGCGCTTGCCGGCCCTCTCGCGGAGCACCTTGCCGGAGCCGGTGATCTTGAAGCGCTTGCTGGCACCGCTGTGCGTCTTGTTCTTCGGCATCGCGCCGTTCTCTCCTCGTCAGTGGCGCCCCTCTCGGTGCGGGCACCGGACCACAGGGGCGTCAGATCTTGATGGGGGTTCCGCGGGGACCCGGGGGTGCCTGGATGGCACCCCCCGCGGTCACGCCTCGGAAGGTGTCTCGGCCTCGGCCTCGGGCGCCGCCTCGGCCGGAGCCTCGGGGGCCTGACCCTCGGGCGCGGCGTCGGGGGTGTTGTTCCCCTGGCGCTCCGCCTTGCGGGCGGCCTGGGCCTCGCGGGCCTCGGCCATGGCTTCGGTCTTCTTCTTGTGCGGGCCCAGAACCATGATCATGTTCCGGCCGTCCTGCTTCGGGTTGGACTCGATGAAGCCGAGTTCCTCCACGTCCGAAGCGAGACGCTGGAGCAGTCGGAAGCCCAGCTCGGGGCGGGACTGCTCACGACCACGGAACATGATCGTGATCTTGACCTTGTCGCCCTGCTTGAGGAACCGGACGACGTGACCCTTCTTGGTGTCATAGTCGTGCGGGTCGATCTTCGGCCGGAGCTTCATCTCCTTGATGACCGTGTGCGCCTGGTTCTTGCGCGCCTCACGGGCCTTCATGGCCGACTCGTACTTGAACTTCCCGTAGTCCATGAGCTTGCACACGGGCGGACGGGCGGTAGCCGCCACCTCGACCAGGTCGAGGTCGTACTCCTGTGCGAGTTCCAGGGCCTTGGCAAGCGGCACAATCCCGACCTGCTCGCCGCTGGGACCGACAAGTCGCACCTCGGGCACGCGAATCCGGTCGTTGATGCGGGGCTCGGCGCTGATGGATCCTCCTCGGTAGCACCACGCGACCGCCTGGCGGACAGCCACGTAACGTCTGTTTCAGACAGACCAACCGCGTCGGAGCAACAAAAATGCCCCGGACGGGACACAGGCGGGGCTCCTGGCAAACCGGAACACCGCCACGGTGAACCGCGGGGCGCATCGGGCGGCTCCATCGTCCGTACGGAACGATGGGGACCACCTGACCGGTGACCCGCCGTCCTGGGGACGGCTAGGTGGGAGAGCGGAGCCTCCACTTGTGGGCCGGGCACATAGCTGCCCAGCCGGTCGTTACACAAGGTTAGCAGCTCGGCGGGGCGGGCACCAACCGGCCCGTGCGGGCGCTCCCGCGGGCGGAGGGCCGGCGCCGTGGGCCTATCGTAAGGCGCATGAGTGACGCGACCCCCAGCAGTGATTCCCCCGGCTTCGACGAGATGGCCCGCGACATCGCGGAGGTGCCCGCCGTCGAGGTGATCGTGACGGTCGCCGTCAACCTGATGAGCGCCGCCGCCGTGAAGCTCGGCCTGACCGAGGACGGCGACGCGCACAAGGACCTCGACGAGGCCCGCAAGCTGGTCCACGCACTGGCCGGCCTGCTGGACGCGAGCACCACGGAGATCAGCTCCTTCCACGCGGCCCCGCTGCGCGACGGCCTGAAGTCCCTCCAGCTCGCCTTCCGCGAGGCCTCGCTCGTCCCGGACGAGCCGGGCCAGGGTCCGGGCGAGAAGTACACCGGCCCGGTCTTCGGCTGAGACGTCCGCCTCTTCGTCCGTACGTACGTGAACGAGCCCCCGCCGGTGCTTCCGGCGGGGGCTCGTCGCTTCGCGGGTACGGGTCAGACCTCCGCGGTCGTCTCCCCGCCGCGCATCGAGGGGTGGGTCAGCCGGTGGGCGAGCGCCGCGAGGATGCCGCCGGCCAGCGGGGCCACGATGAACAGCCACAGCTGGGAGAGGGCCGCGCCGCCGGCGAACAGGGCCGGGCCGAGGCTGCGGGCCGGGTTGACCGAGGTGCCGGTGAGCGGGATGCCGACCAGGTGGATCACCGCGAGGGAGATACCGATGGGCAGCCCGTCGAAGCCGACGACCGCCACCTTGTGGGTCACCGCGAGGACCACGAAGACCAGCAGGAAGGTGAGCACCACCTCGGCCAGGAACGCGCCGCCGAGGTTGATGTGCACGTCCGAGCGGTCGCCGTAGCCGTTGCTGCCGAACTTTCCGCTCGTCTTCAGCCCCGGCACCTGCTTGGCCAGCAGGAACAGCAGCGCCGCACCGGCGATGCCGCCGAGGAACTGTGCGATCCAGTACGTCACCGCCGTGCGCACGTCGATCCGCCGGGCGGCCAGCATGCCGAGCGTGACCGCCGGATTGATGTGGCAGCCGGAGATCGGGCCGAGGGCGTAGGCGAGCGCGAGGAGCACGAAACCGAAGGCCAGGGCGATGCCCAGGGTTCCGATGTAATCGACGCACAGCACCGCCGCTCCCACGGCGAAGAAAACCAGCAGCAGGGTGCCGAGGAACTCCGACACGGCTGTCCGCGTCTGCATACAACCACCTCGCGAAGATCGTTCCTTTTCTTCGCAATTCTCCGGCCGCTCACGCACTCGCGCGCGTTGAGCCGAAGGGGTGATCAGCGCGTGAACAGGGGCTCACCCGGTGTGTGCGCGTCGGCCGGGAGCAGCGCGAGGTCCAGGCCCCGGACCAGCCGGGCCCGCAGCACCTCGTCGGCGGCCAGCGCGCGGGCCACCCGCCCCGCCGCTCGGCCCGGGTCCGCGTCGGGCGCGAGGACCAGGGCGAGGGTGCCGTCGGCGCTGCCCGGGCCGAGGTGGGCGCGGAGCACGGCGGGCTCGGCGGCGACGGCTTCGCGTACGGCGGCGGTGACGGCGGGGTCGTCCAGCGGGTCCGCGCTGGTGCGGCCCTCGGCGAGGGCGCGCAGGGCGGACCCGGTCAGCTCGAAGGCCACCGGCCCGGCGAGGTCGAGCACCACCGTGTCGGCCTTCTCGTGCGCGGCGGCCCGGAGCGCCTGGTGCAGGGGTACGGCGACGGGGCGGGCCCGCGGGTCCCAGCGGGCCAGCGACGCGGTGGAGGTGAAGGCGGGCAGGGCGCGGCGGCCACCGGCCTGGAGCGTGGGCACGGCCATGTCGCTGCTCTTCTCCCGGCGCAGCCCCCGCTCGTCCTCCTCCACCTCACCGAGGACGGCGACGACGGGCACCAGGAGCCGGGCGCCCTTCAGGGCTTCGAGCACCGGTGCGACGGCGGTGCGGTCCTCGGCCCAGGCGGCGAGGGCCGAGGCCAGGGCGGGGTCGGCGGTGCCGTCGTCGTCGGAGTAACCGGGGTCCGGAATGTTCTTCTGCTCCACGGGGCGAGCGTAGTGCCTGGGCATTCTCATCGGGCCGACAGGTCGGACCCAGCCGGTTCTCAGCCGCGCTTCCTAGCGTCCGGGCCATGCCCCGACACCGCGTACGCCGCTCCGCCCTGCCCGTATCCCTGACGGCCGCCGCCGTGCTGGCCGTCTCGGCCGCCGGGGGCGCGTACGTCATCGGCCGTGCGCCGGACCGGACGCCGGCCGCGGTCGCCTCCGTATCGTCGGCGTCACCGTCCCCGGAAGCGAGCGAGGAGCCGTCGGTGGATCTGGACGCGGAGCTGGAGGCGGCCGTCGAGCCGCTGGTGGGCGGGGAGCCGGGGGCCGCGCTCTCGGTCGCGGTGCTGGACAGCGGCAGCGGTACGCGTGCGGTGTACGGGGGCGCGGATGCGACGTACGCGACGGCGAGCATCGTCAAGGTGGACATCCTGGCGGCGCTGCTGCTGCGGGCCCAGGACGAGGAGCGCGGGCTGACCGCCACCGAGCGCACCCGGGCTGCCGCGATGATCGGGAAGAGCGACAACGACTCCGCGACCGCGCTGCTGGCGGCGGCCGGCGGGGCGACGGGCCTGGACGCGGCGAACGCACGGCTGGGGCTCACCGCGACGACCTCGTCGCACGCCTGGGGGCTGACGAGCACCACGGCGGCCGACCAGCTGACGCTGCTGGGGGCGGTGTTCGGTACGGAGAGGGACGCGGCCCTCAGCGAGGAGTCGCGGGCGTACATACGCGGGCTGATGGCCCGGGTGGAGGCCGACCAGCAGTGGGGCGTCTCGGCGGCGGGCGACGCCTGGGCGCTGAAGAACGGCTGGATGCCGCGTACCGCCACCGGGTTGTGGAACGTCAACAGCATCGGGCGGGTGACGGCGGACGGCCACACCTATCTGGTGGCGGTGCTGTCCGGCGGCCAGGCGTCCAAGGAGAGCGGCATCGAGCTCGTCGAGTCGGCGGCGAAGGCGGCGGTGGGGGTGCTGAGCGCGCGGTGAGTCCGCGCGCTCAACGGCGCCAGGCGGAGAGCGCGCGGCTGCGGCGGAGCAGGACGCCTGCCGCGAGCAGGAGCACACCGAGGCCGCCGGCCGCCGGGGCGAGCCATCCGGCCGGGCCGCCGTCCTCCGGCTCGGGCGTGGGGCCGGCGCCGAAGTACCGCTTGCGGTAACCGGCGGGGGCGGAGTCGCCGCGCACCTCGGCGGGGCGCACCCGGCCGCCCGCCTCGATGGCCGCCGCCGGGTCGACGATCCCGTAGCCGCGCGCGTCGTCGCGGCCGGAGGCGGGGGCGTCGCGCGCGGTGTCGGTGAGGAGCTTCTTGATCTGCGCGGGCGAGAGCCCGGGGTGCTCGGACCTGACGAGGGCCACCGCGCCGGAGACGAACGCGGCGGCGGCGGAGGTGCCCCACTCCACGTAGTACTTGCGGTCGGGCGCCGGTACGACGATGTCGTCGCCGGGCGCGCTCACGGTGGCGTACCAGCGGCGGGTGGAGAACGAGGCGTGGGTGCCGTACCGGTCGACGGCCGCGGCGGCGATGACCCCGGGGTAGGCGGCGGGGTACGAGATGTGGTCGCCCTTCTCGCCGCCGTTGCCGGCCGAGGCGACGACGACGGAGCCCTTCTTCAGCGCGTACTGGACGGCGGCGTCCTCGCCCGGCTCGGGGTGCGCGGACTCGCTGTCGTCGCCCAGGGAGAGGTTGATGACGTCGGCGCCGTGGTCGGCGGCCCAGCGGATGCCGTCGGCGAGGGCGGTGCCCCGGGTCCTGCGGGCCTCGGCGCGGGCCGGGTCGCTCGCTTCGAGGATGACGCGGACCGGGAGGATCTTCGCCTCGGGCGCGATGCCGAGGACGCCGTCGGCACGTCCGCTGCCGTGGCCCCGGCCCGCGATGATCCCGGCCATGGCGGTGCCGTGCCGGGCCCACGCCTTGTCGCCGCGCTCCGCGCCGAAGCCGATCAGGTCCTTGCCGGGCAGGACCTGGCCCGCGAGGTCGGGCAGGCTGCCGTCGACCCCGGTGTCCACGACGGCGACGGTGACGCCCTTGCCCCGGGTGGCCTCCCAGGCCCGGTCGGTGTGCAGGGCGTCCAGCCCCCACTGCTGGGCCCGGATGGTGTCGGCCCCCGCCGGGGTCGCGGGGAGCAGGACGAGGGCGGTGACCGCGCAGAGCGTGCCGAGGGTGCGCCGGGCGGATCGTCGCGGACCCACGGGCCTCCGGAGGGGCCCGGGGACGCGGTGGCGGGTCATCCGGGCTGCTCCGTGAGGTCGGCGACGTGGGTGCGCAGCGCGCGCTCGACCCGGTCGGCCACGCCCTTCGCCTCGTGGCCGAGCCCGGCCTGCGCGGCGGCGGTCGTCGCGCCCGGTGCCATGGCCTGTGCGGCGGGCCGGGGCGGGGTGGCGGCGCGTCCGTCGGCGAATCCGGACACGGCGAAGGTGACGACGGGGATCTCGGTCAGCACGTGGACGGACCAGCTGGCGCGCTGCCGGTCGCGGAACGAGGCGGCGGGGCTGTCCTTCACGGGGTAGGCGCGGGGCAGCAGGTCGGTGCGCCGGTCGAGGTGCTCGTCGGTGAACCGGGTGCTCAGGGCGCGCATCGCCTCGGTGTCGGCCTCGGTGAAGACCAGTCCGACGGTGGTGACGCTGCTGGCCGTGGCATCGGTGTACGTGGCCCGCAGCACATGGGCGCAGCCGACCGTGCGCAGCGTCCTGGCCAGCAGGGGGTCGAGCGCGGTGGAGCAGCCGCTGTCCGGGGCGACGGCGAGCCTCGTCCAGACCCGGTCGGCGCCGCCGGGCCCGGCTCCGTCGCCCTTCAGGGTGCGGGGGAAGAGGGTGTCCACGGGGACGCTGTGCCAGGCCTCCCGGCCCACGGTGTACGCGCTGCGGGCGGCGGGGTCGTCGTCCGGGCCGTCGGTCAGCCAGCTGCCGGCGGCGGCCCCGCCGATCAGCCCGAGCCCGAGGACCACGCAGACACCGGCGGCCACGGGCCGGTACCGGCGGGGGCCGCGGAGCGGGGTTCCGGGGGGCGACGGGAGGGCGGGGGGCGGCCAGGCGGTCTCGTCCGGCGCGGGGAGCGGGGCGGGGAGCGGGGCGGCGGGCGGGTGGGGTGCGGTGGGTTCTTCGGGGGTGGGGGGCGCGGGGCGGGGAGGGGCCGTCGGGCGGGGCGGGACGGGAGCGCGCTGCGCCTCGGTGCTCATCCGCCCCCCTGATCCGTTCCGTACCGCGCGCGGACTCCGCCCGCACAGACAGGACCCCGCTCGCCGCGTGGGCGTCACTCTACGGGCTGCGGCGGTACCGGTGGGAGCGGGCGGTCCGCGCACCGGCCGATCTGCACGGATCGTCCCCCTACCCAGCGGTAGAACCGTCTGGCAAGCTGCGGCCATGACTGCCCGTGCCACTGACCGGACCCGTTACGACCGGGCCACCGCCCATCTCGACGCTCCCGTAGCCGTCGTCGATCTGGAGGCGTTCGACGCCAACGCCGACGATCTCGTACGCCGGGCGGCGGGCAAGCCGGTCCGGGTGGCGAGCAAGTCGGTGCGCTGCCGGGCCCTGCTCGAACGGGTGCTGGCGCGGCCCGGGTTCGCCGGGATCATGTCGTTCACGCTCGCGGAGTCGCTGTGGCTGGCCCGCGCCGGCTTCGACGACGTCCTGCTGGCCTACCCCTCCGCCGACCGGCCGGCCTACGCGGAACTGGCCGCCGACCCGAAGCTCGCCGCCGCCGTGACGGTGATGGTGGACGACCACGCCCAGCTGGACCTGATCGACGCGGCGCGGGCCGGCGGCACCCAGGAGATCCGGGTCTGTCTGGAACTGGACACCTCGCTGCGGATGCTCGGCGGCCGGGTCAGGATCGGGGCCCTGCGCTCGCCGCTGCGCTCCCCCGCCCAGCTGGCGGAGCTGGCCAGGTCCGTGGTGCGGCGCCCCGGTTTCCGGCTGGTGGGGCTGATGGCGTACGAGGGGCACATCGCCGGCGTCGGCGACTCGGTCGCGGGGCGTCCGCTGCGCTCCCGGGCGATCCGCCTCATGCAGGCCACGGCCCGCAAGGAGCTGGCGGCCCGGCGGGCCGAGGTGGTACGGGCGGTCCGGGCCGTGGCGCCGGACCTGGAGTTCGTGAACGGCGGGGGCACGGGCAGCGTGCAGCACACGGCGGCGGAGGACGCGGTGACGGAGATCGCCGCCGGTTCGGGGCTGTACGTGCCGCGCCTGTTCGACAACTACACCTCGTTCACCGCACGCCCGGCCGCGCTGTTCGCGCAGCCCGTGGTGCGGCGGCCCGGCGTGGGCGTGGTGACGGTGCTCGGCGGCGGCTACCCTGCCTCGGGTGCGGCCGGGCCGGACCGGCTGCCGGTCCCGTATCTGCCGGAGGGGCTGCGCTACGACCCGCAGGAGGGACCCGGCGAGGTGCAGACCCCGCTGCTGGGCTCCCCGGCCGACGACCTGCTGATCGGTGACAAGGTGTGGTTCCGGCACGCGAAGGCCGGTGAGCTGTGCGAGCGGTTCGACGCGCTGCACCTGATCGAGGGCGACCGGGTGACGGCGACCGTACCGACGTACCGGGGCGAGGGACGTACGTTCCTCTAGTCGGTCGAGTGCTCCACGGAGTTGCCGACGCCGCCGTCCGTCGCGCTGTCGCCGATCGGGCGGATGCCCTGGGTGAGGGTGTCCATGAGGGCGAGCGGCGGCCCGTCCGGGCCGGCGTCGAGGGCGCACCGCACGATGACGGGTGACTCGCTGCCGAGGGGCGAGGGGAAGGCGAGCGACTGGACGTAGCCGCCGGGGCCCTTGGCGGTGGTGACCTTCCAGCGGACGTAGTAGCCGGTGCGGCCGGCCACGGTGACCTCGCCGGCGGCGACCTGCCGGTGCGCGGTGATGCCGCCGTGGATGCGCCGGCCGACGAGGTCCTCCTCGTACGCCCGGTCGGCGGCATCGGTGATGTCCTCCTTGGCGAGGGCCTCGGGCGTGGTGGCGTCGGTGCCGCCGGGGGTCCGGGTGGTGACGGTGCCGTGGTAGCAGAAGGAGGAGGACGCGCCGGGGCAGTCGTAGGACTCCTTGGTGCGCAGGGTCAGCAGCTGCCCCGAAGTCCGCTCCGGCCGTTCCCAGCCGTCGGGGATGGGCAGCGTGATGCCGTTGAGCTGGTCGACGAGCACGTTCGGGTCCTGCTGGACCGGTGTGCTGTCCGGCGAGGGGTCGTCGCTGCCCGGGGCCGCGTCGGTGCCGGTCCGCGAGGGTGACGGCGAGGTGTGGGCCCGCGGGGGCGCCGGGTCGTCGTTCCCGGTGAGCAGCACGGCCCCGGTCACGACGGCGCCGACGACGACCGCTGCGGCCACCACGAGGGCGACGGCCCGCGCGCTGCCGCCTGGACCGTTGCCCGTACCGCCCGGCCGGTTCACCGCGTACTGCGGGACCGGCGCCGGGGCCGGTACGGGCGCGGCGGCGGGCGCCCGGGTGTGGGCGGTCCACGCCGTCCCGTCCCACCAGCGCTCGGTGCCGGGCGCGGAGGTGTCCGGGTACCAGCCGGGCGGAGTCGGGTAGGTCATCGCTCCACTCTAGGAGAGGCGGCTACAGCGGTGTGACGTAGGCACCGGAGATGCCGCCGTCCACGAGGAAGTCCGTGGCGTTGACGAACGAGGAGTCGTCGCTCGCCAGGAAGGCGACGGCGGCGGCGATCTCGGTGGCTTCGGCGAACCGGCCGAGCGGGATGTGCACCAGCCTGCGGGCCGCCCGCTCGGGGTCCTTGGCGAACAGCTCCTGGAGCAGCGGGGTGTTGACCGGCCCCGGGCAGAGCGCGTTGACGCGGATCCCCTCGCGGGCGAACTGGACGCCCAGTTCACGGGTCATCGCCAGCACCCCGCCCTTGGACGCGGTGTACGAGATCTGCGAGGTGGCCGCGCCCATCCGGGCCACGAAGGAGGCGGTGTTGATGATGGAGCCCCGGCCCCGGCGGCGCATGTAGGGCAGGGCCGCCTTGCAGCAGAGGTAGACGGAGGTGAGGTTGACGTCCTGGACGCGCTTCCATGCCTCCAGTTCGGTGGTGAGGATGGAGTCGTCCTCGGGCGGCGAGATGCCGGCGTTGTTGAACGCGATGTCGACCGAGCCGTAGGTGTCGTCGGCCGTCCGGAACAGCTCGGCGACCTGTCCGGGGTCGGTCACGTCGACGCGTACGAAGGTGCCGCCGACCGCCTCGGCCGCCGCCTCGCCGGCCGCCGCGTCGATGTCGCCGCAGACGACATGCGCCCCCTCGGAGGCGAGCCGGTGGGCGGTAGCCAGGCCGATGCCGCTGCCGGCGCCGGTGATGACGGCGGTGCGGCCGACGAGGCGCCGGCAGATGATCTCGGGGTCCGTGCTCATGGGAGTTCAGGCCTCCGTGCTCAGGAAGACGTTCTTGGTCTCGGTGAAGGCGGTGAGGGCGTCGGGCCCCAGTTCGCGGCCGATGCCGGACTGCTTGAACCCGCCGAACGGCGTCCAGTAGCGGACCGCCGCGTGCGAGTTGACGGAGAGGTTGCCCGCCCGGACGGCCTGGGAGACACGCAGCGCGCGCCCCACGTCCCGGGTCCAGAGCGAGCCGGCGAGCCCGTAGTCGGTGGCGTTGGCGAGGCGTACGGCGTCCGCCTCGTCCTCGAAGGGCAGCACGACGGCGACGGGCCCGAACACCTCCTCGGTGGCGACGGGCGCGTCCGCCGGGACGCCGGTGAGGACGGTCGGCGGGAACCAGAAGCCGGGCCCCTGCGGCGCGCTCCCCCGGATCGCCGCCGCGCCCTCGGGGACGTAACCGCGTACGCGTTCCAGCTGGGTACGGGAGATGAGCGGGCCCATCCGCGTCTTCTCGTCGGAGGGGTCGCCGACGGGGAACGCCTCGACGGCCGGGGCGAGGAGTTCCAGGAAGCGGTCGTACGCGGAGCGCTGGACGAGGATGCGGGTGCGGGCGCAGCAGTCCTGGCCGGCGTTGTCCAGGAAGGAGTCGGGGGCGGCGGCCGCGGCGGCCTCGATGTCGGCGTCGGCGAAGACGATGTTGGGGCTCTTGCCGCCGAGTTCGAGGGTGACGCGCTTGAGGTGGCCGGCGCATTTGGCCATGATCCGTTTGCCGGTGCGGGTGGAGCCGGTGAAGACGATCTTGGCGACGTCCGGGTGTTCGACGAGGGCGTTGCCCGCCTCGTCGCCGGCGCCGGGCAGCACCTGGAAGAGGTGTTCGGGAAGACCCGCCTCCAGGGCGATCTCCGCGAGCCGGAGGGCGGTCAGCGGAGTGGTCTCGGCGGGCTTGAGGATCACCGCGTTGCCGGCGGCGAGGGCGGGGGCGGTGCCCCAGGCGGCGATCGGCATCGGAAAGTTCCAGGGCGCGATGACGCCGACGACGCCGAGGGGTTCCAGGAGGGTGAGGTCGATGCCGCCGGGGACGGGGATCTGCCGGCCGCTGAGCCGTTCCACTCCCCCGGCGGCGAAGTCGAGCAGGTCGCGGACGTTGCCCGCCTCCCAGCGGGCGTTGGTGAGGGTGTGGCCGGCCTCCCGGACCTCCAGCAGGGCCAGTTCCTCGGTGCGGGCGTCGACGGCGGCGGCGAACCGGCGCAGCAGCCGGGCCCGGTCGGCGGGGGCGAGCGCGGCCCAGGCGCGCTGGGCGGCGGTGGCGCGGCCGACGGCGGTGTGCACGCCGGCGGCCGGGGTGGCGGGGACGGTGGCGATGGTCTCCCCGGTCGCCGGGTTCAGGACGTGGTGCTCGTGGATCACATGGTCCTCACAGCGGTCGTGGGCCTCGGAGGCGTCGTGGTCACAGGCGTTCGAAGGAGCGGCGCAGTTCCCAGTCGGTCACGGCCGCGTCGAAGGCGTCGAGTTCGACGCGGGCCATGGTGCGGTAGTGCGCGACGACGTCCTCGCCGAAGGCCTCCCGGGCGATCTCGCTGTCCTCCCAGAGGGCTGCGGCCTCGCGCAGGGTGGCGGGGACCTGGTCGTAGGCGGCGGTGTAGGCGTTGCCCTCGCAGGGTTCGGGGAGTTCGAGCTTCCGCTCGATCCCGTACAGGCCTGCGGCGACGAGTCCGGCGACGGCCAGGTAGGGGTTGACGTCGCCGCCGGGGAGCCGGTTCTCGAAGCGCAGCGAGGCGCCGTGGCCGACGACGCGCAGGGCACAGGTGCGGTTGTCGTGGCCCCAGGCGACGGCGGTCGGGGCGAAGGAGCCGGGGCGCAGCCGCTTGTAGGAGTTGATGTTCGGCGCGAAGAGGAGGGAGAGGTCGCGCAGGGCGGCGAGCTGTCCGGCCAGGAAGTGCCGCATCACCGGTGACATGGCCCCGTCCGCACCGGCCATGACGGAGCGTCCGGGGCCGGTGGTGGAGCGCAGCGAGAGGTGGATGTGGCAGGAGTTGCCCTCGCGTTCGTTGAACTTGGCCATGAAGGTGAGCGCCATGCCCTCCTGGGCGGCGATCTCCTTGGCGCCGGTCTTGTAGACGGCGTGCTGGTCGCAGGTGACCAGGGCCTCGTCGTAGCGGAACACGATCTCGTGCTGGCCGGGGTTGCACTCGCCCTTGGCCGACTCGACGGCGAGGCCCGCGCCCGCCATCTCGTTGCGGACGCGGCGCAGCAGGGGTTCGACGCGGCCGGTCCCGAGGACGGAGTAGTCGACGTTGTACTGGTTGACGGGGGTGAGGTCGCGGTAGCCGCGGTCCCACGCCTGTTCGTAGGTGTCCTTGAAGACGATGAACTCGAGTTCGGTGCCGACGTGGGCCGTGTAGCCGTGCCCGGCCAGGCGTTCGAGCTGGCGGCGCAGGATCTGCCGGGGCGCGGCGGTGACGGGCGAGCCGTCGGCCCAGGCGAGGTCGGCGAGGACCAGCGCGGTGCCCTCGTGCCACGGCACCCGGCGCAGGGTGGTGAGGTCGGGGCGCATGGCGAAGTCGCCGTAGCCGTTGTCCCAGGAGGACATGGCGTAGCCGTCGACGGTGTTCATGTCGGTGTCGACGGCGAGGAGGTAGGCGCAGCCCTCGGTGCCGTGGTCCACGACCTCGTCGAGGAAGAAGGGGGCGGCGAAGCGTTTGCCCTGGAGCCGTCCCTGCATGTCGGGGAAGGCCAGGACGACGGTGTCGACCTCACCGCTGTGCACAAGGCGGCGCAGGTCCGAGAGAGCGAGCGGGGCGGTGCGGTCGGACACGGACGGGTCCTCTCCTCGCGGGCCGGGCAGGCGATCCAATCTATGGGCAGGGCGGGTGTTGTGGGTACGGTGCCGGGGTGTTCCGCGCGCCGTACGAGGGAGGGCATCGGTGAATCGTCCGCT
Organism: Streptomyces sp. NBC_00708; assembly: GCA_036226585.1. Classification (GTDB taxonomy): domain Bacteria; phylum Actinomycetota; class Actinomycetes; order Streptomycetales; family Streptomycetaceae; genus Streptomyces. Next base: position 1,175,926 of record CP108997.1, read on the forward strand.
GGTCGGGATCAGCACCTATCTGGAGGCCTCGGCCCGCTGGGGCGTATGGGACCTGCCGGCCGCGCTGCTGCCCGCCGGGTACGCCCGGGTGGTGCGCGAGTCCGGGGGCCTGGCCGTGCTGCTGCCGCCGGACTCGCCGGAGGCCGCGGCGCAGGTGGTGGCCCGGCTGGACGCGGTGGTGGTGGCGGGCGGGCCCGATGTGGAGCCCGCGCGGTACGGGGCGGGGCGCGATCCGCGGACCGGGCCGCCGGCGCCGGAGCGTGACGCCTGGGAGGCGGCGCTGATCGGTGCGGCGCTGGAGTCGGGGACGCCGTTGCTCGGGATCTGCCGCGGGATGCAGCTGCTGAACGTGGCGTTCGGCGGCACCCTGACCCAGCATCTGGACGGGCACGGCGGCCCCGGCGGGGCGACGGGCGTGTTCGGTTCGCATCCGGTGACGCCGGTGCCGGGCACCCGGTACGCGTCGCTCGTGCCGGAGGCGTGTGAGGTCCCCACGTACCACCACCAGGCCGTGGACCGCATCGGCACGGGCCTGGTGGCGTCGGCGCACGCGGCGGACGGCACGGTGGAGGCGGTCGAACTGCCCGGCGCCCCCTGGGTGCTGGGGGTGCAGTGGCATCCGGAGGCGGGCGACGACCTCCGGGTGGTGCGGGGCCTGGTGGAGGCCGTCGCACCGTCGCGGGAGGCGTCGCTAGCCGAGCCGGTGGCGTAGCCAGTCCAGGGCCGCGGCGCCCTGGGCCGCCTGGAAGGCCCGGAGCGTCGGCAGGCCGGGCGGGCCGGGGCGCAGCGAGTGCTCCGCGAAGTACCCGGCGACGGCGGCGAGTACGGCGGTGACGGCGGCGGGGTCCGCGTCCCGGCCGAGCGGGTGGGCGGTGAACAGGGCTTCCGGGTCGGGGCCGCGCTCCCCCGGGGCGTAGCCCTGGGCGGCCACGCACGGGAGCATCACCAGGAGGTCGAACCAGGGCGCGGCGCACACCGCGTGCGGCCAGTCGACGAAGACGGTCCGGTCCTCGGTGAGCAGGATGTTGTCGGCGCGCAGGTCTCCGTGGGCGAGCGTGTCGCCGGCCGCGGCCTCGTCCCAGCCGGCCTCCAGTTCCGCGAGTGCGGCGAGGCGGCCGGCCGCCCAGGGGTGGAGGCGGGCGTCGCCGCCTGCCGCGTGCAGGGTGCGCCAGCCGTCGAACAGCGAGGACTTGCCCCGGACGGCCGGGGGCGCGACGGCCGGGGCCGGGGTGAGACGGACCGCGAGGTCGCTCAGAGCCGCCAGGACGCGGTCCAGTTCGGCGCGGTCCCAGGGCACCCGGGGCTGGCGGCCGTCGATGTCCTCCAGTACGAGGGCGACACAGGTGCCGTCGTCGTACGAGCCGAGCAGCCGGGGCACGGGCGCGTGCGCCGGGAGGGCGGCCGTGACGCGGGCCTCGGCGCGGTGCATGTCCGGGGTGTCCGGGTTCACCTCGGCGCTCACGGCCTTGACGAAGGCCCGGCCGCCGTTCGCGAGCCGGACCCGGGCGGCGACGCCGGGCGAGAAGCCGCCGTTCTGGGTGCGGGCCTCGACGACCGGTGCGCCGAGGATGTCCTCGACGGCTTCGCGTACGGGGGCGGGCAGATCGCTCCAGTGGTGGCGGACACCCTGTGCGGGCGGTGCGCCGGTGGTCATCGGGCCGTCCCTTCCGGGGTGACCGGTGCGTGGTCGGCGTTCCAGGTCAGGGGGGTCGGCCCGCTGGGGTCGCCGTAGCCCAGGGAGCGGTAAAGGCCCTCGGCCTCGGGGGTGGTGGTCAGATTGATGCGGGAGCAGCCGGCCTCGACGAGGTGGTCGTGGACGGCCTCGAAGGTCAGGCGGGCGTAGCCCTGCCGCCGGTGGGCGGGGTCCGTGGCGACCGAGGCGATGTGCCCGATGTACGGGGTGCGGCCGGGCCTCGGCAGCAACGGCATGTACTGGCCCACCGTGCTGGACAGCAGCCGGTCCCCGGCGTCGACCACATAGGCGACGAAACACGGGTCGGTGCTCAGCCGCTCGCGGAACGCCGCCTCGCACTCCGGCGTCCAGTCCGCCTCCGGAACGATGCCGAGGGAGGCGAGCATGAACAGGCGCAGCCGGGTGAGTTCGGCGGCGTCGTCCGCGCCGGCCCGTCGCAGGTGCGGCGAGGTGCTCGTGGGGCTCACGAAGGGGTCCTTTCGCTGAGGTGCCGTGCCTCTGCAAGGGTGCCGCCCCGCGGTCCGCGCGTCGCCTCCTTTTCCCCTCGGGCGGCGTGAGGCGGCGTCAGGCGCCCGGCTGCGGCCCCGTCCTCGTCAGCGTGAGCAGGTCGCGGGCCGGGCCCGTGGGGCGGTGGCCCGAGGGCCAGACCGCGCGCAGCTGGCGGCGCAGACGGGCCCCGGCGATGGGGACCTTGACCAGGCGCCGGGCGGACAGCTCCTCGCCGAGCGCGAGTTCGCTCAGGACGCAGGGGCCGGCGCCGCTCTCCGCCGCGCCCTTGAGCGCGGTGGTCGATGAGAGTTCCAGGAGCGGCGGGGCGAGCGGGCCGTGCACGGCGAGGGCGGCGTCCAGGACCTGGCGGGTGCCGGAGCCGTGCTCGCGGAGGATCAGCGGGGTCGCGGCCAGTTCGCCCGGGGTCAGCGGGGTGCGGCGGCGGGCCCAGGGGTGCGAGGGGGCGACCACGACGACGAGGCGGTCGTGGGCGATGACGGTGCCGTCGAGCCCGGCCGGGACGGACAGGCCCTCCACGAAGCCGAGGTCCGCGTCGCCGGTCAGCAGCCGTTCGGCGACGACCGCGGAGTTCCCGGCGAGCAGCGAGACGGCGGTGCCGGGCCGTTCGGCGCGCAGGGCGATGAGCCAGCCGGGGAGGAGGTATTCGGCGATGGTCATGGAGGCGGCGACCCGCAGCCGGGAGTCGCGGCGGTCGCGCAGGGCGTGGGCGCCCGCGTCGAACGCCTCGGCGGCCTCCACGACCCGGCGCGCCCAGTCGGTGACGAGGGCGCCCGGCTCGGTGAGGCGGGAGCCCCGGGGCGAGCGGTCCAGGAGGGTGAGCCCGAGCTGCCGTTCCATCGAGCGGATACGGCTGCTGGCGGCGGGCTGGGTGATGCCGAGGTCCCGGGCGGCGCGGCCGAGGCTGCCGTGCCGGGCGACGGCGAGGAGCAGCTCCAGCGCGCCGAGGTCGGGCACCCGGTGGGACAGGGGGGCGGACGGTTCGCTGGACATAAGTCCACCTTATGACCTCATAGGACAGCGCTCCCTGGTGGGGCCCGGACCGGGCCGAAAGAATCGTGGCATGACCACCTATCCGCGGACCCGCCCCCTCCCCCCGTACTCCGGCACCGTCCGGCGGCCCGCGCTGCGGCACTTCGGCCCCCACTGGTACGCCACCGTCATGGGCACGGCGATCGTCGCGAGCGCCGGTGCCGCGCTGCCCGTGCACGTCCCCGGGCTGCGGGGTGCCTGCGCGGCGGTGTGGGTGGTCTCGGCACTGCTGCTGGCCACCGTGCTGGCCGCCCGCGCCGGGCACTGGGCGGCCCACCCCGACCAGGCCCGCGCCCATCTCGCGGACCCCGCCGTCGCGCCGTTCTACGGCTGCCTCGCGATGGCGCTGCTGGCCGTCGGGGGCTCCGGCATGGTCGTGGGCAAGGACGTCATCGGGCACCCGGCGGCGCTCGCGCTGGACGTGGTCCTGTACACGGCGGGCACGGTGGCCGGACTGGTCGCGGCCGTGGCGGTGCCGTATCTGATGATCGTCCGCCACCGGCCGGAGCCCGGCACCGCGTCCCCGGTGTGGCTGCTGCCGGTGGTGGCGCCGATGGTCTCGGCCGCACTCGGCCCGCTGCTGGTGCCGGAGCTGCCGGCGGGCCAGGGGCGGGAGGCGCTGCTGCTGGGCTGCTACGCGATGTTCGGGCTGAGCCTGCTGGCGACGCTGGTGATGCTGCCGCTGGTCTTCGGCCGGCTGGTGCACCGGGGCCCGCTGCCGCTCGCCCTGACGCCGACGCTGTTCCTGGTGCTCGGCCCGCTCGGGCAGTCGACGACCGCGGTGAACGCGCTGGCCGATGTGGCGCCCGGTGCGGTCGGGGGTGCGTACGCCTCGGCGCTGAGGGCCTTCGCGGTGCTGTACGGGGTGCCGGTGATGGGGTTCGCCCTGCTGTGGCTGGCACTGGCCGTGGCCCTCGTGGTGCGGGCGGTGCGGGGCGGGATGACGTTCTCGATGACGTGGTGGGGCTTCACGTTCCCCGTCGGCACCTGTGTGACGGGCGCGGCGGGCCTGGCGCGGCACACCGGCCTGACCGCGTTCACCTGGCTGGCCGTCGCGCTGTACGTGTGCCTCGTCGCCGCCTGGGCGGTGGCCGGTGCCCGTACCGTACGCGGGCTGCTCAGCGGAGTGCTGCTCGCAGCGCCTCGGGGGCCCGTACCAGCGACGGCCCGTACCAGGTGAGGTACCGCCCGTCGACGAGAGCGGCGGGCAGGGCGGGGAAGGCTTCCGGTCCGTCGTCCCGGGTGAAGCGGTAGGGCTCGTCGGGCAGCACCACCAGCTCGGCGCCGGCCGCGTTCAGCTCGTCGAGCGGGATACGCGGATAGCGCTCGGCGTGGTCCGCGTACACGTTCGCCACGCCCAGCCGGGCCAGCAGGTCACCGGCGAAGGTGTCGCGGCCCAGCACCATCCACGGCCTGCGCCAGACCGGGACGACCGCGCGGCGCGGCGGGCCCGGCGGCGGGAGGGACGCCCAGGCCTCCTCGGCCTCGTCCAGCCAGCGCGGCCGGGGCAGGCCGCAGGCGCCGGTCAGCAGGCGCTCCAGTTCGCCGAAGGCGTCGTCGAGGGTGCGGACGGTGGTGACGAGGACGTGCGCGCCGGCCTCCCGCAGGGCGGCGAGGTCCGGGGCCCGGTTCTCCTCCTCGTTGGCCACCACCAGGTCCGGGCGCAGGTCCAGGACCGCGCGGATGCCGGGGTTCTTGGTGCCGCCGATGCGGGCGGCGCCGAGTCCGGCCGGGTGGGTGCACCAGTCGGTGACGCCGACGAGCAGGCCGGGGGCGGTCTCGGCGACGGCCTCGGTGAGGGAGGGCACCAGGGAGACGACGCGCACGGCGGTCCTCAGCGCCGGGGGTCGGACGTGGCGTCGATGTGCTCGGCCACCGCGACGCACAGCAGGCGGGTGCCGGGCAGGGTGGCCCGCCAGCGGTGGCGCACCCCGCCGGACAGGAACAGGGTGTCGCCCTGGACGAGCCGGTAGGCCTGGCCCTCGGCCTCCACCTCGGCGGCGCCCTCCGCGACGTACAGGAGCTCGTCGTTGCGGTGCTGGAACTCGCGCCCGAGGTCGAGTTCCCCGGTGAACTCCAGGGCGCTGAGCTGGTGGCGTCCGCGCACCACCCGGTGCACCCCGTCCTCCTGCGCGCCGCGCACGACGTCGACCGCGCGTGCGGAGTCGGCCGCGGCGCGCAGCCGGGCGGTGGTGGTCTCCAGCGCCTCGGCGACCCGGTCGAGGGAGCGGGCGCTGGGTCTGGCCCGTTCGTTCTCGATCTGGCTGAGGAACGGCACGGAAAGACCGCTGCGCGAGGCGACCGCGGCCAGGGTGAGTCCCAGGGACCTGCGCTGTCGGCGGACCGCGGCGCCCACCCGGAGTGTTTCCTTCTCGTCCATGTCCGGCTCCCTCCCGAGTCGCCATACTTCCGGTTGTGGGCGTCCCGTGCACACCGTTACGCCAGGACGGCCCGGAAAGTGACCGCCCCGGAACGCCGGAAGGGGTGGGCCACGCCGTCGGCGTGGCCCACCCCTTCAAGGACTGCGGCCCTGGTGGGGGCCGGTGGCGGCTCCTACTGGGGAGCCATCTTGTCCGCGATGCCCGGGTTCTTGTCCATCCAGGCCTTCACGGCTTCCTCTTCGTGTCCTGTACCGAGCTTCTGGATCTGGTTCTCCAGACCGGCGAGCTGCTTCTCGCTCAGCTTGAAGTTCTTGAACCACTTCGTCAGCTGCGGGTAGTTCTCGGGGAACTCCTTGGACGCGATGGTGTGCAGCCGGTCGCCCTCGCCGAAGGCCTTCTTCGGGTCCTGGAGCTTGGTCATCCCGTACTCGCTGTACGCCCAGTGCGGGGTCCACAGCAGGACGGCGATGGGCTCCTTCTTGGCGTACGCGCGCTTCAGCTCGGCGAGCATGCCGGGCGTCGAGGAGTCGACGACCTTGTACTCGTCGTCCAGGCCGTAGGCCGGCAGCACGTTCTTCTTGAGGTTCTCCATCGTGGCGGTGCCGGGCTCGATGCCGACGATCCGGCCCTTGAACTGCGAAGCCTTGCCCTTGAGGTCGGCCAGGGACTTCACGTCCTTGACGTAGTCGGGCACCGCGACCTCGATCGAGGTCGGGCCGTACCAGGAGCCGATGTCCGTCAGCTTGGAGCCGTACTTGGCCCAGTAGTTCTTCTGGGTGAACGGGAGCCAGCCGTCGAACTGCACGTCGATCTGGCCGCGCGACATCGCGGTGTACATCGGACCGACCTCGAACTGCTTGAGGTTGATCTTGTAGCCGCGCTCCTCCAGGACGGCCTTCCACAGGTACGTGGCGGCGATGTCCTCCTCCCAGGGGAACCAGGCCATCTCGACCGCGCGGTCGCGCTCGTCCTTGCCGTTCGCGCCCTTGGCGGGGGCGGACTTCTTGACCGGCGTCCACTTGTCGGCGACGCCCGGGTTGGCCTTCAGCCAGGTGCGGACGGCCTCCTGCTCCTTGCCGGAGCCGCTCTTCTGGATCTGGGCCTCAAGGCTGGTGAGCTGGTCCTCGCCCATCTTGAAGTCCTTGAGCCACGTGCCGACCTCGGGGTTGTCCCCGGCGAAGCCCTTGCGGGTCAGCGTGTGGATGCCGTCGCCCTTGCCCCAGAGGTTCTTGGGGTCCTTGAGCTTGGTCAGGTCGAACTGGTTGTACGCCCAGTGCGGCGACCACAGCGGGACGACGATCGGTTCCTTCTTGGCGTACGCCCGCTTCAGCTCGGCCAGCATGGACGGCGTGGAGCCGTCGACGACCTTGTACTCCTTGTCCAGGCCGTAGCCGGGCAGGATCTTGTCCTTGAGCAGGCCCATCTCACCGGCGCTCGGCTCGATGCCGACGACCCGGCCCTTGAAGTCGGACGCCTTGCCCTTGAGGTCGGTCAGGGACTTCACGTCCTTGACATACGAGGGAACGGCCAGCTCCAGCGAGGTGGGGCCGTACCAGGAGCCCATGTCGTCCAGGCGGTCCTTGTACTTCTTCCAGTACGAGGCGTGGGTGACCGGCAGCCAGGAGTCGGTCTCGAAGTCGATCTGGCCGCTCGCCATACCGGTGTACAGCGCGCCGGCCTCGTACTGCTTGACGTCGACCTCGAAGCCGCGCCGCTCCAGCAGCTCCTTCCACAGGAACGTCGAGGCGATGCCCTCGTCCCACGGGATGTAGCCCATGCTGATCTTCTTGCCGGCCCCGATGTTCGCCGGGTCCGACGCGGTCGTGGACTTGTCGTCGGAGGAGCCGAAGATCCCCATGCCGCCCGCGACGAGCGCGAGGGCGACGACGCCCGCGACGGCGACGACGGGCTGCGGGCGGTGGTGCCAGATCTTCAGGCCGCCGGACATGGACTGCGCCTTGGCGAGCGCGCGGCGGGCGAGCGGGGAGACCTCGCGGCCCAGGGCGCTGGTCATCCGGTCCAGGTACATGGCCAGGATGACGATGGAGACACCGGCCTCGAAGCCGAGACCGACGTCGACGTTGCCGATGGCGCGGTAGACGGAGCCGCCGAGGCCGCCGCCGCCGACCATGCCGGCGATGACCACCATGGACAGGCCCAGCATGATGACCTGGTTGATGCCCGCCATGATCGTGGGCAGCGCCAGCGGCAGCTGGACCCGCAGCAGGGTGTTGCGGGAGGTGGTGCCGAAGGCCTGGGCCGCCTCGACGAGCTCGCCGTCGACCTGGCGGATGCCGAGTTCGGTCATCCGGACGCCCGGGGGCAGCGCGAAGATGATGGTGGCGATGATGCCGGGCACGACACCGACGCCGAAGAAGATCACGCCGGGGATCAGATAGACCATGGCGGGCATGGTCTGCATGAAGTCCAGGACCGGGCGGATCACCGCGCTCACCGTCTTGGAGCGGGAGGCCCAGATGCCGAGCGGCACGGCCAGCACCAGCGTCACGATCGTCGCGACGAGCACCAGGGTGAGCGTGTCCATCGCCTCGTCCCACAACTCGACCGAGTCGATGAGGGCGAAGCCGGCGAACGCCAGGATTCCGGCGAGCAGGCCGCGCAGCCACCAGGCGATGACGGCGACGATGCCCGCGAAGAGCAGGGGGGCCGGAGCGGAGAGGACGGCGGCGATGCCGTCGAACATGCCGCTCACGACGGAACTGATGAAGTCGAAGAGCCAGGCGAGGTGGGTCTGGAGCCAGTCGACGGCGGAGTCGACCCAGTCGCCGAGATGAAGCCTAAACACCGGCCACCTTCTTCAGGGAGGTCGCAGCGGCGTCCTGGGGAGCCGAGGCGGGCGTCATCGGCTCGCCGAGCACGGCGAGCAGCCGCTCCCGGGGCACGACGCCGAGGAGCTTGCCCTGGTCGTCGGTCACGGCGACCGCGACCCGGCTCTGCGAGCAGGGCGTGAACAGCTCGATGATCGGCGTGGACTCGGTGACGGTGGCCGGGGTGGCCCGCAGCACGTCGTCGGCGCTGCGGATCTCCGTGCCCTTGTCGCAGAGCGTGCCCATGACGGTGTCCGTGTCGGCCATGACCGCTCCTGCGGTCAGCACCCGGGTGCGGTCGACGTCCTGGGTGAAGGAGGCGACGTAGTCGTTGGCCGGGGTGACGAGGATGTCCTCGGCGGTGCCGAGCTGGACTATCTCTCCGTCGCGCATCACGGCGATGCGGTCACCGAGGCGCATGGCCTCGTTGAGGTCGTGGGTGATGAAGACGATGGTCTTCTTCAGCCGCTTCTGCAGTTCCAGCAGCTGGTCCTGCATGTCGCGGCGGATCAGCGGGTCGAGCGCGCTGAACGACTCGTCCATCAGGAGCAGGTCGGCATCGGTGGCGAGCGCGCGGGCGAGGCCCACACGCTGCTGCATGCCGCCGGACAGCTCGTCGGGCCAGGACTTCTCCCAGCCGGCCAGACCGGTCAGCTGCAGGGCCTCGGTGGCGCGGCGGTTGCGCTCGGCACGCGGGACGCCCTGCACCTCCAGGCCGTACGCGGCGTTCTCCAGGACGCTCCGGTGGGGGAAGAGCGCGAAGTGCTGGAACACCATGCTGATCTTGGTGGAGCGGACGTGGCGGAGCTGGGCGGGGCTCAGGGCGGTCAGGTCCTCGCCGTCGAAGAGCACCTGGCCCGACGTGGGCTCCAGCAGACCGTTGAGCATCCGCAGCAGCGTGGACTTGCCCGAGCCGGACAGACCCATCACGACGAAGATCTGGCCCGGTTCCACGGTGAATGAGGCGTCGATCACCGCTGCGGTCGTTCCGTCGGCGCGCAGCGCGTCGCGGTCGGTACCGCCCCGCAGCTTCTGCACGGCTTGATCGGGTCGTCTGCCGAACACTTTGTACAAGTGCTCCGCTTGCAGCCTGGACACATACACCTCACGCGTTGAACCGAAAACGGTCTGCCACCCCCGCCGGCAGACCGTGGAGCGGTACGGATTCCGTCCGCATCGCACGCGCACTGGTTGAAAACGCGACGTGGTCCGCTCCGATGCCGCGCCTGCCCCCGCTTACTCGGAGCAAACACAAGAGTGACCTGGATCACATGAGGAGGGACGGTTTTCCGGGAACCGCGTCCCCGGCGGCCACTGTCGGTGCCGTGCGGCATCATCGGCGTGTGACGCGACGCCTGATGCTCCTCGACACCGCCTCCCTCTACTTCCGCGCCTACTTCGGCGTGCCCGATTCGGTGCGCGCGCCGGACGGGACCCCGGTCAACGCCGTCCGCGGCCTGCTGGACTTCATCGGCCGCCTCGTGCACGACCACCGGCCGGACGACCTCGTCGCCTGCTGGGACGCGGACTGGCGGCCGCAGTGGCGGGTCGACCTCATCCCCACGTACAAGGCGCATCGCGTGGCCGTCGAGACCGGGGCGGGCGTGCCCGACGAGGAGGAGACGCCGGACACGCTGGCCCCGCAGGTCCCGGTCATCGCCCAGGTGCTGGACGCGCTCGGCATCGCCCGGGTCGGGGCCGAGGGGTACGAGGCGGACGACGTGATCGGCACGCTGACCGGGCGGGCGGCCGGGCCGGTCGACATCGTCACCGGCGACCGGGACCTCTACCAGCTGGTGGACGACGCCCGCGGGGTGCGGGTGCTCTACCCGCTGAAGGGGGTCGGCACGCTCCAGATGACGGACGAGGCATGGCTGCGCGAGAAGTACGGGGTCGACGGCCCCGGGTATGTGGATCTGGCGCTGCTGCGCGGTGACCCGAGCGACGGGCTGCCCGGCGTGCCCGGCATCGGCGAGAAGACGGCGGCGAAGCTGCTGGACGCCTTCGGTGATCTGGCCGGGATCATGGCCGCGGTGGACGATCCGGCGGCGAAGCTGACGCCCTCGCAGCGCAAGCGGCTCGACGAGGCCCGCGCCTATGTGGCCGTCGCGCCGAAGGTGGTGCGGGTCGCCGGTGACGTACCGCTGCCGGAGTTCGACCCGGCGCTGCCCGCCGGGCCGCGCGACCCGGCCGCTCTCGACGCGCTCGTGACCCGGTGGGGGCTGGGCGGAGCGGTGGGACGGCTGCTCGACGTCCTGCACCCATGAGGTGTTAGGTTAGGTGACCCTAAGACGATGTCGGCTTCGGCCGGCGGTCCCCAGATTTCCGGCAGCAGGGAGCAGACCTCGTGGCAGAACGACCGGAGCGGCGGGCACCGAAGGCTCAGGGTGCGCAGGTCCTGCGCACCGAGCAGATCACCCCGCACATGATCCGGGTGGTGCTCGGCGGTGACGGTCTCGCCGATTTCGCGCTCGCGGGTTACACCGATCACTACGTCAAGCTGTGCTTCGCGCCCGAGGGCGCGGACTACGCCCACCCCTTCGACATGGCCCGTATCCGCGAGGAGTACCCGCGCGAACTGTGGCCCACCACCCGTACGTACACGGTGCGTTCCTGGGACGCCGCCGCGCGCGAGCTGGCCATCGACTTCGTGGTGCACGGCGACGAGGGCCTGGCCGGGCCCTGGGCGGCGCGCGCGAAGGCCGGTGACCAGGTGACGTTCATGGGCCCCGGCGGCGGTTACGCCCCCGACGCCTCGGCGGACTGGCACCTGCTGGTGGGCGACGAGAGCGCGCTGCCGGCCGTCGCCGCCGCGCTGGAGCAGATGCCGGCGGGTGCGGTGGTGCGCGCGTTCGTCGAGGTGGAGGACGCGGCGGAGCAGCAGAAGATCGCCACGCCGGACGGCGTCGAGGTCACCTGGCTGCACCGGGCGGGCCGCCCGGTCGGCGAGGCGCTGACCGAGGCCGTGAAGGGCCTGGAGTTCCCGGCCGGCGACGTCCAGGCGTTCGTCCACGGCGAGGCGGGCTTCGTGAAGGAGATCCGCCGCCACCTGCGGCTGGAGCGCGAGATCCCGGTCTCCCAGCTGTCGATCTCGGGCTACTGGCGGCTCGGCCACGACGACGAGTCCTGGCGTTCCGTCAAGCGTCAGTGGAACGAGCAGGTGGAGCGCGAGCAGGAGAGCGCCGCGTAGGGCCTGTCCGGTACGCCCGGCTTCCGTGCCCCGGTCCCCCGGACCGGGGCACAGCCGTGCCGGGGCTCAGGCCCCGGCGGCCTCCGCCTCTCCCCCGGCCGTCCCCGGCGGCCGGTCCTCGTACGCGCGCGCCGAGGCCTCCGTATGGGCGAGCCGCCGCAGCGCGCCGAACATCGCCTCGCCGAGGACGGTGCCGACGACCACGCTCTCCACCATGTCCTCCCGGGCCACCCTGCGGCTGACGTAGTCGAGGTCGATGAGCGCGACCTGTTCGGCGACGGCCGCGTAGTCGTCGAGCAGGTCGATGAAGGCGCCGTGCCCGGCCCTGCGCAGCGCCACCAGCACCCCGGCCAGGGACTCCCCGCCGGGGCTCGCCGGACCGGCGCGCCAGCCCATGCGCTTCAGCAGGTCCGCCACCTCTTCGCGGGCCGCGCCCAGTTCGGGCCCGGACTCGTCGCCGGACGACGGGCTGAGCCGTTTCGCGGCCACCCCCAGGACCTCGTGGACCGGCTGGGCCGGGTCCTCCATGACCCGCAGCACGTCGCCGATGGCCGCCAGCGGCAGCCCGCCGACGTCGAGCAGGGCGCGGATCAGCCGCAGTCTCCGCTCGTGCCCGTCGTCGTAACTCGCCTGGTTGGGACTCGTCAGCCGGCCGGCGGGCAGCAGTCCCTCCCGTACGTAGAACTTGATCGTGGGTACCGGCACTCCGGACCTGCGGCTCAACTCGCCTATGCGCACCGCGCGTTCGCTCCCTCTGCTTGCCAACTCGACATCCATCATAGATAGTCCGTCTATGGATAGCGGAGAGCACCACTATCCATAATCCGATCGAGTCCTGATCACGTCCTGATCGAGTCCTAGGGGGACCTCATGTCTCAATGGCGTACCTGGCACCGTCCGTTAGTCCTCTTCGCCGCGGCCATGGCCGTGATGACCGTCGTCTCCGGGGTGGGGCTGCTCGCCGACGACCGGGTCCTGGCGGGCGCGGCGATCTGGGCCAAGCCTTTCAAGTTCGCGGTGTCCTTCGTCGTGTACGCGCTCTCGCTCGCCTGGATGCTGACGCTGGTCACCCGGGGCCGGCGCACCGGCTGGTGGGCCGGGACCGTCGTCACCCTCGCGAGCCTGGGCGAGATGGTGATCATCACCGGGCAGGTGATCCGGGGGAAGCGGAGCCACTTCAACGTCGCCACACCGTTCGACGCCCTGCTGTTCCAGGTCATGGCGGTCACCGTCGTCGTCCTGTGGGCGGGCACGCTGGTCATCGCCGTCCTGCTGCTGCGCGCCAGGATCGCCGACCGCGCCTCGGCCCTGGCCATCCGCGCGGGCGTCCTGCTGGCCCTCGCCGGGGCGGGCCTCGGCTTCCTGATGACCCGGCCGACCCCGGAGCAGCGGGCGGCGGACCGGCGGGGCACGGCCGATGTGATCGGCGCGCATGCGGTCGGTGTGCCGGACGGGGGCCCTTCGATGCCGCTCACCGGCTGGTCGACGACCGGGGGCGACCTGCGCGTCCCGCACTTCGTGGGCATGCACGCGCTCCAGATCCTGCCGCTGTTCCTGCTCGCCCTCATCGCGCTGGCGCCGCGCGTGCCCCGGCTGCGGGACGCGCGGGTACGGCTGCGCCTGGTGCGGGTCGCCTCCGGCGCGTACGCGGGGCTCGTCGCGCTCGTGCTGTGGCAGGCGCTGCGCGGTCAGCCGCTGGTCCGCCCGGACGGCGCGACCCTCGCCGCCGCCGCGCTCGTCGTGGCGGCCACCGCCGCGGGTGCGTACGCGGCGCTGCGCCCGGCCCGGACGTCCGGGCCCCGGTCCGGGAGCGGACTGCCGGACCGGGTGGCCGAAGCGGTGCCGTCGGGCCGGTGAACCGGCCGCCCGCCGGGCGGACTTCCGGTACCGGCCGCCCCGTCGGACCGATTTCCGGTACGAGCGGAACGTGCGGGCCGACAGCGCGACCGCCACCTCGACGCGCCCGGCACCATCACCGTCCGGCCGGGAAGTCGTGGAAGGATCTCCGCTTTCCGGCCAATCCGCACCGGCGACGGCTCCGAATCACTCCCGGAGAACGTCGGCCACCGAAGGGACCCCCGCGTGAAAGAAGCCGTGTACATCAGCGGAACGGCCTCGGCGGGGCCCGATCTCCAGGAGCTGATGGGAAGGGTCGCCCGGGGCGACCAGGACGCCTTCGCCCAGGTCTACGACGCGGTGAGCGGGCCGGTGCTCGGGCTCGTACGCGGAGTGCTGCGCGATCCCGCCCAGTCGGAGGAGGTCGCCCAGGAGGTCCTGGTGGAGGTGTGGCGCACCGCGTCCCGCTTCCAGGCGGCCCGGGGCAGTGCCATGAACTGGGTGCTGACCCTGGCCCACCGCCGCGCCGTCGACCGGGTCCGCTCCGCGCAGGCGTCGGCAGCCCGCGAGCACAAGGCCGCCCTGCTCGACCGCACGCCCGCCTTCGACGAGGTCACCGAGCAGGTCGAGACCCGCCTGGAGCGCGAGCAGGTGCGCCGCTGCATGCGGACCCTCTCCGAGCTCCAGCGCGAGTCCGTCACCCTCGCGTACTACCGGGGGCTGACCTATCGCGAGGTGGCGGAACTGCTCGCGGTGCCGCTCGGCACGATCAAGACTCGACTGCGCGACGGGCTGATCCGGATGCGCGACTGCCTGGGGGTGAGCTCATGACCGACGCCGGACTGCACACACTGACGGGCGCCTACGCCCTGCACGCGCTGCCGGACACGGAGCGCCGCGACTTCGAACGGCACCTCGGCGACTGCGAGGCCTGCTCGGTCGAGGTGCGCGAGCTCTCCGAGACCGCGACCCGGCTCGGCCTCGCCGCCGCCGCACCGGCCCCCCGGGAGCTGCGGGAGCGGGTGCTGCGGGAGATCACGGCCGTACGCCAGGAGCCGCCCGCCGTCTCCCGTCGCGAGCGCGCGCCGGACCGGCGTGCCGGGGCCGCCCGGTGGTCGCGGTTCGCGCTCGCCGCGTGCCTGGCCGCGGCCGTGGGCTTCGGCGGGATCGCGGTGTGGCAGCACCAGGAGGCGCGGGACGCCCGGCAGCGGGCGGACGCCACCCGGCGCCAGGCCGATCAGGTGGCCCGGGTGCTGGCCGCCCCCGATGCCAAGACCTCGTCCGGCACGCTGGAGGACGGGGCGCAGGGGACGGTGGTGGTCTCCCGGAGCGAGGACCGGGCGGTGTTCCTGGCCACCGGGCTGGCCGAGGCGCCCGGCGGCAAGGTCTACCAGCTGTGGTTCGACGACGGCGGCACGATGCGCTCGGCGGGCCTGATGCGCGCGTCGGGCCCTTCCTCGACCACGTACACGGCCCTCCTCGACGGGCCGGTGGACGGGGCGACGGGCATGGGCATCACGGTCGAACCCGCGGGCGGCTCGGCGCGGCCGACCTCCGATCCGCTGGCGCTGATGAAGCTGCCGGCGTGAGGCGTGTGCCCGGGAGTGGTCCCCCGGGCACACGGCTCAGCCCCGGCGCGGCGGGCGCGGGAAGAAGCCGCTGGTCCGCGCGGCGTACGCGGCGAAGCCGGGGCGGTCGGCCATGTGCCGTTCCAGGAGCGCCTTGCCGCTGCCGCCGATGAGCAGATACGTCATCAGGGCGGGTGCGACCAGGGTGGCCGCGGCGGCGGCCGGGGCCTGGCAGACGATGAGGAACAGGCCCCACCAGACGCAGAAGTCCCCGAAGTAGTTGGGGTGCCGGGTCCAGGACCACAGCCCCCGGTCCATGAGCTTGCCCCGGTTGCCGGGATCGGCCTTGAACCGGGCCAGCTGGTGGTCGCCGACGGCCTCGAAGAACATCCCGGCCGCCCAGAGCGCGGCCCCGGTCCAGGCGAGGGCGTTCACCGGCCCGGTGAGGTATCCCGCCGCCTGCACGGGGAGCGAGATCAGCCAGACCAGGGCGCCCTGGAGCAGATAGACCTTCCGCAGGGCGTACAGATTCGGGTTGCCGGGCGCCTTCGCGAGCATCTTCTCGTAGCGCGGGTCCTCGCCGTGGCCCCTGCCGCGCCGGGCGATGTGCCAGGCAAGGCGCAGCCCCCAGAGCGCGGTGAGCACCGTGACGAGGAGGCGGCGCGTGGCGTCCCCCTCCCCCGCCGACAGTCCGTACGAGACGAGGGCGACGGCGGCGAAGCCCAGCCCCCAGGCGACGTCCACACCCCGGTGCATCCCCCGGCGCACCCCGGCCGCGAACGCGACGAGCAGCACGAGCAGGGCGGCGCCCGCGCAGGGCGCGAGGCCCCGCGCGAACGCCTCCCAGGCGAAGCCGCTCATGACGCGTCCCCGGCCGGGCCCGTGCGGAGTGCGTCGCGGGTGGCCGGCATCCCCGACTCCCCGTCACCACCGGGCCGTACGGCGAGGATCTGGTCCACGCCCATCCGCCGCTCCGTGAAGGCGAGGGCGCCACCGGCCAGATACAGCCGCCACACCCGTACGGTCTCCTCGCCGGCCAGGTCCGTGAACCGCGCCTCGTTCTCCTCCAGGGTCCGGCGCCAGGCGTCGACGGTCCGGACGTAGTGCTCGCGCAGCCCGTGGACGTCACGCACCTCAAGACCGGCGCCCTCCAGCAGCGCGACGGTCTCCCCGAGCGGGCGCATGTGCATGTCGGGCGCGATGTACGCCTCGATGAACGCGCCGCCGCCCGGCGCGTCCCGCCCGCGCGACATCTGCTGGACGAGCACCCGGCCGCGCGGGCGGACCATGCCGTGCAGGGTTGCCGCGAAGGCCGGGTACTGGGCGTCCCCGACGTGCTCGCCCATCTCGATGGTGGACACCGCGTCGTAGCCGCCCTCGTGTTCCGGGGCCGCCGCGATGTCGCGGTAGTCGCAGCAGCGCACCTCGACCAGGTCCTCCAGACCGCGTTCGGTCACCTGCCGGCGCACGTACGCCGCCTGTTCGGCGGCGAGGGTGACCGCCGTGACCCGGACGCCGTGCCGCTGGGCCGCGTACAGCGTCAGCGAACCCCAGCCGCAGCCGATGTCCAGCAGTCGTGCGCCGGGGCGCAGCCCCAGCTTTCCGCAGATCAGCTCCAGCTTGTCGCGCTGCGCGTCGGCGGACCCGTAGGCCGGGTCGTCGCTGGTCCAGTAGCCGCACGAGTACGCCATCGTCTCGTCGAGGAGGAGGGCGTAGAAGGCGTTGGAGAGGTCGTAGTGGTGGCTGATCGCCGCCCGGTCGCGGGCCTTGCTGTGCAGGGCGCCGTCGAGCCCGGTGGCGCGCGCGGCGGGCACGGGCGGCCGGGGCCCGGCCGCGCCGAGGCGCACGGCGGTGGCGGCGGCGCGCAGCCGGTCGGCGAGGCGGGGGCGCGGTGCGGCGAGTCCGCCCTCGCGCACGGCGCGGTGCACCGCCCGCAGACCCTCGGCGAGGTCGCCCTCGATGTCGATGTCCCCGGTGATGTAGGCCTCCGCGAGGCCCAGTTCGCCCGGTTCCCACAGGAGGCGGCGCAGGGCGCGGCGGGCCCGGACGTGGATCAGGGGGCCGTCTGGGGCGCCGGTCTCGCTGCCGTCCCACATGCGCACCCGGACCGGGAGCGGGCCGCCGAGGAACTGCTCGACGAGGGGTTCGATGCGCTGGGCGGCCCCGTGGGCGGGGCGCTTGTCGGTGAGTGTCATGCCGTTTCCTGTTCCTGACGGGTCAGCAGCAGTTGCCGCACATCGAGGTAGCCGGAGCGGAAGCCCGCTTCGGAGTAGGCGAGGTAGAAGGTCCACATACGGCGGAAGGTGGCGTCGAAGCCGAGCGCGTCGACCTGCTCCGCTCCGGCGGTGAACCGCTCGCGCCACAGCCTGAGCGTCTCGGCGTAGTGCGTACCGAAGCCGTCGGAGCGCTCGACGCGCAGCGCGGTGTGGGCGGTGGTGACCCGGTCGATGGCCTCGGTGGACGGGAGCTGGCCGCCCGGGAAGATGTACTTGTGGATCCAGGTGAAGGTGTCCCGGCCCGCCCGCATGCGGTCGTCGGGCATGGTGATGGCCTGGAGGGCGATCCGGCCGCCGGGGGCGAGCAGCCGGTCCAGGGTGCGGAAGTAGGCGGGCCAGAACTCCGCGCCGACCGCCTCGATCATCTCGACGCTGACGATGGCGTCGTACGTCCCGTCGATCTCCCGGTAGTCGCACAGCCGGACGTCCACCCGCTCCGCGTGGCCGGCCGCGGCGATCCGCCGCAGGGCCAGGTCGCGCTGTTCCCGGGAGAGGGTGACGGAGACGACGTGGGCGCCGCGCGCGGCGGCGCGGATCGCGAGTTCGCCCCAGCCGGTGCCGATCTCCAGGAGCCGGGTTCCGGGACCGACGGCGGCGAGGTCCAGCAGCCGGTCGATCTTGCGGTGCTGGGCGGCGGGGAGCAGGGCCGGTTCGGCGGGGAAGCCGCGGAAGAGGGCCGAGGAGTAGCTGAGCGTCTCGTCGAGGAAGAGCGCGAACAGCTCGTTGGACAGGTCGTAGTGGTGGCTGATGTTGGTCCGGGCCCCTTCGCGGGTGCCCGTCTGGGCCTCGGGGCGGCGGCGTGCCCACAGTCCGCGCAGCCGTTGCAGGGGCTCGGGGATCAGGGTGGCGACCTGGCCCGCCAGGACGGTCAGCACGCCGACGGGGTCCGGTGCGTCCCACTCGCGTGCCATGTAGGACTCGCCGAAGCCGATGAGGCCGCTCGCGCCGATCCTGCGGAAGAAGGCGTCGGGGTCGCGGACGTCCATCAGCGGCCCGCCGAGCCCGATGTCCTCCCGCCCGCCGAGGCGCACACGCAGTGGCAGCCGGGCCAGGGCGCGGCGCACGACCCGCTCGGCGACGGCCGTCCGCAGCCGGGAGGCGCGCGGCAGGGACACGATGTCCGGCCAGCGCGCCGGGTCGGTGCCCACGACGGCGGCGGGGGCGGGCACGGACGGGGTACGGAACGTGGAGGCGCTCATCGCATGCCTTCCTGGGTGCGGTGGTGGGGGCGGGGCCGGACGGGCAGCCCGCGCAGGTAGAGCCGGATGCCGTGCAGCCGGATGGCGGCCGAGACGACGGCCGTGGACCAGGGGTGCCGCAGGGCGAGGCCGAGCAGGACGCGGGCGGTCGCCGGGCGTCGCTCGCCCCGGACGGTCGCGGTGAACGGGCGGGTCCCGGAGCGTTCCAGGTGGACCGTCAGAGTGAGCCGGGGCCCCGGTTCCGGCAGCCGCATCCAGTACTCGCCGTCGGTGCCGAAGAACGGCGAGACGTAGAACTCCTTGCTGGTGACCGCCCGCCCCCGGTCGTCGGGGCGCAGCAGATAGCAGTGGCGTTCGCCGTACGTGTTGTGCACCTCGGCGACCGTGCACAGCGGGGTGCCGTCGGCGCGCCGGCACCAGTAGACGGTGAGCGGGTTGAAGACGTATCCGAGGACCCGGGCCTGGGTCAGCATGAGGACGGTGCCGTCGGCGAGGTCGATGCCCCGGGCGGCCAGGAAGCGGGCGAGGCCGGCGCGGATGGTCGGGGCCGTGCCGCCGAAGTGGTCGCGGGCGTCGAAGCGGGCGAGGAAGCGCAGGGCGCGCGGCAGCGGCGGGGGCCCGTCGGGGTCGGTCAGCCACAGATAGGTGCGGTGGTGGAAGGCGTACCGGGTGGGCGCGGTCCGTATGTGGGTGATCGTGCACGGGTAGAGGGCGTTCACCAGTCCACTCCCAGCGCGGCGGCGGCCTCGGCGCCCGAGCGGCAGCCGTCCTCGTGGAAGCCCCAGCCGTGGTAGGCGCCCGCGTAGGCGGTGACCGGCCCGGACAGGGCGGGCAGCCGGGCCTGGGCGGCCACGGACTCCGGTGTGTAGACGGGGTGTTCGTAGACCATCCGGGCCCGGACCAGACCGGGGGCGACGCGGTCGGCGCCGTTCAGCGTGACGACGAAGGTCTCCGGGGCGTCGAGCCGCTGGAGCCGGTTCATGTCGTAGCTGACGGTGACGTGGGCGGCGTCGGCGGCGCAGCCGGGCATCAGGTAGTTCCAGGAGGCGCGGGCACCGCGCGCCCCGGGCAGCAGCCGGGTGTCGGTGTGCAGCAGGGTGGCGTTGCGGGAGTAGCGGAAGGCGCCCAGGGTGCGGGTCTCGTCGTCGGTGGGGTCGGCGAGGAGGCGCAGGGCCTGGTCGGGGTGGGTGGCGACGACGACGTGGTCGAAGGGTTCGGCGGTGCCGTCGTCCGTGGTGATCTCGACGCCGTCGGCGTGCCGGCGGACGCTGCGGACCGGGGTCGCGGTGCGGACGGCGCCGAGCTGCTTGGTCACGCGCTCCACGTAGGCGCGCGATCCGCCGGTGACGGTCCGCCAGACCGGGGATCCGCCGATCGCGAGCATGCCGTGGTGGTCGAGGAAGCGGAAGAGGTAGCGGGCCGGGTAGCGCATCGCGGTCGCCGGGTCGCAGGACCAGACGGCCGCCACCACGGGCGTCAGGAAGTGGGCGGTGAAGTACGGCGAGAAGCGGCCGCGCGCGGCGAACTCCCCCAGGGTCATCGTGTCCGCGTCCGGTCCGCCGTCCCGCAGCACCCGCCGGGCCAGCCGGTGGAAGCGGGGCACGGCGGCGAGCATGCGCGGATAGGCGGGGTCGCGGAAGGAGGCCGGGCGGGCGAGGAGACCGGCCGGGCCGCGGGCCCCCGCGTACTCCAGGCCGCATCCCTCGCACCGGACGGACATGCTCATCTCCGACTCCTGCGTGGCCACGCCGAGTTCGGCGAAGAGCCGCAACAGGTGGGGGTAGGTGCGCCGGTTGTGCACGATGAAGCCGGAGTCCACGTGGTGGACGCGGCCGTCCGCACCGGGCAGATCGTGGGTGTGTGCGTGGCCGCCCACCCGGTCGTCCGCCTCGAACAGCGTGACGTCGTGGGCCCTTCGCAGGATGTGGGCGGCCGTCAGTCCCGCCACCCCGCTGCCCACGACGGCCGTGCGTCGCCGCCTGTCGCTCATTGCGCTCCTTCCGGACCGGCCCCGGCGCCCTCCCCCGGAGGCGGAGGAGCGGCGGATGCCTCTTTGGAAGTGATTCGTCGCCGGCCGCCCGGCGGATTGGCGGAACCCGTCGTTCATCCGATCGGGTGACAGACCAATCCGCCCGGCCCCCGGCGCCGAATCCCCGTCGTGAGTGAAGAGCGGAACGATCCGGAGAGCGGGGCCGCCGTGCCCCGGCGGTCCCGCTGGGTGCGTGCGGCCTGCGCGGCGCTCGGCGGCGTGCTCGCCGGGTTCTGCGCCCTGGCCGTCGCCGAACTGGTGGCGGCGGTCGTGCGCCCCGAGGCGGGTCCGGTCACGGCGGTGGGCGGTGCGGTGATCGACCGCACTCCCCCGGCGCTGAAGGACTTCGCCGTACGGAACTTCGGGACGAACGACAAGCTGGTCCTGGAGCTCGGCATCCTGGTCCTGCTGGCGCTGTTCGCCGTGGCGGTCGGGCTGCTGACGCTGCGGCACCGGCTGACCGGGGCGGCGGCCGTGCTGGTCTTCGGCGCGGTCGGGGCGGCGGCGGCGATCGGGCGGCCCGAGGGCCGGATCTCCGACGCCCTGCCGTCGGTGGCGGGCGCGTTGGTGGCGGCCGGGCTGCTGTACTTCCTGGCGGGACGGCTCTCCCCGGCCGCGGCCCCCTCCTCGGGGGAGGGAGCCGCGGCCGGCTTCGACCGGCGCGGGTTCCTCGTCGCGGCAGGCGTCGCGGCGCTGGCCTCGGCCGGGGCGGGGCTGCTGGGGAGGCGGCTCACCTCGGCCGTGCAGGCGGGGGCTGAGGCGTCCCGGCGGGATCTGAAGCTCCCCGCGCCCGTGTCGCCCGCCCATGCCGTGCCGGCCGGCGCGGACCTGGAGATCCGGGGGCTGAGCCCGTTCGTCACGCCCAACAAGGACTTCTACCGTGTCGACACGGCGTTGGTCGTGCCGAGGGTGGACGCCGGGGCCTGGCGGCTGCGGATCCACGGCAAGGGCGTGACCCGTCCGGTGACGCTCGGTCTCCAGGACCTGCTGCGCCGCCCGGCCGTCGAGCGCGACATCACGCTGACCTGCGTCTCGAACGAGGTGGGCGGGCCGTACGTCGGCAACGCCCGGTGGCTCGGCGTGCACCTGGCCGATCTGCTGCGGGAGGCGGGCGTGCGGCCCCCGTCGAAGGGCGGACCGGCCGATCAGCTCGTGGCGCGTTCGGTGGACGGCATGACCATCGGTACCCCGGTCGAGGACGTCATGGACGGCCGGGACGCCCTGCTCGCCTTCGGCATGAACGGGGAGCCGCTGCCCTTCGCGCACGGCTTCCCGGTCCGGATGGTCGTCCCCGGGCTGTACGGGTATGTGTCGGCCTGCAAGTGGATCAAGGACATCGAGCTGACCACCTTCGACGCGTACGACGCCTACTGGGTGAAGCGGTCCTGGTCCCGGCGGGCACCGGTCAAGACGCAGGCCCGGATCGACACCCCGCGCCCCTTCGCCTCCCCGAAGGCCGGCACCGTGCCGGTCGCGGGCGTCGCCTGGGCCCAGCACCGCGGCATCACCCGGGTCGAGGTCCGGGTGGACGACGGCCCGTGGCACCCCGCGAAGCTGGCGGCCCAGGACACCCGGGACACCTGGCGCCAGTGGGTGTGGGAGTGGGCGGCCACCCCCGGCAGCCACACCCTGGAGGTCCGCGCGACCGACGGGACCGGTGCCGTCCAGACCGGCAGCCGCGTCGGCACCGTGCCCGACGGTGCCACGGGCCGGCACTCGGTGGTGGTCGACGTGTCCTGACCCGCACGGTCCCGCCGGGCCCCCCTTCCTGCGCACCGGCCGTCCCGGGCTGCGCATTCCCTCAGCCAACTACTCTGCGTAATCCATCAGTTACCCAATCAGGAGAACACCATGAAGGTCACCCACGCTCGCCGCGCCGCCGTCGCACTGTCCGCCGCGCTCGTCCTGCCGCTGGCCCTGACGGCCTGCTCCAGCGACTCCAAGGACAGCGCGTCCGGGTCGAGCGCCAGCTCCGCGAAGGCCCCGGCCTCGCCGTCCGCCGAGAAGTCCATGGACTCGGACAAGCCCTTCGGCCCGGCCTGCGCGTCGGTCCCGAAGAGCGGTTCGGGCTCCTTCAGCGGCATGGCACAGGACCCGGTCGCCACGGCGGCCTCGCACAACCCGGCGCTGTCCACCCTGGTCACCGCGGTCAAGAAGGCCGGCCTGGTGGACACCCTGAACAACGCGCAGAACATCACCGTGTTCGCCCCGACCAATGACGCCTTCGCCAAGATCCCGAAGGCCGACCTCGACAAGCTGCTCGCCGACAAGGCCGCGCTCACCAAGGTCCTCACGTACCACGTGGTGGGACAGAAGCTGACGCCGAAGCAGCTGGAGAAGGGCTCCTTCGAGACGCTGGAGAAGGGTGAGCTGACGACGGCCGGATCGGACATGACGTACACCGTGAACGACTCGTCGAAAGTCGTCTGCGGCAATGTCCCCACCGCCAACGCGACGGTCTACATCGTCGACACGGTGCTGATGCCGCCCGCCGCGTAGCGGCGTTTCTCGCGGTGGGCGCCACGCCCACCGCGAGGACGTCGGCCCGGTGCGCATCCTGCGGAGATCCGCTCGCCTTGAACCTACACATAAGAGACAGATAAGAGCAGAATGGTCATTGCGGGCCACTTCCCGCTGTGGCGGTGACCGGGTCCGCACGACCCGAAGGAGACGAAACTGATGTCAAACGTCTCGCATGCCGGCCACGACATGGCCGGACACCCCGATGTATCGGAAATGAGCGACCGCTACGCGCGCATGATGGGCGGCCGCGATGTGGCGCTCGTCGACGCGCCGGTCTTCCTGGTCGGCCTCTACTGCGCCGTGTCGCCGTGGGTCCTGCACTTCACGACGTCGCAGTCCGCGCTGGTGACGCACAACCTGGTCATGGGCATCGCCATCGCCGTGCTCGGACTCGGGTTCACCGCGATGCCGCAGCGGATGTACGGCCTGAGCTGGGCGATCTGCGCCATGGGTGCCTGGATGATCATCTCGCCCTGGGTGGTGGGCAGCAGTCCGGACACCGGAGTCGTACTGAACAACGTCATCATCGGCGGTCTCGCGGTCCTGCTGGGACTGGTCTGCGCGGGCGCGTCGATGAAGATGAG
The DNA here is from genome assembly GCA_036226585.1 of Streptomyces sp. NBC_00708. Lineage (GTDB taxonomy): Bacteria > Actinomycetota > Actinomycetes > Streptomycetales > Streptomycetaceae > Streptomyces. Next base: position 1,199,572 of record CP108997.1, read on the forward strand.
CCGGGGCGCCAAGTCCTGACCGGCCTCCCCGGGGAAGGGAACCCCGCACGAAGGCCGGCCGGACGGCACGTCCGGCCGGCTTCCGTGTGCCGGGCCCCTCCCTGGTCACCGGGAGGCGTGCCTCAGCCGAGGGAGCTGTACGCCACGACTCCCCGCAGCACCTCGTCGACCGCCTTGCGGGCGTTCCGCGCCACCGTGCTGTTCTCGCGCGGCGCGGCGGCGGCCACCTGGCCCAGTACGTCGATGACCTGCTTGCACCACCGCACGAAGTCGCCCGCCGGCATGTCGGCCTCGCGCAGCACCTCGTCCAGCGAGCGGCCGGACGCCCACATGTACACCGCCCAGGCGAAGCCGAGATCCGGCTCCCGCTGGCCGACGCCCTCCGCCTGGTTGATCTTGAAGTCCTCCTCCAGGGCGTCGAGCCGCCCCCAGATGCGGACCATCTCGCCCAGCGCGGCCTTCGCGGGCCCCGACGGCAGCTTCGGCGCCACCGCGTCGTCGGCCTGCCGCGCCTCGTACACCAGCGCGGAGACGCAGGCCGCCAGCTCGGCCGGGTTCAGCCCCTCCCAGACGCCTGCCCGCAGGCACTCGCTCGCCAGCAGGTCCAGCTCGCCGTAGAGCCGGGCCAGCCGCTTCCCGTGCTCGGTGACCTCGCTGCCGCGCAGGTAGTCCAGCTCGGTGAGCAGGGCCACGATGCGGTCGAAGGTGCGGGCGATCGTGTTGGTGCGCCCCTCGATGCGGCGCTCCAGCTGCCGGGTGTCGCGCTGCAGCCGGTGGAAACGCTCGGCCCAGCGGGCGTGGTCCTCGCGCTCGTCGCACCCGTGGCACGGGTGGGCGCGCAGCTCGGACCGCAGGCGCGCGATCTCGCGGTCGTCGGCGGCGGGGGCACGCCCCCGGCGGTGCCGGTCCGGGACGATGTGCCCGGCCTTGGTCCGCAGCGCGGAGGCCAGGTCCCGGCGCGACTGCGGGGAACGCGGGTTGAACGACTTCGGCACCCGCATCCGCTCCACGGCCTCCACCGGCACCGGGAAGTCGATCGAGGCGAGCCGCTTCACCTGCCGCTCGGCCGTCAGCACCAGCGGGCGCGGCCCGTCGTGGTACTCCATGCCCCGGTGCCCGTGACCGTTGGTGCGGCCGGCCGGAAGCCCGGGGTCGAGGACGAGCGCGAGGCCGGCGAACTTGCCCGTCGGCACATGGATGACGTCGCCGGGCTTCAGCTTCTCCAGGGACGCGGCCGCGGCGGCCCGGCGCTGGGTCGCGCCCTGTTTGGCCAGCTCCGTCTCGCGGTCCTTGAGGTCGCGGCGCAGCCGCGCGTACTCCTCGAAGTCACCGAGGTGGCAGGTCATGCCCTCGCGGTAGCCCTCCAGGCCCTCCTCGTTGCGCTGGACCTGGCGGGAGATCCCGACGACCGACCGGTCCGCCTGGAACTGCGCGAAGGAGGTTTCGAGCAGCTCGCGCGAGCGGTGCCGGCCGAACTGCTGCACCAGATTGACGGCCATGTTGTACGACGGCCGGAAGCTGGAGCGCAGGGGGTAGGTGCGGGTGCCGGCGAGTCCGGCCAGCGCGCCGGGGTCCATGCCGCGCTGCCAGAGCACCACGGCGTGACCCTCGACGTCGATCCCGCGCCGCCCGGCCCGGCCGGTCAGCTGGGTGTACTCGCCGGGGGTGATGTCCGCGTGCTGCTCGCCGTTCCACTTGACGAGCTTCTCCAGGACCACCGAGCGGGCGGGCATGTTGATGCCGAGCGCGAGCGTCTCCGTCGCGAAGACCGCCTTGACCAGGCCCCGGACGAACAGCTCCTCGACGATCTCCTTGAACCTCGGGAGCATCCCGGCGTGGTGCGCGGCGATGCCCCGCTCCAGGCCCTCCAGCCACTCGTAGTAGCCGAGGACGTGCAGGTCCTCGGTGGGGATGGACGCCGTCCGCTCCTCGACGATCTCCCGCACCAGCCGGCGCTTCTCGTCGTCGTTGAGCCGGAGTCCGGCGTGCAGGCACTGCTGGACGGCGGCCTCGCAGGCGGCCCGGCTGAAGATGAACGTGATGGCGGGGAGCAGCCCCTCCGCGTCCAGCCGGTCGATGACCTCGGGACGCGACGGCGTCCAGATCCGGCTGCGCTGGCGCCGCTCGCGCTCGCGGTCCGCCTCGCGCACCATCTTGCCGCGCCGGCGCTCGCGGGGGTTGTAGCCGCGCTGGTTCTCCATGCGGGCGAGGCGCAGGAGGTCGGGGTTGACCTCACGGCGGCCGACACCCCGGCCGCCGTGGTCGCTCTCCTCCTCGAAGAGGTCGTACATCCGGCGGCCGGCCAGCACGTGCTGCCACAGCGGCACGGGGCGCTGCTCGGAGACGATCACCTCGGTGTCGCCGCGCACGGTGTCCAGCCAGTCGCCGAACTCCTCCGCGTTGGACACGGTCGCCGACAGGGAGACCAGGGTGACGGACTCGGGGAGGTGGATGATCACCTCTTCCCAGACGGCGCCCCGGAAGCGGTCGGAGAGATAGTGCACCTCGTCCATCACCACATGACCGAGGCCGTTCAGCGCCTGGGAGCCCGCGTAGAGCATGTTGCGCAGGACCTCGGTGGTCATGACGACGACCGGGGCGTCCGCGTTGACACTGTTGTCCCCGGTGAGCAGGCCGACCTTGTCCGCGCCGTAGCGCCTGACCAGGTCGGCGAACTTCTGGTTCGACAGCGCCTTGATCGGGGTGGTGTAGAAGCACTTGCGGCCCTGCTCCAGGGCGAGGTGCACGGCGAATTCGCCGACGATCGTCTTGCCCGAGCCGGTCGGGGCGGCGACAAGCACGCCCTTCCCGGCCTCCAGCGCCTTGCACGCCTCGATCTGATACGGGTCGAGAGCGAAGTCGTACATCTCGCGGAACGGCCCGAGAGCGGTCGCCTGCTCGGCCGCCCGGAGCCGGGAGGCCTGGTATCGCTCGGCTGGTGAGAGGTCCTCTGTCATCTTGTCCACGAGCCTACCCGCCGCCTCCGACAGTGACGCGATCTTTAATCGCCCATGGTCCGGGCCTGCGGACCGGCCCCCAGGACCCGTACGGCCTTCGGTACGCAGGTGGCCGTCAGCGGGAGGGCGCCGAGGGGTTCGCCGTCCGCGTACGCGGTGACGCCGACGGATTCCAGGGTGACCGAGGAGGCCCGGTGGACGGTGACGACGGGGTGGCTGAGGTGCGTCCCCTTGTACACCCGGGGGAAGACCTTGAGCAGGGTCGTGCGGCTGCACTCGCCGACCACCGTGATGTCGAAGAGGCCGTCGTCCATGACCGCGTCGGCGCACATCCGCATGCCGCCGCCGTACGACGTGCCGTTGCCGACCGCCACGAGAGTCGCCCGGATCTCCCGCGCGGGCCCGTCGTCGAGGGTCATGCGGTACGTGACCGGCTTGAAGGCGGCGAGTTCGGCGAGGATCGCCAGGTCGTACTTGAACCGGCCGCCCACCCAGCGCATCCGGTTGCCCCGGTCGTTGACCCGGGAGTCGAAGCCGGAGGCGAGCACGGAGCCGAACCAGCGCTCCCCGGCCCGGCCGAGGTCGATCTCGCGCACGGGCGCCCGCCCCTTGAGCGCGTCGGCGGCGAGCCGTCCGGCGGCGGCCGGATCGCGTATCGGCAGCTCCAGCGCGCGGGCGAAGTCGTTGCCGGTGCCCACCGCGACGACGCCGAGCGGGGTGAGCGTCCCGGCCACCGCCTGGAGCGCCAGGGACATCAGCCCGTCCCCGCCGACGGCTATCAAGGCCCCGGTCCCCTGCGCCACCGCGTCCCGCGCCCGGCGCAGCGCGTCGTCCGCGTCCTCGCCGAGGATCGTGCGTACGGAGAAGCCGGCGTCCCGCAACGCGGAAGCGGCCGGCTGCGCGGCTCGCGCGCCCCGGCCGCGTCCCGCGGTGGGATTGACGAAGAGGGTGATCTCGCTGGTCACCCGGGGACCCTACAAGGTCAGGTGATGTCGTCGTAACCGTCGCGCAGCGACGACCGTCCGCCGTCGCGTTCGCCGTCGGCCTGGCCGGGCAGTGTGGGCGACGCCGACACGTGCTCCATATCGCCGATGTCCTCGGGGGTGAGGTCGAGCTGCGAGGCCTCGTCGTCGTCGAGGCCGGCGTCCGGGTTGTTCCGCTTGCGACGACGGTCGTTGGCGATGCAGATGCCGAGCGCGATGAAGTACAGCAGGACGATGGGCGCGGCCAGCGTCATCATCGTGAGCGGGTCCCCGGTCGGGGTCGCCACGGCGGCGAAGATCGTGATGCCCATGACCATCCAGCGCCACCAGGAGCCGAGCCGCTTCGCCGTGAGCACCCCGGTGAAGTTCAGCAGGATGAGCAGCAGCGGCAACTCGAAGGCGAGCCCGAACACGACCACCATGCGCGTGATGATGTTGAGGTAGTCGTCGATGGGAAGCAGCGGCTTCGTGTTGTCGGGGGTGAATTCCTGCAGCACGGAAACGGTCTGCGGCATCAGGATGTAGGCGAGGGCGGCGCCCACCAGGAAGAGCGGGACACCAATGCCCACGAAGCCGAGCGCGTACCGCTTCTCGTGCTTGTGGAGGCCGGGGGCGAGGAAGGCCCACAGCTGGTAGAGCCAGACCGGGGTGGAGAACACCACGCCCGCCATGAGGGAGACCTTGAGGGCGATGGAGAAGGGGGCGACCACACCTTGCACCGTCATCTCGGCACACGGGTTGCCGTTGGCCTGCTTACTCTCACCGTGGGCGCAGCCGACCGTTTCCAGGACCGGGTGGATCAGGAAGTTGATCAGGTCGTTGTAGAAGAAGGCCGTGACCGAGGTGATCACGAGGATCGCCACAACAGCGACCAACAGTCGGTTACGCAGCTCTCGCAGGTGATCAGCGAGAGGCATCCGCCCCTCGCTGTCCTTCTCCTGCTTGCGGGCAGACTTGAGCAACCCACTTCCCTCGTCTCGTGCGGCAGCTGACGGAGGAGTCCGTCAGCGCGGGTCAGCTCTGGGTGGTGGGCTTCGCTTCGCTCACCGGGCGGGAGCTCGTGACGTCACCGGGCGCGGCCTGGATCGTACGGGCGGCGGCCTGCTGGGCGGCCGGGTCGGCGGCGGCGTCCGGGGTGGCCGCCTGCTCGTCGTCCTTCTTCATGGCCTTGGCCTCGCTCTTGAGGATGCGGGCCGACTTGCCGAGCGAACGGGCCATGTCGGGAAGCTTCTTGGCGCCGAACAACAGCAGGATGACAGCGATGATCAGAACGATCTCGAGAGGCTTCAGATTGCCCATGGTGTGCTTCCTTCTCGCTGAGGCGGCTGGAGGTGGGCTCACTGCCCTTGAGTGGCGGATACACATCCGACCAATTCACCGGCAGCGATCGTAACCCGCGGGAGTAAACGCGAGGCAATGCCCGTGCATACTTTCGATTGCGGCCCGCACCTCCCTGCCAGGGCCGTCTGCAGCAGCGTACCTCCCGGGCCCGGGAAACTGGAGGCCGCATGCACGGGGGTGCTACGGCAGAGTCTTCCCGGTGGAGGCGAGGCGGGTGGCCGCGCGCTCCAGGTCCTCGGCGGCCCGGTTGATGCGCTCCGTGGTGCGGGTCACCTGGTGGCCGAGGCGCTGGGCCTCGACGAACACCTTGATGGCCAGCACGCCGAGCACGGCGATCCCGAGGAACCCCAGGGCGATGGCGAGCATGGGCCAGAACATGCGCAGAGCCTCGATGTGTCTAGTGTCCGGAAGGCCCCCCGGCGCGTCACGGGACGCCTCTCAGGGACCGGTGTGCAGGCGCAGCGTCCGTACGCCGCCGTCGGTGAGCAGTTCCACTATCCGCTCCCCCGCCGGCTTGCGGACGCACGCGGCGCACTCGGGGCAGGTGAACGAGTAGAACGTGGTGCGGCTGGTGGCGCCGACCACGAGCCGGAACTCCGCCGCCGCCAGCTCGAACCGCGCGCGGCAGTCGGGGCAGGCGGCCTTGAAGCGCGCCGACTCCGGCACCGCGACGGTGGGCACGGCAGCCAGGCCCGGCAGCGCGGACAGGTTCCCCATGTCTCCTCCGCCGTCCCCTCAGGCCGCGCCGTCGTACGCGGCGAGTGCCGCGCGCGCCGCGTGGCGCGCGCTCTCGGCCAGCTCCGGGGGCGAGACGATGCGCCCCTCCCCGCCGAGCCGCAGCGCGAGCCGGCGCAGCGAGGCCGGGTCGGGGGTGCGCAGGGTGATCCGCAGACCGCCGTCGGGCAGCTCCTCGGCGCGGTCGTGCGGGTAGTACTCGGCGACCCAGCGCCCACCGGGGCCGACCTCGATCACGACCTCCGGGTCCTCGGCGGCCGGCTGGACCAGCCCCTCGGACAGGTCCCGCAGCTCCAGCTCGGGCGGCGCGGCGGGCTCGTCGAGCAGCCGGATCGCGGCGACCCGGTCGAGACGGAAGGTGCGCCGGTCCTCGGAGGAGCGGCACCACGCCTCCATATAGGTGTGCCCGACGGCGAACAGCCGGATCGGGTCCACCTCGCGCTCGGTGAGCTCGTCGCGCGCGGGCGAGTAGTAGCGCAGCCACAGCCGGCGCCGCTCCGAGATCGCCCGGTCCACCTCGGCGAAGACGCCGCCCTCCGACTCGAAGGTGACCGAGAGCCGGGAGCTGGCGGCCCCCACCTCGCCGGCCGCGGCCTCCAGCTTGGCGGTGGCCCGCAGCAGTGCCTGGCGGTCGCTCTCGCGCAGGCCGGGCAGGGTCGCCACGGCGCGGGCGGCGACCAGCAGGGCCGTCGCCTCGTCGGCGGCGAGCCGCAGCGGTTCGGCGACGTCGTCCGCGTTGTGCCACCAGATGCGGTCACCGTCGGTGTCGATGTCGAGCAGGTCGCCGCCCCGGAAGCTGGTCCCGCACATGGGCAGCACGTCGAGGTCGGAGATCAGCTCGTCCTCGGTGATCCCGAAGGCGCGGGCGACGTCCTGGACGTGGGCGCCGGGGCGCTCGCGCAGATACGTCACCAGGGAGAGCATCCGGCGTGTCTGGTCGATGGCGTTCGTGGCCATGAATACGGTCCCCTCAGTCCTTGGCCACGGCGCGCAGCCGGTCCATCACGTCGGCCCGCAGGTCCTCGGGTCCGGTGACGACGACGTCGGGGCCGAACTCGACGAGCCAGGCGTCCAGGCCGTGTCCGTACGGGATCTCCAACTCCTCCCACCCGTCTCCGAGTTCCCGGACCGACAGGGCGCGGGCGCGCAGCGGGTAGCCGGAGTCGGCGCGCAGCCTGATCAGGGCGGTCCGGGTGGCCGTCTCGCCCGCCCAGCTCTCCACGGTCTCGCGGACGGTGACCACGTCGGGCACCTGGGCGGTGAAGGCGCCCGCCCGGGAGCGCACCTTGCCGGTGATCCGGGAGAGCCGGAAGACGCGCTCCGCGCCCCGCTCCCGGTCCCAGCCGGCCAGGTACCAGTGGCCGCGCCAGCATTCCAGGGTCCACGGCTCGACCTGGCGCTGCCCGGGCTGGGCGGCGTTGGCCTTGCGGTAGTCAAAGGTCACCGGGCGGCGGTCGCGGCAGGCCAGCATCAGGGGTTCGAAGGCGGCCTCGTGGACGGGGATGCGCGGTTCGAGGGCGCTGTGCACCTCGTAGGCGTCCTCGGTCTCGGGCATCCCGGCCGCCCGCAGCTTCTGCAGGGCGCCGCTGGCGGCGCCGGCGAGGCGGGCCTGCTGCCAGACCTTGGCGGCGAGGCCGAGCGCGGCGGCCTCCTCGGCGTCCAGCGTGATGGGGGGCAGCCGGTTGCTGTCGCGGCGGGCGAGGTAGCCGGTGTCGCCGTCCAGGTTCTCGACGGTCTCGATGACCAGGCCGAGTTCGCGCAGATCGTCCTTGTCCCGTTCGAACATCCGGTTGAAGGCGTCGTCGGATGCCGCTTCGAGGTAGGCCTCGATGGAGCCGCGCAGTTCACGCTTGCTGAGCGGACGCCGGGTGCCCAGCAGACACAGCGCCAGGTTCATCAGCCGCTCGGCCTTGGCAATCGCCATCGGCGCCCTTTCCCTCGTGCTCTACGACGCTCGACCGTACCGCCCCGGGGTGTCGGGACAAAAGTGAGGGCCCGTGCCTGGTGGCACGGGCCCTCGGAGCGCGGGTGGCGCGGATCAGACGGCGACCAGGTCGCAGACGAAGATCAGCGTCTCGCCCGGGGCGATCGCGCCGCCGCCGGCGCCGCGGTCACCGTAGGCGAGGTGCGCGGGGATGGTCAGCTGGCGACGGCCGCCGACCTTCATGCCCTGCACGCCCTTGTCCCAGCCCTGGATGACCTGGCCGGCACCGAGCTGGAACTGCAGCGGGGCGCCGCGGTTCCAGGAGGCGTCGAACTCCTCGCCGGTGGAGAAGGCGACCCCGACGTAGTGGACGGAGACGGTCTGGCCGGCCTTGGCCTCGGCGCCCTCGCCCTCCCAGATGTCCTTGATCTCCAGATCGGCCGGCGGCTCGCCACCCGGGAAGTCGATCTCGGGCTTCTCGATGCTCACTGACTTGCTCCTCTTACTGATGAACTGGGCAACCGGGACAGTCTTACATCTTCGCCAGGATGTCCACGGCGAACACCAGCGTGGAGTTGGCGGGGATGCCCGACGACTCCTTGTCACCGAGACCCTGGTCCGGCGGCACGACCAGCAGCACCCGGCTGCCGATCTTCTTGCCGATCAGGCCGTTCTTCAGGCCCTTGAGGGTGACCTGCGCCAGCGGGAAGGTGGCCGTCTTCCCCGTCTTGTAGGTGTTGTCGAACTCCTTGCCGTCCTTCCAGAGCTTGGCCACGTAGTTCACGACGACCGAGTCGGTCTCCTTGATGACGTCGCCCTTGGACTCCAGGACGTAGTTGGAGACCAGCTTCTTCGGCGGGGCGACCTTGCTGGGGACGGTCAGGCTCGGCGCCTTGCCGTCGGTGTTGGTGCCCACCTTCGGCAGGTCGACGTTGTCCTGGGCGACGGCGGTGCCCTTGGCGGAGGCCGGGATCTGCTTGGCCTTCAGGATGTCGACGACGAAGACCAGGGTGGCGTTGGCCTTGATGTCGCCCTGGCCCTGGGCGCCGTAACCGAGGTCCGGCGGGATGACCAGCTGGACCCTGCTGCCGACCTTCTGGCCGATCAGGCCCTTCTCCCAGCCCTGGATGACCATGCCGGCGCCGAGCGTCAGGTCGAACGGCTGCTTGCGGTCGAAGCTGTTGTCGAACGGCTTGGTGGAGTCGTACTGCTGGCCGAGGTAGTTGACCTGGGTCACGTCGCCGTTCTTGAGCTTCGCACCGTCACCCTCGCTGATGACCTTGGTCTGCAGCTCCTTGGGCGGCGTGCCCGTGCCCTTGGCCAGGGTGGGCTTCTCGCCGAACTTCGCGCCCGCGGTGATGGCGGGGAAACCGCCCTTGGAGGGGGCGGACGCGTAGGCGGAAGCGGAGTCGGAGTCCTTGTCGTCGCTGCCGCAGGCCGCTGACAACAGCAGCAGGGGGACGACGAGAAGGCCGGCAAGTCGGCGCACTGGTTCCTCAGATCTCAGACGGCATGTGTGGGGGCAACGCCCCGGGGGTCCCGGGACCCCCGCCACTCTAGGCCGTACGAAGGGCCCCGCACGAGGAACGTACGGGGCCCGAGTCGCACGGGGTGCCGGGGCGTGTCCTGCGCCCGCTCACATACCCGCGATGAGCTTCTCCACGCGGTCGTCCACGGAACGGAACGGGTCCTTGCACAGGACCGTGCGCTGCGCCTGGTCGTTGAGCTTGAGGTGGACCCAGTCGACGGTGAAGTCCCGCCGCTGCTCCTGGGCCCGCCGGATGAAGTCACCGCGCAGCCGCGCCCTGGTCGTCTGCGGGGGCACCGACTTGCCCTCGAAGATCTTCAGGTCGTTGCAGATGCGGGCGGCCTGTCCCTTGCGCTCCAGCAGGTAGTACAGCCCCCGCCGGCGGTGGATGTCGTGGTAGGCGAGGTCTATCTGGGCGACCCGCGGATTCGACATGGTCATGTTGTGCTTGGCCCGGTACCGCTCGATGAGCCTGTACTTCATGACCCAGTCGATCTCGGTCTCGATCCGGCCGAGGTCCTCGGCCTCGATCGCGTCGAGCGTGCGGCCCCACAGTTCGAGGACGCGCTCGACGTTGCCCGTGCGGATGCCGCGGCGGTCGACGAAGTCCACGGCCTTCTCGTAGTACTCGCGCTGCACCTCTATGGCCGAGGCCTCCCGGCCGCTGGCCAGGCGGACCTTGCGCTGCCCGGTGGTGTCGTGGCTGACCTCGCGGATCGCCCGGATCGGGTTCTCCAGCGTCAGGTCGCGCATCACCGTGCCCGCCTCGATCATGCGGAGCACCAGATCGGTCGCGCCGACCTTGAGCAGCATGGTCGTCTCGGACATGTTGGAGTCGCCGACGATGACGTGGAGGCGGCGGTAGCGCTCCGCGTCCGCGTGCGGTTCGTCGCGGGTGTTGATGATCGGGCGGGAGCGCGTCGTCGCGGAGCTGACGCCCTCCCAGATGTGCTCGGCACGCTGGCTGACGCAGTAGACCGCGCCCCGGGGGGTCTGCAGCACCTTGCCGGCGCCGCAGATCAGCTGCCTGGTGACGAGGAAGGGAATGAGGATGTCCGCGAGACGGGAGAATTCTCCGTGCCGGGCCACGAGGTAGTTCTCATGGCATCCGTAGGAGTTTCCCGCAGAGTCGGTGTTGTTCTTGAAGAGATAGACGTCGCCGGCGATTCCCTCCTCGTGCAGGCGGCGTTCGGCGTCGACGAGCAGGCCTTCGAGAATGCGCTCGCCGGCCTTGTCGTGGGTGACCAGTTCGGTCAGGTTGTCGCATTCGGGGGTTGCATATTCCGGATGCGATCCCACGTCGAGGTAGAGGCGGGCGCCGTTCCGCAGAAAGACATTGCTGCTGCGGCCCCATGACACAACACGGCGGAAGAGGTAGCGCGCCACTTCATCAGGAGACAGTCGGCGCTGTCCCCTGAACGTGCACGTGACGCCGTACTCGTTCTCCAGCCCGAAAATGCGGCGGTCCATGACTGAACATTACGCCTGATGGCCCGAGCTGAAACCGGGTTCGACGGCACCGTTTCGATCATTTTCCGATCCTCGCACCGCGACGGCGGTACGGGGCGGAGCCGCGAGCACCTTCCCGGTGGCCAGCAGAACGAGCAGCGCCGCCACTCCACCGGCCCCCGCGACGGCGAAGCTCCACGCCGTCCCGCCCAGTTCGACGGCCGGACCGGCCACCGCCGTCCCCACGGCCGCGCCCACTCCGAAGGTCGTCACGAGCCACGAGAACGCCTCCGTCACCGTGCCGCGCGGGGCATGCCGGTCGACCACGATGAACGAGCACGCGACGGCCGGCGCGAGGAACACCCCGGAGACGGCCGCCAGCACGGTCATCGCGACCGGGCCGGGCGTCAGCACCAGCGGCAGATAGCCCAGCGCCAGCAGCCCGACGATCACCCGCAGCCTGCGCTCCGGCGCCCCCGCCCACTGCCGCGCCCCGTACACCACCCCGCCGATCAGGGCGCCGAGCCCGAGGGCCGCCATCAGCCAGCCGTAGACGGCCTCCCGGCCGTGGTCGTCGGCGTACGCCATGCCCGCCACGGTGATGGAGCCCAGCGCGAGCCCCACGAAGAAGAACGAGCCGAGCAGCGCCAGCAGTCCGGGCGAGCGCAGGGCGCCCAGCCAGTGCGCCTCGCGGGGCGCGGAACGCCAGGTGCGCGAGGGCTCGGACACCACGACCGACAGCGCGCCGAGCACCCCGATCGCGTTGATGACGAGCAGGGCGGCGGCCGGCGACCACAGGGCGACCAGCAGCGTCACGAGCAGCGGCCCGGCCGTGAACATCACCTCCTGCGCGACCGCGTCCATGGCGTACGCCCGGTGCACCCGGTCCTCGTTGCCCAGCACGCTCGGCCACAGCGCCCGCAGGCCGCCCTCCAGCGGGGGCGTGAACAGTCCGGCCACGGCCACCGCCGCGTAGGCGAGCGGCAGGAAGCCGCAGCCCGCCACGGCGAGCACGGCCATGCCCAGGGCGGAGACGACAGCCGCGGGCAGCTGGACGCGCGGCTGTCCGTACAGGTCCACCGCACGGCCGAGCAGCGGCTGTCCCACGGCCGTGGCCAGCCCGTACACCGCCGCGAGCGCGCCGGCGAGGGTGTAGCTGCCGCCCTCGGCCCGGACGAACAGCACGATCGCGATGTTCGCCGTGCCGTTCGGCAGCCGGCCCACCAGGGTGCCCGTCAGCAGCCGGGCGGCGTGCCGCGCCCGGAGGATGTCCACATATCCCGCGGCCATGTCCCGCCCCTCTCCCTCGGGTGCCTGTGCGGGCCTGCGAGGTTTTACGTATAACTTCCGGGTTCATACGTACCATGAGCCCGTCCGCAGGTCCACCTCACGGGCCTGAACCGAACGGCCCGGAGGCCCGCGTGACCAGCCCCGCACCACCCGGGCCGCCCCGGCCCACCAGCCGTGACGTGGCCAGGGCCGCCGGCGTCTCCCAGGCCACGGTCTCGCTCGTCCTGGGCGACAAATGGCGGGGCCGGGTCTCCGAGTCCACCGCGGACCGGGTGCGCGACGCCGCCCGCGGGCTCGGCTACCGGCCGAATCTCGCCGCCCGCAATCTGCGCCTCGGCCGCACCAGGACGGCCCTGCTGGTCGTCCCGGCCCTCACCAACGAGTTCTTCGCCCGGGTCTACACCGGAGCGGCCGCGGTCGCCGCCGAGCACGGCTTCGGGGTCGTCCTGTACCCCTCCCCCGACGGCACCGGCCCGGCCCGCGACCCCTTTCCGTCGGCCCGTGCCGCGCTGGACGGGGTCATCGCCTCGTCCATGGCCGCCGACGCGCTCGACGCCCTGCACGGCGCGGACGTCCCCCTCGTCATGCTGGACAGCGACCCCTCGGCCCCCGGCCCCGCCGCCCGGGTCAACCTCGACATCGCCGACGGGATGCGCCAGGTGGCCCGCCATCTGCTCGCCCTCGGCCACCGGCGGTTCCTCCACCTCGCCTCGGCCGTCGACACCTGGACCTTCGGCTGCCGCGCGGACGCCCTGCACGAGGAGCTGCGCGGGGTCCCCGGCACCGAGGTGCGCACGGTGCGCGCGGCGCTGGACGTCCGCGCGGGGCGGGACGCGGCGGAGCACGCCCTGGGCCTCCCCGGGCCCCGGCCGACCGCGGTCGTCTGCGACGACGACATCCTGGCGGCGGGCGCGTGCAAGGCCGCCCGCCGGTCCGGGCTGCGGGTGCCGGACGACCTCTCCGTCACCGGCTTCGACGACCTGGCCCTCGCGACGGCCGTGGAACCGGAGCTGACCACGGTCCGGCTGCCCGCCGAACAGGTCGGAGAGCGGGGTATGGCCGCCCTGCTGGCGGTCCTGGACGGGCGGGCGGCCGAACCGGGCAGCCTGCCGGTGCGGCTGGTCGCCCGTGGCTCCACCGCCCCGCCTCCCGCATGACGAAGCCCCGGCCGCCTGTACAGCGGGCCGGGGCTCGGCGTATCGGGGGGTGCTACTCCACGTCCCCGCCGGAGTCCGTCGTGTCGGTCGTGCCCTTGGTCCCCTTGGATTCCGTGGTGGCCGTCGGGGTCTCCGAGGACTCGCCGTCCTCGGCGTCGGACGGGGCGTCGGTCGGCGTGGAGGCGGCTGCCTCCGCCTCCAGGAGCCGGGCCAGCTGCCGGCCGACGATCCGCTTGAACTTCCGCTGCTGGGGCCGCGTACGGTCCAGGACCGCCACCTCCAGGCGGTCCGCGGGGATCTCCCGCTCGTTGCCGTTGGCCTCGCGGGACAGTGCCTGCACCGCCAGCTTCAGCGCCTCGGCGAGCGACATCCCGTCGCGGTGGCGCTGGTCGAGGAAGGTGCTGATCTGCTCCGCGTTGCCGCCGACCGCGACCGAGCCGTGCTCGTCCACGATCGAGCCGTCGTGCGGCAGCCGGTAGATCTGGTCGCCCTCGGGTTCGGTGCCCACCTCGGCGACCACGAGCTCCACCTCGTACGGCTTCTCGGCCGCACTGGAGAAAATGGTGCCGAGCGTCTGCGCGTAGACGTTCGCCAGTCCACGGGCCGTCACATCGTCGCGGTCATAGGTGTATCCGCGCAGATCCGCATAGCGCACACCGCCGATGCGAAGGTTCTCGTACTCGTTGTACTTGCCGGCGGCGGCGAAACCGATCCGGTCGTAGATCTCGCTGAACTTGTGCAGCGCACGGGACGGGTTCTCGCCGACGAACACAATTCCGTCGGCGTACTGCAGCACAACCAGGCTGCGACCACGGGCGATGCCCTTCCGGGCGTATTCCGCCCGGTCGGCCATGGCCTGCTGAGGTGAGACATAGAACGGCGTCGACACCGGCTATCCGTCCCTTTCTGTCAGTGGCGGGAGCATCGAAGAAGCTGGATACGGACGCGGGCTCAGAGCAGCGCGGCGCGCGGGCCGTCGGGCTGTTCCAGGCGGCGTTCCAGAATCGAGCGGGCGATCTCGGAGGATTCCGCGTCGGTCAGCTTCCGGAAGCCCTCGTCCGTGATGACGGTGACGATCGGATAGATGCGGCGCCCCACGTCCGGGCCGCCCGTCGCCGAGTCGTCGTCCGCCGCGTCGTACAGCGCCTGCACGACCAGCGTGAGCGTCTCCGCCTCCGTCAGGTCCTCGCGGTAGAGCTTCTTCATCGAGCCCCGGGCGAAGATCGAGCCGGAACCGGTGGACGCGTAGCCGACGTGCTCCTCGGAACGCCCGCCGGTGACGTCGTAGCTGAAGATGCGTCCGCGCTCGCGGTCGACGTCGTAGCCGGCGAAGAGCGGGACGACGGCGAGGCCCTGCATGGCCATCGCCAGGTTGCTCCGGATCATCGTGGAGAGCCGGTTCGCCTTGCCCTCCAGGGAGAGCTGGGCGCCCTCCACCTTCTCGAAGTGCTCCAGCTCCAGCTGGAAGAGCTTGACCATCTCCACGGCGAGACCCGCCGTCCCGGCGATGCCCACCGCCGAGTACTCGTCGGCCGGGAAGACCTTCTCGATGTCGCGCTGCGCGATCATGTTGCCCATGGTCGCCCGCCGGTCACCGGCCAGGACGACACCGCCGGGGAAGGTCGCCGCCACGATCGTCGTGCCGTGCGGCGCCTCGATGACCCCCTTCATGGGCGGCATCTGCCGGTTGCCCGGCAGCATCCCGGGCGCCTGGTCGGACAGGAAGTCCATGAAGGAGGACGATCCCGGCGTCAGGAAGGCAGCGGGTAGACGCCCGGTGCTACGAGTGTTGGCTTCCACGCGTTTCCCTCCAGGTATGCGATGGCCCTGCGCAAGGCGTCAGGAGCATCTCCCAACTTGCCGATGGCCGAATTGCAGTTGAAGCACGGTACGCCCCGGACCCTACCCGCCCGGTGACGGTGATCCACATATGAGGCGGAGGCAATCGGACCGGTAGCGCGGCCCCTGCCCGCGGGCCGCGGCACGGGCGGACCGCCCGTGCCGCACACCTGCCGCAGGCCTCCGGCGCGGGGCCGGTTACTCGCCGCCCTTTTGGACGAATGAACGCACGAAGTCCTCG
Organism: Streptomyces sp. NBC_00708; assembly: GCA_036226585.1. Taxonomy (GTDB): domain Bacteria; phylum Actinomycetota; class Actinomycetes; order Streptomycetales; family Streptomycetaceae; genus Streptomyces. The sequence goes on from CP108997.1 coordinate 1,215,016, forward strand.
GCGTTGGACTCGAGCACGTCGTCGATCTCGTCGAGGACGTCGTCCACGTCGTCGCTGAGCTTCTCCTGGCGCTCCTTGAGGTCGTCGGATGCCTGCGCGTCCTGCGCCTGCTCCTCGACCTCCTCGGTGGAACGCGTCGCCTTCTGCTGTCCGCCGCCGGTGTCCTTGGTCGCCATCTAGCTCACCCCGCTCGGTTCGAAGCACTTGATCAGACCCTACCCATGGGGTCCGACATTGGCCCGGTACTTGTCTCAACGTCCGGAGGTCATCGGAATGATTCCCAGCCGGGAGCCCTTTCAGCCGCTTTCAGCGGCCCGAGAGGACCTCGACCAGCTCCTGAGCCGTGCGGCAGCGGTCCAGGAGCGATTTCACGTGCTCCCGGGTCCCCCGCAGCGGCTCCATGGTGGGCACCCGCTGCAGCGAGTCCTGGCCCGGCAGGTCGAAGATGACCGAGTCCCAGGAGGCCGCGGCGACGTCGTCCGCGTACTGTTCGAGACAGCGGCCCCGGAAGTACGCCCTGGTGTCCTCCGGCGGCGCCGTACGGGCCCGCGCGACCTCCTGCTCGTCGAGGAGGCGTTTCATCCGGCCCCGGGCCACCAGGCGGTTGTACAGGCCCTTGTCGGGCCGTACGTCCGCGTACTGCAGGTCCACCAGGTGCAGCCGGGCCGCGTCCCAGTCCAGGCCGTCCCGGCGCCGGTAGCCCTCCATGAGCTGCCGCTTCGCCACCCAGTCCAGCTCGCCGGCGAGGCTCATCGGATCGTTCTCCAGCCGGTTCAGGGTGTCCTCCCACCGGCTGAGGACGTCCTTGGTCTGCTCGTCGGCGTCCGCCCCGTACCGCTCCTCGACGTACTTGCGGCCCAGCTCGAAGTACTCCATCTGGAGCTGCACCGCGGTGAGTGTCCGGCCGCTGCGCAGCGTGATCAGCTGCTGGAGTCCGGGGTCGTGGGAGACCTGGTGCAGCGTGCGCACCGGCTGGTCGACGGCCAGGTCGACGTTGATGAAGCCGTCCTCGATCATGGACAGGACGAGCGAGGTGGTGCCCAGCTTCAGATACGTCGAGATCTCGGAGAGGTTCGCGTCGCCGATGATCACATGGAGCCGGCGGTACTTCTCGGCGTCCGAGTGGGGCTCGTCGCGGGTGTTGATGATGGGGCGCTTGAGCGTGGTCTCCAGGCCGACCTCGACCTCGAAGTAGTCGGCGCGCTGGCTGAGCTGGAAGCCGTGCTCCTGGCCGTCCTGGCCGATGCCGACCCGTCCGGCACCGGTGACCACCTGCCGCGAGACGAAGAAGGGCGTCAGGTGCCGCACGATGTCCGAGAACGGGGTCTCCCGCTTCATCAGGTAGTTCTCGTGCGTCCCGTAGGAGGCGCCCTTGTTGTCGGTGTTGTTCTTGTAGAGGTGGATCGGCTGGGCGCCCGGGAGCTGCGCCGCGCGCTCGGCCGCCTCGGCCATGATGCGCTCGCCGGCCTTGTCCCACAGGACCGCGTCCCTGGGGTTGGTGATCTCCGGGGAGCTGTACTCGGGGTGTGCGTGGTCGACGTAGAGCCGGGCCCCGTTGGTGAGGATGACATTGGCCAGGCCGATGTCCTCGTCCGTGAGCTGGCTGGAGTCGGCGGTCTCGCGGGCGAGGTCGAAGCCTCGCGCGTCCCGCAGCGGGTTCTCCTCCTCGAAGTCCCAGCGGGCGCGGCGCGCCCGGTGCATCGCCGCCGCGTAGGCGTTGACGATCTGGGACGAGGTGAGCATGGCATTGGCGTTGGGGTGTCCGGGGACGGAGATCCCGTACTCCGTCTCGATGCCCATTACTCGCCGTACGGTCATGCGGCCCTCCTTGCCCGGCGGCGCTCCCTTCCGGGGCGGCGCTCAAGTACCGCTGCTTGTTCGGTGCGTGCGCGGTCTGCCCGTCCCGCGCTGCGTGAACGGGCGGTAGGCCAGAGCCTAGAACGCCTCCGTGCCGGTG